>JANMQY010000145.1:0-48156 GCA_031370785.1 Candidatus Eiseniibacteriota bacterium | reverse complement strand
GACCGACACCGTGCGGGTCACGGTGGACGGCGACTCACGCGTGGCTCAGCTGTTCGCAGGCAAGAAGGTGCGCCTCACCGCGACCACGTCGCTGCATGGACCCGCCTCCGGTCCGGCCCTGAACGGTCGCCTGCAGCTGATTGCACTCGACGCGGTGGTGGTCGCCAGGCACTCCAAGTTCTAGTCGGCGGCGGCGCGATCCGGAAGATGCCTAGAAGTGCTCGTCGCCGGGGAGCGCGGCAGCCGCTCTCGCGCTCAGCATCCGGTCCCACGGCCCGCCGCGCCAGTTGTCCGGGCGCGTCTTCGCGTGAATCCAGGGCGGAAGCTCGATCAGCAGATGCTGGGCCAGCACCTGTGCGTACGGCTCGTACAGGCGCCTGAGCTCGGTCAGGAGCTTCTCGAATTCCTCCGAAGCCGGCAGGCTGACCGGCGTGCCTGAAAGGTGCGCGCGCAGTCGCCGCAATTCCTCGGCCGTCAGTCGATCGGCCGCTCCGGGCCTGAAGCGCGGCACGAAGATGTGCGTGATGTCGACCAGCGCATGGCGAGCCATCGCGAACGTGAGCTGGGCCTGATGGGCGGACTGGGCTTCGCGCCGCGCCAGGATGAGCGCCGAGGAGTCGAGGATCGCGGTGAGCGCCCCGAGCCATGACTGGTTGCTGTGCTGCGATCGGTAGTAGGCAAGCTGCGGATAGGAGATATGGGTCTCGAGCAGCTGCGCCGACCAGCGCTCCCAGCCGCGCAGGATATCCTCGCTCAACGCGCGCTCGCCGAACGCGGGCATGCGGCTCAGGCACTCGGCAGCGGTCGGCGGGGAACCCGCCCGCGCATCGAGCAGGGAGATCTCGATCTCCCTTTGTGAAAACGACGAGTACATCGTCGGCAGGTATCCGACTACCGTTCCGAGGAAGGCGAATCCCATCCCCGCCTCGAGCACCGAGAGCCAACGCGTCAGCTCGGTGGTGGGCGTGATATCCCCAAAGCCGAGGGTGAAGAACGTCTCTCCGCTCAGGTAGAGCATCGTGCGGAAGCGCTCCAGGTTCAGCCCTTCATGCGCGGTCGCAGCGAGATGCATGAGGGCGTAGGCCACGATCAGGCCCGTGGCCCAGCACACCAGAAGGAGTATGAGTGAGAGCGGCCCGTAGAAGCCGAGCAGTGCCTCGCGCCGCGACGGCTTCTGGATCGCGCGTGCGATCGCGCGCCACACGTACCACGTGACGACGTAGAAATATCGGGTGAGCCGGATCCGGCGCCCGATCCGGCGCGGGACGAGAACGGTTTCGATCGCATCCCACAGGATCGCCAGACCCAGTGCGACACCCGCGATCCCGATGAGCATGGGGGCCATGGTCGCGAGGTTCGCGCATCGCAGCGGCGATGTCCACCCGTGAGGCCGTCTCGGCGTCTCAGTTCGTTCGAAACTCCACAAGAGCGCAGGGGGCCGCTCCAATCGGAGTGGCCCCGGTGCGCTACCTGTCGATCGAGTCCGACTCGGCCGAGACTATCTCGTCACGGCGACTCTCCGCACGAACGACGTTCCCGGCACTTGCA
Organism: Candidatus Eiseniibacteriota bacterium; assembly: GCA_031370785.1. GTDB lineage: Bacteria > Eisenbacteria > RBG-16-71-46 > RBG-16-71-46 > RBG-16-71-46 > DATJGS01. Next base: position 46,608 of record JANMQY010000145.1, on the reverse strand, counting down.
GCCGAATGAAATACATGCCCGACCTCGCCATGCCGCCGCTCGCGGCTCCGGTCCAGGTGGCCTCGCGCCGACCCGGCGGGAACGTGCCATTCGCCAGTGTCGCCACCACTCGGCCCTGGATGTCGAGCACCTCGAGCCGAATCCTGGCCTCGCGCGCCAGTGCATACCGGACGCGCAGCGCCCCGCTCACCGGGTTGGGCACCGCGTTTTCGAGCGAGAACTCGCTGATGCGGTCCCCCACCTCTACCCAGACGGCGCACATGTTGAACGGCGTGGAGCTGTTGCGCGGTGCGGAAGCTGCCGACGAGAAGTCGAGCAGATTGTTCTCGGTGTCATCGCAGCCGCCGCTGTTCCGGAAGGCGGCAGTGAGATTGTCGAGTCCCGCGGTGGGCGAAGTCTCCGAGCAGTCCGTCGCACCATAGCCGACGAAATCCCTTACTCCGCCGCCGCTCGGGCAGCCGCCGATCAGAAGCACGGTATTGTCCACCAGCACGACCTTGCCGGTGATGGCGCTCACCGCGATGTCGCCGATCATATCGGGCGCCGGCAGGCTCGCGCCGCCCCCCGCACCCTCCCTTTCCTGGATCAGGAAGTACTTGCCGGGGGCGATCACCCCGATCAGGTTGGTCGAGAACCAGGTGTCGCCGGTGTTCGCTGCGTACTGCACCGACCATCCCGTGATGTCGACATCGACATTTCCACGGTTGTAGAGCTCGATATAATCGTTGTGGTAGGGCGCTCCGGTGTTGCCGCCGCCACCATAGATCTGGCTGATGACGACGAGACTGGCCGGGCCGTTGGTCGCGAAGTGGGCGACCACCGATTTGTCGCCGTTCATCAGCAACGACACCGGATTGGTCGAACCGATCACATCGCCCGTCCAGTTTACGAAGTGGTTGCCGAGCGTCGGTGTCGCGGTGAGCTGCACGCTGCTCCCGTGCGTGTAGGACGGCTGGTCCGGCACAATCGCCACGCTTCCACTTCCCAACGGATCCACCGTGATGCCGATGACGTGTTGACACGAGTGAAGCGCCGACGCGCTGTTTCGCGGTAGCGGGGCGGCAGCAGTGAAGTCAGCGAGGTTGCTGTCGGTGTCCTCGCAGCCTTCGGAGTTGCGAATGCCCGCGTTGGTATTGCTCAGCGATCCGGTCGGTGAGGTCTCCGAGCAGTTCGCCGCACCATATCCGACCAGGTCCTCGATGCCGCCGCCCGTCGGGCAGGTGCCGGTCAGAATCGTAATGCTGCTGACCAGCGCCACCTTTCCCATCGTCGCGTTCATGCTGATACTGCCGGTTGCGTCAGGAGTCGGCAGGCTCGCACCTCCGCCCGCACCCGCAACCTCCTGCACGAGGTAGTAGCCGCCGGCGGGGATCACACCCGACAGCGCCGTCGCCGACCAGCTGCCGCTGGCCGCGGCGGCGTACTGCACCGACCAGCCAGTGACATCGACCGCGACGCTGCCGCGATTGAAGATCTCGATGTAGTCGTTGTGGTACGGCGCTCCGGCGTTACCGCCGCCACCGTAGACCTGGCTGATCACCATCGGGGATGCGGCTTGCACTGCGGGGGGCAGCGCACCTGCATTGAGAAGCAGTATTCCTGCTACGAGAGACGAGAACCGAAAAGCGGAACGGCATACCTTCCCCACACAATGCATGACGAATCGCTCCTTCCCCCCTGCGGCACACAGGGAGTCTAAGGGGTAAGGGCGCGGAGCGAACATGACCGGACGGGGGATTCTGCGGCCACCGCGTCCAACAACAACTTGGTAGGGGAATGAAAAGGAAGCTACTCCCGATGCGGCCCACGCAATGTCAATCTTCCGAGCAGGATCTCGAGAGGGAGACCGAGCCTTCAGGCGATTCCTGAGCGGAAGCGCGAAGCCTCGTCAAGGGCCATGGTTTCGCCGTCCTCGCGATCACTCATCGAGAGGCTCACCAGGGAGCTTCGGCCCGGCGCTTCTCATGATGCTGAGTAGTCGTCGAGCCTCCTCGACCCGCTCTCTCGGCACCTGAAGCTGTACCGGGCCGGTGATGAGGTTGGTCCCCAACATGCGCCCCCACCCGAGAAAATCCTGAAGCAGTTCTCCGCGCGCGAAACACGGAATTCCTTCGGATTCGAGAAGGGACCGCACCACAGGTAACAGCGCCGGGTCGCTCGACTCGAGCACGGTCTCGAGATCCAACCACTCCGGGCGCGGCTCCGGCTCCGCCTCGGGAGGATCCTGGGTGAGGATCGCACCGCAATCGTTGCAGGCGGTCACGCCTTCTCGATATTCGAGTCCGCAGCTCGGACAGTACATAGGCACCTTGCCTCAGTAGCGAAACGGATCAAGACACGCTGCGCAGCCACTCTGCTCCATCTGTCTGCACATCGCCGCCTCGCGGTCGGCAACGGACTGATCGTATCGACCCAGTCTCTCGAATGCGTCGGCTCTTGCGAACAACGGGTAGACCAGCTCCGGCTGACGTCCCAGCGCTTCATCGAAATCCCAAAGCGCCTCCCAATCCCGCCCGAGCCTTGCGAGCGCGATGCCACGTGCATAGTAGGACGTGGCCACCTGCGGCGACAGCGTCACGAGTTGCTCTGCGTCCGCGAGTGCGCCTTCGGGGTTGCCGACAACCGAGCGCGCCAGCGAGCGCCCTCGATAGAACTGCGAGTTGTCGGACTGGCCGGCGACGGCGGCGTCGAAGTCCTCGAGGGATCGAGCCGGCTCTCCCATCTGAGTGCGAGTGCCTCCGCCTTCGATTCATGACATGCCAGCGCCGGATTCGGACGTATTGTGTGGCGCCATGAACTCACAAGCCAGAACCTTCCTCATGAGGGCTTTCGCGGCTCGGCTTCCGGTCTCAACATGCCTCATCCACGTCCTGCTGGCGACACTGGCCATCGGCGTGATGTCTGCGAGCCCCTGCGGGACCGAGCGCGCGTCCGTGGCTAACCAGGCACCGTCCGGCGCCGCGGTCGCGGGCGCGCGATCAGAGGCGATCCCCGAGGCGCTCGAGCGCGCGCTGGACCGAAAGGACCCCCTGGCACTCGCCGACGCGACGCTTCCCCGTCTCGCCGATCTCGACGGCGCACAAAGAGCCGAAATCGCCGGGAGCCTCGCAACATGGGATATCGGTCCACGGGTCGCGGCCTGGGCCTTTCTGCAGGTGGGAACGCCCTACCAACTCGGGCCGCTCGGCGAGGAGGCGCCGCCCGACACCGACCCCGTCATCGAGTTCCGGACCACGGACTGCGCCGTCCTGAACCTGGTGTCCGCCGCGCTCGCGCACGCGCGCGAAACGGGCGGCGAACGCGAAGCCATGGCACTCGCCAATTACCGTGGCGGCCGGATCTCGTACGCGACGCGTTTCCACTTCACCACCGACCGGCTCGACTCATCTCCCTACTATCGCGACATCACGAAGCGGGTCGGCGGTGCTGAATGCCGGAGCCGGACGGTCGTTCTCAACCGGAGAGTCGGCGGCGGGCGCTGGATCCCGATCGATTGGAGCCGCACGCGCAGGGTCTACTTCGTGCCGCGCGCTCTCGGCTCTCAGTTCGCGAGCTGGCACGATCAGGGCCGACTTCCGGCCGCCGTGGGTGTCGCGTTCGTCCGGGTGGCCAGGATGTCCGACGGACTCGACGTCGTGCATGAATCGATGCTATGGAACGGGCGGACGTTCCTGCATGCCTCGAGCCTGACGGGTCGGGTCGTCACCATGCCGTGGACCGAGTTCCTGATTGGTCCCGGACGCTCCTACGACGGCTTCGTGCTCTTCGAATATCGCTGACGCGGAGCGGAGACGCCGCTCCGCCAAACGCGCAAGGCACCTCCCGACGAAACGACGTGCCTAGCGCTTCTGCCGTTCTCATGGCGGCTACGGTGTGCCGCGGTCACTCACCGGTCGAGAGCCTTTATCCGGCCCTGGGTCGGGTTCGACGTGCCGGAGTCGGCCCAGGCCGCCCAGGTTTTGCCGTGCCTTCAGGTCGCGAGAGAGCGGATGCACGGCAGCCACCCTCCGATGCTACAAGCTGAGCAGGTACTGGATCAGATCTCTTTTCTCGTGATCAGTGAGCCCGAGTCTGAAGAAGGAATCGTAGTGGTCCACGACTTCGTTCAGTGTGGCGAACCGGCCGTCGTGATAGAAACCACCCTTCTGGTGCGTCCACAGACCGCGGAGTGGTGCCGTCCGGTAGGCGTGTGTGGGTGAGCGATCCGCCTGGAACGAGTCGATACCGATCTCCGAGGGTACGTGCAGGTTGTTGCCAGGCTCCGTGAACAGCGGCGGCACGTGGCAGCTCGCGCAGCGCGCCTTATCATCGAACAACGCCTTGCCGCGCGAGGCGGCTTGGGCCGCGAAAGATCCCGCGGGCGGCTTCGGCGCCGGGATGGCGAGCTGGTAGAAATGAAGGGCTGCGAGCTTGGAGCTGATTTGGTCGGGAGTACCTCGCGTGTTCCATGAGCCCGAACGGGCCGCGACCGGAAACTGCGTGGCGTCCTTGAGTCGCGCGTCGAAGTAGGTGCCCGACCCATGCATCTCGGTGGCTGCAACGTAGGCATTCCAGTACGAGACCGAGCCGAACCCGGTCCAGGTATGCAGATTGACGCCGGCGAGCCCGAAAGCGGGCGGGATGAGCGTTCCCGCCTGCTGGCCGTCGGGACGGAATGCTTTTCCATCCTTGTCGAGTTGGGCATCGAAGCGTCCCGGCCCCCAGCTCGCGAGCACCTTCTTGACCGTGGACACGTCTACCTTCAGCAAATCGGCAAACGGCTGCAGATTCGGAGCCAGGGCAATGATGGCACCCACGTTGAGGTCTCGATTCGCCCAGCCGTCGAGGCGATGTCCGATGCCGGGCGCGAGCGAGTTATCCACGGTGGAGTGACAGAAGGCGCATTGCAGGCCGATCGACTTGAGGCTGCCATCCGCATTGAGGTGGCCGGTGACACCGACCACGGCGTTGAGCTTGAGCAGCGCCAATGTGATCGCCGGGTCGTCGAGATCCATTTTTCCGGCTTTGAGCTGGCTCTGTAGCCCGGCGGGCAGCGCATCCACGTCGACCTTCAAACCAACCGCAAGCGCGGTCTTGGGGCTCACGCCGGTGCCAACACCGCCGTGCTTCTCACCTTCGATTGCCCTGTGCAATTGCAAGGCGTCGCCCCAGAAGCCCTCATCGCCAAACGTGTCGTACCGGAAGATGCGCCGCCCTTCCTCGAGCATCGCCTGCGAGTGCTGCCGAATCTCAGTGTCGAACCCCGAGACCGGCGTACCGGGTCGGTGGCTCTTGCCGGTGGTCGCTTGCGCGAATACGACAGCAACGTACATGAAGGAAACCAGGACCACCGCGAACCTGAGGATCTTGCGACCGTCCATTGCCAGGCCCCCCTTTCCCAATTGGCTTTCAGTCTTTTCCGCCCCTGGCGAGGGTAGCCCCGCGCCTCCCCGGGAGCCACCAGTTCCAGCGACCCGAGATCGCCATCAGCGCGGGAACCATCACCAGACGGATGAGCGTGGCATCGAGCGCAACCGCGAAGGCGAGTCCGAGCCCGAACTCGCGCGTCGGGACGAGCCGCGTGAATCCGAACGAGGCGAAGATCGAGATCATGATCAGCGCCGCGCTGGTGATGATCCCTGCGGTTCCGCCGATCCCGAGCGCCACCGCGCGCGCATTGTCGCCACTCGCCAGGTATTCCTCGCGAACCCGACTCAGCAGGAACACCTCGTAGTCCATCGAGAGCCCGAACAGGATCGTGAACAGCATCACCACCACGAAGGCGTTGAGCCCTCCCGGCGGATCGAGCCCGATAAAGCGCGCGCCTCGTCCATCCTGAAAGACGTGCACGAGGAATCCATAGGCGGCCAGCACCGAGACGGTGTTGAGCAGGGTGGCTTTGAGCGGCAGCACCAGCGATCGAAACAGGATCGCGAGCACGATGAACGTGGTGAGCACCACTGCGAGCACCACCCATGGCAGGCGCCCGAACAGCTCGCGATCGAAGTCCACCAGTACCGCGGCGAATCCTCCCCATTGCACGTCCAGCCCCGCGGCGGCGAGTGCGGGCCAGTGGCGGGTGCGCAGCTCGCGCACGTAGGCCATGGTCGCGCGCTCTTCGGGTGGGCCGGGAGTCATGAGTGCGAGGATCCCGACCCGGCCGTCGGAGCTCACCACCCGGCTCACTGCAGCACGCATCGACGCGGGGAGCGCCGGAAGTTGCGAGGGGTCGAGGAGCCCGACGATCCGGTGAATCCCCAGCACCGTGCCGCTGCGTGGATCGAGAGAGAGAGAATCCGCGAGCGCGAGGATCGCGCTGCGACTCTCGGGCTCCCAGACCGTGTGTCCCTCGGCCGCTTCGATCAGCACCACGATCGGCGACATCCACCCGCGCGGGAAATCCTGCGCCAGCCGCTCGTAGCCGCGACGCGCCTCGTCCGAGGCCGGCAGATGTGCCGCGCCGATATTCCACGAACGAATGCGCGCTGCCGGGACTACGAACACCGCCAGCACGAGTGAGGCGAGCACCAGCGCGGCCCACGGACGACGCATGACCGCGCTCGTCCATGTGGTCCAGAACTGGCTGCCACGCCGGTCCGGCGCTCCCGATGCCGCGAGCTGCCGGGGCCACATCAGCGCGGGACCGAGCACGACCAGCAGTGCGGGGAGCAGAGTGAGCGAAGCTGCCACCGCCCCCGCCACCACGAAGACGCCGCCGAGAGCGATGGTGTGAAGGAACGGGGCATTGACCAGAAACAGCGCGAGGAATCCCACCGCGACCGTCGCGCCCGAGAACAGCACCGAGTGTCCGGCGGTGCGAGTCGCGGCAATGGCCGCTTCGATTCGGCTCTTGCCGGTCGCGAGCTCCTCGCGGTATCGGCTGACCACGAACAGTGCGTAGTCCACTCCCACCCCGAGCCCGATCATCGAGACCACGTTTTCGGCGAAGACCGTAACCGGAGTCCAGGCATGGAGCGCGTACAGCCCCGAGAACCCGATCGAGACCGCGACCAGCGCGAGGGCGATCGGTAGCAGCGCCGCGAGCGGCGCGCCGAACACGATCAGAAGGATGACGAGCGTGAGCGGAAGTCCGACACGCTCGGCCGCGAGCAGGTCAAAAGAAGACTGGATATCCATCGCGTGGATCGCCGCGGTCGTCCCGGTGACCTCGAGCGAGACCTCGGGAGGCAGCTGCGCGGCGGCGATCGCGCCGCGCAGCTCGGCGGTAAAGCGCTCGGCCTCGAGATAGGCGTTGATGCGTGGCGTCACCACGATGAGCGCGGTGCGGCGGCCGGGTGCGAGCAGCTCGGGACGCGGCGTGTTCCACGGCGTCTCGACCGAGCGCACGAGCGGCAGCCGTCCAATCGACTCGGCGAGCCGCGCCGCTGCGGCGACGATGCGTGGATCGTCGGCGCCGAAGTCGCGCCCGCTGAGTACCAGCAGGTACTGGTACAGCGTGCCCTCGCCGAATGCACGCTCGACCTCGTGCGTGACGTGCTCGGAGGAGCTGCCGGCGATGGGGTCGGTGCCCCCGCGCAGCACGCCGGCCAGACGCGCGGCGAATCCGCCGGCCACCGCGACGATCAGCAGCCAGGCGATCAGGATCGCTGCCGGACGGGCGAGCATGCGCCCGGTAAGGGTTGCGCGGCCCAGTGGTCGATCCTCCGTTCCGAGGTTCGAGGGACTAGCGGCGCGAAGTCTCCGCGAGCACGGAGGCGAAGGCAACGAGAATGAGAGGTCCCGGAAACTCACTGCCGGCCATGCGTTGCCGTGCCGCGCCGAAAACGAGGCTGTACCGCCCCGGAACACGGACCTAGACTCCCAGCCGATGAGCCACTTATCCCGCTCACGAATCCCGCGCTCCGGCCACGGCGATCGGATTCGAGCGTCGGGCGCGAACCGGCCGGCTCCGCCGCACCGCGCCTTCCGTCGCCTCGGCGCAGTGTTCATCGCCTCGTGGGCGCTCGGGACGGCCGGGTGTGCAGCGCTCACCAACATGAGCGGCTCGAGTCGCGATCTCGCGCTCACCCGTCGCGCCGCGCCTTCGAGCGCCGACCTCGGGCAGGCCCGTCTCATGTTCGACGACTTCGGCACGCTCGACACCTATGCGCTCGAGACGGTGGCCTCGCCGTGGAAGCTCTACTCCACCGCCCTCCTGCTCTCGACAGCGCCCGAGCTCGGACTGCCGATCGAGCACTCTTCGATCCGGCCGGTGCTCGAGCATTTCGGGTTCCAGTTCCCCGAATCGATCGGCAACTGGGACGCAGGCGCAGGACCTCCGCCGCACTTCGAAGAGGCTCCGCTCGGGATGACCCGGGGAACGATTCATGGCCTGCTTCCGGGGCCGAGTCTCGAAGTGCGCAACAATGGCTGCGCCACCTGTCACTCCGCTCCGCTCTACGATGCCCGAGGTCTACCGACGCACACTGCGTGGATCGGCCTGCCGAGCGTCTCGATCGATCTCGAGGCCTACGCCTCGTCGGTTTTCGCGGGACTCAAGATCGGTATGAAGGATGAGCGCGCATTTTTCAGGACGATGGAACACGTGCACCCGACCATGTCGTGGGGCGAACGTTTCACCTACCGGCATTTCATCATGCCGCGCCTGAGACGCGATCTTCCGGGGATCGTCGCGGCGCGTGACCGCGCGCTCGCGTTCAACAACGGTGGACCCGGGGTCACCAATGGCGTGGCGGCGCTCAAGCTCCAGCTCGCCCTGATCTCCAAGCGCGACTACGCCCCGCAGGAGATGGCCCTCACCTCGATTCCGGACCTTTCGAGCCGCGCCTTCCGTAGCTCCGTGCTCTACGACGGAACCTACGTCGTGCGCGGACGAGAGCGCTTCCACGAGGTCAAGCGCGAGGACGCCACTCCGGCGCGGGCCGAGGATCTCGCCAACATCATCGCATTCTTCACCCTGGGAACCGCGGGCAACGACCCGCCGACCGCGGAGCGCATGATCCCGCGGGTGCGCGAGGTGATGCACTGGCTCTCACGTTACGAGCCTCCGCCGTTCCCGGGTCCGGTGGACGCCACGCTCGCCGCCCGCGGGCGCGATGTGTTCGCGACGCGCTGCGCCTCCTGTCACGGTCACTACGACGAGAGTCTCGATCGCCCGCGCCTGCTCGACTACCCGAACCGTCTGGTGAGTCAGGCATACATCGGCACCGATTCGGTGCGCTGGACCGCGGTGAGCGACACGGTGCTGCACTGGCAGGCGACGCATCCGGCGCATCCGTTCGTCCGCCACGTGGACGCGGCCCGCACCGGTGGCTACGTGCCTCCGATCCTGAACGGACTGTGGGCGACCGCGCCTTACCTGCACAACGGGTCGGTGCCGACCCTCTGGGATCTGTTGCATCCCGAAAGCCGTCCGGCGCGTTTCGAGGTCGGCGGGCACCGGCTCGACTACCAGCGCATGGGCATCGCGCTGGAGCGCAGCGCCGATGGAGTGTGGCGCTATCCCACCGGCTACGCGCCGCGCTCGCGAAGCGTGATCTACGATACCTCGCAGCTCGGCCGCTCGAATCACGGGCACGAGGGGCCGGTGCGGGCAATGAGCGAGGCGGAGAAGGCCGCGGTGCTCGAATACCTGAAAAGGCTCTAGCCGACGAGCAGCTCTTCGGCCGGAAGCCGCGCCGTCAAGGCAGCCGGGAATCCGGCGGGCGCACTCCCGACGCGAAACACGTTCACGAGTCGATGGTCGGCCGGCAACGAGAACATCTCGCGAACCTGCGCGTTCGCTCGTTTCGAGTCGGCGAGCACCGACATCGGGCACAGCGCAAGACCTGAAGCGGTGACCTCGAGCCAGCGCCGGTAGAAGGCGCGCCCGGTCTCGAACGGATCCTCGGTCATCGGGGCGCTGAAGATCAGCAGCGCGCCCGCGCTTTCGATCTTCGAGCGCTCGGAGATCAGGGAGCGCGCGAGGCCCAGTCTACGCATCGCCTCGAATCCCGCCGGCGCCATCAGCCAGCGGCCGAGCAGACGCTCGACGCCATTCAGCGCCAGAGCGTCGGCGTTCAGGCCGTCGCGGCTCCAACCGGGGTGGGACGGCGAGAGCCTCAGCCACTGCCACGTCTCACGCCAGTAACCGGGCTCGAGCAGGAACTCCTCCCCCGCGCCATCGGCCACCCTCGCCAGCTCGCGGATGCGCGAGCGATCGCGCGCAACGATCATGCCCTCGGAGGCAACCCGGCGCTCAAGCCGATCGAGCGCCGGCGGCGCGGTCGCGGCGAACGTGCCCCGGTAGGCGGCACGACGCAACACCGCATCCGCGAGAGGCTCGAGGGCGGCTCCGCGCTCGAACGCGAGCGCGGCGATGGGAACCGGTCGCGCGGGCTCGCGCTTCGCTTCCCGTTCCGGATGGCCCGGCGGCTCCGATCCCACGGCTGCGCGCTTCATCAATCGAGGTGGAGCCGCGGAGAGGCCTCGCCGGGCGAGCGCGATTGCCATCCCTTCGCACGCGGCGCCAAGGCTCACGCGCACGTCGTGGCCGGTCGGGTCCGCAATCGGAAGCCGGCGCCCGGGATCGGCATGAAGTACGAGCGTGTTCGCACTCTCGAGCGCCCAGCGCGCGGGCTGGATGTTGTGAACGCTGGGCGCATGGCGCGCCTCGTTCACCAGCTCGAGCAGTTCGGCGCGGGTCACTGGAGCGACTTGCGGAACAGCTTCAGCCGATGCAACGGGTGCGCGCCACCGCGCATGGCCCCGCGCAGCGAGGGAATGTTCTCGTCCGAGATCCACGTGACGCCGAGCCTTTCGTAGCCCGCTTCGCGCAGCGCCTTCAGCACCAGGTGAATCATGATCGCGCCGAGGCCGCGATTCTGCAGTCGCCGGCGCACCCCCTGAATGATCACGACCGCGCGGCGACAGCGCCTGCGATAGAGCAGCAGTCGCGGCAGGGTGAGGGGTCCGAATCGCGAGCGACACTGGCGCAGCAACGGGTTGAGATCGGGAATGCACAGCAGGATCCCGACGACTTGATCGCCCTCGCGCACCACCGAGGAGATGCGCGAGTCGATCACCCACATGAGGTCCCTGGCCTGGAACTGGAATTCCTCGTGGGTCAGCGGCACGAACATCGGATTGTTCTCGAACCCATCGTTGAACGCGTCGCAGATCTCGGGCAGCAGCCGGTCGAGCCCGCGAACCTTCACCCGTCCCCAGGCAAACGAAGGATCGTCCAGCAGCTCGCGGTGTTCGGGACGCAGCACGGCGTCCGGGTCCACCTGGGACAGATCGATCTCAAACTGCGACATCGGGAACTCGGCCGCATAGCCGGAGCGCTCGAGCAGGCGCGGGATGTGCGGCGGGTTCCATAGCTGGTCCGAGTAGGGCGGGTGCTCGAAGCCTTCCGTCACCACGCCGGCCGGCGCCATCGCCGTGAGGTTGAAGTTGCCCCAGATCTGATCGTGCCCGCGCGCGCGGCCCCACTGTTCCGCCGCGCCGAGCAGGAGCGACGCGGCCTCCGGATCGTCAGCGCAATCGAAATAGCCGAAGCAGCTGCGGTTCCACCCGTGGCGACGATTCGAGGCGTCATGCGCATGCGCGGTCAGGCGGCCGATCGGGCGGCCGTCTCGATGCGCGGTGAAAAACGTCAACGCCCCGAAATTACGGAGCAGCGGATTCTTGCGGGCGTCGAGGAAGCGCTCGAGGTCGGCATCGAACACCGAGACGAACGGCGAGTTCGAACCGTAGGCATGTTCCGGCGTCTCGAAGAACGCCCTCATGTCCCCCTCGCGCAGTTCAAGCACCGGCCGAACTCCTCTCGACGGCTTCAGCGATCGTGCGTATCAGGCCGAGCTGCGCGCTCGCGGCCTGCTCCATCCCCGCCGCCGGAATCAGCACCAGCAGCAACACGAGCGGTGATTCACGAATCAGCACCACGTGGGTCATTCCCTCGCGTTCCAGCAGGTCCTCAAGCTGTTCGGCATGATACGCCGCGTCGCCCGAACGGCCGTGAGGGGTTCGCCTCAGCTGGTTGCGCGTGATCACGTTCTCTTCGCGTGCGCGAAATACGCCCGGGAACGAATCGCAGTCGTACGCGCGCAGATCCGCCGGGCGCATGACGCGGTACCCCGCCACCATCGGAAGGCGTTCCAGCACGCGCAGGAAGTTTTCGGTGGTCGTGGTGTCGGCGCTCGCGATGCTTCGCACCAGCCCCGGGCCCCGCGCGACCTGGCCATATGCCCGGACCCGCGTATGAATCATGACCAGCAGGATGATGCACGCGAACATCGCGACGCTGCGTGCCACGGTGGCCGGGCGCGTGTCGCCGATCACGTACGCCTGGAGCGCGCCGAGCAGTGCGGCCGATGCGATGACCGCGAGGATCGCGCTGAACATGGTGCGGGCGTTGCTGCGCGGCTCGGAAGCCACGACGATCGCATGGACGAAGATCAGGATCCCGACCGAGCCCACCCGCACCATTCTCAGCCCGAGATCGCTGGCGAGGTCGGTCGCGATGAAGGGCGCGATCAGCACGACCGCGACTGCGATCGCCCCGACCGACCGGTCCTCCACTGGAGCGAGATCCCTGCGATCGCGGAACACGATCGCGCCGCTGAGCAGGAGCTGCATGGCGAACATGTACGCGGTGAACACCGGCAACCACAGCGGGTGCGCGTGCAGATCTCCGATCAGCGCGAGGGCGACGAAGAACACCGTACCGACCAGCACGAACCCCTTGCCCCAGAGCGGAAAGTGGCGGCGAAGCAGGGCCTCGACGTAGAGGAGGATCGCGAGCGGAATGACTGCCGCGACCACGTAGGTCATGCGGCCAAGAATGGCGAGCCCCCAGATCCAGTAGAAGCCGCGCACCAGCAGCAGCACGCCGAGGCATTCGAGCAGGAACATGGCGCACAGCTCGAGCCGGGTGCGGGTGGTCTGACTCCAGTAGACGCGCACCGCCATGAGCACACCCAGCAGCGAGAACCATGAGATCAGCGCCTCGGCCAGAACTCCGCGTCCGTCACCGTGCGGCATGGCTCAGACTCCGGAGGAAGCGCCGCACCATCCGGCGCCGAAGCGCCGCGACCGGCCCCCGGCGCGGGTGCTCGGTGCGCCCGGTGTGGGGATTGAGAAACCAACCGCGACAGTCGGTGGCCGAGCGGCGTCCGGTCAGCACGGCCACCGCTTCATACGCCATCAGGTTGCCGGTCGTGATCACCATCGGCGCGAACGAGATGCGTGCGCGCTTTCCCGAGAGGATCTCGCCGGCGATCACGGGATCGATCATGGCGCCGGTCGAGGAGTGGACCAGCACGTACTCGACCTCGGCGAGCCGGCACGCATCCAGCATCTCGCGCGTGAAGCGATCCGGCGCGAGGCCGACCGTCGGGTATCCCAGCCGCTCTTCCGGCCGCGGATCGCCCGGCGCCACCACGACTACCGAAGGAAGCGTCGAGGTGTACGCGTCGATCACCGTGGCGCCTCGCTCGCGCGCCGCGCGGTAGAGCCGGATCCCTGCGGCGATGTCATCCATGGCGTTCACGGCGAGAGAACAGCGTGAAAGGATTTCGTCGAGCGAGTCGAGCCAGTCGGCGCCGTGCGCGCGCAAGTCGATCCCGGGATGGATCTCGCGCAGGCGCTGCGCGGTCACCTCGACCTTGGGCCGGCCGAGATCGGGCAGGGTGGCGAACACCTGGCGATTCAGGTTCGAGAGCTCGAACCTGTCAAAGTCCGCGATCTCGAACGTGCCGACGCCGGCGCGCACCAGCGACTGGAGGCAAGCGCCGCCCATGCCGCCCGCACCGCACACGAACACCCGGCCCTTGCGCAGCCGCTCCTGCTCGCCCTCGGTCACGAATCCGATGTTGCGCCGGGTCATTCCGGCGTAATCGAAGCTCGTCACGACCGGGATTTTCTCGGGCGCAGCTCGCCCATCGGAATGTCCGGAGTCAGCCACTGGAGCACGGGAAGCACCAGCGTGTTGGCCAGCACGAACGAGAAACGGGAGAGCGCGACCGCCCACGCCTCACGCGGCAGCGAATGCGCCAGATAACGCCATAGAGTGAACAGATTGACCTGGCCGAGCTGCAGGAAGTCGTCACCACGCGCGTAGTCGAGCCCGCGGCGGCACATTTCGTTGAAGCGCTCGTCGCGGTGGTGGGCGGATTCCTCCCAGCTTTTCTTCAGATGGTCGCTGCCGCCGGTGTACGAGTTGAGGATGACGAAGCGCTCGAGGTCGAACACCGCCTCCTCGCCCACCCCGAAGGCGTCGCGATGGCGGCGCATGATCTCGCGCGCCAGCACGACATGATCGAAGCTCCGGTGTGCGGCCGTGTCAGGAGAGGGAAAGACGTTCGCCGCCGCCTGGCACACCATGCCGATCGCGGCCGGGACCTGCGAGACGTTGCTGATCCAGTAGGGCCTCAGACCGTTCTTCACGAACAGCAGGAAGGTGGTGAAGCCGGTGAGGATCCACGCCACGCCGCGACTGCGGAACTGCGGATCCACCGCGGTCAACCCCATGTGGATCACATCGACCGGCGCTCCGCGCGGAGTGCATTCGAGCGCCACCATCGCATTGAACGCCACCGGGGCGCCGGTGTCGCGGTCGGTGATGAGCGTGAGGATGGCTCGATCGAGATGACGGCGCTCCCCGGAGAGGATGCCGTAGGGAAGCTCGCCGACACCGAGCGACGCCACGACTCTGCGCATGTCGGAGACCAGGCGCTCGAGCTCGGCCGGCGGAAGCCAGAGCCCGGGGCGTTCGAGGACACGGACGCGCAGATGCCCGCTCCCTGCCACGAACTCGAGGGAGATATAAGGACGAAGCGCGGCCCACGGCATCGGCATGGGAAACGATGAAGCTCCACGGACGGCGGGCTGTCAACGAGGATTGCGCCGGCAACCGCCGCGCGTCTCGTGTCCCGCGAAGCTCCTAGATGGGTTGGAAATAGTCGAGCACGATGTCGCGCCCGGTCACCTTCCCGAGGCTCGCGACCTTGATGCGCCCGGTGAGGGACCCACGATGACGTCGCCGCGCGGGGCTTCCATCGCAAACACGGTGACGGTCATGGACCTGCCCGTAACTACGATGGTGTAGCGACCCAGGGCATCGGAATAGGTCGGAACTGCGCCATCAGCCTGTACCCTTGCCCCGGCGGCAACGCTGCCGTCGGTGTACCGAACGTACCCGGAGATCGAGCGAGCCTCCGGACCAGCGACCGACTTGCACCCCGGCGCCAGCAATGCGAGCGCGAAGCCGCCACGCAGTCTGGCCGTGTGCCGCGCACCCCGAACACGGATCCTCAATTCCCGCGCCCCTCCCGCCGATAACGGGCGAAGCCCCGGGTACGCCGCTGGAATTCTGTCCTCGCCGACTGGAAGGGGACGACCCCATGCTTCGCCGAACGATGCTGACGCTGCTGTTCCTGGTCTCCGCGCTCGCCGTGGTCGCGTTTGTCTCTGTAGCCGCGCGTGTCGTGGGACGCCCGCACGCGATCGATCCAGTCGAGGTCGCCGTGCTCGAAGGCGCCGAGCGGCTCGTGCATGGCGATCCCCTGTACGTGGCCCCGGCCTCCGCGGACGTGCCCTCGCTGATGCCCGGCTACCCGTTCGCGGTCTCGCTGCTGGTGCGCGCCTTCGGTCCCGGGCTGTGGGAGCCCCGCGCGCTCGCGCTCGTGGCCACCCTGCTCATCGCCCTGATGGTTCTGGCGATCATCCGCATGGAGACCGAAAGCTGGACGCTCGCAGCCGCCGGTGTCGGATTCCTGCTGCTGGGTTACGGGCTGCTCGCCGAGCCGCCCGCGGTCGCCCGCCCCGAGACGCTCATGCTGCTCCTGGTTCTGCTCGGCTTCTTCGTGCTTCGGGTGACCAACGGCGTGTTGGGCGTGCTGCTCTCTGCCCTCCTCTTCGCAGCGGCCTTCTTCACGGATCTCACGGCGGTGTGGTTCGTAGCGGCCGCGTTCTTCGCCCTCGTGATCGACGAACACAAGCGGCTCATCACCTTCACCCTGGTGATCGGCGTGCTCATCGGAGGCGGCTACGTCGCGCTCTCACAGCTGATGGGACCGTGGTTCAACTTCAACGCCTGGGATCACCCGCTCACCGCGCTGCGCTTCAGCGTGCTCCGCCCGCTTCACTACGTCGGAGATCACCTGCTCGGCAAGCTCGGCGTGCTGTCGCTCGCGGCGGTACTGTCGTTCGCGATGCCGACTCAGCCGTGGCGCGGCAAGGGCGGGCTGTGGATGTGCATGGGCATCGCCGCGCTGGTCGGCGGACTGCTTTCCACTCAATCCAGCGCGTTCGGACCGCAGTCGCTGATCGCGAGCGTGGTCGTGCTCGCGCTGGTCGGCCCGATCTCGATGCAGCGGGTGACGAGGCATCTTGCCGCATGGCCGGGCTCGAGCCGCCTCGGTGGCCAGGGCGTGGTGCTCGCCGCGCTCACCCTTCAGTTCATCGTGTTCCTCGCCTGCCTCTCACCCTCGCGCTGGCTATCGGGCGTGCTGAGTGTGCGGCCCGATCCGCCATCCATCAGCGCGCCGCACGCCCCGCATCTTCCACGCGCCTGAGCTGCCGCGCGACGCATCTAGTTCCAGGGCTCGTCGACAGACGGTCCGCAGATCCCCGGCACTTTCGCACCCAGCAGCCGAAGGTAGACGCTCATCTGTCCGCGATGATGCACGTGGTCCATCAGCATCATGGCCGACTCGCTTGTCTTCCATCTTGTTCAGCCCGACCGGAAACTTGATGGTCGCATCCATGCGGGCCATGGGAGAAGCCTTCGCCTTTGCGACGAGGTCCTGGTGCTGGGCCTCGTACTTGCGAATCAGGTCCGCAATCGAAAGCGAGCCGGTTGGGGATGGCGCAGAGGGCAGAGTTCCCGACAATGCGCCCTCGATCCAGCTCTGACACCGCTTCACCAAAAACATTGGGGCGGATGGACGTTGGCCGATCTCCAACCTGATGCGCGCTCCCCGCGGCTTCAGGTCTATTCGGTCAGACGGTCCACCCGCCCCGAAACTTCTGCGATTGCGTCTACTGCCTTACGGCGAGCGCCTCGCTCGTCGTGAACGTGAGGGACGTGCCCGGCTTCAGCTCCACCTGATAGCCGCTCGTCTTGGAGACCGCGCCGGTCGCCGCGCCGCCGCCAACGATGGCGCCGATCACGGTTCCCTTGGTCGAGCCGCCAATCGCGTGTCCGATCACCGCACCCGCTGCCGTCGCCGCACCGATGGCGCCGAGATTGCGCGCACGAGTCGAGCCTGCGATGACCGCTTCGGTGCTGCCATGCAGCCGGTAGGTACGGTCACGGATCGTGACCGAGCTCAGCCCCAGGTCGAGCATCGCGCGATCACCCTTCTGTGCCGCCTTGGCGGCAGTGACGGTACCGCTGACCGGGCTGCCGGCCGGAATGACGTTGCGCCCATCGACCACCAGCGCCTGCTCGACGGTTCCGCTCCATGCGTCGCCGACATTGGCCGTCTTCGAGGAGACCCCGCTGTTGAGCGTCACTTGAATCGTCGAGCTGGCCGGAATCGTCAGCTCGGGAGCACGGTAGGTCGTCGTCTTCGTGGCGTTCGCGGTGCCGGTCGCCTGCGCCGTCTGCGAATCGTTGCGGCAACTCGAAAGCGCCACCGCGGCGATGAGTGCGAAGCTCGAGATCCAGTAGTTTGGACGCATGAGAAACTCCTTCAATCAGAAAATGACCGCAGCATGCGCGGTTCATTCATTGTGAGGGGTACGAGATCCGTAGGTTCGCCGGCCGCGCTGGGTCGGAAGTCGGAGAGAATTCGGTGCGGGCGAATTATGGGAGGAATGCGAGGCCGCATCGCATTCGACGACGGTTTGACCCATCGATCCACATCCGCCCGCAACCGTTGATTCGTTCTGCTTCTGATGACGCCCCCTTGTCGAACGCACGTTTGTGCGCCGGCGTCGGCATCGCAAAGAGCCAGTTCCGTGCCAGCGGGATGCGGCCGTCGCATTTCAGTTCGAAGATCGGTGTGGAGATGAGAGCTAGCTGATTTCTCGTGCGTGGGAGCTGTAGGACGAATGCTGACGCGGGCCGCGATATGGACAGAATCTTTTTCAAAATGAGGGAAGGTTCTACAATCGCCCATCGCATCGCGGACTCGACCGCGTGTTTTGGCGCGCCGCCAGCGCGTGCCGGAGCGCGTCCCGGCAATCGCAAGAATCTGGCATACTGCGCGCACCGGGATTGCCGCCGGGGTTCCGCACAGGAACCCACGACCCTTCAACCAGTTCTCTGAGGAACATTCCGTGACCGGACCCGATGATCGCGAAACCCCGCCCAAGTCCTCGACCCCTCCCGACTCCCAGGCCTGGCTGCCGCCGCGCCTTCGCGACAAGCTCGACCATCCGGAGGGTGGTGGCGACGACGACCTCGACTTCCTGAAGAAGAAGTCCTCCCCGGTGGGAATGATCGTCGGAGTCGTGATCGTCGTGGCGCTCGCGGCTGGAGGCTGGTGGTTGATTCACAACAATCAACTAAAGGCGAAGGCCGCCGCCGAAAAGGCCGCGGCGGATGCGCGCGCCGTTGTCGTCGCCGACTCTCTCGCTGCGGTTCGGCAGGCGGACAGCCTCGCGGCCGTGGCTCGCGCCGATTCGATCGCATTCACCAAGCTCCCGAAGGCGGAGCAGAGAAGAATCCTCGCGCTGAGAGCCAAGAACGCCGCCGGGGCTTCGGGCGCGGCGGCCGCGGGCACGCCGGCTCAGGGAACCGGATCGGGCGGCGCCGCTGCGACGCCTTCAGCCGGCGCATCCGGCGGAGCCGCGACGGCCACTGAGCCGGCGGCGCCGAAGGAGAAAGGGCCATTCGCGATCGACGCCGGACAGTACCTCGACGAGGAGAAGGCCAATCAGGTTGCTGAGGCACTGAAGGCGAGCGCCGGGCTCCCGACCCAGGTGGCCAGCATGGGCGAGGGCACTTTCCACGTTCTGGTCGGCAGCTTCTCGAGCCGTTCGGCCGCCGAGTCTCGTGGCAGCAGTCTGCTCGCGAAAGGCCTGATCGAGCAGGCCGCGGTGGTGGCGATTCCCAAGGCCAAGTAAGCCGAGTCCTCCTCTTTTCCGCAGACTCATCGACGCCCCGGGCGCTCAGCGCCCGGGGCGTGGCCTCGTTCCGGCCGCATTCATGGTGCGCGGGGTGGTGATTCCGGCAGGCCGCCACATCGTGGAGATGCGTTACCTGCCCGAAGGCTGGGCGGAATCGGTGCCCGTGACGCGCGGCGCGTTCGCCGCGGTCGGACTGCTGACCCTCTCGCTCGGCATCGCCGAGCTCAGGCGGCGGCGAACACCGGCCTGGAGCAGCTCGCGCTACGCGGCTTCGTCGTCGAGGTGGCGCACGTCGATGCTGTCGAGGTAGCGATTCACCAGGTCGCCCACGCTCTCGTTCTCGACTGCGTCGTCGTTCTCGTCCTCGATCAGCTCTTCGTCGTCGTCGAACTCGAGGTCGCTTGCCTCGCTTCGGACGCGGTAGTACTCGAACATCGAGAAGTGCAACCGCTGCGGGTTCAAGTCGCCCCGGCGGATCGCGTCCTCCACCTCGTGTGCCCGAAGGTCGAGCAGCACGCGACCCCACGCATCAGCCAGACGAAGATGATCGCCGTCCGCTTCGAGAACAGTCTCAGAGAATCGGATCATGAAACTTCTCCCGTTGCCACGCTCAGGCGAGTCCAGCGAAAGCGGAAGACGTCGTCGCGAGGCGTTCGCGGTCCTCAAGGGCTCGGGCTCGCATGGCCTGTAGATGTATCGGCTCGTGATCCCGATTCTTTATGGATCGGTGGCGCGCCCTCCCGCCGGCCGTGCGGCGCGGGCCCTCTGGCTCACCGCAGGAGCAGTACGCGCGCCTGCCGCGCCACTCCGCCCCACTCGAGGCGCGCGAAATACACGCCGCTCGCGAGGCGCTCGCCGCTGGCGGAGGTGCCGTCCCACGGGGCCTCGTGCTCCCCGGCGCCTACCACCGCCTGGACCAGGTCCCGCACCCGGCGCCCGGCGCAGTCGTAAAGGGTGAGGCGGACGCGCCCCGCGGTCGGCGTCGTGAAGCGCAGCACTGTGCTCCTCACGAAGGGATTCGGGGTGGCACGCGCGGACAGTCCGATCGCGGCCGCGGGACCCACGCTCGCCGGAGGCTGCGTGAGCGCGCGGTAGGCATTCAGCTTGGGTCCGATCTGCCGGTCGTAGGTCAGGATGTCGCCGCTCGTGATCAGCTGCTGATAGGTCCCGAGCGCGGTGAAGGACGGTGTATGCGCTCGGACCAGCGCGGCGACGCCCGAGGCGAGCGGACAGGCGAACGAAGTGCCGTCGCCGTACATGTACGGGTTCTCGCCGTCCCAGCCGAAGAAGTACAGATAGAAGATCTGGTTCAGGTCATCAAACGTGTAGTTGCGGCAGATCGACGACCACATGCTCGCGCCGGGCGCGGCGATCCGGACCCAGCTTCCCCAGTTCGAGAAGTCCGCTCGGGAATCGGTCGCGTCGGTGGCCGCCATGGAAAGAACGTTGTCGCACCCTGCCGGATAGCTCCTCGTGTCGACACCGTCGTTGCCGGCCGCGGCCACGCACAGCACGCCCGCGTCGACCGCGGTATTGACCAGTGCCTGGAAATACTCGGGCACTCCGGGATCACCAGGGCCCCCCAGGCTCATGTTGAGAACCGCGACGTGCTGCGCACTCGCGTAGTCGAACGCCAGCGTGATCGCGGCCGATGTGATCTCGCCCGCGCTGTTCGAGACCTTGAGCGCCATCAGCCGGCACTGCCATCCCGCGCCCGCGATGCCCTCGCCGTTGTTGGTCACGGCCGAAGCGATCCCGGCCACGAACGTGCCATGGAAGCCGACGTCGATCCCGCTCGCCTCATAGGTCGGCTCCGGATTCGGATCGTTGTCCCCGTTCCCGAAGTCCCAGCCATTCATGTCGTCGACGTAGCCGTTGCCGTCGTCGTCCACACCGTTCGCGGGGATCTCGCCGGAGTTGGTCCAGATGTGCGCCGCCAGATCCGGATGCCCGGTGTCGATGCCGGTATCCATGATCCCGATGACCGTCGAAGGGCTGCCCTGCGCGACGTCCCAGGCCTCGGGCAGGTGCACGTCGGCACCGCCCGGCTCGTTCACGTACCACTGATCCGCGACGTAGGTGTCGTTCGGAAGCGTCTCGCTCAGATGCAGCCGGTAGTTGGGCATGACCGCGGAGAACAGCCCGGTCGCACGCAGGCGCGCCGCCGTCGCCTGCGGATCGAAGTCGGCGCGCGCGCTGACCAGCCTGACGAAGCGGGCCGGCGCGCTGGCCGGCGCGAGATCCTCGCTCAACCCCAGGTCCTCGGCCTCGAGCGCGGCCGAGATCGCTGCATCGCGCACATGAAGCGTGCCCCCCGGCCGGCTGCTCGATGCGGCGCCTTCGGCGAGCACGACCAGCAGCTCGCCCGGAACGAAGCTCGCGGAGGCGGGAGAAGTGAGCACGTGGCGCTGGGGCGTGCGGGCCGCCAGCGCGGATCGGGCACCCGCGGCAGAGACCAGCGAGATCAGCAGAAGTGTCAGGACCGATGCGGGCGTGGCGAGACGCATCGCAGACCTCCGGGAACGCGGTATCGGGCGGCGACCCCGATCGCAGAACGCTTCCACGGGGTGCTGGCTGCGCGCCGTCCGCAACGAGTGTAATCCTACGGCATCTCTCCCGCGAGGATGTGCGCGAGCCTGGCCGAGTCGATGTTCCCGCCCGAGACCACGCACGCCACCCTGCCGGGTCCGGCACTGCCCGACAGCGCCGCGGCGACGGACACCGCGCCTGCTCCCTCGGCGATCACCCGCTGGCGTTCGGCCAGAATCCTGACCGCGGCGGCAACCTCAGGCAAAGGCACCACCAGCGAGCCGGCGAGCAGGTCGCGCACCAGAGGCCACATCTCGGGAAGCACGAACGGCCCGCCGATCCCGTCGACGAAGCTCGCGGTGTAGGTGACCCGGGTCGGCTTGCCGGCAGCCAGCGAAGCCGCGAGCGGGGCGGCGGTCTCGACCTCGCACGCGTAGACCTTCACCTTCGGCTTCAGCGCTCGAATCGCCGAGGCGATTCCGCAGCTCAAGCCGCCGCCACCGTAGGGCACGACGATCGTGTCGACCTCGGGCAGGTCTTCGAGGATCTCGAGAGCGATGGTGCCATTGCCGGCCATCACCGCGGGATCGCTCACCGGATGGATGAACAGGCCTTCCATGCCGGGATGGCGGCGAGTGGCGAGGATCTCGAACCACGCATCGAACGGGATGCGCTCCACGCGCGCGCCGAGCCGGACGATCGCCGCGAGCTTGGTCTCTGGCGCGTGATCTGGCGCAATGACCGTGCACGGGATGCCGAGCCGGCGCGCCTGCCAGGCCACACCCTGCGCCATGTTCCCTGCACTCGCGGTCCACACCCCTCGCGCGAGGGCATCGCGTGACGCAATCGCCATCGCATTGCTCGCGCCGCGCAGCTTGAACGAGCCGATCGGCTGCAGGTTCTCGAGCTTGAGGTAGATCTCGGCGGGGGCGTCCACCGCCAGCCGCAGCAGCGGCGTGCGCACGACCGTCTCCGCGATGCAACCCCGTGCCGCGCGAATGTCATCGATCGGGATGGGCGAGAGCGAGGGCATCCGATCCTCAAAGGCGAGAGCGCTGCGTTCAGAGCACGCGGCGCGGGGGAACCGCCAGGTTCGCGAACAGAAGCCCGCCGGCCAGCGCCAATGCGAGCAGGATCAGCGAGAACACGGTCTCCACCCCCGAGACCACGTCGCGCTGGAACAGCGAAGTGATGCTGCGGATGCCCAGGCTGCCGGGCACGAGCAGGATGATCGCGGGCAACAGCGTGACTGCGGCCGGCCGGCGGCCGAAACGCGAATGGAGGTTCGCGGCGACACCCACCGCGAAAGCGGCGATGCACATCCCGAGCTCGGGTCCGAGCGCGCGCGCTCCAAGCCTGGCCGAGCCGAACGCGATCACGCCGACCGCGAGAATCGCGCCGATGTCGCGCGGGCTCGCGCGGAACAGCACACTGAGCGCAAGCGGCGCGACCGCGAGCGCCGCGAGCTGGGTCCAGGCGGGAAGCACGTGCGGCGGCGCCGGGTGAACTGCCACCCCGGCGAGGCGTCCGAGCTGGGCCCCGATCGCGAGGCCGAAGCCGATGGCGAGGAACGTGCCGCACGCGGCCATCAGGCGTGCGGTGCCCGAGATCAGGTGCCGCGTCGCCAGCTCGGTCATCGCGGTGGTGAGCGACAGACCGGGCAGCAGCACGATCAGCCCGGCAATCGAGGTGATGGAGACCGAGAGCGCTCCCATCCCGCGCGCACCGAGCGCCGCAAGCGTGGCGGCGACGATCGCGGCGACCGGCTCGAATACGCGCCCGACGGCGGCGCTGCGCCCGGCCAGCCACGCCAGCGCCCCGGTCGTCAGCCCGATCGCGCCGGAGACCGCGATCTCGCGCCAACCGCCGCCGAAGAACCGGGCCGCGGTCGCCGATGCCAGCCCGTAACACAGCACGGTGAGCATCGCACCGTACCGTTCCGGTGCGTCCACGATCGAGTCGATGCGCGCCGAGCCCTGAGCCGGGCTCAGCTTGCCGCCCGCCACTTCGTCGATCACCTGGTCGAGCAGGGTCAGCTTCTCGAGATGCACTCCTCCGGGCTCGACCCGCATCAGCGCGGTGCGCTGCTCCTCGATCGGACCGAACGAAGCCAGAATTGCGGTCGGGGTCGTGAAGAATCGGCCCTCGAGTCCGAGGCGCGGCGAGATCAGCGAGATCAGTTGTTCGAGGCGATGGGCGGGCGCGCCGTACTCGTGCAGCGCACGCGCGAGCCGAAGCACGAACACGATCGATGGGCGCTTTTCGTCGCCGGGGAGCGTGGACACGCCGGCACTATATACCGTGCCCAACCGGTGCCGTCAGCACCGCATCCGGTTGCCGGAAAGACGCAGCGGAGCGGTTTGCCGCCTCGCGTGGCCGTAGCGCATCCTCGCCCACATGTGGACGCTCGCCCTGCTCGCGCTGCTGGCCGTGCCTGTTCCCCACGCGCTCGCGGTCGGCGAGGTGCGGATGATCGGGCGTCTCCAGGCGCTCGCCCGCCCATTCACGAACCTGGCCGCCGTGGTGCAGTGGCTGTGGGGCTGAAGGATCGCCCGCCGCGCCTTCGTTCCTCCCGGATCGGGTGATTGCTTCGCCGTAGCGAGTGCTCTAGCGTCGTTCGCTGGCGGCCGATAACCGAATTCGGTGCGTCGCAATGGATACGCCTCCCTGAGGAGAGCCTCGTGTACCAGCAGGAGATGAACACCGCGCCCTCGGGGCTTGATCCCGAACGCGATCTCGCGCCCGGCTTCATGGCGTTCTACCTCCCGCTGCACGCGGCGCTCACTCCGCGCCAGCAGGTGCTGCGCAGCGCGCGCGCCACCGCGCTCGCCGCGGCGCAGGAGGGACACCTCCCGAGCCACCTGCCGCCTTCGGCCGCGTCGCGCGACGACTGGCGCATCACACTTCCCTCGTGGTGCCTGGATCAGCGCAATCAGATGACCGGTCCGGCCGACGACGGCGAGCTGGTGGTCAAGATGCTCAACTCCGGCGCACCCGGGGTGATGCTCGACCTCGAGGACTCGATGGCGAACCGCTGGCCCAATCTGATTGCCGGCGTGCGCTGCATCCTCAACGCGCTGAACGGCACGCTCACCTATGAAGACCGCAAGCGTGGCCGCACCGTCGGGATCGAGCCCTCTTCCACCGTGATCTGGAGCCGCACCCGGGGACTGCATCTCTCGCAGGCTGGCGTCCTCGCCAATGGCGCTCTGACCTCGGCCTCGCTTTTCGATCTCGCCCTGCTCGCCTACCAGGTCGATCCCGCGCGCCTGCGTCACCCGCTCTGTATCTACATCCCCAAGTCCGAGTCGGCGGCCGAAGCACTGTGGTGGCGCGACGCGCTCGAGCAGGTGGCCGAGGCGCGCGGCTGGCCGCGGGCTTCGATCAAGTGCATGGCACTGGTCGAATCGTATCCGCTCGCTTACCAGATGGAGGAGTTTCTCCATCCTCTGCGCGATCACATCCTCGGGCTCAACCTTGGTCGTTGGGACTACATGGCCAGTCTCATCCACTTTCACCTGGCCGATCCGCGCTGGGTGCTGCCGGACCGCAACACGATTCCGCACGACGTGCCGTTCTTCCAGCGCGTGCGCCACCTGATGGTGGACATCTGCCACCACCGCGGCGCGCTCGCGATCGGCGGCATGACCGCGCTGTATCCGAGCCGTGAGGATCCGGAGCTCAACGCGCGCGCGCTCGCGGTGCTCGAGCAGGACAAGAGGAACGAAGCGCTGTGCCTGATGGACGGCGCGTGGACCGGGCATCCCGATCAGAACGCGATCGCGGTCGCACAGTTCCCAGCGCCCAATCAGGTCGCGCGGCGTCCCGCCGCCATCGAGCGCCAGCCTGACCTGAGCCCGGCGCCCGACGGAGTCGGCCGGCGCACCGTCGCCGGCACGCGGGACGCCGTGCGCACCACGCTGCGATACCGCAACGGCGTGCTCAACGGGCGCGGCGCGAGCCTGCTCGACGGCTACATGGAAGACCTCGCGACCGACCGCATCTATCGCCTGATGCTGGCGCAGCGCGTGCGTCACCGCGACGCCGTGCGTATCGAAGGCGAGAACGGGGCACCGGTGGCGCATACGCCGAAGTTTCTCGGAAAGTCCTACGACGAGGCCCTCGCGCGCCTGATCGAGGAGCGGCCGCACCTGAAGGACCTCGGAGACGAGCGCACGCTGCGCGAGGCCCGGGAGCAGAGTGAAGCCATGATCGATCAGGGCTGTTTCGACCCGGTCTGAACGATCCAGCTGCGACTCGGAGCGGGCACCGCCCGCTTCGCAAACCACTCCCGCGCTCGACGCGGGGGCGAACTTCCAGGGAGTCAGTCGATGAATACGCCACGCAACGCAGCCGAGATCGAGAAGGGCTGGAGTCACGAGCCGCGCTGGAAGGGAATCACAAGGCACTATTCGGCGAAGGATGTGGCGCGCCTCGCCGGCAGCGTGCACATCGAGCACTCCCTCGCACGCATGGGCGCTGAGCGCCTGTGGCACCTGATGCACCACGCGGCGCCGGTGCGCGCACTGGGAGCGCTGACCGGTAACCAGGCGGTGCAGCAGGTGGCGGCGGGACTCAGCGCGATCTATTGCAGCGGCTGGCAGGTGGCCGGGGATGCCAACACCGCGGGGCAGATGTACCCGGACCAGAGCCTTTATCCCGTGGACAGCGTCCCCGAGCTGGTCCGGCGCATCAATCACGGATTCCAGCGCGCCGACCAGATCGCGCACCTGGAGAACGCCGGGGATCGCACCCACTGGTTCGCGCCGATCGTGGCCGATGCCGAGGCCGGCTTCGGCGGCGACCTCAATGCGTTCGAGCTGATGAAGGCGATGATCGAAGCGGGCGCGGCCGGCGTGCACTTCGAGGACCAGCTGGCCTCGGCCAAGAAGTGCGGCCACATGGGCGGCAAGGTTCTGGTGCCGACCCGTGAGTTCGTGCAGAAACTGCAGGCGGCGCGTCTCGCCGCCGATGTGCTCGACGTGCCCACGGTGCTGGTCGCACGCACCGATGCGAACAGCGCGAAGCTCCTGACCAGCGACGTGGATCCGCGCGACCGGGAGTTCCTGACCGGCTCGCGCACCAGCGAGGGCTTCTTCGAATTGCGAGGCGGACTGGATGCGGCGATCGCTCGCGGCCTCGCCTACGCG
This sequence comes from Candidatus Eiseniibacteriota bacterium, assembly GCA_031370785.1. Lineage (GTDB taxonomy): Bacteria > Eisenbacteria > RBG-16-71-46 > RBG-16-71-46 > RBG-16-71-46 > DATJGS01. The sequence continues at coordinate 19,930 of JANMQY010000145.1, read as the reverse complement.
CCCTATGCCGACCTCATCTGGTGCGAGACCTCCAGCCCCGATATCGTTGAAGCGCGGCGGTTTGCAGAAGCGATCCACGCCAGGTTCACGGGCAAGCTGCTCGCGTATAACTGCTCGCCCTCATTCAACTGGTCCCGGCATCTGGACGCCGCGAGCATCGCCGCGTTCCAGCACGATCTGGGCGCGATGGGCTATGCGTTCCAGTTCGTCACCCTCGCCGGATTCCACGCCCTCAACCTGTCGATGTTCGAGCTGGCGCGCGGCTATCACGAGCACGCCATGGCCGCGTACGCGAAGCTGCAGGATCGCGAATTCGACATGCAGAAGAGCGACGGCTACGCCGCGGTCAAGCATCAGCGCTTTGTCGGCACCGGCTATTTCGACGAAGTCGCGAAGACCGTGAGCTCCGGGGAAAGCTCGACGGCGGCGCTCAAGGACTCTACGGAGGAGCATCAGTTCTAGCTGTGAGCTGTGAGCTGTGAGCTCTGAGCTCGGAACCGGGCAGCCTGCGGGTTACCCGATGACTCGCGGGTCCCCGTCGCTCCCCTCGCCGCCCAGATGACCTCACCGCGCTCCAGCCCCACTCGCCCTCGGGCAACCGCAGGCCGCCCTTGTCGCCCGAGTGCCAGGCTCGCCGGCCGGGAATGCTAGTCTCGCCGCCCATGGAACGCGACGCATCCTTCCCAGGCCCTCACTTCCGCGAAACGTGGCTCCTTGCGATTGTTGCCGCCCTGTCAGCGATTGTGGTCTTTCGCGGCGCGTTGGGGGGGTTCTTCGGGCAGGATGATTTTGTCGGGCTCGCGCGGGCGCGCGGACTCTTGCCCGTGCTTCCGTTTCCGTGGCGCTGGATTTCGGGGCAGCTCTACTTCGTGTTCATGCGACCGTTCGGAACCGACAGCGCGCTCGCCTATCACGCGGTGAATCTTGCCGCGCATGCATTGACCGCGGCGCTGCTTGCACGGGTGCTGGCGCGCCGGGTCGGGGCGCCGGCGGCGCTGATCGGCGCGATATTCTTCGCGGCCCATCCCGCACACTTCACGGCGCTCTATTCGGTCTCGGGCGTCGGCGAGCTGCTCGCTCCCCTGTTCGCGCTCGCGGCTCTCGATGTGTCGATGCGCCGCGATCGGTGGCGCTGGCTCGCCCCCGCGCTCTTCGCGCTCGCCCTGCTGTGCAAGGAGAACCTGCTGCTGCTCCCTGCCCTGCTCCTGCTTCCCGACGGGTGGCTCGGCGGGCGAGATGCGGACGGCGCCCGGGCTTCGAACATCGATCGGCGCGGAACCGTCCTCGCGCTCGGAATCGTGTCGGTGGTCATGGCGGCGCTGATTGCGCTCGCGGATCCGTTCGGGACGCGAGCTGCGCTGCCGGAGTCGGCGGCATACGCCTGGTCGATGGGCCCGCACGTTCTCGGCAATCTCGGGACGTATGCGGCATGGACGGTCAACTTCGCCCTCCCCGCCGTGCGCAGCGTGAGCGATTCGATCGATCCGGGCGCCACGCCTGTGGCGCTGGCTGCGCTCGCGCTGTGGATTGCCGGGCTGATGTGGCCGGCGTTGCGCCGTCGCGGCTGGCTTGCGGGAGGCCTCACCTGGCTCGCCTTTCTGCTGCCGGTGCTCGCACTGCCCCACCATACCTATCACTACTACCTGCACGCGCCGCTGCTGGGCGCGGCGCTGTGCGTGAGCGCACTGGCCGATGCCCTGTTCGCCGGGGATCGCACTCGCCGTGTCGAGCATGACGCGCCCCGCGCGAAGGGCATGAAGGGGCGTGCCGCTCCGGCATGGGGCATCGCGGCGATCGCAGCGGTGCTGCTGGTCGTGAATGGCGCGGCCCTCGTGTCCAAGATCGAGAGCTACCCGTTCACCCTGCCCGGGCTTCGCGCCGACGCCACAGTGGATCGCGGGCGGATCGCGCGTGCCGCTCGTGACGATCTGCGGAGCGCACAGCTTCCGCCGGGCGTCGCGCTGCGCTTCTGGTCCCCGACCTCGATCCGCATCGAGATCGAAACCCATCCTCAGTCCGACCCGCTGCGTCGCGAAACCTACTGGGAGCAGAACGTGCGCACCGCGCTCTACGATGGACTCGGAGTCCGGGTGCTGTTTCCGGAGGTCGGCGGGGTGAGATTCGTGCGGGAGTACACTCCGGCGCCGGACAGCGTACGCTACGCGCTCTACGAACCGGATGGCAGGGTTGCGGTGCTGACGTCTTCCGGCATCGACTCGCTGCTCGGTGCACGCGGGTCCAGGACGAGACCGGCGGCGCCGCAGGCCAGGAGGTAGGAAAGTGAACCACCGCGACACGCCGACTTCGAGACTTTCGGCGCGCCCGCAACCGGTCCGTGCCGGCGTCGCGATGGCGTGCCTGACCGCGCTCGGCTTCGCGCTCGCCTGCGCGCCGGCGGCGTCCAGATCGGCGGCTGCCGCCGCGGCGACCTACGTGAAGAGCAATGGCCTCCGCCTCGAGACCGTCGTCTCCGGCCTTTCGAGCCCGGTGTACCTGATCTCGCCCCCCGCCGACCCACGCCTGTTCGTGGTCGAGCAGTCGGGCCGTATCCGCATCGTGCGTGCGGGACGCCTGCTGCCCGAGCCGTTCCTCGACATCCGCGACCGGGTGCGCTCCGGCGGCGAGCAGGGGCTCCTGAGCGCCGCCTTCCATCCACGCTATCGCGAGAATGGATTCTTCTACGTCGACTACACCGACCGGAAAGGTGATACGCACATCGAGCGCTACCGGGTGACGAGTGATCCCGACCGCGCGGATCCCGCATCGGCCACGCTCCTGCTCAAGATCGATCAGCCCTACGCGAACCACAACGGAGGCCTGGTCCTGTTCGGACTCGACAGCATGCTGTACGTGGGCATGGGTGATGGGGGCAGCGGCGGAGATCCGCATGGCAACGGGCAGAATCTGGCGACGCGACTCGGCAAGCTGCTGCGCCTCGATGTCATTCACGGCGATCCCTACGCGGTGCCGCGCGACAATCCGTTCCGCCAGCGCGCGGGAGCGGCGCCCGAGATCTGGGCCTATGGCCTGCGCAATCCCTGGCGCTTCGCGTTCGACCGCGTCACGGGCCTGCTCTACATCGCCGACGTGGGACAGGACCGATGGGAGGAGATCAATGCCGCTCCCGCCTCGGCGACTGGACTCAACTACGGCTGGAACCTGATGGAAGGATCGCACCCGTTCCGCGCTCCGGGCGCGGTCCGTGGGCTGGCCGCACCGATCGAGGAATACGATCACGGGCAGGGCTGCTCGATCACCGGAGGCTTCGTGTATCGCGGGCGCGCGCTGCCGAGCCTCGCGGGCCGCTACTTCTTCGCCGACTACTGCACCGGATGGGTGCGCAGCCTGCGCTACGAGAAAGGTCACGTCTCGGAGCGCCGGGAGTGGCTCCATGCGGGCGAGGTCAGCTCGTTCGGCGAGGATACCGCGGGCGAACTGTACGTGGTCACGCTCGATGGCCGGGTTTCGAAACTGGTGGCGGCGCGCTGACCGCGCGATTCCTGGAGCATCCGAACACACCCGAGAATATCCAAACCCAGGCCATGACCCGACCACCTCGCCTTGCCTCGCTGGCCACCGCGGTTCCCGAGCACGTCATCCGGCAGAGTGAGGCCAAGCAGTTCGCCGAGGCACTGTTCGGCCCTGCGCTCGCATCCGGTGATCGCCGCCTGATGGCGGTGTTCGACTCGACTGGAATCGCGACCCGATACTCGGTCATGCCGCTCGACTGGTTCGGAGAGCCCCACGCATTCGGCGCCGTGAACGATCTGTACATCGACCGCGCGCTCGATCTGGCGAGCCGCGCCGTGGCGCGGGCGCTCGAGGGCGCCGGGCTCGAGCCCCGGGATGTCGATCACCTGCTGCTGGTCAGCTCGACCGGGATCGCCACTCCGAGCCTCGATGCGCGGCTCGCGAACCGCATGGGATTTCGCGGCGACTTCAAGCGCACTCCGGTGTGGGGCCTCGGCTGCGCCGGTGGCGCGGCGGGACTGTCACGTGCCCGCGACTTCGCGCTCGCAGACCCTCACGCGCGTGTGGTGCTGGTCGCGCTCGAGCTGTGCACGCTCACGTTCCAGCAGGGCGACCTGACGCGCCAGAACCTGGTGGCGGCCTCGCTGTTCTCGGATGGCGCCGCCGCCGCGGTGGTGCTCGGCGCCGAAGCGGAAGCGCCGCGCGAGCCGGCGCGCCTCGATCTCCTCGCCTCGCAGAGCACGCTATGGCCCGACACGCTCGACGTGATGGGATGGAACGTGGATGGAAGCGGTCTGCACGTGCAGTTCTCGCGCGACATCCCGACCATCGTGCGTCAGTGGGTGCGGCCCAACCTCGAAGCGTTCCTCGAGCGCGAGTCGCTCGCGTACGAAGACCTGCGGCACGTAGTCGCGCATCCGGGCGGCCCCAAGGTGATCGCAGCCTACGCGGAAGCGCTCGGCCTCCCGCTCGAGCGCTTCCGCCATGCCACCGACGTGCTCCGGGAATGCGGCAACATGTCGGCGCCGACCTGCCTGTTCGTGCTCGAGCGCTTCATCGCGAGCGGCGAGATCGGCGCCGGCGAGTACGGCGTGCTGGCCGCGCTCGGCCCCGGCTTTTCCTCGGAGCTGGTGCTGCTTCGAGGCCGCGATTGATTGCCGGCGCGGGCGCCCCGGTCGCCTGGCTCGCGCTGTTCCTCGTGCTGCACGCCGCGCAACGCGCCAGCGAGCTGGCACTGTCCGCCCGCCACCAGCGTGCGCTCGCTGTGCGTGGCGCGGTCGAGCACGGCGCCTCGCACTTCCCGGCACTGGTCGCGCTCCACGTTCTGTTCCCCGTGCTGCTCAGCGCCGAAGTGCTGGCGCTCGGCGCCCGGCCTTCCGCCACCTGGCCGGCATGGCTCGCTTTGCTGCTCGCGGCGCAGGCGCTCCGAGTCTGGACCCTGAGCTCACTCGGCGAGCGCTGGACGACGCGCATCTGGGTCGTGCCCGCGGAACCGCTCGTCACCGGCGGGCCCTACCGTTTCCTGCGCCATCCCAACTATCTGGCGGTCGTGTTCGAGCTGCTCGCCGCGCCGATGATGTTCGGCGCATGCCGCACCGCGATCGTGATCGGCGTGCTCAACGGGTTTGCGCTCATGGTGCGCATCCGGGCCGAGGAGCGGGCGCTCGCGGGAATGAGCCACACCGGCGAAACGGCGCAACTACCGGTTCGACTCGGGGAATGAAAGGCGCTCGATCGCGCGGTTCTCGCGATCGAGCCGGTCGAGGTTGGGCCCGAGGCCTTCCGGACGATTGTGGCGCAGCCACAGGGCCTCGTACTCCGCGCGCATTGCCGGTCCCGAAGCCTTGATCGAATCGAGCAGCGCCATTCCTTCCGGCGAACCGGCACTGCGTTCCGTGCCCGCCGGCTGGATTGCGGAACGCGTGGCGATTACATCGAGGACCAGTTCGCGCTCGGCGGAGGCGCGGAAGCGCGACGCGCACAGCGCGAGCGCGCTGATCTCGTCTGCATGGAACCGGACCTTTGCCCGGGACACCGAGAGCGCATCCCTCGCCACGAGCATGTCCGAGCGCAGGAGCCGCATGCGATTCATCCATTCCGCGCGATGAAGTCGCACGAGCGGAGCCCGATGAACGAGGCGTGACGCGCTCTTCAGCCCATCGAAGCGCTGCCAGCCGACCAGCTCGAGGGCGCGCGCGATGTCGGGGGAATGCGCGCCGAACTCGGTGGTGACGAACCGCTCGCAGAAGGACGTGGTATCGGGATCGCCCGCCTCCCACGCGGCCGAGGCCGCGAACGCGTAGCCCGGCCAGTTGTTCTCGCGGAGATTTTCGGCGTCGTTGTCGCCCCACGAGGCGACCACGCACCCGAGCGCACCCTCACGCTTTCCCTCCGCCGACATTCCGAGAATGCTCGCGAACGCGCGCCGGTAGTCGGGATAGATCGTGTCCCAGCTCCACAGTCCCGGGCTGACCATCACATCGCGGAATCCCGCCTCGTGCAGGGCGCGAATGCCGGGATGAGGGTCGGCGGGATTGTAGTGCCAGTCCACGAGGATCGCGTCGCGCGGGATCTCGGCGAGCGCTTCCGGATGAGACCGGATCATGTCGGCGTAGAGCATCGCGCGCCGGCCGTCGCGCGCACGCAGGTGGTCGATCACCGCCGCGCAATAGCGTCCGTGGACGCGACCCGCGCCCAGTCGGTCGACCGCCTCCCGGCTCGTGCCCTCGCCGATCTCACCGGTCTCGTCCCCGCCGATGTGAAAGAAGGGGCCGGGAGCCGCCGCCGCGATCTCGTCCACCAGCCCGAGCACGAAGGCACGCGACTCCTGCGAGACCGCCGAAAAGGTGGTCGGGATCCGCGGCGGGTCGGGTGGATCGTTCGCGAGCGACGCCAGGCAGCGGTCCCACCACGCACGGACGTTCCAGGCAAACGCGTCCAGACCGTGTCGGGTGGGCTCGCTCAGCTCGGCGTGATGACGATAGGCCGGGATCGAGAGCAGCCGCTCCTGATGGCCGAGGGTCTCGAAGATGGGCGTCACGACCACGTGGTAGCGCTGTCCCTCTTCGACGAGCGCCCGGAGCTCCTCCGCGGTGAGCCGGGCCCTTCCACGCCCGATTTCCGGCGCCGAGCGGAACTCGAACGCGTCCTCGATGTAGAGCTGGTACAGGTTCATCTTGTAGCTGGAGAGACGATGAATGATTTCGAGAAGATCGGCCTGAGTGGACATCTGGCCGCGACTCACGTCGTCCGAGACGCCGCGCCACTCGAGCGCGGGAGCATCGACGATCGCAAGGCATGGAATGGTGCCGTCGCGCGAGGCACGGATCAGCTGGCGCAGGGTCTGCGCCCCATAGAAGCGGCCGGCCGGGCTCACGCCCTCGATGGTGATCCGATCCCGGGCCACCGTGAGTCGGTAGCCCTGGGCATTGAACAGTCGCGAGGCGGCGGGATCGGCCGGGACCGAGGCGAAAGTCAGAGTTCCGATCGGGCTCGCGCCGGCTTCCACCGACCGCATGGAGTTGATCTCCGCCACGACCCCGGCCGCCGCCAGCGAGTCCGACCGGTCGCCGGGGGTCATCAGAGTCCATCGAGTCGAGAGCGTGACGCTTCCGGTCCGCATCTCGACCGACTGCGGTGAGGGCACCAGAGGGAGCGGGCCGCGGCTCGCGGGAAGTGCCACCGCCACTCGCGTTGCGTTCGCGCCCACCAGCATCGCGACGAGCACGCACCATCCGACGCGAAGCGCGCGCGAACGTGCGGCCGCAGGAATGCCGGAGCGGGTCGAGATGGGCATGCAGCGCCTCGTCGGGTGGTGAGTTCGGGTCCCGGCCGGGTTATCGGCGCCCTCCCCCGCCCGCTCGACCGTGCTCCTCCCCCTTAGATCGCGGTCACGGTCTCCCGTTCGGGCTCTCTACCACTCTCGACTCCTGCCGGCTCGAGCGCGCGGATGACGAGCAGCGTCATGTCGTCCTGCGGCTCGACCGGGCCGAGGAACAGGTGCAGCGCCTCGAGCAGGCTCTCTGCCACCTCGCGCGCGCACAGGTGGTGCGGCAGGCTCTCGACCAGCGCGTAGAGCCGGTCTTCGCCGAACTGTTCGCCCTCGCGATTCGCGGCCTCGCTGATCCCGTCGGTATAGAGCACGACCCGGTCGCCAGGCCTGAGCGAGACCTGTCCTTCCTCGAACTTCACGCCGTCCATGATCCCGAGGATGGTGCCACCGCGGTCGAGGAACACGCGCTCGCCCCCGCGTCGCATCAACACCGGCCAGTTGTGACCCGCGTTCGAGAACGTGAGCTGCAGAGTACGGGTATCGATGCGCGCGAGGAAGTAGGTCGCGAACTGCTGGATCTCGGTGCTGCGGAACATCAGGGTGTTGATGTTGCGCAGGATCTCGGGCAGCGCGCGCACGCTGCCGGCCTGCGTGCGCAGCGAGGCCTGCAGCATCGACGAGAGCAGCGCGGCGGGCACTCCCTTGCCCGAGACATCGGCGATCGCCAGCAGGTAGCAGCCATCGCCGGCATCCACGACGTCGTACAGGTCCCCGCCCACCGCCTTCGAGGGAATCGACAGCGCGTGCACCTCGCAGCCCGGCAGCACCGGGAAATCGGAGAGCAGCGACTTGCGCTGGATCTGGCGCGCCAGATTCAACTCCTCTTCGAATCTCGCGACCGCGACCCGCTCGCGCAGCAGCAGCGCGTTCTGCATCGACACCGAGACCCGCCCGGCGAGCGTGGTGAGCAGGGTCACATCCTCGCTCGTCCAGTCGGTGCCGGTCAGCTTGTCGCCGAGCAGCAGCGCACCGACCAGTTCGTCCCGCCAGCGCATCGGCACCACCAGCGAGAAGCCGAGCGTCTCGGCCAGGAAGCGCTGGTCCTCGGCGTCCAGTCCCTCGATCCGGTCCGCAAGCCGCAGGCTGGTCGGGCCGACCGGGAGGCGCGGCAGCAGTGAGGCGACGCGATCGAGGTCGGCGGGCGCGAGCGGCTGGCCGGCCCCGGTGTGCGCGACCGCTCCGCCGTGCGCACGCGCCACGATGGTCGCGCGCCGGGTGAGCAGCGCCTCGGCCACGGTGCGGATGGTGCGGGTCAGCAGTACCTCGAGGTCGATGGTGGTCTGCAGGTCGACGCCGAGCTGGCGCAGCACGTTGCGATAATCGTTCGGATCCTTGAGCAGCATGCGATCCAGCAGTTCTTCGAGCCGCGCGATCGCCGGCTGGAACAGCGCAAGCGCCATGATCAGGAACACCGGCTCGAACACGCGCGCGTCGGCGCCGGTCAGGGCGCTCGCCAGCCGGTTGAGACGCGAGACCACCAGCAGGTAGACACCGACCAGGGCTCCCGAGACCAACGCGTACAGGATGGCGCGGCGCGCCAGCAGGCGTGCATCGAGGAACTTGTAGCGCACGATCGAGAACGCGATCGACCCCGGTCCCAGCGTGAGCGCCGCGATGATGAGGATGGCGCGCACGCTTTCGTCGAGCCGGATGTTGAGCAGCGTCGGGATCGAGGTCGCGAAGCTGTAGCACACCAGACACGCGCTCAGTCCGATCGCGATGACGCGCAGCTGCTGGCGCAGGCGGGGCACGCGCGCGCGGCGGTAGCTGTTGAACAGCAGGATCATGGTCGCGATGCCGAAGCCGAGGTTGACCAGCGAGAACAATGCCTGGTGCACCAGCAGGAACACGTGCAGGAAGACGCTCGCGATGCCGAACAGCGGCGCGACGTACTTGAGCAGGCCGTGGTCGGGAACCGTGAAGTCGGGCTTCCAGATCGCGAGCGCCACGGTCAGCGCGAAGTGAAACGCGTGCGGCGCGAAGACCAGCGTACCGAAGCCTGGTGTCCACCAGCGCCCCGGAAACAGGACAAAGCGCCGCACGAACGGGCGCTCCTCGGGGAAGATGCTCGCGAACAGGAACAGGGTCGGGAAGAAGAACTCCCACAGGTAAGAGACGTTGCGCAGCACCTCGGGCGCGCTGCCCGGAGCCTGCGCCCCCACCTGGCGTGCGGCGAGAAACGCGAAGCCGGCAAGGATCGCGCCGAACCCGCCGAAGAACAGCATCAGCGCCACGACGCGGTTCAGGCGCTGGCCGGCGTTCTCGCGAAGGATGATGAGCCCGAGCAGGAAGACCAGCCCGCCCAGTGAGAGATTCAGCGTCGAGAGCAGTAGAAACGAATTCATCGTCCTCGGACGGTGGGCCCCGACTCCGGAGCAAGGGAGGGCGCACCACGCGGGGTACTACGGCGCGGGGCGTGAATCGTTGCGCCGGCGACGCACCGGCCCTGCCGGCCGACGCCCGGGCGGCCGAAATGCGAGTGTTGAAGGCGGCCGCAAGAACGTCAAGCACATTCAGGGCAACGCGTGCTGCCTGCCAGTTCGTGACCGACGCGTCACACCCGACGACGCACGCGGTGAGGTGCGCATCCCCACGACAAAGAGCCAGGCTCCTGGCGCCCGCGCAACGCCGGGTATCAGCGTATCAGTGCGACGCGCGTCATGACCTCGTGGCCGTCGGCACGCGCGCGCACGAAATACACGCCGGCGGGAACCGCGTGACCGCCGCCGTCCCGCCCGTCCCAGTTCACGTGGTGAATGCCGGGCGCGCGTGCGCCACGGGCCAGCTCCGCGATTCTCGCGCCGCGCACGTCGTAGACGTGGACCTCGACCTCGGCCGCGGCAGGCAGCGCCAGATCGAACGCGACCTCGCCCGGTGAGGGATTCGGCCCCGCGATCCGCAGCGCCAGCCGGACCGGCAGACCCGGGCCTGCGAGATTGGGGCGCAGCAGCACGAACGGCTGCGACAGCCACGCGCTCTCCAGCTGTCCGGCTCGCCATCCAGTGATCTCGAGCAGCGTGCGCGTGCTCTCCACCCCGGGAGGAGTCCAGCTGAAGCTGGTGGCCTCGACTTGATCGGCCGCCACGCTCCACGTCTCGCCGTCGTCGGCCGACCACCAGATTTCCCAGCGGGCGGCGGTGGACGCCTCCGGCTCTCGCCATTGCAACGGCAGCGGGACTTCGGCGGTGATCGGCACGACCGGCTCGGCGGAGCCCCAGCGGTGAAGGGTCGCGGGCGTGAGCAGCTCGGAGCGAACGATCCTCAGCGTGTCGTGGGCGATGAACCAGGTCTCGCCCTCGACCTCGCCGGTCACGGTCACCGGCACCGCGCCGCCGTAAGTCAACCCGGCCAGCAGGTCAGTCGTGGCGAATCCCAGCACCAGATCAGCGCCTTCGATTCGGGGCGCCTTCTCCCGATCCCAGCCAATCGCCTGATTCAGCCGGACGCTTGCCTGCGCGATCGACGCCGGGTCGCGCCCGGGCACGCGCAGCTCGAGGCTCACGTCGCGGCCGAGGTGCACGGCGCCGACCCGGCGTGGAGCGAAGCTGGCCTGCGCAGGCGCCACGCCGACGTGCGCATGAACCGGCACGCGCGAATCGAAATGCGCTACATCGCTGCTCGTGATCCGGATCTCGCCCGCGAGCTCTCCGTCGCTCTCGCCCTCGGCGCTCAGGCTGACATACAGCGTGTCGACGCCGCCGGGAGCCACGCGCCCCGAGTCGGGAAGGATCGCGAGCCAGGGCGGGCGCCGTGTGAAGCGCGTGCACAGTCGGTCGTGGACGTACGGCGCGTTGTACGCCACCTGCAACCCGGCGCTTCGATCGGCATTCTGGATGCCGATCGTCGCCTCGGTGGTCCGGCCGGGCATGGTCAGATAGCGGCACTCGATGGTCCCGTCGCGATCGAGCTCGATCTGGTAGGTGTACGGGCCCCCCACGTCGAGGTGCGGCACGTCGTGGAATGCGATCACGAATCGTGACGTGTCGCCCCACACCCAGGCACGCGCGTGTCCCGCCGAGGGACGGAAATCCTGATCGTCCCAGAACGCGGCGATCAGGTTCTCCGGCGCGGCCGCGCCCGCGTTGGGCAGCGGCGCATTGGTGTAGGTCGCGAGCGTGCTCGTGAACGAGAGGTAACCGTTGGTGCAGACGCGCAGCGAGTCGAACGAACGTCCGTAGAACGGGAATGAGAACGGGAGCGCGATCGGAGTGCTGGTCTGGTCGTCACCATCGAGCTCGAGCGGCGTGCCGAGCGCGCGAATGTCGAGCCACTCAAAGGGCGGCCCGCCCGATTCGTCGCTGTCCAGCCAGCGGTAGCCTCCCGCATCCGGTCCGCCCGCGCCCAGAGTGCCGGGTGTCGAAAGTGCGCCTTTCGCTCCCTCGACTTCGAGCGGGGCACCGTGGGCGATCCCGATGCCAAGCCGGGCCTGCGCTCGCCAGACCAGCTCGTTCCCGCCGGCATTGCGCAGCAGCACGGTGCGCGTTCGTTTCCTCGCCTCGACCCCGAGAGTGGTGGCGAGCGGGACGGCCAGCCCGGTCGGCTCGAGCACCAGCACCGGCGCCTCCGCGCCCGCCCCGTTCAGCGCAATCCGGATTTCGGGATGCGCGGGGTCGTCGCTGCGCACCATCAGCTCGGCCGCCAGTGGCCCGACCACCTCCGGAGAATAGGTCACGTGGACGATGCGATGGGAGAAAGGCGCCAGGTCCAGATGGTCGAGATCGACCGTGACCGCACCGGTACTGGACGCGAGCTTGGTCACGTGCAGCACATCGCTGCCGGCGTTGCGCACGTCGAGCGCGCGGGTCCCTGGCTCACCGATCGAGACGCTTCCGAAGTCGAGCGTGGAGGGCTCGAGCACGAGCGCCGCGACCCCGGTGACCGCGAGGCTCACCGGAATGTCGCGCACTGGCGCGAGCGGATCATTGCTCTCGAGATGCACGCGTCCGCCGTAGGCGCCGCCGTACAGGCCTGCCGCATCGAGCGTGACGCTCAGGTCGGCGGTGCCGCCGGCCGGGACCGTCCCCGAGCGCGGCGAGATCTTGACCCACGCGACCGGCGGGGCGATGCGCACCGCCAGGCTGTCCCCGAGATAGGGCGCGTTGAACACCACCTGAAGCCCATCGTCGCGGGTCGCGTTCTGGATGCCGACGGTGGCGCTGGTCACGCTCGCACCTCGCAGCGAGAGCCAGCGGGTCTCGATTGCGCCGCTCGCCTCGAGCACCACCTCGAACGTGTTGGGACGATCCGGCTCGGCAAAGCGCGGCACGTCCTGGAACTGGACGACGAGTCGCGTCGCATCGTGCCACCAATAGGCGCGCGCCGTGCCCGAGAACACCAGGTCGTCCCAGAACGCCGCGACCAGGTTCTCCGGTACTCCGATCCCGGTGTTGGGCAGGGTCGTGTTGGAGAAGCCGCCGCTCGATCCGGTAAAGGTGATGAATCCGTTCGATCCGACCCGGAACGAATCGTAGGCGGCTCCATAGAACGGGAAGCGGAATCCGATCGGGATCGGCGCGCTCAGCACGTCGTCGCCCGCGAGCTCGATCAAGGTGCCCGCGCGGCTCACGTCCTCCCATGCGAACGATGGCCCACCACTCTCGCGGCTGTCGTGCCAGGTGTAGCCGAAGCCATCCGGGCCACCGGCGCCGAGCGGGGTGATCCCGTGGAGGACATCGGCCCCGCCCTTCGCCACCGGCCGGTTGTCCGTATCGCCTTGCGCGATGGGCCGTGGCGTGCCGGTCGCCTCCGCGCGCGCGCGGAATTCCAGCGCGCTGCCGCCGCGATTCGAGAGCCGGAGCGGTACCAGCAGGTTTCCCGCGGTCGCCAGGCGAACCGAGATCGATTCGGGCGCAAACGCGAGCTGCGGTGCGGGAAGGGCGCGCCCGCGCATGACCACCGCGCGCAGCGGCGTGTCCGGGTCATCGCTCGCAATCTCGACAGTGCCGGCGAGCGCGCCCTGCGCGGTCGGCCGATAGCGCAGCGTCACATGGCGACGATTGAGGCGAACCAGGGTGAAGGCCTGGGCGTCGGCGACCACGTCGGGATCGGTGCTCACCAGCGAGCTCACGTGCAGCGTGTCGGTGCCGACATTCGAGATCCTGAGCGTGCCCTCGACCAGCCCCCCGACGAAGACGTCGCCGAAGTCCACGGTGTCAGGCGCGATCGCGAGGTCGGGCGCGCCGATCACGTGAAGCGCGAGCGGCACACGCCGATCGGGCGCGGCGGGGTCGTTGCTCTGCAACGCGACCTCGGCGTGGAACATTCCGCCGACCAGTCCTTCCGCATCGAAATGCACTGCGATCGGCATGCTCTCTCCGGCCGATAGCCGGCCGCTCTCGGGCGACACCGTCGCCCACTGGCGCACCGGAACCGTCCGGATCGCGAGCGAGTCGCGCACGTACGCGCCATTGAATGCAATCGTCAGCCCCAGGTCGCGCGCCGGACTCTGCTGCCCGACTGTCGCGCTGGTCCGCGGATCGCCCATGCTCAGGTACTGGTAGCGGATCTCTCCGGTGGCTTCGAGGATGATTTCGAACGTGTACGGGCCGCCGCTCTGATAGTGCGGCACCTCGAAGAACTCGATGACAAAGTGCGTCGCGTCACCCCAGGTGTAGACGCGCCGGGTCTGGCCGAATTCGAGATCGTCCCAGAACGGAGCGAGAAGTCCCGAGGGCGCCGCGGCACTGGGCAACGGCTGATTGCCGAACGAACCGACGACGTCGGTGAACGTGACGAAGCCGTTGGTGCACACCCGCAGCGTGCGGAAGCTGCGTCCGTAGTACGGGAAATCGAAGCCGAGATCGACCGGCGCCGAAATGTTGTCGTCGCCGGTGAGCGCGAGTGCGGTTCCGAGCGACATCGCGTCCACCCATGCGAACGAAGGTCCCGAGGGGTCGGAGCTGTCGACCCAGCGATAACCGCCGCCGTCCGGACCGCCGTGCGCTTCGGCGACCGGTGCACCCGCTTCACCGTCCACTCCCTTCGCGAACGGTACCGGCTCGAACACGGGCGGGCGCGCGAACGCGATGAGCGGCGGAGGCACGCTGAAGTCGAGCGTGCCCTCCCCGACATTGGTGAGCGTCAATGTCCCGAGCGTGTCGGAGCCGGTGTGCAGGACCGCGGCCAGGGACTCGGGGGCGACGCGCGCGTGCGGGATGCCGAGCGTGGTCGCCGCGACGATGTTCGAGATCGGTCCGGCATTGAGCAGCTCATCGAGCGCACGGACCGCGAAATAGTAGGTGGTCGAGAAGGCGAGCCCTCCCACCTCGATGCCATCCGTCGCCCCGGCGCCGGCCGGGTCCGGGGAACCCGGCACCGGTGTCGCGGAAGCGAAGCTGGCCGCGGTGAGCGGCTCGGTGGAGCGGCGGACCTGGTAGCGCGACGCGCGCCCGATATCGCCATCGTCGCCGGTCGCGCTCCATTCCAGATGGAGACTGTTCGAAGCAACGCCGCTGACACGCAGGTCGCGAATCGCCGCGGGCGGGATGCTGTCCGGAACGATGAGCGTGACGAACGCGTTCAGACGCCCTCCGGTCGCGCACAGCCCGGCGAGCTGCGGCAACGGATCCACGCTGCGCAGCACCAGGTCGCGGATCGCGAGGCTCCCTGCCCCCGGGAAGCGCCCCATGGCCAGCGCGACGACACCGGTCACGAGCGGAGTCGCCATCGAAGTGCCGGAGATCAGCGCGTAGCGGTTCCCAGGGAACGTGGAGAGGATGTCGCTGCCGGGAGCCGCGAGGTCGACGGTGGTCGCGCCGTAGTTGGAGTAAGGCGCCAGATGGTCGGAGGCGTCGGTCGCGGCCACCGAGAGGATGTTGGCCAGGCCGAAGCACGAAGGATAGTTCGGATAGACATCCACGTCGCTGGCGCTGTTCCCCGCCGCGGCCACGAACAGCTGTCCGGCGTCACCCGCGGCGCCGATCGCATCGCGCAGCGCACGCGAGCCTCCCGAGCTGCCCCACGAGTTGTTGGTGACCCGGCATCCCACCCGGATCGCGTACTGGATGGCCTCGATCGCGCCCGCCACCGTGCCGCTGCCGGAAGCGTTGAGAAACTTGATCGCGACGATCTTCGCGCGCCAGCACACCCCGGTCACTCCGGTCCCGTTCGATCCGGTCGCCGCGATGGTTCCCGCGGTGTGCGTACCGTGCCCGTTGTCGTCCATCGGATCGCCATCGTGATTCAGGAAGTCGTAGCCATGGACGTCGTCCACGTACCCGTTGCCGTCGTCGTCGATGCCATTGCCCTCGATCTCGCCGGGATTGGTCCAGATGTTGGCAACCAGGTCGGGATGGAGGTAGTCCACGCCGCTGTCGATCGCGCCAACGAGCAGGGTCGAGTCTCCGGTGAAAACGTCCCACGCCGAGATCGCGTGGATGTCGGCCGCCTCGCTACCTCCGGTCTGGCCGGTGTTGGCGAGCCCCCACAACCGCGGGAACAGCGGATCGTTTGGCGTCCGGTCAGCGTACAGCTCGTAGTTGGGCTCGACGTAGTCCACGCGCGCGTCGACGCCAAAGCGCTCGACCGCCTGCTCGACCGTCACGCCTTCGAGCCGAAGATGCTCGACGCCGATCAACGGGAAGCTGCGCAGCACGGTGGCGTGAAGGCCGGATCGCACCGAGGCACGCTCGGCGGCGCGGGTCGTGGGCCGGAATCGCACCAGCACTTCGTTCGGAACGTAGCGTGGCGGCTCGGCCGCGGCGGAGGCGCCCGCGATGGCGAGGGCAGCGATGAAAATCAGAGCCGCGAATCGCGGCGGGCACGGCATGCGGAGCTCCTGGACTGATGGCAGGCATGAACGGCCGCAGGCCCGGCCATACCTGCCCCGCGCTCGATTCTCCCGTCCGGCGCGTGCCCGGTCAACCGCTTTCACGCCTTGCCACGCGCCGGACGCTCGAAGCGCGCCACCACCCGGGTGGCGATTCCGCCGCGCACGTTGAACCTTCCGATCACGGTCATGCGCCGTGGCTTCAGCGCGCGCACCAGATCCTCGAGGATCTGGTTGGTCACCTGCTCGAAGAAATGCCCCTCGTCTCGAAACGACCACAGATAGAGTTTCAGCGACTTGAGCTCCACGCACAGCCGGTCGGGCACGTAGCGAATGATGATGGTGCCGAAGTCGGGCTGTCCTGTGACCGGGCACACGGCGGTGTATTCGGGGCACTCGTGCCGGATGAGGTAGTCGCGTTTCGGGCTGGGATTGGGAAAGGTTTCGAGCCTGTGGCTCGGCTTGCTCGGCATCGCGCCTCCTTGAGAAAGTGCGGGTGAGTCTGAACAGCGATCGCAGCAGGGTCAAGTGGGCCGCGGTGCACGGTTAAGGCGCGAATCCTCAAGTGAAGGCCGTGCGCAGCCGACAATGAGTGAGTATCCCGGCCCCTCCTGGATCGACCCATCAGGAGAAGTGTGCCTTGAGCAAGCCTCGCCCCATTCCCGCGCCGCCGACATCCACTCCGGACCTCGGTCGAGCCACGTCCGAGCTGGAAGCCCTGTGTCGCCGGCTCGATGCGGCGACCTCGCTTCACTGCTCGTGCGCCGAGCTGCTCCAGTGTCTGACCACGGCGACCATGGCGACGCGGGCCTCGCTCATGCTGGTCAATCCAGCGACCGGAAGCCTTCGCATCGCGGCCGCGTTCGGGCTTGCCGCCGATTTCGTCGGCCATGACGTCCCATCGCGGCCGCGCAGCATCTCGGACTGGGTCATGCGCCAGAGCCGCGGACTCATCCTCAACGGTGACATCAAGGACCAGCGTTTCACCGGGATCGAAGGCGGTCGCAACATCCAATCCGCCATGAGCCTGCCGGTCATGACCGCGGCCGGCCCGATCGGCGTGATCAACCTGGCGCGCAACGCGCCGGCGCCGGTATTCGCGGACAGCGAGATGGACGCGGTCGGGCGCATGCTGGAGCCGCTGGGAGCGACGCTGGCGCGCCTTCAGAACCTGGCGCTCGCTGAGCGCATCGCGGACCTCGACGGTCGTCGCATGTCGGGCACGCTGTTCACGCCCGGCGAGCACGAGGCGCTTCACTTCGCATTTGGATTGAGTCACGTCGCCGGCTTCCGGCCCGACGCCGTGGTCGTCGAGCGCGTGACGCATCCCGACGGCTCTCACAGCCTGCTGGTGGCGGAAGCGTGTGGCGATGACGCCGCGTTGCCGCGCGTCGCGGCGTTCACGCAGGGACTGTTCGTCGCGACCGCTTCCCCTGAGCGATCGGCGGCGGGCCTCGTGGCGCGTCTCAATCTCGAGATCCATCAGCGCCATCAGGGCGCGATCGCCATGAACCTGTGGGCTTCCCACTTCGGCAAGAACGGCGAGCTCACCTCGTGCGTCGCCGGCAACCCGGCGCCATTCTGGATTCCTTCCGATGGCAGCGAGACCCAGCGACTGGGCAACGGCCCGCGGTGCGGCGCAGAGGCGCAGGCGAGCTTCGATCAGGAGCACGTGAGACTGCTCGCGGGAGACATGCTGGTTGCGGTGAGCGACGGCGTGCCGAACACTCCCGATGGTGCCGGGCGCCGCTTCGGCGATCGCGCGGTCATCGAGCTGCTGGAGACGCATCGTCGCGAGCCGCTCGACCGGCTGACGGCGGCGATCACGGCGGCGGCGCTCGAGCATGCCGGGCGCATCAGGCCGGCGGCGGACCTCGTGGTCTGCGCGATCCGGTTCCAGCCTTCGCGCTAGGAACACCGCGGTCCCGCTGGTCGGGGCCGAGCGCGGCGTGCTAGGGTTCGGGGACCTATGAAACGCGTGTTCCTCGAGACCTACGGCTGCCAGATGAACGTTGCCGACAGCGAGACCATGGCCGGCGTGCTGGAACGCGGCGGGATGACGCTGGTGGACCGGCCCGAGGATGCGGACGCGGTTCTGCTCAACACCTGCGCGATCCGCGAACATGCCGAGCAGCGCGTGCTCGGCCGGCTCGGCGAATTCGCACACCTCAAGCTCACCCATCCCAATCTCGTGGTCGGAATCACCGGATGCATGGCGCAGCACCTGAGGCAGCGCCTGCTCGGGCGCTCGCGCGTGCTCGACCTGGTGGTCGGCCCGGACGGCTATCGCCATCTCCCCGACCTGTTGCGCCGCGCCGCCGGCGAGCCGGTATCGGAGGTGCGACTCGACCGTGACGAAACCTACGGAGACCTGGAGCCGAAGCGCGCTCCCGGTGTGCGCGCCTGGGTGACGGTCCAGCGCGGATGCGACAAGTTCTGCACCTACTGCGTGGTGCCCTATACCCGTGGGCGCGAGCGCAGCCTGCCGCTCGCCGACCTGGTCGATCAGGTCCGTGTCGCGGTGGCGGCCGGATTCCGCGAGGTGGTGTTCCTCGGCCAGACCGTGAATTCGTATCACGACGGCTTGCACGACTTCGCCGATCTGCTGCGCGCGGCCGATCAGATCGAGGGCCTGCTGCGCATCCGCTACACCTCGCCTCACCCGAGCGACATGAGCGAGCGCGTCATCGCCGCGCTGGTCGAGTGCGACCGGGTCTGCAAGCACGTCCACTTGCCGCTCCAGTCCGCGTCCGACTCGCAGCTGCGCGCGATGAACCGCACCTACTCGATGGCCGAGTATCGCGCGATAGTGGCGAACCTGCGCTCCGCGATGCCGCGGCTCGGGCTGAGCACCGACATCATCGTCGGCTTCCCTGGCGAGAGTACCGCGGACTTCGAGGCGACCGCGGCGTATCTGCGTGAGACGCGCTTCGACAGCGCTTTCCTGTTCAAGTACTCGGCGCGGCCCGACACGCGCGCCTTCCGCTGGCCCGAGACCGTGACCGAGGAAGAGAAAGGTCGGCGGCTGGGCGCCCTGATCGAGCTGCAGCACGAGGTCTCGGCTCAGGTGAACGACCGCTGGATCGGGCGCGAGGTCGAAGTGCTGGTGGAGAGCGTGGCCCGCAAGAACCCCGCCCAGCTCTACGGCAAGAGCGACGAGTTCAAGACCGTCGTGTTCGCCAACGACGGCACCGCTCCCGGAACGCTGCGCCGCGTGCGAATCGTGGGCGCAACGCCGATTACGCTGCTCGGCGAGCCGGTCGATCAGCCGAGCGCGCTGTCGCTCGCACTGGCCGGGGCGTGAACGTACTTCCTGCGCCCCAAGTGACCCCGAGAAGGAAGTTGCACGCTGAAGCGCAGAGACCGGCCGCGCGCGGTGGGGTGAGAAAGACACACTCAATATTGTGATTCACGGGGGCTGTATCACGGAGTATCGGAGTTGCGTTGATATGATCCACCGAGACGGCACATGGGAAAGATGCACTGTACTACTTCAATTTGGACGCTGAGCTGCGACGCGACGTGTGGGTCGCTCCCGTCATGAAGCCACGTGTGCGGGTCGTCGCACGCAGTTCGGAGCGAGGCCGCGCAGCGCGACACGCACGCGTTCCTCGAGCGGGGCATCCGGGATGTGCGCGCAGAGCGCGGCTCCACGGCGCGCTTCCTCGGCGCGGAACCGGAGCCCGCGAAGCCAGGGAATGAGATCGCTCGCTGCTATCGCAGCAGCCTGCGCTCGCGCCTTCGCCGCAGCTTCAGACTGCGCCTGCTCCTTCTGAGCCAGCGCCTCCTTCCGAGCCGCCGCCACGCGCCGAGCCTCCTGCCGCTTTTCATGCATGAACCCGGCGCCGAACGTGCAGTCG
>JANMQY010000083.1:0-4430 GCA_031370785.1 Candidatus Eiseniibacteriota bacterium | reverse complement strand
CCAGTCAAGCGCTCGTGTTTACTCTTTGCACTTGCATGCACTAGGGTTCGCGCATGACTGCGCCCCTCGACCCCGCGCAGCGCCGCGTCGAGATCGTGCGCGCGCTCAAGAAGCAGCGCATGAAGCTCGCGCGCAAGCTCGAGGCGCTGCGCGGCGATCTGGCCGAGTCCGAGCGCGCGCCGCTCTTCCGGCGCTATGGCGAAGCGCTGCTCGCCTACCTTGGCCAGGTGCCTGCGCGCGCGGCCAAGGTCAAGCTGCCCGACCCCGCGGATCCCGCTGGCTCGTTCGAGATCGCGCTCGATCCCGGAGTCAAGCCGCAGGTCAATGCGGCGCGCTACTTCAAGCGCGCGGCTAAGGCCGAACGCGGGCTCATCGAAATCCCGCCACGCATGAGCGGAGTCGAAGCGGAAGTGCATGCACTCGCTCTGCTGATCGATCGAGCCATACGCTACGACGAGCGCTCGCCATCCGCCGACGGCGGCTCGACCGCGGAGCACGAGAACGACGAGACGCTCGAGCGCGACCTGGAAGATGCACTCGGGCGACTGCCTCCGGCGATGCGAGTCGGCATTCCGGTGCTGCGCAAAGGCGGCGCCCCCGTGCCGCAGAAGCCACAAGGCGAGAAGGCGATCTCAGCGGCGGTCGCGCGCGGCGACATGCGCGCACCAAGCGCCAGGCTTCAGCCGCGCCGGCTCAAGAGCGCGGAAGGCTGGGACGTGCTGATCGGCCGCAACAACGAGGGCAACGACTACCTCACGCACACCCTCGCGCGGCCCGAGGACTACTGGTTCCACGTGCACGGCTCGCCCGGATCGCACGTGGTGCTGCGCCGCGGCAAGGGCAAGAACGAGCCGAGCAAGCAGACGATCGATGAGGTCGCGTCATGGGCCGCGTTCTACTCGCAGGCCCGCACCGCCGGCAAGGTGCCGGTGATCGTGACGCAGAAGAAGTACGTGCGAAAGCCGCGCAAGGCGCCGCCGGGCCTGGCGGTCTGCGAGCGAGAGAAGACGGTGATGGTGCGGCCGAAGGAGCCGGAGCGCGGGTCGATGGCGGATGATGCGGTGATGGAGGAGCCGGCGTGATCCTCAGAACGAACCGAATCGCGGGCGAGTAAGAGTTATTCCCGTGACTTCCGAATTTCGGCGATGATTTCGTTTCGAAGATCACGAAGTCTGATTATCACTGTGGATTCGTCGTACTCACTGGAGTCGTTCGCCTGGATCACCGGTCCGTAGTCCTCAAAATCATCAACGATCTCTGACGCTAGAAGGTAGATCTTGGTTGCGACGTCAGGGTGATTTGCGAAGTGGAGTCGAAGCGTGTCGGACATGGCGGTCCCCCCAATGGTCACAGGCGATGGCGCACCTAACCTGGCCTGGAGTTGCCTCCTCGTCAATGACGGTTGAACGGAGATCTCCTCTCGGATGGTAGCCCGCGGCCCGAACTACGGCTGGCTCACGACCTATGCGGGATTTCTCAGCGAGGAGCCCGCTGAGATCCGGCACTCGTTGGAACTTTTTGTTCGGGACGCAGGTGCCGGCCAGATGGCAGCCTGGGACGAGGCAATCTCCCTCGTAAGGGATGCAATCGGGAAGACAGTTGTGATTCTCCCCGACTCTGGTTCAAATGCCGTCGTGTTCGAGTACGAATTGCCGAGAGAAGGCGGTCGCCGACCCGACGTTGTGATTCTGAAGTCAGGGTCGGTGGTTGTGGTCGAGTTCAAGGGCTTTGACCTGCCACGACGCGCGGACATTGATCAGGTTGCCGCCTATGCGCGCGACTTGCGCAACTACCACGAGGGGTCGCACGACCTTCAAGTCTTACCCGTTCTTGTCCCCACGCGATTTTCGGGGATGCGTCATCGTATCGACGACGTTGAAGTAGTCCCGCCCGCAGGATTAGCGGGCTTTATGACTGAGCTATCACAAGATCCCACGGGAATAGCGATCGATGAGCACGCATGGACTCAGGCGGACTACGCTCCCCTGCCGAGCTTGATTCAAGCCGCGAGGGAGATCTTTCACAATCGTCCGTTACCGTTTATCAAGCGCGCGAACAGCACGGGAATTCCTCAAGCGCTGAGCATGCTCGTTCAAACGGCACACCGCGCCGCGGCGGATAGGACTCGACACCTCGTTCTTCTCACGGGTGTGCCGGGAGCCGGAAAAACT
Organism: Candidatus Eiseniibacteriota bacterium; assembly: GCA_031370785.1. Classification (GTDB taxonomy): domain Bacteria; phylum Eisenbacteria; class RBG-16-71-46; order RBG-16-71-46; family RBG-16-71-46; genus DATJGS01. The sequence goes on along the minus strand of JANMQY010000083.1, from coordinate 2,259 downwards.
CTCGTGGGCCTTCAGTTTGTTCATCACCACGGGATTGATGACCTCGTGGTGCCGTCCGCGGGCCGTGCGTCCGGAGCTCCCGCCGTCTTTCTTTCCGGCAATGGTCCCCTGGTCGCCGTCCTCCGTCACGCGCTCCAGGGCAAGTCAGGCGAGGAGAAAGTATTCGTCCAGGGGATCAAGAACTACCTGAAGCAGTATGCCGTTCGAAAGAAGCCGAGTGTGCCGCCCGAACACATCCTGGTCTTCGACGAAGCACAGCGCGCTTGGGATGCGACTCGAATTGAGAAGAAACACGGCATCGAGGCGTCCGAGCCTGAAATCGTCGTCCGACTCGCGTCAAGCATTCCAGAGTGGAGCATGGTGCTTGGGTTAGTTGGCGAGGGACAGGAGATTCATCAGGGCGAGGAGGCGGGTTTGGCGCAGTGGGCTGATGCAATCGTGAAATCTCAAGAAAGGGCACGCTGGATGGTTCATGGCCCCGAGAAGCTGGCCGAAACCTTCAAGAGCCGAAGCATTCCATTCGAGCCGTCGCCTAGCCTGGATCTCACGGTCACACTGCGAAGCCACCTTTCCTCAGGCGTGCACCGCTGGGTATCAGAACTACTGAACGCAAAAGATGAAGATGCGGACAACATCGCAAAGGTCGCGGATTCGATTCGTCATGACGGTTTCTTCATGTACCTGACGCGCGACATCGGAGAAGCCGCAGACTATGTGCGCCGGCGCTACGAGGGGCAGACTGAGCAGCGCTACGGACTGATCGCCTCTTCACGCGCGAAGAATCTCGAGCCACTCGGTATCGACAACACTTTTCAGGCTACAAAGCGCTTGAAAGAAGGGCCCTGGTACAACGACCCACCGAATTCTCCGTTTTCCTGTTGCGCGTTGCAGACAGTAGCAACCGAGTTTCAATCCCAGGGGCTGGAACTGGATCTGCCAATTGTCTGTTGGGGAGATGATCTCTATCGCGAGGGCGGTCGCTGGATCGTAGCGAAGCGGAAGCTCCAAGAGGGGTATCGCAATCCCGACCAGCTTCGGCTCAATAGCTACCGCGTTCTTCTCACTCGTGGCCGAGATGGCTTCATCGTCTATGTCCCTCCGGACCACGGTGACGGAATGGATGACACGGCTGAGTTTCTTGGACGATGTGGCCTGAGGAGTCTTAAGGATCCTTCGTAGCCTCCGACCCGTCACCAAGTCGCGCCCACTTCCCCCTTTCCTTCCCTCCTCCGCCCTCCCCATACTGCCGCGCCATGCGCCGCCACCTCTCGATCCAGATGATCGTCGGATTGCTCGCGGGCGTCGTGCTCGGCGTGATCGCCCACCTCACCTTGGGCGGCAACCCGATCCTCGAGGGGTTCACGCGCTACGTCACCGAGCCGGTCGGCCGGATCTTCCTGCGCCTGCTGTTCGTGCTGGTGATTCCGCTCATCCTCTCGGCGCTCGCGCTCGGGGTCGCCGGGCTCGGCGATCTCAGCCGGCTGGGCAGGATCGGGCTCAAGACCCTCGCCTACACGGTGGTGGTCTCGACCATCGCGGTGCTGATCGGGGTCGGGCTCGTGAACCTCGTTCGCCCGGGCGACGGCTTCCCGCTCGAGCTGAGGCAGCAGTTGCTCGCGCATTCCACGGTGCCGCAGGGCGCGGCTCCGGCCGCGGGCACGAGCGGCGTGGACTTCTTCGTCGGCCTCTTTCCGCAGAACGTGATCAAGGCCATGGCCGACGGCGACATGCTGGCGGTGATGGTGTTCGCGCTGCTGCTCGGCATCGGCCTCACCATCACGCGCACGCCAGCGGCCAAGCGCCTGGAAGAAGTGCTGCAGGGCCTCTACGACGTGGTGATGAACCTGCTCGGCCTGGTGCTGCGGGTCGCGCCTTTCGCGGTGGCGTGCCTGCTGTTCACGATGGTCTCTCGGCTCGGCTGGGAGGTTCTGCAGCAGCTCGGCGCCTACGTGCTGGTGGTGCTCGCCGCGCTCGCGATCCAGCAGTTCGTGGTCTATTCGATCTCGGTGGCGTGGCTCGGCGGGATGAGCCCGCTGTTCTTCTTCCGCTCGATCCGCGAGGCGATGTTGACCGCGTTCTCCACCGCGTCCAGCAACGCCACGCTCCCGACCTCGCTGATGGTGGCCGAGCAGAACCTCAAGCTCCCGCGGCACGTGAGCCGCTTCGTGCTCACCATCGGCTCGACCGCAAACCAGAACGGTACCGCGCTGTTCGAAGGCGTGACCGTGCTGTTCCTGGCTCAGCTCTACGGAGTCGAGC
>JANMQY010000032.1:0-2579 GCA_031370785.1 Candidatus Eiseniibacteriota bacterium | reverse complement strand
TCAGCGCGGCTTCGGCCCGAAGTGCGCGAGCAGGTAGGTGCGCAGCGTGTCGTGTTCCGCGGCCCGGACCGGCGACCCCCATTTTTCCATCAGGGCGAGAGTCTTTTCCCATCCGGTCGAATCCTTGGCCTGCTGAGTAATCAGCATCGACGAGTGGCAGATCATGCACTCGCGCTCGAGGATCTCGCGCCCCGGTCCATCGGGCAGAGTCATCGGCATCACGGTCGCAGCGGTCGCAGCCCCTGAACCCTGCGTCCTGCCCTGCGGCGCGGCCAGCGCGGCGGCAATCAGCGAGCCCATCGCCACGAGGACCAGCAGCGCCGCGGGCGCCCGCCGACTACGCCACTGCACGGAACGTCACCCTGTGCATGGAATTGTTTCCGTAACCACCGGCGTTGGGACGTGCTTCGGCCGGCTGCACCTGGCCGGCGTTGTCGGTGGCGCGCGCGATGACGGTCACGCTCTTGCCCGCTGCGATCGGCACCTCGGTCGCCCATAGCCTCCATGAGTGAGGCTCGGTGTCGCCCATGAATCCGGCGGCCTGCCACGTGCTCCCGCCGTCGCTCGAGATCTCGACCAGCTTGATGCCTTTCGATCCCGCCCAGGCGAAGCCCATGATCCGCGCCTTCACCACCGATTGTTTGCCGGTCGCAGGTTTTCCGACCGACAGCTTCTTGATCGACAGCTTCTCGCCTTCGCGCGGGCGGGTGATGACGGACTTGATGCGCAGCTCATCCACCGGAGGAGCGCTCGCCGGATCCTCGCCGGGGTAGACGTAGCGGTAGCCTTTCGCCATGAAGTGATTGTCGGAGGGCTCGGTCTCGACCCGGATCCTGGTCACCCACTTGGCCGACGCCATGCCGAACCATCCCGGCACGATCGCACGCAAAGGCGCGCCGTGCCGGCGTGGCAGCGGGACGCCGTTCATCTCCCATGCGAGCAGCACGTCGTCAGCGACCTTCTGCAATGGGATGCTGCGCACGAATCGCGGGGTCTCGGGCAGTGGCGCGGCGTCGGCGCATTCGAACCAGACGTGCGCGGCATCGGGCTCGAGTCCGGCGCGCTCGAGAACGCTCGCGAGGCGCACACCTTTCCAGCGCGCGTTGCCGACCGCACCGAGACCCCACTGCGTTCCCGAAGTGCTCGGCAGCGCGAAGGCGCTGCGGCCGTTGCCGGCGCACTCGAGCACGCACGCCATCTCGACCGGGGTCATCGCGCGCAGCTCGGCGAGGCTCATCGAGAGCGGAGTCCTGACGCGCCCGGAAACCTCGAGGCGCCACGTCGCCATGTCCACGCTCGGCGGCACGAAGTGGCTGCGCACGAAGAACGCATCGTTCGGAGTGAGCCATGCGCGCCCGAGCGCGGCGAGAGAAGTCTCCCAGTGCTCGGGCCAGTCGTTGCGCACAATGAGGCCGGAACCGCGCTCGTCCGAGCCGAGCGCGCGCCGCGCGGCGGGAAGCAGCGAGCCGAGCATGACGCCCGCACCGGCAAACCCCAGCTTCTTCAGGAACTGGCGGCGGACAATGGCGCGCTCGAACACGTGGACCTCAGACCCCGGCCATCACCTGCCGGTCGACGGCGAGCTTCTCGATGACGTCCTTCACCTGCGCGAATCCGGTCTCGAGCAGGAAGTTGTTGTATCGCGCGTAGGACTTGTTGCCAAGGATGAAGAAATCCGGCTCAGGATTGGCAAGGACTTCGGCGCCGAACCGGGGCGTGGACAGGCAGTCGGCCGCGTTCGCGCCGAGCAGCGCGGCCGACAGCGCCATCGGGCCGCGCGAGCCGTAGCATTCGTGGATGCGCAGCTCGCGGTAGATCGAGTTGTCGGGACCGAAGCCGGTGTTGACGACCACCTGATCCACCTCTTCGACCCGAGCCCGCTCGTCGGCGCCGTCCTCGCGCACCGGGCGCAGCGTCACCCGGTAGCGATGGGTCGCGGAGTTGAACTCGAAGCCCTCGACCACCACGCCGCCCACATGCGCGACCGCCGGATGCGCGCCCCGCATGAAGTCTCGCGCCCGCTCGTGGAGCCCGCGGCGCTCGGGCAACGGATCCTCCGTGTTCGCGGGATAGAGCGCTTCGCCGCTCTTCCTGGTGGCCCACACCGCGGCAGTCCCCGGGACCTCCTCGGCCAGAGCGGCCAGCTCCGAAAGCACGGTCGCTGCGCTCGCGCCCGAGCCGATCACCAGAGTCCGCCGGCCCGCGTAGCGGGCGCGCGAGAGACCCCGAACGTCGTCGATGTGGTAGCTCAACTGCGGCGCCAGGTACAGCTCGCCGCGCGCCGGGATGCCGCCGTCGCCCGCCCAGTGGGGCTGGCCGTAGACCCCGGAGGCGTCGATGAGCGCGAACGCGTGGAGGAAGCTCTCGCGCCCCCCGGCATCGCGCACCAGCAGCCGGAACGGATGCTCGCGGCGCTCGGGGCGGCCGAGCAGGTCGCCCTTGAGGGCGCCCTGGCGGCTCACGTGGACCACCTGCGCGTGCGTGTGCACGCGGTCCTTGAGCTCGGGCAGGCGCGCGAGCGGCTGGAGATACTGCTCGGCCAGCTCGAGCCCGGTGGGAAAGGCCTCGGGGTCGGGTGC
>JANMQY010000022.1:0-1500 GCA_031370785.1 Candidatus Eiseniibacteriota bacterium | reverse complement strand
GTCGACTTCGGCGAGCAGTTTTGCACGCCGGTCGCGAACCAGCGCCAGCCCGCGATCGAGCGCGCTCATGGCATCGCGTGCTTGCGCGGAGGAACGCCCTTCGGCCATTTGCCGATGAACATCACTTCCTCCTCGAGGTCGACCGCGAAGCGCTCGCGCACCATGCGCTTCATCTGCTCGCCGAGCTCGCACACCTCGCGCGCCGAAGCATGGCCAGCATTCACGATGATGTTCGCATGCTTGGCGAACACCATTGCATCGCCCACGCGCAGCCCGCGCGCGCCGCACTCATCGAGAAGCTGTCCCGCCGGCACGCGGCGCGTGCCCGGCGAGAGCTTGGCGTCCGGCATCTGCCAGTCGGGCGGAAGATTCTTGAAGAACGAGCCCGCGGTCGGTTCGACGCGCCACTGCGGATGCTTCACGCGCCGGATCTCGAGCTTCTCCTCGATCACCTTCTGAATCTCGTTCCGGCCGCCCTTTCCGAACTGGAGCAGGCAGGTGAGCAGCGCGCGCGGTTCGCGCTTGAGGCGCGAGTCCCGGTAGGCGAACTGGTACCAGGGCGCGGTCCGGGTCTCGACCTTGCGGCCATCCAGGGTCACGTCGGTGCATTCGACGGTAAACGAGCCGATGTCCTGGCCGTAGCACCCGGCGTTGCCGTACAAGGCGCCTCCGACCGAGCCCGGAATGCCCGCGGCAAACTCGAGGCCCGAAAGTTCGCGATCCCGGCACTGGTAAATGAGGTCCAGGAAGTCCGCGCCACATCCGACGTGGGCGTGGGTGCCGTCGAAATCGATCGCATCGATGGCGTTGCGCACCACCAGGCCGCGGAAGCCTTCGTCCGAGACCAGGAGGTTGCTGCCGCCGCCCAGCAGGAACGAGGGCACGCCCAGATCGTGCGCTGTGCGCAGGGCATCGACCAGCTTTTCCGGCGTGCGGGCGGCAAAGTAGAAATCAGCCGGCCCGCCGATGCGGAACGTGGTGTGATGGCGCAGCGGCTCCTGCGTCAGCAGGTCGTCACCGAGCGCCTTGCGGAGCTTCTGTTCGATCGATGGAGTGCGTGGCATCTGAACGCGCGAAGGTGCCTGCGAACCCGGGCAAGGTCAAACGGATTTCCGGCGATGCGGCCCGTGCGCGCGGCTATACTGCGCGCGAGGCGTGGTCCACGTCTCGAACCCACAGGAGGAAGATATGAACCTGGAGATCACGTACTGCGTAGCGTGAAACTACCTTCCCCGGGCTGCCAGTCTGGCGGCCGAGATCAAGAAGACGAAGGGCCTCGACACCAAGCTCATCAAGGGCATGAGCGGTCAGTTCGAAGTCGTCCTCGACGGCAAGCTGATCTACAGCAAGAAGGCGACGGGGCGATTCCCCGAGCCGAAGGAAGTGCTGGATCAGATTCCGGTCGCGACCTAGCTGCAATCACCCACGGCGCGACTCAACTGACGGAAGTCCGCTCGAGGAGGTCGACATGGCCCGCATCACCTTCCGCTATTGCGCGTA
>JANMQY010000002.1:0-3547 GCA_031370785.1 Candidatus Eiseniibacteriota bacterium | reverse complement strand
CGCGCTCGCCGCGGACGATGGCCTGCTGCTGTTCATCGACGATCTGCACTGGGCCGATCACGGCTCGCTGGCGCTATTGCACTACCTGCTGCGCAACCTGCGCGATGCGCGCTGGCTGGTGGTCGCCACCTATCGCGAGGTTGAGCTGGGCCGCGATCACCCGCTGGCCGCCTCGCTCGTCGAGTGGAACCGCGAGCGCCTCGCGACCCGCGTCTCGCTCGGACGCTTTTCGCTCAGCGAGACTTCGGCGCTGCTCGCCACCCTGTTCGGGCAGGAGAGCGTGACCGAGGACTTTGCCGAGGTGATGCACCGAGAAACGGAAGGCAATCCGTTCTTCATCGAGGAGGTGGTCAAGGCGCTGATCGAGCAGGGCCAGATCTACCGCGACGAGGAAGGCTGGCAGCGCGAAGCCGCAACCGAGCTCGTGATCCCGCAGAGCATCAAGGCTGCGGTCGGGCGGCGCCTCGAGCGCCTGAGCGCGCCGTGCCTCGAGGCGCTGCATGCCGCGGCGGCGCTCGGGAAATTCTTCGTGTTCGCCGAACTGGCGAGTGCGGTGGCGATCGATGAGGGCGCGCTGCTGGACGCGCTCGACGAAGCCTGTGCCGCGCAGCTCGCCCGGCCGACCTCGGGCGAGAGCTTCGCGTTCACGCACGACAAGATCCGCGAAGTGCTGTACGAGGAGCTGAATCCGATCCGCCGCCGCCGGCTGCACATGAAGATCGGTAACGCACTCGAGACGCTCTACACCGCTGCGCTCGATGCGCATTCCCCCGACCTCGCGCATCATTTCTGCGAGGCCGGCGAGAACAACAAGGGACGGGACTACTCGCTGCGCGCCGCGGCCCGCTCGCTCAGTGTGTTCGCAACCGACGAAGCGGTCGGACATCTGCTGCATGCGCACGAGTGCGCCGAGGCGCTCGACGACGAACCGGGCGTGCTCGAACTGGACCGGAAGCTCGGCGACCTCTACAACCTGCGCGGTGAGCTTGGTCCGGCCGAGGCCGCCTATCGCCGGTTGCTCGATGGACTCACCGATCCGCGCGAGCGCGCCGCGGCACAGGTGCGGCTCGGCGACATCTACGCGCGCAACGGCTTGCCGCAGGGCATGGATCTGCTGAACGAGGCGCTCGCCGTCCTCGACCCCGCAACGCAGAGCCTGGAGCGCGCCGAGGCGCTGACCATCGTCGGCCGCTACCACCACTACCGCCTCGAGCAACGACGTGCGATCGAGTTCTTCGAGCTGGCGCGCGCGGTGCTCGAACCGCTCGACGAACCGGAGGCGCTGGTGACGTTGTACGGCTATTTCGCCGGAACCTACCAGCACCTGGCCGAGTTCGAGGAGAGCATGAACTGGGCGCGGAAGTGTGTGACGCTCGGCGAGCGCTACCGCAACCCGATCGTGAGCATGATGGGTTACGAATTCCTCGCGGAGGACTTCGCCGCAATCGGCGACTGGCGCCAGACCCGGGAGAACGCGCGACGCAATGTGGAAAGCGGCGAGCGCACCGGCTCGCTCGAACGCCTCGCATGGACCGCATTCCCGCTGGCTCTCGCCGCGTACTTCACCGGAGATCTCGAGGATGCTCTGCGCGAGACCGAGCGCGGCCTCGCCCTGTTCGCTCGGACCGGTGACGTGCGCGGATCCATCTTCCCTCGCGCCGTCCGCGCCTGGGCGCTGATCGATCTTGGACGCGATGAAGAGGCACGCATCGAGGCCGGCCGCGCGTTCGCGGATAGCGACCGAGTGGCGCAGGCCGCGCTGCGCGTGAACGGGCGCGGCGCACAGGCCTACATCGATCTGCGCCGCGGGGAACCGGCGCGCGCGGTCGCGTTGGGTCGCGAGTGCGAGGCGTACTTCACCGGCACCGATCACCTCATCGGTCTCACGCTCATGTATCCCTGGTTCGCGGAAGCCTGCGTCGAGGCCGGCGAGATCGCGGAAGCGGAGCGAGTTCTCGGCGTCGCGATTCCTCTGTGTGAGGGCTGCGGCGCCGAGCCCGCCATGGTCCGGCTGGTGCGGGCGCGTGGCATGCTCCACGCCGCGCGAAGAGATCGGGACGCGGCCGAGCGTGACTTCGCGGAAGCGCTGAAGCGGGCCGAGGCGATCGAGATGCGGCCCGAGATGGCGCGCACGCTCGCGCACCGCGCGCGACTCCGGCGCAGCGCGGGCGATGCGAAGGGCGCGGCGGACGCGAAGCGCGCCGCCGAGATCTTCAAGGCATGCGGAGCGCTGCCGGAGCTGGAGAAGGTGAAGAGCGAGGCGGGTTAGGATCGGCGAGCTGTGTTTCGCGCGCTCGCGCCCGACTTCACCGCTTCTGCTGCCACGCCGGCGGCACGACGTCTTTCAGGTTCGGCGTCTTCGCCTGTGAGCCGGTCCATGCGACCGCCATCACCTGACCGCAGCGCGGACATTCGAAGTTCGCGGACGCGCCTTCCTCGGCGGTCGGCATCCAGCGCTCGAGTTTGGTCTGACAGCCGGGCGTGTAGCACAGATAGACGCACAGAGGCATCGCAGAGCTCCGTTTTAGTTGGGGCGCCTCAGCGGGCGCCCGGGCCGGCCGTCTGGGCGGCCGGGTCAATCACCAGCGAGTGCAGAGTAATGCCCGCGGCGTCCGGCGACAACTTGACCACGTGCTCGCCTTCGCCGCGCGCGAGCGAGTAGAGCCGCGGCTCGTCCACGTCCACGTAGCTGGCGCCGCGCGCATCGAGCCGTGCGTCGGAGCGAGCGCTTTGGGGGTGGCGCGGACATGAGTGGCTGAGTATAGCGGCAAGGGGCCCGGGCGAAGCCAGCTTTCGCGCGCGATCCAGCGCGGATTTAATGCCCGGCCCCTGTGCTAAACTGCCGCTCCTTTGTCGTCAGCGTGATCCACGGCGCGGGCCACATCGCCCCGCGACCGCTGCCTCTCGGCACCGCCTGCCCATCGGGCAAGGGAGTGTTTCTCATGTCGAAGCGTTACGCGTCAGGTCTGATCGTTTTCGCACTCGCGGCTGCCGCATTCGGATGCGGCAAGGCATCTCAAACCGGCGGCACGGCGGACACCACCGGCGGCTCCGATTTCAAGATCGGGATCATGACCGGCACCGTCTCGCAGGGCGAAGAAGACTTCCGCGCCGCGCAGCAGGTGAAGGCGAAGTACGGCTCGCGCGTGATCGCGGTGACCTATCCCGACAACTTCATGCAGGAGCAGGAGACGGTGATCGCGCAGCTCACCGGGCTCGCGGCGGACCCGAAGGTGAAGGTGATCGTGGTCGGACAGGCGATCCCGGGCTCGGTCACCGCGGCGCGCAAGATTCGCGAGCAGCGCCCCGACATCCTGATCGGCTTCGTCGGACCGCACGAGGATCCGGACGTCGTCAACACGGCGTGCGACATCGCGATTCAGCCGGACCAGATCACGCGCGGCGTCACGATCATCGATGAAGCAAAGGCGATGGGCGCGAAGAATTTCGTGCACTACTCGTTCCCGCGTCACATGTCGCAGCTGCTGCTCGCGCAGCGCCGCGACATCATGAAGCAGGAAGCTCAGAAGCAGGGCGTGAAGTTCTA
>JANMQY010000074.1:0-47780 GCA_031370785.1 Candidatus Eiseniibacteriota bacterium | reverse complement strand
CTGGAAGGTGTGCATGTTGGCCTTCGTGCTGCCTTCCTTCGCACGGTCCTGCATCGCGATGAAGTTCGGAATCGCGATCGCGGCGAGGATACCGATGATCACGACCACGATCATCAGCTCGATCAGGGTAAAGCCCTTCTGGTTGCTCTTCATGGTGTTTGCTCCCTTAGGAGAGGTGATAACCGGGTCATCGGGCTGCATGGTGTGACCCTCTATACCTGATGAAGTGCAACCGATGTGCCACGTGACTTCCGAGCACGGACGACGATTCCAACTTCGCATCCGTGCGCTCCTTACGTCTGATAGCTTCATCGAATCCACCGCCGCCGCTCGGCGACGATCGGGCAATCTTCAACCATCAAACCCGGGCGGCGCGGTAATCTGCACGCCATCCTCCGGTTCGTTGCAGATCGCAAGCCTCATGCGGCGTTTGCCTCACCTTCGTTCCCGTCATCGCGGTTCCCATCTTCCATCTCGTTCCCCGGCCGCTCGACGCCGTACGCGATCAGCTTGCGATACAGTGTCGAGGCGTTGATTCCGAGGACCTCGCTGGCCCGCTTCTTCTGCCAGCGTGTGTGGTTCAGCACCTTGAGGATGTATTCCTTCTCCAGCTCCTCGAGGGTGAGCGTCGGCGAATCGATGATCAGGCTTCCGCGGTGGCTCTCGCCGAAGCGGATGGTGTCCGGCAGGTCGTCGCCTTCGATGAGTCCGCCTTCATCCAGGATCATCGCGCGCTCCATGACGTTTTCCAGCTCACGGACGTTGCCCGGCCAGTCGTACTTCATGAGCAGGTCCATGGCTTCCTTGCTCACGGTCTTGGCCGGGTTGTTCACCGCGTGGCGCTTGAGGAAGTGGTCCACGAGAAGAGGAATATCGTCACGACGCATGCGCAGTGACGGCAGCTTGATCGGGATCACGTTCAGCCGGTAGAAGAGGTCGGCCCGGAAGCGGCCCTCGGCCACTTCCTTGTCCAGGTCGGCATTGGTGGCCGCCACCAGGCGGCAGTCGATCTTGATCGGCTGCGTCCCGCCCACCGGGATGATCTCGCGCTCCTGAAGTGCGCGCAGCAGCTTCACCTGGGTGGCGAGCGGCATCTCCCCGACTTCGTCGAGGAAGAAGGTGCCGCCCTCGGCGACCTGGAACAGGCCCTGCGAATCGCGCACCGCACCGGTGAACGAGCCCTTCACGTGTCCGAACAGGTTGCTCTCGAGCAGGTCGCGCGGGATCGCGCCGCAATTGATGCTGACGAAGGGGCCATGTGCGCGGCGGCTGCTGTAGTGAATCTCGCGCGCGATCAGCTCCTTGCCGGTGCCGCTCTCGCCCTGGATCATGATGGTCGCTTCGCTGTCGGCGACCTTGCCCACCATCTTGAACACGCGCGCCATCTCGTCGGACGAGCCGATGATGGTCTTCTCCTCGTGGCCGCGCTTGAGCTCGCGCTTGAGGTACTGGTTCTCCACCCGCACCTTGCGCATCTCGATCGCGTTGCGGACGATGAGCTTGATCTCCTCGTTCTTGGCGTTCTTGATGAGGTACTGGAACGCACCGAGATTGACTGCGTCGATCGCGGACTGCTGCGAGGCATACGCGGTCATGATCACCACCGGAATCGATGGGTCGTGCTTCTTGATGCCCTGGAGCAACTGAATGCCGTCCATGCCCGGCATCTTGATGTCGGTGATCACCACGTCGGGACTCTCGGCCTTGACCTTGTCGAGCGCCTCGCGCCCGTTGTTGACGGTCGTGACCGTGTAGCCCTCCTTGCGCAGCACGATCCCGAGGAACTGGGTCATGCTCTGCTCGTCATCCACCACCAGGATACGTTCCGCCGGCATCGGATCCACCTCGCTCATTGGGATTGAGACTGCACTCTTACGCGGCCGCGGCCACGATGGCCGGCTCGCCGGCAGGTAGCGTCACGCGCACGGTCGTGCCACGGCCCGGCGCGCTGTCGAACGACAACGTGCCTCCGTGACGCTCGACGACCCTTTGTGCGATCGCTACCCCCAGCCCGGTACCGTTCTCTTTCGTCGTGAAGAACGGCTCCCCGATTCGCCGCAGATCCTCTGCCGCGATGCCGGGACCATCGTCCGCGAATTCCACGATCACTTGATTCGTATCCACTGCCCGCCAACGCACTTTCAGCTCGCCCCCCCTGGGCATCGCCTCGAGCGCGTTCGCCGCCAGGTTCAGCCACACTTGCCGGATCTGCTCGCGATCCGCCTGGAGGGCCCCGGCCCCGGCCCCGCGCTCGTAGCGCACGGTCACGCCAACGCGGCAGCGCGGATCGCGCGCCACGATCTCGCACAGCTCGGCGAGGTGGTCGTCCAGATCGATGGTCTCGACCGCCAGGTCGCGCTCGCGCGAATAGCCCAGCAGGTCGGTCACGAAGCGGTTCAGCCGGCTGCACTCGGTGATGATCAGGCTCATCAGCACTGCGTTTTCGCCTTCGAGCTTCAGCTCGCGCTGCAGGCATTCCGCCGATCCGCTGATCGGGTTGAGCCCGTTGCGCAGCTCGTGCGCGATCGCCGCGGAAAGCGCGCCGACTTCGGCGAGCGTCTCGTTGCGGCGGGCACGACGTTCCATCTCTCGCACTTCGGTCAGGTCCTGGAAGACCGCGACCACACCGGTGATGCCGTCCTCGTGCCGCAGCAGATTGGTCGAGGCGCCGACCGGCAGCGTCTTGCCCGATGCGGTCCCCATGAGCAGCTCGGCGCGGGCGCGCGGGGCGCGACGCTGCAGCGATTCCAGCACAACGTCACGCAGCAGCGACAGCCGCTCCGGGAGCGCCGCGGTCAGCGGCCGTCCGCGGACCTCGAGCACGCGCAGCCCGAGCATCTGCTCGGCCGCAGGATTCAGGTACGCCACCCTTCCCCCGGCGTCCACCGTGAGAAGGCCGGTCGTGAGATGGCGCAGGATCACGTCGTTGTCGAGCCGCACGCGGTCCAGCTCGCGAGCGGTCCGATCCAGGTCATCACGGGTGCGCTTGACCCGCTCGCCGAGCACTCCACTCAGCATGCCCACCGTGGCCAGGAACGCGATCAGCATTCCCGGAGGTGGAAGTGTGGCCGAGAGCGCCTGCGATCCCTCGCCTCCCACCGAGGCCGTAATCGACGGCAGCGAGACGATCGCGGCACATGCACCGAGCGCCGCGAACGCACCGCCCGGAATGCGTCCGAGCAGCCCGCCCGTGATCACCGCGAGCGCAAAGAACAGCATGAACTGGCTGTCCCTCCCGCCGGTGTACGCCGCGAGTGTCGTGATCATCACGAGATCCGCAGTGATCTGCACATAGGTCTGCGCCTTCAGTCCGCGGCGAATCCGGATGCCGACCCAGAAGACGGTCGACATCACTCCCACCGCGAGCAGTGCCCACCACAGGACCCACCACGCTGACTGACTCGCCTCGGGACGCAGCAATACCCCGATCGGCAGAGCCAGGGTCGCGATCAGCAGGCGCGCGCGAATCAGCGTGCGCAGACCGGTCCAGCGATCCACTGTGGGCCGGGCGGCCGCGTCCGGGGACGGGCCGCTCCGGTGAAGCGACGGAGAGCTCATCCGTTGCCGCCCGCCACGACGCTGATCAGCTTGAACATCGGCAGGTACATCGCGACGACCATGCCGCCGACAATGCCGCCCATGACCACGATCATGCACGGCTCGATGATCGAGGTGAGCGTATCCACCGCGGTATCGACCTCGGCTTCGTAGAACACCGCGATCTTGGTGAGCATCTCGTCCAGAGCGCCGGTCTGCTCGCCGACCGAGATCATCTGCACCACCATCGGCGGGAACACGCCCGAGGTCTTGAGCGGCGCGGAGACCGTCTCGCCTTCCCGGATCGAGGCGCGGGCGGTCATGATCGCTTCGGCGATGATCTTGTTGCCGGCCGTGCGGGCCGTAATCTCGAGGCCCGACAGAATCGGCACGCCCGAGGCAATCAGCGTTCCCAGGGTGCGGGTGAAGCGCGCAACCGCGCCCTTGAGGAGCACGTCGCCCAGCACCGGGATCTTGAGCATGATCGCGTCGACCTGTCGATGCCCGCTCTCGGTCGCGTACCAGCGATTGAATGCGACGAACGCACCGAACATCCCGAGCAGTGCCACCCACCAGTACGACTGGAGCGCGTTGGAGGCCATCAGCACGATCTTGGTCGGCAGCGGAAGCTCGCCTCCAAAATCGCTGAACATCTTCGCGAAGGTCGGAATGATGAAGATGAGCATGAACGCGGTCGCGCCCAATGCCACGCTCAGCACCACGACCGGATAGACCATCGCGCTCTGGATTTTGCGCTTCAGCGCGTCGGCCTTCTCGATGTACGTCGCCAGACGCATGAGAATCTCGTCCAGCACGCCGCCGGCTTCGCCCGCGGCCACCATGTTGCGGAACAGGTCGTCGAAGATGTCCTTGTGCTTGCCGAGAGCGTCCGAAAGCGTCGAGCCCGACTCGACCTCGCGCGTGACCTCGCCGATGGCACGACCGAACGACGGCTTGCTCGACTGCTTCGCCAGGATGTCCAGGCATTGCACGAGCGGAAGGCCCGCCGAGATCATCGTCGCGAACTGGCGCGTGAAGATCGCCAGGTCCTTGGTGCTCACACCGGAGCCGCCGAACTTCGGAATCTGGAAGCCGCCGGTCTTCGGGCGCATCGAGGTGATCAGGATCTTCTTCTTGCGCAGGATATCGAGGGCCTCTTCCTGCCGACCCACTTCGATCTCACCGGACTGCGCCTCGCCGGCGAGCGTCCGACCTTTCCACACGAACACTGGCATGATGGCTTCTCCTAAGCGGCGGTGCGCAGGACCTTGCCGAGCATTCCTTCGAGCTCGATCCGGTCCGAAGCGCGGTCAAGGGCATCTTCCGGAGTCAGCGCCTTGTCGAGCACCGCCTGGAGAAGAGCCTGGTTCATCGTCTGCATTCCGAACTTCTGGCCAGCCTGCATCAGGCTGTAGATCTGATGGGTCTTGGCTTCGCGGATCACGGCCTTGATGGCGGGGGTGCAGACCAGCACCTCGGCGCACATCACGCGGCCGCCGCCGCGACTCCTTGGGATCAGCTGCTGCGTCACCACGCCCTCGAGCGTGAACGCCAGCTGGGTGAGGATCTGCTTCTGCTGGTCCGACGGGAACACGTCCACGATGCGGTTGATGGCTTCGTACGTGGAGTTGGTGTGCAGGGTCGCGAACACGAGGTGACCGGTCTCAGCGATGGTGAGCGCAGCCTCGATGGTCTCCAAGTCGCGCATTTCGCCGATCAGGATGATGTCGGGGTCCTGGCGCAGCACGTACTTGAGGGCGGTCGGAAACGACATGGTGTCGGCGCCGATCTCGCGTTGATTGACGATGCACTTCTTGTGGTGATGGATGTACTCGATCGGATCCTCGATGGTCATGATGTGCGCCTGACGGGTCGAGTTGATCTTGTCGAGCATCGCCGCGAGCGTCGTGCTCTTGCCGCTGCCGGTTGGGCCGGTCAGCAGGACCAGGCCCTTCTGGCGGTTGGTGAACTCCTTCACGACCGGCGGCAGGCCGAGCTTCTCCATCGGCAGGATGTCGAACGGGATCTGGCGGATCGCCATGGAGACCACGCCGCGCTGGACGTAGACGTTCGCGCGGTAGCGCGACAGACCCTTGATGCCGAAGGAGAAATCGAGCTCCTTGGTGGTCTCGTATTTCTTGCGCTGGTCGTCGGACATCACGCTGTACGCGAGCGACGCACAGGCTTCCGGGGTCAGGACCTCGTATTCGCTCGGCTCGATCCGGCCGTCGATACGGAATGTGGGCGGCACGCCTGCGGTGAGATGCAGGTCCGAAGCCCGTTTCTGAACCATGTCTTCCAGCAGCTGGCGCAGAGTCACCACGGCGTCATTCTCCTTGGTTCGCGGCGACGGATCCGGGCCCTTCGTGCTGCGGGTCCCGGCGTTCCGCCATCCGGACTACAGCTTGTCGGCTGCAGTCTCCTTGAGCACTTCCTCGACGGTCGTGAGACCGCGCTTCAGCTTCTCGAGTGCGTCGCGGCGCAGCGTCAGCATTCCCTCCGCGATCGCGGTCTTCTTGATTTCGTTCGCGGATGCCCGTTCCAGAATCAGATCACGCAGGCGGGAGGTCAGGGGCATCACCTCGTACACGCCCTGACGTCCGCGATATCCGGTGTTGTTGCACTCCACGCATCCCTCTCCCACGAAGAACGTGGCCTTGGCGGCGTCCTTCGGGTCCATCTGCAGCTCTTCCAGCACTTCCGCATTGAGCGTGACCGGCTGCTTGCACTGGGCGCAGACCCGGCGCACGAGACGCTGAGCCAGGATCAGGTTGACCGAAGAGGCCACGAGGAACGGTTCGATCCCCATGTCGATCATTCGGCCGATCGCGCTCGGGGCGTCGTTGGTGTGCAGGGTCGAGAGCACCAGGTGGCCGGTGAGCGCCGCCTTGACCGCAATCGACGCGGTGTCGATGTCGCGGATTTCGCCGACCATGATGATGTTGGGGTCCTGGCGAAGGAACGCCTTGAGGGCCGCGGAGAAGCTCAGGCCCACGTCTTCGTTCACCAGCACCTGGTTGATGCCGTCGAGGTTGTACTCGACCGGGTCCTCGGCGGTCAGTACGTTCACTTCGGGCGTGTTCACCTTGGACAGCGCCGAGTAGAGCGTGGTGGTCTTTCCGGATCCGGTCGGGCCGGTCACCAGCACCATGCCGTAGGGATTCGCGATCGCGCTCGTGAATTCCTTCATCGATGCAGGCTCGAAGCCGAGCTTGGTGAGGTCGATGTTGAGGTTGCTCTTGTCGAGAATACGCATCACGATCTTCTCGCCGAAGATCGTCGGCAGCGACGAAACACGCAGATCGATGGTGCGGTTGAGCACCTTGATCTTGATGCGTCCGTCCTGCGGAACGCGCCGCTCGGCAATGTCGAGCTCGGCCATGATCTTGAGGCGCGACAGGATCGCCGCCTTGAACTTGAACGGCGGCGCCATCATCTCCTGCAGCACGCCATCGATGCGGAAGCGTACGCGCATGCTCTTCTCGTAGGGCTCCATGTGGATATCCGAGGCGCCCTTGCGCACGGCGTCGGCGATCAGCGAGTTGACCAGCTTGACGATCGGAGCTTCGTCGGCGCCGGCGAGGCCGTTGTCGACCTCTTCCTCGACTTCGACGACCGCGAGCTCGTCTTCCATGCCCTTCATCACGTCGGCCATCGTGCCCGCGGAATCGTAGGCACGATCGATCGCCTTCTTGAGCGCGGCTTCCGAGGCGACGCGCGGCTCCACTTCGTAGCCGGTGATGAACTTGATGTCGTCGATCGCGAAGATGTTCGACGGATTTGCCAGCGCGACGATCAGCTTGCGCCCCACGCGTGAAACCGGCAGGGCCATGAACTTCGTGGCCACATCCCCGGGAATCAGGCGGGTGAGCGCCGGATCGGGCTCGTAGTTCTTGAGGTCGATGAAGGGGGTGCCATAGAGACGCGACAGGAACTCGAGGAGTCCCTCTTCGCTGATCGCGCCGGTCTTGACGAGGTTGCCGGTCAGTGTGCCGCCCAGATTCTTCTGCTGGTGGGCAGCCTTGACCAGAGCGGCTTCGTCGATGAGATGCGCTTCGAGCAGCTTCTGTCCGATGTCCTCTTGCACGGTCGCTTCCCTGTGGTGTTCGGGCCGCGGACGGCCGCGCGCTGTGCGATCACGCGCGGATCTCCATGAAGTGCCTCGAGTCGTGCTGCCTGCGCCATGCACAGGCGGCTCAAGCCGTCACGACCGCGGGCCTGCAAACGCGGAACGCACGGACCTGGACTCGCCAGGTTTATCGGAACAAGCGCAGTGCGGCTGTAGCAGAATCTGCACGCTCTGCCGTGCAGTCCCGTGCGGATTGCACGATGCCCGATCGCGGAGCCGGGTCGGGGCGAATGACTCAGGGCGCGACGTGCGGCCTCACGCGCTCCAGCAGCCGCGGGCCGATTCCCGGCACCGCGAGCAGCTCTTCGCAGCGCGAAAAGCGGCCATGCCGCGTGCGGTAATCGATGATGCGGCGCGCCAGTACCGGACCGATCCCGGGCAGGCAATCGAGCTCAGCCGCGTTCGCCCGGTTGAGATCGATGACGACGTCGATTGCCGGCGTGGTGCGCGTTGAAACGCCCGGATCGGCGCCGCGCGATCTCGCGGAAGACGAGGGGGACGAGCCTTCGGTCGTGCTCGCGAGGCCCGGCGCCTCGGGTCCGACCGCCAAAGAGGGCATTGCAGACGAGCGCGACGAGCCTTCGAGGCCGGAAGGCGCCGGGGCCATGCGTGGATGAGTGGCGCGCCAGAGCTCGTCGGCGGCGCCCAACGCCAGAAGCAACGCGACGAGACTCGCGCCTCGGCGTTCCGCGGGGGTGAGCACGAACAGCGCTTCTCTCCCCTCCAGGGGGCCGGGCTAGTTGAAGAGTCTCCAGGTGAGCGAGAACGTCAGCTCGCGGCGCGGCCCCTTCGCCACCGACAGGTCGCGCGGATCGAGCCATGTCTCCTCGTGAGGCGTGTTCTCCAGATTGCGCACGCGGAATACGATGACCGCATCACCAAGCGTGGTCGAAACCGTGGCGCCGCTGGTGAGGTAGCCGGGCAGCCGGGCGGAGGTGGCCTCGTTCTCGCGCGGTCCCACCGCCGCGGTCTCGGCGCGGAGCGTTATCCCCAGGTCGCCCTGAAACAGCGTGAAGCGCGTCTCGACCCCGGCGCGGGCCCCGAAACCGGGATCAACCTGCGCCTGACTCGCGCTGCGCTCGGAGCGTAGCACGAAGCCCGATGCCCCGGCCCCGAAGTGTCGGCCGCGCCAGTCGAAGCCGGAGGTGGCGAGCGTGAATCCATCGCGGCCGGTGCTCGGAAGCGCTCCGTAGCGCAGCGCCAGATCCTGGATCGGATGCCGGAGCCAGATCGCCCGATCGCGGGTCACCCCGACCAGCAGCGAGCCCTGCGCTCGCAGCGCGCCCTGCGAGGAGAGTTCGAACCCACCCGCCCACGTATTCTGAAGAAATGGCGCCTGCCCCGCGAAAAGGTCCGACCACACCGGCTGCACCACGCGCATCGCGACCAGCCGGCCGCCGAGTCGCGAATCGCCAAAGGCCAGGCTGGCTCCCGGCGCGACCAGCGTGGACCCCAGCGCCCGGCTGCGGCCCGCTCCCAGCTCCATCCGCAGCACGCCGTCGAGCGCAGGTGTGGTGCAAGCGACCGAGCCCCACCACGTGCGCTCGCGACGATCGAAGGTCTGGTTGAGATAGAAGGGCACGTCGGTCGGCGTTGCCCGGCGCACTTCGATGTCCGCGAACTGAATTCGCGCGCCGAGCTTACGTGCGCCGCGCGCCCTTCCCCATTCCGCGGTGGCCCGCGTCTCGCGCGCATCGCGCCGCGAGTAGAGAAGGTAGCTCTCCGAACCGTCGTCGTAGCTCTGGTGCTGATCGAAGGCGCGCTCGAGCCGCGTCGACACGAACTGCACGCCTCGCGTGTAGCGCCAGCCGAGCGTCGCGCTCTGCCCCGACGACGCCTCCCGATAGGTGCGCTCGAACAGTTCCCCGCCGTACCCGCGCTGCGTGAACGCTCCATCCACTCGATGACGCCCGCGCGTGCTGCTCCCCGAGACGCTCCACAGGTGCGCGCCGGTCAGGCCGAGCGAGCCGGCTGCGCCGCGCCGCGCGGTCGCGGCTTCGATGCGGCCCCATCCCAGCGAATCGCCGCGCTCGAACGCAAGCGCGTTCTGATCGGCCCCCAGATCGCCGGTGGCATAGCGGAACACCGCGCGCGCGCGGGCATCCGCCGGCGCGAAGCGAAGCGCGGAAACGGACGCGAGCGCCCCATCGAATCCGGACCACGCGCTGCCCGGGCCGAACCAGGCTCCGACCGAGTCGGCCCACGCGAGCGAGTGACGTGCCGGCACGCCGGGCCACGGCATCGACTCAGGCGCGGCGTCGGCCGTGCTCTGCGACCAGGAGCCGGTCACGTGCCCCGCGAACACCGGAAGGTACGGAACACCCAGCCACGCCTCGGAGGTCCAGCCGGGCTGTCCCGGCTCCGACCGCCAGGACTCGAGATCGGCGAATCCGGAGCCGACGAGGCCGGGCGCGTCCCAGCGCCCGCCGACCACGGGCTGTGCGCCCGCGATTCGTGGCGCGAGCGCGAGCGCTAGGAGGAGAGCCGCGCGCGGTAGTGCGCGAACACGCCCGCGAGCGGCGTGCCGAGCACCGCGAACAGCGCGACGTTGGATGCGATGTGCCATAGAGCGAACGGAATGCCTCCGAGGAGCGTGACGCGGATCTGACCGAACAGGATTCCCGTGGCGAGGTTGGTGATGAGATCGAACCACGCGGTAAGCGCGATCGCGAACAGCCCGAGCGCAAAGGCACGCACCAGTGGCCGCGAAGTCGCAAAACCCGCGGCCGCGAACCAGGCGCCCGAGGCTCCGGACGCCACCTCGCCCATGACCTGAGCCAGGGTGACCAGCGGATGCACCGCGCCGTACGGATTGAGCAGTGAGTAGACGATCATGGTGAGCGCCCCGACCAGCGCTCCCCATGACATGCCGAGCAGTACGCCGGAAAGGAACACCACCAGCGTGAGCACCTCGAAATTGGGGATGGTCTCCGCGTAAACGCCGGTGAGCCCCGCCGCAACCATCAGGGCGGCATAGGACAGGCGCCGGGCGGACGTGGGCTGGCGTGCGATCGCGCGGATCTCCGTTGGGGCCATGCCGGGGAGCAAAGGGCGGACCGCAGCGTAGGGCGGAGGAGCGGACGAGTCAACGCGAGCCGCGCGCACTGGGACTCGGCGCGTGCGCGAAGGCCTTCAGTATCAGCCGGCGACGCCCGCTGCCTGCTTGAGCGGTCCAAGCACGCTGGCCGGCACCTGGATGTCTCCCAAGTCGAGGCTTCGGCCGACTCCATGGAAGTCGGAGCCTCCGGTCTCGAGCAGCCCGAGTCTCGCAGCGAGCGTCCGATAACGACGCACGGTGGTGGCGCCGTGCTGTGGATGCCACACCTCGAGTCCCTGCAAGCCTTCGCTCGCGAGGTGCTCGATCACTCCATCGGGGAGCATGGAGCCGGGATGCGCGAGCGCGCTCACCCCGCCCGCCGCGTGAATCAGCGCCAGCGCCTCCTCCGGCCGAAACGCGGGCCGCGGCACGAAGGCTTCGCCGCGCGCGCCCAGGTAACGCCGGAAGGCGGCATCCAGGCTTTCGACGTGGCCCGCGCGCACCAGCGCCTCGGCCACGTGCGGACGTCCGACCACACCGGGGCCGGCGAGCGCCAGCACCTGCTCGGGATCGATCGGGGCGCCCAGCTCGGAGAGCTTGCGCACCATGGCGAGCGCGCGATCGAGGCGTTCGGCGCGAAAGCGCTCCAGCCGCTCACGCAACGTGGCGTCCTCGATGTCGAGGAAGTAGCCGAGGATATGCAGATCGAGGCCGGGAAGCGCGCTCGAGATCTCGATGCCCGGCACCACTTCGATGCGATGGGCGGCAGCGGTGTGCGCACGCGCCACGCCATGGACGGTGTCGTGATCGGTGACCGCGACGGCGACCAGCTGACGCTCGATCGCTCGCTCCACCAGCTGTTCGGGGCTCAGCAGCCCGTCGCTGAAGTTGGTGTGCGCGTGCAGGTCGATTCGCCGCCCGCCGTCGCGAACGGGCGGGCGTGACATCAGCTGCTCTCCAGCGTCTTGCGCAGGACGCGGATCTTGAGTGAGACGTCCGGGTAGTTGGCCTGCGCCGCATAGACGCGCTCGAATTCCTCGAGCGCATCGCGGGTGCGGCCTGCCGCCTCATGCGCCAGGCCCAGCTGGTAGCGCAGTCCGGTCAGCAGCGAGACATCGGCGACCGGCTGCGAGAGCGCGGTCGCGAATTCCCGTGCGGCATCGTCGAACCGACCCTGGTCCAGCATGCAGCGTCCGATCATCTCCGCGCATTTGCTCAGATACGCGGGATCCTCCGCGGCGACACGGAAGGAGTCCACTGCCTGCTCGAGCAGGCCCATCTCACGGTAGCTCATGGCCAGATCGTAGTGGCTTTGGGCGTCCCCGGAAAGCTGTGCTTCCACCCCGCGCTGGAATTCCGAGATCAGCGAGCCGAGATCGAAGGTGACTGCCTCGCCGCGACCGACCGCCACTTCGACGCGGCCCACTTCCCCATTCAGGCCCGGCTGCGCCCGCGAGGGCGCTTCATCGGTCTCTTCCTCGGGGACATTCGACCGTGAAGCCGGAGCGTTCCCGGCGGGCGCCGCGGATGCCCGGCTGGCGACTCCGCCCTGCCCGCTGCTCAGGCGCTGCAACCGGCGCATGGAAAGATCGTTGCTCGTGTCCAGCTTGCGTGCGCGCTCGAACCACTGGCGCGCATCGTCCGGATGTCCGTCGTTCAGCGCGCGATCGCCCAGCTCGCACGCCACCTGCGCGGCCTCGACCCGATCGTCACGCGTTTCGCAGTTGGCGAGCCACAGCTCGAGAATGTCGGTCGAGGCGTGCGCGCTTTTGCCCAGGCTCCGATAGATGGTCGCCGCGCTGTCGTGGCGACCGAGCGCGTCGTACGCGCTGGCCGCTCCCGCCAGCGCTTCGCTCGCGGCCTCGCGCTGTCCGTTGCGGAAGCACTCCTGCGCGCGGGCCAGCATGCGCTCGACTTCGGTGAGCGGATTGGCGACCGGTGCCGGCTCGGGCTCGGGCTCGTGCGCGGGCGCGCCAAAGTTGAGGCCGGGAGAAGGCGGCGAGGCCGCCTCGATGGATTCCGGTTCCTGCTCGAGCCGCGACGGACTTTCGTAGCGGCCGGTCTCGAGATCGAGCGGTTCCATGCGCACGTCGCTTCCGCGCTGGAAGGTGGCATCGGTCTCGAGCCGCGGCGGCCCGCTGATCGCGCCGCCCAGTGGCTGGAGATCTTCGTTGCCGGTCTCGATCGGCGGGCGCTGTTCGAGGTCGGGATCCGGCACCTTCAGCCTGAACGTCGAAGGCTTGCGCGATGCGACCGGTGCGTCCTCTGCCTCGCGAATCGGCACGGCGTCGGGCAGGCGGGCGGGTCCGCCGAAGTGCTCGGTCGCCTCGGCGCCTTCGGCGGGCGCGGCGGGGCCCTTCGAGATCTCGGCGGGCTTCGCGCTCGCCTCCCCGGCCTCGGCCGCACCGGATGCGGTCACGGTCGAATCGAACTGGCGCGCGCGGCGGCGGCAGCGCTCGGAGTCCTGCTTCTGGCCGGCGCGCAGATAGTTCTCGGAGGCTTCGATCAGCGTGCGCGCTGCTTCGGGATTGTGACCGTCCATCGCCAGCAGCTCCGCGAGCCGTTCGAGCGCCTTGATGTTCTCGGTCGAGGTGTCGAATGCGAGCCGCAGAGATTTCGCCGCGTCCGCATTCTTGTTGTCGCGGATCAGCAGCTCGGCGTGCTGCACGTAGTAGAGCGAAGCTTCGGTCGAGAGTCCGTCGAGCGCGTGGAGCGCGGCGAGGCGCTGATAGACGTGCACCGGCGCGAGTGAGAGCCGCACCATCTTTTTGCACACCGCGATCGCATTCTTGTAGAGGGCGGCCTTCTCGTAGGCCGAGGCCGCAGCCAGGTACTTGAGGCCCGCGTTCTGCTGATCGCTCTTCTTATAAAGGAGGTCGGCGATCAGGACATAGTTGTAGGGATCGCCATCGTCGGACGCGATGAGTTTTTCGTATTCACTCAATGCTCCGTCCAGATCACCGTTCTGGACGCAGCGCTGGGCCCGACGTTTGATCTCGATCGCCTTTTCCAAGTTGGCTTTCTCCCCGGGTCACATGGCGCGCCCCGGATGCATTCCCGTCCCTGTCAACCGTCAAGGGCCGCCTGCACGGCTTCACGACAGCGCTCGTCATGTGAAAGAAGCGCGCTGTGCAGGCGGCGATAACCCGTCTCCACGTCGTCTTTATCGGCGGATGGGGCAATTGACTTCAGGTTGATCTGAACGTTGAGCAGCGCGCCCTCTCCTGCGGCGCGGGCCAGGAGGCCCGCAACCCCCGCGTCGCTGGCCGCGTTCGGATTGCCGTGACGGACGGCCTGCTCGGCCAGTCCGATCACCGAAACGCAGGCCTGGGCGGTGGCCAGAGGCACCCGCGCCGCCTCGAGCTCGGCCGCCGCCAGCGCCTTCAACCGCGCCGCGTTCTGCTCAGGAGTGCCTTCCGGCAGTCGCCGCGCCCGAAGCACGGCCTCGAACGCCTCGCTGTCCTTGCGCGCCAGCGCGAGCAGTGCGCTTTGCAGTGCCGTCGCGTCGCGCCGGAGATTCTTCATGGTCTCTTCGCTCGCGGCGTACTTCTTCTTCCCCAGCGTCAGGTTCGCGACCATCGTGGCCAGCGCGGCCGCGAGCGCTCCGGTAAAGGCCGCCACCGTGCCCCCGCCGGGAGTCGGGGTCGGGCCCGCCACCTGCTCGAGGAAGGTGCCGATCGAGATCCCCTCGCTCATGGGCGGCCGGCGCAGGCGCAGCTCCAGCACCTGATCACGGCGAAAGCCTTCGAGCTGCATCGCGTGCTCGGCGGCGTCGAGCATCGCGTATTCCGGGATCAACCCGACCACTTCGCAGCCCGAGATCGCAGCGCCGTGACGCGCCGCCTCGGCGCGAACCAGCGCCAGCACACGGTGGATCGGGGTGGCCTCGGTATCGACCAGGTTCATACTCACCTGCGCGCGCCGTCCGTTCTCGATCGAGAAGCCGAGCGCGCGCACGTTCTTGAGGCCGCCGCTCTGCTCGCGGACCGCGGCCGCGACCGCCTTCGCCACGCGCACGTCTCCGGTGTCGAGGTTGGCGTTGAACGCGACCAGGAAGCGGCGCGCCCCCACCGCGACCGCGCCTGCGGTCGGATGGATGCGGGCGGGGCCAAAGTCGGGCGCGCGTGCCGGATCGCGGCCGATCGCATCGCGCAGCCCTTCGAATTCGCCACGCCGCACGTCCGCCAGCCTGACGCGCTCCGCGCGCGTCGCCGCCGCCTCGTACAGGAACACCGGGATGCCGAGCTCGCCGATGCGCTTTCCGGCCTGCCTTGCCAGCTCCGCGCAGTCCTCGAGCGTGACGCCCTCGACCGGCACGAATGGCACCACGTCGGCGGCGCCCATGCGCGGGTGCTGGCCCGAGTGCTGGTTGAGATCGATCAGCTCCGCGGCGCGCGCGACCACCTTGACCGCAGCCTCGAGCACCGGCTCGGGCTCGCCGGCAAAGGTCAGCACCGAGCGGTTGTGGTCCGGATCCATCTCGCTGTCGAGCAGGGTCGCGCCCGGCACCGAGGCGATGGTCTGCATCAGCGCCTCGACCACTTCACGGCGCCGGCCCTCGGAGAAATTGGGAACGCATTCGACGAGTCGCGGCATTTCAGTGGTCCCCGATCGTGAGGAGTCCGCTCATGGCCACACCCTTCGCTCCACCGAGGGCATCGCGAGATCGGCGCCGCGCATGTAGACGCAGTCGGGCCGCACCGCGGGGAGCCAGTACGGCAGCTCCTCGAGCGTCTCGCACTCCCACGCCACCGCATCTCCCCACGCACCGGGCGTGAGGTGACCGATCTCCGCTTCCATTCCGAGCGCTCTCGCGGCATTCCACGTGATCGACATCAGCGTCTCTTCCGCGTTGAAGCCGCACAGTCGCGCGGCCAGCGCAGCGCACTCGAGGAGCGACTGGGCGGGCGAGGTGCCGGGATTGAAGTCGGTCGCGATCGCCCAGCGCGCGCCGCTCGCGCGCAGCATGCCCGCATCCGGCAGCTTCTGGCGCAGGGTCAGCGCGGAGGCAGGCAGCAGCACCCCGACGGTTTTGGCTTTGGCCAGCGCGCTCCAGTCCTCGGCGGTCGCCTTCTCGAGGTGATCGGCCGAGCGCGCACCCAGCTCCGCAGCCAGCGCCGCGCCGCCGCTGCGCTGGAGCTGGTCCGCGTGCAGCTTGATCGCGAAGCCCAGCTCCTTGGCGCGGGTCAGCACCGAGCGGCACTCCTCAACCGTGAACGCCACCGACTCGCAGAACGCGTCCACCGCGTGTGCCAGATCCCGACGCTTGATCTCGGGCAGGGTGCGCTCGCGCAATTCCTCGAGGAACGCGGCGCGGCGATCGCCGAACTCCTCGGGCATCGCGTGCAGCAGGAGCGCGGTGCGATGCACGCGCACCGGCACGCGCTGCGCCGCACCGCGCATCAGCTCGAGCAGCCGCAACTCGGCGCCGGGCATCAGGCCGTAGCCGCTCTTGACCTCGACGGTGGTGCAGCCATTGGCGCGCCAGCGCTCGAGCCGGTTGGCGAGACTCTTCTCGAGGACCTCCTCGCGCTCCGCGCGGGTCGCAGTCACCGTCGAGCGGATCCCGCCGCCGGCCTTCGCGATCGCGGCGTAGCTCTCGCCGGCGAGCCGGCGCTGAAATTCCTGCGCCCTGTGGCCCGCGAAGATCATGTGGGTGTGGCAGTCGACCAGCGCCGGCGTGACCAGGCGCCCATTCGCGTTCTGCGGGCGTGCCTCGCGGTGCCGGCTCGAGAGCTCGCTCGCGTTGCCCACCTCGAGCACGCGTCCCTCCTGGAACACGATCGCGCCCCTCGGGAAGCGCAGCACGCGGGTTCCCTCGGCGTCCGGGGTCACCACTTCCGAGGTGTTGTGCAGGATCACGTACGAGGCGCGTCCGGCCACCGTCTTGCCCGAGACTTCCCGACTCACGGTCATCGCGCTTCCTCCACGGCCTTCATGAGGTCAAGCCCGGCAGCTTCATTCCGCTCCGGCGCGCATGTTCGATCGCCTCCGGGTATCCCGCGTCGGCGTGACGCATCACGCCCGTCCCGGGATCGTTGGTCAGCACGCGCTCGAGCTTTGCGTCGGTGTCGGCGGTGCCGTCGCACACGATCACCATGCCGGCATGGATCGAGTTGCCGATTCCGACTCCGCCCCCGTGATGCACGCTCACCCACGACGCTCCCGATGCGCAGTTGAGGAGCGCGTTCAGGATCGGCCAGTCCGCGATCGCATCGCTCCCGTCGCGCATCGCTTCGGTCTCGCGCCACGGAGAGGCCACCGAGCCGGAGTCGAGGTGATCGCGCCCGATCACGATCGGCGCCTTGAGCACGCCTTCGCGAACCATCCGGTTGAAACGCTGCCCGAGCCGATGACGCTCGCCGTAGCCGAGCCAGCAGATGCGAGCCGGCAGCCCCTGGAAGCGGACGTGCTTCTGGGCGAGCGGAATCCAGCGATGCAGCCGCGCGTCGTTCGGAAACTCCTCGAGCGCGGCGCGATCGGTGGCGAGGATGTCTTCAGGGTCACCCGACAGCGCGGCCCAGCGGAACGGCCCCTTGCCGAGACAGAACAGCGGGCGGATGTATTCGGCGACGAAGCCGGGATACGAGAAGGCCTGATCGTGAATAAGCCCTCCCAGCTCGGCCTCGGCGCGCAGATTGTTTCCGTAGTCGAACAGCACCGTCCCGCGCGCCTTCATGCCGAGCAGCGCACGCACCTGCTCGGCCATCGAAGCGCGCGCGCGGCGCACATATTCCTCCGGGTTCGACGCGCGCAGCGCGGCGCCCTCGGCAAGTCCGAGCCCTGCGGGCAGGTAACCGTTCAGCGGATCGTGCGCCGAGGTCTGGTCGGTCGCCACGTCCGGGATCACGCCGCGGCGCAGCAGCTCGGCGTGCACCTCGGCCGCGTTCGCGATCACGCCCACGCTGAGCGGCTGCCGTGCCGCCTGCGCCTCGCGGCACCAGGCGAGCGCCTCATCGAGCGAGCCGGTCATCCGATCGCAGTATCCGGTCTCGACCCGGCGCCGGGCGCGCGACTCGTCCACCTCGGCCACCAGGCACACCGCGCCGTTCATGGTCGCGGCCAGCGGCTGCGCGCCGCCCATCCCGCCGAGCCCGGCGCTGAGCACGAGCCGCCCGGCGAGCGTGCCGCCGAAATGGCGCTGCGCAACCTCGGCAAAGGTCTCGAACGTGCCCTGCACGATGCCCTGCGAGCCGATGTAGATCCACGAGCCCGCGGTCATCTGCCCGAACATGGTCAGGCCCATCGCCTCGAGGGTCCAGAAATTCTCGAGCGTCGCCCAGCGCGGCACCAGCAGCGAGTTCGCGATCAACACGCGCGGCGCGCCCGTATGGGTGCGGAACACGCCGACCGGCTTGCCCGACTGGACCAGCAGGGTCTCGTCCGACTCGAGCGCGCGCAGCGCCGCGACGATCCGGTCGAACGCTTCCCAGTTGCGCGCCGCCTTGCCGGTGCCACCGTACACCACCAGGTCATCGGGGCGTTCGGCGACTTCGCGATCGAGATTGTTCATGAGCATGCGCAGCGCAGCCTCCTGCGCCCAGCCCTTGCACGAGAGCGTGCTGCCACGCGGCGCTCGGATGTTGCGGGATGCGGTGAGCGTGCTCATGCGTTGAGCACCTCTTCGGAGAGCCTTTCCACCGCTCCCGAAAGAATCCAGCGCGCGACCGCCTCGCACGGCTCGGAGAGCGGCCGGTCGCCCTCGGGCGCCGGCACGCGGCGCCGCACCGCGCCGTACAGCCGCTCGGAGCCCGCGCCCGCGGTGAGCGGACGTCGGAACTCGAGCCCGCGGCACGCGCAGATCAATTCGAGCGCCACCACCCGCGCCGCATTCTCGCTCACCTTGAGCGCGTGGCGTCCGGCGATCGGCGCCATGCTCACGTGATCCTCGATCCCGGCTCCGGTCGGAATGGAATCCACGCTCGCCGGATGGCACAGCACCTTGTTCTCCGAGACCAGCGCGGCAGCGGTGTATTGCGCGAGCATGTAGCCCGACTCGATCCCGGGCTCGCCGGCGAGCGCGGCCGGCAGCTCGGAAACGCGCGTGTCGAGCAGGCGGTCGATGCGGCGCTCGCTCAACGAGGCGATCTCGGCCACCGCGATCTTGAGATAGTCCGCGGCCAGCGCCACCGGCTGGGCGTGGAAGTGCCCGGCCGAGACCACATCCCCGCTGTCGGCGAACACCAGCGGGTTGTCGTTGACCGAGTTGAACTCGGTCTCGAGCTGGCGCTCGACATGCGCGAGCGCGTCCCACGAGGCGCCCATCACCTGCGGCACGCAGCGCAGCGAGTAGGCGTCCTGCACCCGGCCGCAGTCGGCGTGCGACTCGACCAGCGCGCTGTCGGCCGAGAACGCGCGCAGGCGGCGCGCGGCTTCGAACGCGCCGCGATAGGGCCTGAGCGCCTGCACGTCCTCGCGCGCCGGCTGGAAGGAGCCGAGCAGCACTTCGGTCGAGAGCGCGGCCGCGGCCACCGCGGCCTCCCACACCCGCCGGCCGTCCATCAGCGCGAGCGCGGCGAGCGCGGTCGAGAGCTGGGTGCCGTTGATGAGCGCGAGCCCTTCCTTGGCCTCCAGGTCGAGCGGCTGGAGCCCGGCTCCGCGCAGCGCGAGCGCGGCGGGCATGCGCCGGTCGCCGAGCCACGCTTCGCCCTCGCCGATGAGCACCGAGGCGAGATGCGCGAGCGGCGCCAGATCGCCGGAAGCACCAACCGAACCTTCGAGCGGAACGACCGGCGTGACGTCGCGCTCGAGCAGCGCGAGCAGGTTGTCCACCACCTCGGGACGGCACCCCGAGTATCCGAGCGCGAGCGATGCGGCACGCAGCAGCAGCATCGCGCGCACCACATCGCGTGGAGCCGGCGCGCCCACGCCCGCGGAGTGCGAGCGCAGGAGGTTCACTTGCAGCCGCCGCACCTGCTCGGGCGGAATGCGCCGGTCTTTGAGCTCGCCGAAGCCGGTGGTGACGCCGTATACCGCGCGTCCCTCGCGCACCGCCGACTCGACCACCGCGCGACTCGCCAGCATGCGCGCGCGCGCCGCCGCGCTCAGGCCCACCTTTGCTCCGTCCTGCGCCGGGTCGCGCGCCACGCGCACCACATCGGCCAGCGTCAGCGGCTTGAGACCCAGCTCGATCAAGCGTCCTCCTCCACCCGTGTGTGCTCGTTCGCAAAAAAACGCATGACCGCTTCGGCCAGACCCGCCCCATCGCGCACTGCGCGCGGAGCGACCGGAAGCGCGGCCAGGAAAGCCCGGCGGTACGACGCGGTCCGCAGGCGCGGATCGCACACCACCAGTACGCCGCGATCGTCCGCGCGTCGGATCAGCCGTCCCACGCCCTGCCGGAAGCGCAGTACCGCCTCCGGCAGCGCGTCGTCGCGAAACGGGTCCAGACCCTGTTCGCGCAGTCGCTCGGCCCGCGATTCCACCTGAGGATCGTCGGGAACCGAGAACGGAAGCTTGGCCACTACGAGGATCTCCAGCGCTTCACCCGGAAAGTCCACACCTTCCCACAGGCTCTGGACGCCAAGCAAGATGGCCCCGCGCTGCGCGCGGAACCGCTCGCTGAGCAGTCCCGCGGGCCCGTCCCACTCCTGAGCGAGCATCGCGCTGCCCTTGGGCAGGCGTGCGAGCAGGATCGAGCGCGCGCGCCTGAGCCGCTCGTGCGAAGTGAAGAGCACCAGCTGATTGCGTGGGCCCAGAGCGGCCAGCGACGCGACCACCTCGGACACGGTCTCGGCCTCGTCTCCGCGCATGTCGCATGTGAACACCTGCATCTGGCGCTCGAGCGGGAAGGGCGAGGGCACGCTCACCACTTCGTACGGCAGGCCCCAGGCTTCGCCCAGCCCGAGCCTCCCCGCGAGGAATCCCATGTCGCCGGCGCTCGAAAGCGTCGCCGAGGTGAGCACCGACGCACGCGCGCGCCCCAGCACCAAGCGGCGCGCGTGGTCCCCGGCGCTGATCGGGGCGCCGTGCAGCTCCGCAGCATTTCCGGAGCGCGTTCGCCAGTACACCCAGTCGCGCTCCGAGGCGTCGGCCAGGCGCTCGAGATCGAAACCCAGCGCGGAGAACCGCGCCGACACCTGCTCGCACTCCGAGGACAGCTCGGCCGAAGCGGCGCCCGTTCCGGCCTCGCCCGCGACCTCGCCCAGACGCTGAA
This sequence comes from Candidatus Eiseniibacteriota bacterium, assembly GCA_031370785.1. GTDB lineage: Bacteria > Eisenbacteria > RBG-16-71-46 > RBG-16-71-46 > RBG-16-71-46 > DATJGS01. The sequence continues at coordinate 26,921 of JANMQY010000074.1, read as the reverse complement.
GTCCGCGCGCGAACTCGCTGCAGTCCTGCAGCGTGCGCTCCAGCGGCTCCAGGTCGGCTCCGAACAGCTCGGCGCTCGACCGGTAGCGGCGACGCGCGGCGTACAGGCCCTCGTCGGGCGCGGGTGGCTCGATCGCCTGGAACAGGCGAGCCACGTCTTCGCGCGCTTCATCGATGCGCGATTCCAGCCTCGAGATCGAGGAAGCCGGATCCTCGCCGGTCGTGCGCCTCGCGAGCAGCGGCACGAGGTAGGCGCCCACGCGCGCGAGCAGACCGCCGGCCCGCGCGCCGCCCGCGGGCCGCGGGCGACGCGTCGCGGCACGCGCGCCCACCAGCAGGCGGAACAGCTCTTCGAAGCGATGGCGCGATACCGTGCGCTCGAGCTGCGCCAGCAGCACTCCCTCCAGCCGGTGCGCTTCATCCACGATCAGCACGTCGAACTCGGGCAGCAGGCCCTGAGTTTCGCCCGAGAGTGCGAGCAGCGAGTGATTCACGATCAGAATCTGCGCCTCGGATGCCTCGCGCCGCGCCCGCACCCAGTAGCACTCGCGCCCGCGCCGGCAGGTGAGCAAGGAACACGCCGTCGGATCGGTGCCGATCCGGGCGCGCATGCGGCGCAGCCCTTCGGGATCGCCGGTCGCGAACCGATCGAGATCGCCCTCGACGTCGCTCGCGGCCCAGCGCCGCAGCGCATCGATCATCTCGATCTCGTCGGCGGCCGCCCCCTCCTCCATCTCGAGCGCGCGCGGGCACAGGTAGTTCTGCTTGCCCTTGAGCCGGGCACAGCGCAGGCGCGGCGCGCCGAGGGTCTGGAGCAAGGCGGGCAGATCCCGCTCGAACAGCTGATCCTGAAGCGACCGGGTGCAGGTTGCGATCACGACCCGTGCGTCGCCGTCGAGCGCATGCAGCACCGCCGGCGCCAGGTAGGCGAGAGACTTGCCGACTCCGGTCGGGGCCTCGGCGAGCAGCGCCCCGCCGCGCTCGATGGTGTGCGCGATCGCGACCGCAAACGCCGCCTGCTCCGGGCGCGGCTCCCAGTCGGGCCAGCGCGTGGCGAGTACGCCCCCTCGGGCGAAGGCTGCGGCGGTTCGGTCGGCGAGCGACATGGTGCCCCTGTTAGAAGGTAGAGACGATCTGCAGGTGAATCTTGCCTTCGAGTGGAGGGCGTCCCGGCTCGAGCCCGTAGTCCACCCCGACCAGGCCGCCCGCGGTCTCGAGCCGCAGTCCGAAGCCGAATCCGTCGCGCTGCAACTGCTCGATGTGATCGCCCCCCTGCGGCAGCGCCTCGCGGGTGCTCATCATCGCGTGATCCCAGAACACGAAGGTACGCTGGCCGTGCGCGCCGAGAAACCAGCGGTATTCGAGTCGGGCGAGCGCGTAGCGATCCACCCGGAACGCCTCCTCGTCGTAACCGCGCAGCGTGGTCGCGCCGCCGAGCGGATAGCGCTCGAACACCGGCAGGACGCGCTGCGAGCTGAACCGCCCCGCGGCCGCGATCTCGAGCGTCACACCCGCCGACGGCGTGAACGGCCGGTTCCACTCGCCGTGCAGCTCGACCGCGCTGGCGCGCGCGGTGCGCCGTCCGTTCGGGCGCAGCACTTCGCTCTTGAACGCCTGGGTCGCGCTGATCCGCGCCCGGGTTCCCCGGCGCGCCCCGAGCGGAGCGTCGAGCGTGCTGCGCTCGAGCGCGAACACGGTGTTCTGGACATCGGCCCTTTCCACCTCGCCTCGCTCCTGCACCACTCGCTCCTGCTCGTAGCCGCCTTCGATGCGCTCGGTTCCCGAGAGCGCGAACAGCGCGCGTCCGCCCCAGCGCGTGCGCGTGAACAGCGTGTCCTGCACCTGCTGCTCGAGCGCGGCCTCGAGCCGGAGCGGCGTGCCCAGCACCAGCGGCTCGGTGCCGCGCGCGCTGAAGTTGACGACGCCCTTGCCGCGCGACTCCCAGCGCAGGCCCACCGCCCGTCCGGTGCCGAGCAGGTTTCCGAGCTCGACGCGCGCGAGGCCAACCGTGCCGGCCTGACCCTGCACTCCGACCACGCCTTCGAACTGGTTGTAGCGCGGCTCCTCCACCCGGTACACCAGCTGCGCGCGGCTCCAGTCGCCCTCGCCCTCGATTCCGGCGAAGGTCACGCTGCGGAAGAGCCCGAGCTGCTCGAGCCGGTCGCGCGCCGCCTCGGCCGTGGCCCGGTGGTAGGGCATGCCGGCGAGCCGTCCCATGGCGCGCTCGGCGACGGAAGCGCGCGTGACGCGCAGTCCCTCGACCCGCGCGCGCGTGATCGTCACCGCGGGACCGAGCGCGCCCGAGAGCCGGACCCTGACGCGCCCGGAGTCCGCATCCCACGCCGCGACCCCGAGCGTCGCGTACGGATATCCCTCCGAGGCGACGTTTTCCACCGCGCGCGTGACCGCCTCGCCCAGCGCCGCCGGCGAAGCCCAGGCCGGCACGACCAGCGCCCGGGCGAACCTCGCCGAGTCGGCCGGAGAAGGCGTGGCGATGGTCAGCGACTCGATCCGGAATCGCGGGCCCTCATGAAGCGACAGCGCAAGCCGCGGCGTGGATGTCGTGTCCCAGGTCGCGGCCACCCGCGCGTCGAGGTAGCCGAGATCCTCCAGGCGCCCACGCAATCCCTCGAGTGCGGCGGCCAGGGCGAGCGTGTCGCGAGGGGCGCGCAGCGCCTCCGCGCACAACGCCTCGACCATCCGCGGCGAGAGCACCGCGCCGTGATATTCGAGCCGAGGGGCGGCCGCACCGGCCACGCTCGCCGGCACCAATGCCGCCAGCGCGAGGCCCACCGACAGGAACCAAGTGCGCGCGCGCATCAGAAGAAGGCCCTCAGTTCGGCGCGGCCGGTGTACTTGGTGCCGACCCCTTCGCGCTCGCGCACGTTCATCGAGACGCCGAGCGTGGTGCTCTCGCGCACGCGGTAGTCGAGGCGGGAGGAGGCGTCCCAGCGCGCGGCTCCCGCCCTCTCCGCGGTCGGAAGCAACGACTGGGGCGGCGGTCCGGTGATGAACGCGCGCCGGATGGTCACCTCGGCGCGCCCGCGCCCGCCGAGCGCCACGCCGAAGTCGGGACCGAGCCGCAGGGTGCGCGTGCGCTCGACCGCGCCCTCGGGCCGGCTCCAGCTCAGCTCGAGCGCGCCGACCGCGCGAAGACGCGCATCCGGGGTATAGATGAGGTTGCCGGTCCCGCCCACGTCCTCGAGGGTGCGCGCATAGGTGCCGCCACCCGTGAGCTGCTGGACCGCCTGCTGCCGGCGCAGCGATCCCTCGACTTCGGTGCTCACCACCGCACCCGGGCGTGCGCGCCAGCGCGCGCTCGCCTGGCGATCGTCGGTGGTCTGCGCGAAGTTCGCAAAGGCGCGATCCGCGCTCACCCGGCGCTCGACCCGCAGACGGATCGCGGCGCTGTGCGAGCCCGGAGCCAGATCGGTCTCGAGCCGCTGCAGCACGCTGCCGCGCGCCAGTGCCGGATCGGCGAGCGCGGCGCCGGGCGAGATGAACGGATCACGGGCGCGCAGATCGCCACGCCGGCGCGTCTCGGTCTCGAAGGTGTATTCGATCCGCGAGCCGCGCCACGCATCCGAGCTGCCGAAATCCCACGAGGTCCGCGCGCTGCTCGCCGCACGCGCCAGTCGCTCGAGCGTCTGGCTCACCGTCACCACCAGGTCGTAGTCGCCGGTGCCAACGAAGTTCCCGAGCGCGTCGTACGCTCCCCGGCCCGAGCCCACGAACACGAGGGCGCGGGTGCGCTGATTCTCACCCTGGCTGGTCACCTCGAGATTGTACTGGCCCTTGAGACCACGCGTCGCATTCTCGGCGCGCAGGCGAAGGCTGGCGAGATCGCTGCGCGAGCGCCGCGGATCGGCGAGCGGCGAGACGTCGCGGCGCTGCGCGAGCAACGCCGCGCCGAGCGCGCCGGTCGACGGACTCTCGATCGCAAGCTTCGCGGTCCGCGCCAGCGACTGATCCTCGAATCCGGCAGGCACGGCGCGTCCGTCGCGGCGCTGATCGAGCGAGGCGAGCGCGTGCCAGCGCGCCGCGCTCCCGCTCGCCAGCTCGAAGCCGACCGAACGGAAGCGGTCGCCCACTCTTCCGCTGTCGCTCGGGAAAAGGCGGCGGTCCGCCTCTGCGCGCACCGCGGGCTGGACCCATCGGCCGCGCAGGCGAAGCTCGGTACGCCAGTGATCGCGCTCGCCATCCACGCTGCCCGCTCTCTGCGCGTCCGCGTGCTCCCACATCGCGCGGGTCATGAACCGCCCATCGCGGCTCCATTCGGCGCTGCGGCGCAGCGCCCGGTAACCCTGGATCGTGTTCACCCGCCCGATCAGGCCATTCAATTCACCGCCGAACGACGGCCGCCATTGCCCGGCCAGCTCCACGCGGCGCTGGTGCTCGAGATCGGTCGCGAGCGGCAGGCTCCACCCCTCCTGCTCGAACGGGCGCTCGAGCCGGGTAAACGGCTGGAACCGATCGGCGACCGAGCGCGCGCGCAACTCGAGCGCTCCGCTCCCGCCCACTCCCGGCGCATGCCCCTCGAGGCGAAGGCGCGCGCGTCCGGCCACACCGGTGTTGTCGCGATCGTCGAGCGCGGAGAAGGTATTGAGGTCGCGGCGCGAGAGCGCGCCTTCCATCTCGGCACTCAGCGCCCCGAGCTTGAGGCCGGCGCCGCTCGACCACAGCTGATGCGATTCGGGCAACGGCAGCGCCCGTCCGACCCTGAAGCTTCCGGCGTTGGGGCCGACATAGTGATAGGTGATGCGCCCCTGCACCAGGGCTGAGTCCTGGTAATCCCCGCTGCCGGCTGCGACGCGCGCGAAGCGCACCGCGAACGAGCCGGAATCGACCCCGGCGAACGCGAAGATCACGGTCGAGGGGTTCACCCGCACCGTGTCGTAGTCACCGACCCCCGGCGTGACGCCGGGGCCGATTGCGAGCGCGGCACTGTCGCCGGCCGCTTCCAGCGCGGCCCTGTCCACCGCGTCGAAGGTCAGATCGAGCGGGCGTCCGCGATCGTCGCCCTCGTGCAGCATGCGCACCCATCCGTAGCCCGGGCCGCGGTCCCAGCGAGTGCCGGCTTCCGCGAAGTTGCGCCGGAACCGGTTGAGCGCGAACTGGTAGTCGACGGTGATGCGCGAGGCCGAGCTGATCAGGTGGCGGTTGGTGAACGTGATCTGCGCGCGCTCGTAATCGATCGCGTAGTCCGATCCCTCGCCGCGCGTGAGGCGCGCGCCGTCCAGGGTCACCACCTCGCTGCCTGCGACCACCGAGACTCCGGGATTGCCGTCGCGATCGGTCAGGCGGTACGGACCCTGCTGACCCTCGATGCCGAAGAACTGGAGTCGGTTGTATTCGCCGGCCGCGCTCGCGGCCGCGACCGTGCTCTGAAACCCGCGTGCGCTCCACAGTCCGCTCACGCCCTGCAGGCGGCGCTCGACCCGGCCGAACTCGCCCTGATCGTTACGCACCGTGAGATCGCCGAGCGTCGCGCGCCCGTTGGGCGCGGTCAGCTCGATCAAGACCCGGTCCAGCGCCTGCAGGTCCTGGGTGCTTCCGCTCGCCGAGAGCGGGGTGTTGCGATCGCTGAGCACTCCGGTCAGCTGTACCCCGGGCGCGAGCGTGCCGCTCAGCGCCAGGTCCAGCGACTGGCGCAGGAAGGCGTCCTGCGAGGAACCGAAGTCGACCGCGATGGTCTTGTTTCCGGTGAGGTTGAGCGCGGTGCCGGAAGGCGCGACCGTCGCGCTGCGCGCAGTGACCGGGCGCTCGCCCGGGGACGGCGGCGGCGCGGCCGGCACGCTGTCGGGCGCGGTGAGCGGACGGTAGCGCTGCACCTGGAACTCGAGCGGCGGCGGGTGCAGCAGCCAGCACGCGCGCACCGACAGCGTGTCGATCCGATCGATCACCCGCAGCACGCGCAGCTCGCCGCGCAGCCGGTCGAGCGCGTAGTCGGTTCCGGCGCGCCACACCCGATCCCTGGTCCACGCGCTGTCGCTGCCCGCGCGCAGGAAGGTGTGCGGCAACGGGTAGGCAACCGTGCCCGGGCGCAGCACCACCGGCATCACGCCGCAGCCGGGCTCCTCCGCCCGCGCGCCTTCGGCGCGGCACAGAACGCACACCGCGCACGCCGTGAGCGCGAGCGCCGCCCGCACGAGGCGGACGACGTGCCGCTGTCCCACTGGACTTACTCCCGGCCGGCGGCGGTCGTGGGGTGGACGATCGCGAAGCGGCGCACTCGCCCTGCCCCCGCTTCGGCCACCAGCAGCGCGCCTCCCGGGGCGAACGCCAGCGCGCGCGGCCCGGCCAGTCCGTCGAATGCGGCGAGCTGGCGACCGCTCGAGTCGAACAGGATCAGGCGTCCCGAGATTTCGTCGGCGATCGCGATCCGGGACGAATCGTCCACCGCGATTGCGAGCGCCGCTCGTCCCGGCTCGACGGCGAGCGGCCAGCTCCTCACCACCCTCCCGCCCGCATCGAGGCGCTGCACGCGGGCGCCCGCGCGTTCCGCGGTGACCAGCTCGCCATTGGGCGCGAACGCGACTCCGCACAGCCCGCGGAACGATCCCGGGCGCGCTCCGAATCCGCCGATGGTGCGCAGGTACTTCCCCGCGAAGTCGAACGCGAGCAGGCGGCCGCGATCCTGATCGAGCACCACCACCGCGCCGCCGCGATCGGCGGCGAGCGCGACCGGATCGATCCGGCCGACGTCGTCCACCAGCTTCTCGTCGCCGAGATCGATCAGCGTCCCTTCGAGCCTGCCGAACAGATCGTAGGTCACGACCCTTGAGTTTCCGCGGTCGAGCACCGCGACTCGCAGCGCACCGAGCCGTGCGACCGACCCCGGCCGGTTCAGCTGCCCGGGATCGCTGCCCAGCGTTCCGGCTCCGCCGAGCCACGCTCCGTCCGACCGGTAGCGCTGCAGCCGGTGAAGCGCGGCGTCGCTCACGTAGATCCGCCCGAACGCGTCCACCGCGAGCCCCGAGGGCTCGCTCAGCTCGGCGCCCGCTTCGTGTCCGACGATCGGAAGGCCGACCGGAACCAGACGCAGCGGCAGGCTGTCGGCGGCCCCGGCATTCGCACCCGGCATTCTCGCGGAATCAGGAGACGCCGGAGCGGGCAGCACCGCGGCCGAGTCCGCCGCGGAAGATGCCGTGACGGGTTGTGGGCGCACCGCCGCCGGCAGGCTGAGCGCCAGCACCAGCAGGGGGAGCGCGCGCATTGCCACGGGCACCCGCTTCAGAACCGGGTGCGCACTCCGAGGTGGAATGCGGTGCCGTCGCCACCCGGCACCGGCACGCACTCGAAGTTCCAGGACTGAGCCTTCGCCGGGGCGTGGCTCGCCGCGCGCGCGGCGTGGACCGCGCTGATCAGGCGATTGGCGATCGCCAGCGCCAGCGCGGTGTTGCTGCGCAGCGCGGCGCGCTGCGCCTGCTTTCTCTGCCCCGAGTAGCGGCGGAAGCTGTCTTGGTTGCTCCACGCCCAGGCGTTGCTTCCCTGCAGCTGGTGCGATTCGATGTACGCGCGGTAGGCAACCGGATCGTCGTAATACAGGTTGGCGGCATCCCGATAGACCACCAGCTGGTTGTACTCCTCGCTGCTGGCGTAGAGGCCGACGATGCGCCGGATGTCCTCGTCGCGTCCGCTCAGATCGATTCCCGCCTCGAGCATCGCGGTGCGGAGCGAAGCGTCGGTGCGCAGCCGCTGCTGCACCCGAAACGCGGTGAACGACGTCCAGATCGAGAGGTCGGCGATCGCGAAGACGGTGGCGGAGCGCCGATGACCCAGCGTCGCCTGTCCCCAGCCCGGAACGGTGAGCGAGCGCAGCAGGGCCCGCGCACGCTCGGCGTTGAGTACCGGAGGCATCGAGGGTCCGCGATGGCTCTTGAGGCGCGTGCTGCGCGCGGCGAGAAGCGGTGGCTCGATGAGCGACCCGGCGGAGGCGAGCCGCGAATCCATGGGCGCAACGCCGGTCGCGCGGGGAGCGAGCCAGGGCGCGGGTGTCGCCAGCACGCTCGTCTCGGCGTCCGGGATTTCCATCATCCCGAGCGCGGTCTCAATGCGCATCTCCGGCGCTCCGACATTCGCCGACGGCGCAACGTCGGCCCGCGCATTCACGCCACTCAGCAACGCCGTGGCGATGAGCACCGGAAGGATCGCGAACCGCATCTGGTGGGCGAGCATGCTCTAGAACCTCGTCTCGAGGGCCGCGGTGACCGCGGGATTTCCGCGATTCAGCCGGCCGCCCAGCTTCAGGTTCAAGTTCTGGCGCAGCGGTAGATTGTGGGCGCGCGCGGTGCGCAGTCCATCGACCGCTGCCACCAGGTGATCGACCCACGCCGCGGCCTGGAAGTAGCGGGCACGCTTCATGTGCGACTCGGAGTTGTCGCGAAGCTCGATGAACTGCTCGCGCTGGATGTCCGTATAGCCATAGTCCGCCCAGCCCCACCGGTAGGATTCATCGCGAGCGATCGTGTAGTAGAAGAGGTTGCGATCCGCGGCGTAGAGCGCGCGCAACGCATCGCTGCTCTGGCCGGTGCGCTTCTCCCACGTGTCGAACGAGAAGCGAGCGGTCGAGTCGGTGGGCGCGCCGGCGTAGGAATATGCGTCGTCACGGATCTCGCGGCCGCGGCGCCTGTTGTACCAGCTCTCGAACCAGGCCGCTGCCCCGGCCAGGGTGTAGAACCATCCGGTGCGCTCGCCCACGTAGACCTGTCCCAACCCCGGTACCACCGCCGAGAGCGCCATCGCGGCCGGCTCCGACTTCCAGTCGGCGATGCTGACCTCGTGGTAGAGCGAATCGTCCGAAGGTCCCCAGGCACGATCGATGGTGCGCTGTGCGAGCACCAGCTCCGGGCGCTCGGCCTCCGCGAGCAACGGCAGCGCGAGCAAGGAACCTCGCGACAGCTCCGCGCGGGCGGGAGGCACACCACCCGCGATCAGCAGTCCCACGGCCAGCAGCCCCACGCGCAGTCTCATCGCAGCAGCCCCACCTGCATGACTTCGGTGTGCTCGTGCCCGCCGGTGCGGAAGTGGATCCGCGCCAGGTAGAGCCCCGAGGGCAGCCGCCCCGGATCCCACACTTCCAGATTGTCCGACTGGCGTCCGTCGCGCGTGAACGAGGCCACCTCGTGGCCCGAGGTGTCGAGGATGTGAAAATCGACGCGGGCCGGCTCGGTGAGCCGGTAGGCGAACGAGACCGGTGCGCGCCGCGCCGGATTGGGATAGGCCTTGAGCGAGCCACGCTCGAGCGGGCCCGCGCTCGCTGCAACCGCGGCCGTCGTGCGCTCGGTCGGAAGCCACGCGGTGCGTCCCGGATCTCCGCCCAGCATGGGCCACGAGGAGATCACCGGATCGAACGCGGGCACCGGGATGCTGTAGGCGTAAAGGCGTCCGATGTGATCGGGCGCCACGATCTCGACCGTGCCGTTGCGATCCAGGTCGGCCGCGATCGGCGAGCCGACCGCTCCGGCGCCGGTCGCGAGCGGCCAGCCCGGCGGACGCTTTCCGTCGCCGCGCAGCGCGGCAATGATGCCGCTCGCGTTCATCGCAATCACCTCGGACCTGCCGTCGCCATCGACATCCAGCGCGATCGGGGAGCTCTGGGTGCGGAAGTTCTCGGTTGATCCCGGCTTCGGCCAGCCCGGCGACGGATAGCCGTCCCAGTTCACGAAGCCGACCTGCGAGTGCACGGTCTGGGTGAGAACTTCCGGCAGGCCGTCACCGTCGGGGTCCGCGGCGCCCAGGGCATCGACCAGCGTGTCGGTCGCGGCGTGGCCCCAGCCCGGCAGCGCATCCCCATTCGCACAGAACGCCCACAGTCGGTCGCGGTCGTGCGCCACCAGTTGCGGTCCACTCGAGGCAGCGCAGGAAACCCGGGGTGAGCCGCCGCCCGAGCCGTTGAAGTCCACCCACAGGAAGTCCGGACGAAAGCCGGCGCCGCCCACGCGATGGATCCAATCCGAGTTCAGGTTGATCGGACAGGGAAGGAGACAGACGTCGAACTTCGCGATGTCGCCGAGCGTGTCGCCAGCGGCGACGGTGCCGAGCGTCGGCTCGGGCGTCACGAACCCGTGCACCGCGAGCCGCCCCGAGATCGGCGCGGTCAGCGCGGGCGAGGTGTAGACGATGTTCGCATCCTCATCGAGCCCGAACACGCGGCCGTCCGAGCAACCAACGAAGATACGCGCCAGGGGATGGATGCCGGCCACCACCGGAGGCGTAGTCACGAGCGCAGGCAGGTGCGCGGGCCATCCCGGCTGCGGCGCGCCGGTGTGATCGATCAACCACACCCGCCCGCCGGGTGAAAGCGTGTCGGGACCGGTGGCCACGGTCGAGACCGCGAACAGCGAGGGGCCGACCGAGGGCAGGCCTCCGCCCAGATATGCCCCGAGCGGAAGCGCGGCCATGACGGTGTACGGCCGCGCGTCGAGTGAGGCGAAGCGCAGCTCGCTGTCGAACAGTCCCTGCCCGTTGACGCGCGCGCAGAAGAGCGCGGTGCTGTCGGGTCCGTTCTCACTACCGCCGGCCCAGCACACTTCGAGATTCCGGTCGCCGTCCGCGTCCACTGCGAGCAGCTGCGGTCCTCCCGGTGGAAAGTCGCCCGCGATCGGCCACCCGGCGAGCTGCCAGGCGCGCCGCATCCACAGCCGCATGGTCGGCCCCTGCGGATCGAGCACGTCCATGCGCACGTGAGGAAGCGTCCCGATGTGCGGCACGAGGTTGGGATGGGTGGTGTCGGAGAGCACGGTGTTGTTGCCGACGAAGTACGGATCGAATTTCGCGCCGAGCATGTAGGGCGAACCCGGATCGCCGAGATCGTCGAGCCCGTCGGCTTCGATCACCGAAAGACCCAGGCGCTGCGGGTTGGTGTTGACGCCGAAGTCCGGATTGACGCGCAGCGAGGTGTCGAGCGGGAAATAGCTCTCGAACGGGATCACGCTCTCGTCCACGTGCCAGACCAGCGTGCCACCGCCCGGGAGCAGCGCGTCGTACTCGAAGCGGTCCGGGACTTTCGGCCCGAGCACCACCCGGGTCAGCGAATCCTGATCCAGCTCGACCACCGCGGCCGGCGCCTGGTAGCGGTTCTCGAGCAGGAGAAACTCGTCGCTGCTCAGCGTGACCTTGCGCACGTCGGGGAAGCGCTCGCTGTTGTTCAGCGTGAGCGTGTCACCGTAGCTGACCTCGCGGAAGCGAAGCGCATCGCCGGTGATCTGGCGCTGGTAGGGATCGATGCTCGGCGGCAAGAGTCCGGTCGCGAACAGCTCCGTCCCGTCACCGAGCGTGACGATCGAGCCCACCAGATTGCCGCTGTCCATCAGGCTCCAGTAGCCCACGATCGGCTGCCCGGTCTCGATGTCGTAGACATCGAAGAAGCCGTAGAACAGGTGGCCGCACTCGTGCGCCATCACGCCGTTGATCGCGCCGTAGTAGCCGTCCTGGCTCGCGGTCTCCGGAACGAGCGTGGCGCGATCGATGCCGACCGAATCGCCCGGGGTGACCACGTCGTGGAAGAAGGCGACTTCGCTGTCGGCGACTCCGATGGTGAACGAAGGAATGTCTTCCTTCGAGTTCTGGGAGACATCGCTCTGCAGGTCGCTGCCGGCGTGGATGAGAACCACCCGGTCGATCCGGTCCCACGGGATCCGGTCTCCGAGCGCGATCGACTGGGAGTCGGCCGCGAACAGGAAGGTGCGGAACATGTGGACCGCGGCCGGATAGATGCTCGTGCTGAAGACCCACGGGCCAAAATCGGCCATGTCGCTGACGTGATAGGCCCCGTTCTCGCTGCGCGGCCAGACCTCGGGCTCGATGATCGTGCGCCCGTAGTTCTGGGCCTCGTTGTAGCGCTTGAGCGCCTCGCCGTGCTTCGAGAAGAACGTGCGATTGTGCGGCGGCCGGTCGATCGGCGGCAGCAGCGTGTCCGGCCCCGACAGGTCGAACTTCCCGGTCCCGGTCGATGCGGCATCGTCGCGATCGTTCAGGAAGTCGATGCGAATGATCGCCACGCGCAGGGTGTCGGGCTCGAGCGCGGAAGCCGCCGCGGGATCGATGGCGGCCGCGGCGCGGCGCGCTCTGGGAGAAACCCACGACTGCCGCCGGCTCGCATTGCGCGACCAGTCGAAGCGGCCATGGCTCATATGATCGGGGACCGAGCGCCAGCGCTGCTCGAGCAGCGCCTGCTGGCGCTGCTGCGCCGGAGTCATCACCCGGGCCCGTGCCGCAGCGCCGCCGCGCGCGAGCTTCGCGGCGTCGGCAGCGCCGATCAGCGGATGGACGGCGAGCGGGGTGGCGTGGGCCGGCGCGGCGGCCAGAGCCGCGCACAGCAAGACGAGTCGGGCGATGTCCTGGCCGCGCAAGTGGGAACCGGAACCTCTGTCGGTGGGTCTAGAAGCGGTAGCCCAGCGTGATCTTCTTCACGTCCTCGAGACCCGAGTTGCGAGCCTGCGGAATGCTGCCGAAGTCGAGCGAGAGGCTCTTGAAGTTGATCCCGATCCCGTAGGTCAGGTCACCGATGTCGCCGAGCGGATCCGAGTACCAGCCGATGCGGCCCGCGATCTGGTCCGCATACTTGACCTCGAAACCGTTGTTGTAGACCCGGAACTGGTTGGTGACCAGCGACTGATTGAAATCGGACGCCAGGGTCATGGTGAACTGCTTGGTCGCGACCGGCTCCCACGCGGCGCCCACGCGCAGATTGCGGCTGAGCGGGCTGGCTAGGTCCTCGTTGATGAACGCGACGTTGGGCCCGAGGTTCTGCACGTTGACGCCCAGGTTCAGGCGCGCCGCGGGAATCTTGTACAGCCCGGCAATGTCGAGGCCGAACGTGGAGCCGACGCCATTCTGGTTGTTCGGGGCGAGCTGGATGCGGATGTACTTGAGCGAGGCGCCGACCGAGAAGTCGGGCAGCAGCCTCGTGCCGTAGGAGATCGCCGGTGAGAACTCGTTCGAGCTGAACGTTCCGGTCGGGTTGCCGGTCGGATCCGAGCCCTGGCTGGTTCCGTAGGACAGGAAGACGACGCCGAGACCGAACGTGCCCCAGCCTCCGGTCGGCTGCACATAGGTGAGGTAGTTATAGGTCACGTCGTTGGCGAGACCCGGGACCAGCTGCGCGTAGGTCAGATCCACCGCCGCGCGGTCCGAGAATCCGAGTCCCGCGGGGTTCCACCAGGTCACCCCGGTTGCATCGTCGGGCATCGCCACTCCGGCGGCCCCCATTCCGTTTTGCCGGGCTCCCGGCTGGATGTCGAGCGAGCGGCCTGTGCCCTGGGCCGAGGCCACCCCCGCGATCAACATCGTTCCCAGCGACACCATCGCAAATCGAGTAAAAAGACGCATACGTGATTAATCCTCCGGTCGGTGCGTGCCTCGGAAAGGCACAAGCGAGCAGGGATATTACACCGTGAGGGTTCGAGCCGCTCCAGGCATTTTTCCGGAACGGCGCTTCATCGATTCAGGATGACGAACCGGCCCTCGGAGATCGCTCGCTGAGTGGCGCTGCTGGTGCCGTCCGACTGCCGGCCGTAGACGTACACCTTGAACAGATATACGCCGTTGGCCAGACGGTCGCCGTTCTCATCGAAGCCGTCCCACGCGATCTGAACCTGTCCGATCCCGCCGGGCACGCGGTAGGTGCGAATCACCCGACCCGTGACCGTGTACATGCGAAACAGGACATTTACCGAATCTCCGGGGGCATCGACTACAAATGTCCCGCCGCTGCGGGCCCCGCCCGAGGAGGTCGGATCCGGGAAAAGATAGGCCCGGGTCACATTGAGCGAGGGGTTCGCGACCACGTCGAATTCGAGCGTGGCGGACGATCGATGGTTTCCGGCGCCCAGGCCCGCCGCGAAGTTGTCCGCCGCCGAGACCTGCACCTTGTGGTGCCCGGGCGACAGGTTGGGAAGCGTGAACAGCGCGAAGCCCGACTGATACGAATCGGCTGCGTAGCGGAAGCTCGCGGTGATGTCGACCCGGGTCGTGGTGTTGTCGTCGATGGTCACGACGATGCCGTTCTGAAGCGAGTGCCCGGTGAGCAGGATGCCGCTCTGATCGAACAGGTCCACGCGCAGCTGCGCATTGGGACGCACCGAGGTGGCGCCGCCCACGAACGACAGCGTGATGCGCGGGCCGGTATTGTCACTGGTCACCGAGCTGCCGCTCGACACCAGGGTCTGCACGCTGCCGACTCCATCCGACAGGTAGCCGTCGCCCACCGCCTGCCCTTCGAGATAGGCGCGAATGCGGCCGTGGTCTCCGAGCGCGGCTTCGAGCGGAACCACGAAGCGACCCTGGAAGGCTCCGCCGGCCGCCTGCACGTCGCCACGGAAAATCGGGCCAGCCTTGTAGTAGTAGCTCGGCTGCTCGCATCCCAGTCCGGGGCAGGGCGGCGGGATCTCGAGCGGCGCCGAGTCCTCGATCAGCAGGCTCGCGACTCCAGAATACGAAACCTGCGGGCCGCCCGGGCGGGTCAGGACCCGGCCCTTGAACGTCATGGTCTGGCCGCGCTTCACCTCGGTGAGTAGAGCGGTGCCGGCCGAGTCCCACAGCGTGATCTCGGCCCACAGCTTCGGCAGGTTCAGGCGGATCGCGGCATCGCCCATCAGCTGATACTTGGGCGTGGTCTGATTCGCGCTCAGCTTGGCCTGCAACAGCCCCGCCGCGACGCTCGCGTGATACTGACCGGATCCGCCCACCGAGTCGCGCCCGAAGATGATGCGGTATACGGTCTGGTTGAGGGTCGAGTTCTGGCTGCTGAGCGCCAGCTCGGTCGCCGAGATCACTCCGATCGCCCCGCCCCCGGGCTGCGTGATCAGGCGCTCGCCCAGGCTCTGCACTGCGGGATCGTTGTACTTGCCGACGTCGCACGAGGCGGCCACGAACAGTGGAAGCATGTCGGCATTGGTCAGGGTGCCGGCATCCACGTCGAGGAACACCGACTCGTCGGTGATCTTGAACGGGCTGCCATGCCCGATGTAGTTGAACATCGCGACGCCCTCGGCGAGGTTCTTCTTGATGTCGGCTTTCGCGCCGGGCTTGGTGTCGCCGGGGCCGTCCGGATACTTGTGCAGGTACACGTACTTGCGATCGATGTGGTTCGGAGTGGCGTTGTTGTCCAGGGTGGCGGTCTGCTTGAGGTGCGTCCATTCGAGCGGATCACGTCCCGCGGGCTCGGCGGCCTGGATGTTGTCGTCGGCGATGAACATGATGCGGTTGCGATATTCGCCGAGTGGCGCGCTGCGCTCGTAGAACAGCAGCTTGTTGCGCACGTAGAGCAGCGCGGTCGACTGATCGTTGACCGGAATGCGCCCGCCGAAGAAGTCGGGCACGATGAAGTTCGCGTTGTCGACGTTCAGGATCCAGTCGTCCGATGCGAACTGACGCCCTCCGAACACGCCCGGGTCGTAGCCGTTCTCGTAGGACGGGACCAGTGTGCCGGGTTGCCCCGACGGCGCGTGGCCGGTCAGGTTCTTGAAGTCGTAGGAGGCGTCGCCGACAAAGGTGACGAACGAAGGTCGCGGCGGCGTCCAGTTGTAGAAGGTGGCGCGCAGGAAGTTCCGGATCGCGGCCGGATCGGTGCGCCCGCCCGAGAACTGATCGTAGAGCGCCGAGATCGGCACCGCGATCGTGCGGTATGGCCCCGGCCGATCCACCGGCAGACGCACCTGGCGCCACGCGATCAGGCTGTCGGCCGCGGTCTTGAATCCGTCGTAGTAGATCGCGATGAAATCCGCGCCCAGCGTCGTCGAGCGCAGGTTGGTGTTGATCTCACCGACGCCCAGGCTGATCAGGCGGGAATCGGCGATGTTGGCATCGGGCAGGCGCACGACGCTGGTGCTCTGGAACACACGATAGCGCCTGAGGCCGGTCTGGCTCTGCTCGAACGTCAGGCGCCAGCGGCCCGCGGCCTGCGCGGTGAAGTTCGCGCTCGACACCATCACCTGCACCGGCGAGTAAGCGTCCGTCACATCGAACACCAGCGTGTTCGACTCCGTGGTGCGCATCGAGTCGATCGCGAACACATAGTTGTCGGCGGCCGGCGGCGAGGAGAACGACAGCTCGCCATTCGCCGCTTCGAAAATGCGCGGGTAGAACACGTCGAACCACGCGATCGCGCTGCGGTCGTCGCGCAGCCGGCATTGCGGGATGAACCGGTCGGTCAGCACCAGCTGGTTGCCGCTGATCTGGAAACGTCCGGTGAGCGTGGTGTCGAGCGTGGTCCCGATCTCGCGATCCCATTGGAGCGTGTTCAGCGGCGAGGCGTTCAGCGCGACGTCGAGGATGTGATTCGGCTGCCCGAGATCGAACTGGCAGGTATCGTACGAGGCGAGCCCCCATGCCCTCAGGCGCAGGCGCATCGACTGGGTGAGATCGGCTCCCGGCAGGCCGAAAGTCGTGGCGAATGCACTGCCCGAGCTCAGGCTCTGCCACATCCATTTCTCCCAGAACATGTTCTGCGGCGCGCGCAGCGGCGTGGCGTCCGGCCAGTACTCGTAGTCCTGCTCGAAGTGCACGCGCTCGGGGAACGTGGCCGGAGTGGTCGCGGGGCTGCCGCTGACCGCGCCCGAGGACTGACCGATGCGCTTGGGCGCCCCGGGCAAGGGCGTGTTCGAGTTGTCGATGGTCAGGTAGTAGTAGCTCTTCGCCTCGTACGGATTGTCGAGAAACACCGTGTCGCCCTGCGCGGGATCATAGAAGTTGGTCCAGTCGCTCGGGCCGAGCGCGAAGAAGTCGAAGTAGTTGGTGGGATCCTTGAACTGAACTCCGCTCGAGACAGCGATCCCGACCTCGCGATAGTCGCAGCTGTCGCAGTAGGACTTCTCAGGCAGCACCGGCACCCCCGGCCAGGTGAACAATCGCAGGCTGTCGGCGGGCGTGGTGGTCGAGCCGTTGAACAGGGCGGTGTTGCGGACCTGCGAGAAGTAGACCCGGTAGAAGCCGGTCTGGGCGACCGCGAGCTTGACCCACATGCGCCCGGCGTAGACCGTGGTCTGCGGCACGCCGCTCAGGTTTCTCACCTCGAACGGATTCGTGGCCGTGCCGGCGCCGCGATTTCCCGTGGGCGGTGTGCGGCGCCACGCCCTTCCCTGCTCGTAGTTGACCAGCGCCCCGCGATACACCGACTCGAACGGATCGTCGCTCTCGGCGGGAAGCCCCTCGCTCGATGCGCCGACCACATCCACCGTCACATCGATGCTCGATGCCAGGATGAGCCTGCGCGCCCCGGCATCATACGCGGCCGGCGAGATCTCGACGCGCGCGACGCGCTGATTGCGCAGCCAGCCCACGCCGACGAGATGCGCCCGCGGTTGATCGGCGCCAGCGTGGCTCGCGTACGCGTGCGGGAATCGGATCTCGCGCTCGACCTCCTCGCCGCGCGCGCCTTCCAGCCTCGGCATCGGCGCGAGCAGCACGTCCCCGCGGGTCGCGCCCTCCGCGGAGTGCGCGCGCACCTGCACCTCACCGACCGGCGGCACCGCGACCGTGATCACCCGGATCGGCAGCGCCGGGTTTCCCGGTTCTCCGGTCAGTTCGTAGCCGTCCAGCTCGAGGCGCACCGGCGCCGAAGGCGCGGTCGCCGGAAAGCGCGCTTCCGGCACCTGCACCACGAAGTGGACGCTGGTGCCGCCCGAAGGGATCAGGCGGGTGAGCGGCGGAGCTGCGAATGCCGTGGAGGCCGCGGACCACGCGAACGCCGTGGCCAGCAGGCAGCGGATCGGGCGGAGACGCATCATGCGGACGTCCTGGCCCGGCTCAGAACTTCTGAGCTTCGTCGACCAGCATCACCGGGATGTCGTCCACCACCTGGTAGCGGAGGCGGCAGGCCGGGCAGGTCAGGGTCTGGGCGCTGGCGTCGTAGGTGAGATCGCCTTTGCAGGCGGGACACACCAGAATGCTGAGCAGATCGGGACTCAGGGCCATGGAACTCCTCTTGGGATCGCGGGTGAATCAGGGACAGCCCGGCAGCGCCGCCGAGCCTCGAAACCGACCGGTGCACGGGAGCGACCGGCTGCAAAGCGTCACCAGAGGCGATCGGAGCTCCTCCGAAGTGCGGACGGAAACAGCCGGCGGGAGTCTATCAACCGCATTTTCAGACGGTCAAGCCGGGTCCTCGTGATACACACCCAGCCGGCGGAACTTGGCCAGCCTGCGATCGACCAAGTCGCTCCGTGATACCCCCGAAAGGCTCTCGAGGTGCCGAAGAATCGCCTGCTTGAGCGTGGCGGCCGCGGACTCGGGGTCGCGGTGATTGCCACCGACCGGCTCGGGAAGGATCGCGTCGGCGACGCCCAGCCGCTCGAGGTCGATGGCGGTGAGCTTGAGCGCTTCGGCCGCGATCGGGGCCTTCTTGGAGTCGCGCCACAGGATGGCCGCACAGCCCTCCGGGGAAATCACCGAGTAGACCGAGTTCTCGAACATGAGCACCACGTCGCTGACCGCGATCGCGAGCGCGCCGCCCGAGCCTCCCTCGCCGATCACCACGGTCACGATCGGAACGCCGAGCCGGGCCATCTCGCGCAGGTTGACAGCGATCGCCTCGGCCTGCCCGCGCTCCTCGGCGCCGAGCCCGGGATATGCGCCAGGCGTATCGACCAGGGTGATGATCGCCACGCCGAAGCGATCGGCGAGCTGCATCAGGCGAAGCGCCTTGCGATAGCCTTCGGGGTTCGGCATGCCAAAGCGGCGCACCAGATTCTCCTTGGTGCCCCGGCCCTTCTGCTGGCCGATCACCATCACCGGCCGTCCGTCGAGCATCGCAAGGCCGCCGACGATCGCAGGATCGTCGGCGAAGTGGCGATCGCCGTGCAGCTCGGTCCAGTCGGTGAAGCAGCGCTCGATGTAGTCCAGCGTGTACGGCCGGTTCGGATGCTTGGCGACCTGCACGCGCTGGAACGGGGTCAACCCCTCGTACACTTCGCGGCGCAGCGCCTCGGCTTTCCGTTCGAGGTCGGCCAGCTCGCCCGCCGCCTCGATCCCCTGATCCGCGGCCTGGCTGCGGAGCTCCTGGATCTTCTGCTCCAGCTCGAGCACCGGCTTCTCGAAGTCGAGCCAGGCGGTCACAGCGCCCCCTTTCCCCAACGCGCGGTCACGAACGAGTAGCGCTCGGCAAGCTTCGCCACCACGCCCTCGTTCTCGGCCACGCGGAAACGGCGCGAGCGCATCGCGACGCGCGATCGATCCGGCTTTACGATGTGAAGGTACACCTCGGCCTCGCCGGGATGCGAGGACAGGGTCTCGTCGATCCCCTGCAGCAGCGCCTCGGAGATCTGCTCGGCGCGAATCTCCAGGTGAAGAGCGGGCCGGTACGCGATCCGCGCCTCTTCGAACGGCCGCACTTCCGAGAGCAGCAGCTTGATGCCACGATCGTCGCGCACCTCGATGCGACCCGAGACCACCACGATCGCGTCCGCGACCAGCAGGGCACGCGCGGTCTCGAAGGTATCCGGGAACGCGGTGCACTCGATGCGCCCGCTCAGGTCCTCGAGCCCGACGATCCCCATCAGCCGGCCCGCGCGCGTGGTGATCGGCTTGACCTCGCCGACCACGCCCGCGAGCCGCACCTCGGAGCCGTCCTCGGCCCCGAGCGCTTCCGCAACGGTGTGGGTCGCGATCCGTTCGAGCTGGCCGCGCAGCTGTTCAAGCGGATGCTCGGAGAAGTAGAACCCGAGCACTTCCTTTTCCTTCGAGCTCCGGTCGCGGCTGGTCCACGGCTCGACCACCGGCAGCGGCGGGGAGGCGACCGCGACCGAGCCCGACGACTCGGCGAACAGCGACGACTGGCCGCTGGCGAGGTCGCGCTGCAGGTTCGCGGCGTGGTCGAGCGCGCGCGAGGCGCCCGCGAACAGCGCGCCGCGCTCGCCGCCGAGCGCGTCGCACGCGCCCGCGGCGACCAGGCTCTCCACCGCGCGGCGGTTGAGCACGCGGGCGCCGGTCCGAACCGCAACCTCGAACAGATCGTTGAACGCTCCGTCGCGATCGCGGGCCGCGACCAGCGCTTCGATGTTGCTCTGCCCGACGTTGCGCACCGCGCCCAGCCCGAAGCGCACCTTTCCCTCTTCGAGCGTGAACTTCCACTCCGAGTGGTTGATGTCGGGAGGCAGGATCTCGAGGTTCATGCGCCGCGACTCTTCGATCAGCGTGACGATCCGCGCGCTGTCCGACATTTCGCTGGTCATGGTCGCGGCCATGAACTCGGCCGGGTAGTGCGCCTTGAGCCATGCGCACTGATACGCGAGCAGCGCGTAGGCGGTCGAATGGCTGGAATTGAAACCGTAGCCCGCGAATTTCTCCATGGTCTGGAAGATCTTCTCGGCCTTTCCGGCGGCGATGCGCCGCTTGGTGCAGCCCTCGATGAAGGCGGCGCGCTTGGCCTCCATCTCGGAGGCGATCTTCTTCCCCATCGCGCGACGCAGCTCGTCGGCCTGTCCGAGCGAGAAGCCCGCAAGCTTGTGCGCCGCGGCCATCACCTGCTCCTGATAGACGAACACGCCGTAGGTGTTCTTAAGGATGGGCTCGAGATCCGGGTGGTCGTAGCGCACCACCTGCCGTCCGTGCTTGCAGTCGATGAAGTAGGGGATGTTCTCCATCGGCCCCGGGCGATACAGGGCGTTCATCGCGACCAGGTCGCTGAACACCGTGGGCTTGAGCCGCTTCAGGTAGTCGCGCATTCCAGAAGACTCGAACTGGAAGATCGCGACGGTCTCGGCCTCCTGGAAGATCCGGTAGGCGGGCTCGTCCTCGAGCTCGAGCTTCGCGATGTCGAGCCTGGTCTGATGATGGCGCTCGATCAGACGCACGGTTTCATCGAGCACCGACAGTGTCCGTAGCCCCAGGAAGTCCATCTTGAGCAGGCCGGCCTTCTCCACCGCCTTCATGTCCCACTGGGTGGTGACCGACTCGTCCTTCTGGCGGTAGAGCGGCACGTAGTCGAGCAGCGGACCCGGCGTGATCAGGACTCCGGCGGCATGGGTCGAGGCGTGGCGCGCCAGGCCTTCGAGCACGCGCGCGCTCTTGAGCAGCTTCTCGAACTGCGGGCCCTTCAAAGGAAGCGCCTTGAGCTCGGGCGACAGCTCGAGCGCGCGATCGAGGGTCATGCCGAGACCGTCGGGAACCAGCTTGGCGATGCGATCCACCTCGGAGACCGCGAGGCCCAGTGCGCGCCCGACATCGCGCACCACGCCCTTCGCGCCCATGGTGCCGAAGGTGATGATCTGGGTGACGTTGTCCTCGCCGTACTTCTGCTTCACGTATTCGATCACCTCTCCGCGCCTCAAGTCGTCGAAGTCGATGTCGATATCCGGCATGCTGACGCGCTCAGGGTTGAGGAAGCGCTCGAAGATCAGCCCGTGCCTGAGCGGATCGATGTCGGTGATGTGCAGCGCGTAGGCGACCAGGGAGCCCGCCACCGAGCCGCGGCCCGGACCCACCCCGATGCCGCGCGAGCGCGCGAAGGCGATGAAGTCGCGCACGATCAGGAAGTACGAGGCGAATCCCATCCGGCAGATCACGTCCAGCTCGTAGTCGAAGCGCTTCTTCACTTCGTCCGAGATCTCCGGGAAGCGCCCGCGCAGCTCCTTCCATGCGATCTCGCGCAGGTACTCCTCGTTGCTCTCGGCTCCGGGCGGCAGCGGGAACGCCGGCAGCAAAGGCTTGCCGAAGTGGATCTGGACGTTGCAGCGCTCCGCCACCTCGAGCGTGTTCTTCAGCGCCTCGGGCTGGTCGGCGAAGCGCTCGCGCATCTCCTCGGCGGACTTGAAGTACACCTGATCGGTCGTGTAGCGCATGCGCTTCGGATCGTCGATGGTCTTGCCGGTCTGAATGCACAGCAGCACGTCGTGGGCTTCGGCGTGCTCGTGCTTCAGGTAGTGGCAGTCGTTGGTGGCGATCAGCGGGATGCCGGTGCGCGAGGAGAGGCGGGTCACGCGCTCGCGGATGCGGTCCTCGATCTCGAGCCCGTGGTTCTGGATCTCGAGGAAATAGTTCTCGGCGCCGAACAGGTCCCGGTACATGAGCGCGGTCTCGGCCGCGCGGGCCTCGTTGTCGTCGAGCAAGTCGGAAGCGATCTCGCCCTTGGGACACGCCGACAGCGCGAGCAGGCCATCGCCGTACTTCGAAAGGATCTCGTGGTCGACCCGGGGCCGGTAGTAGAAGCCCTCGAGGAACGCGAGCGAGGAGAGGCGCATCAGGTTACGGAAGCCCACCTCGTCGCGCGCCAGCAGGACCAGGTGGTGCGCGGTCTCCTTGATGCGGTCGCGGCGGCTGCCGCGGGTGACGTAAGCCTCCATCCCGAGAATGGGCTTGATGCCCTTCTTCCTGGCCTCGAGATAGAACTCGATCGCGCCGAACATCGAGCCGTGGTCGGTCAAAGCGAGCGCGGGCATGCCCAGCTCGACCGCGCGCTGCACCATTCCGGGGATCGAGCTCGCGCCGTCCAGCAGCGAATAGTCGCTGTGATTGTGGAGGTGGACGAAGTCGGCGTGTTTCATGGCGCATCCTGCGCGAAGTGAGGCCTTAAGGATGAGGCGGCTGAAGCGCCCCTCGCCCCCTTGTCTGGCGTTCGAAAGGCGTTGCGAATGCGCGACTAATCTAGCACAAAGCTCCCCGCGACCCGTGCCGCGTTTCCCGCTCGATCGCGCGCGAGCGCGACGAAGCGATGCGCACCCGCCTCGGGCGGATCGAGCGGACGCCAGCGCAGCATACGCTTCTCGTTGTCCCATTCCGCGGGACGGCGCCGGCCATCGACTACGAAGTATGACGCGCGCGGATCCATGCCGCTCCCGTCCTCGACCACCGCGACCTCGACCGCCCAGCGCGAATACGGCGCATCGGCGTTCCGCGTGCGCGTGACCGGTCGAGGCCGAAGGCGCGGCCCGAGTCGATCGGCGAACAGCGCGAAGCGCCCGAGGCGATGGGTCTCGCCGATCAGCTGACGCCGAGCCGTGTCGCGCTCGGTGCGCACCAGGTCCCAGCCCGAGCCCGTGTTCTGGTAGAGCCCGACTCTGCGCACTCCGGGCAGCAATGGCGCTCGGACGGTGAGGGGTCCTCGCATCGCGAGCCACACCGGTTGGAGCGCGACCGCACGACTGAGCGGATGCAGCTCGCCCGCCGCGGCCGGCATCGCCAGCGCTGTCGCCCTGACGTCGGTCGCTTCGAACAGCGCCTCGGCCGGAAAGGACCACTCGAACCCCGCGGTGGCGCCGCGACGCGCAACCGGCGCTCCGGGCGGCGCAGCGGCCGGGCCGGGCGCGGGCCCGAACGCGAGCACCAGGCTGCGCTCGATCCGGTTCCCCGCGAAGTCACTGGCCGCGACGCGAAGCGTGACGAACGGGCGCGACTCTTCGAACGCAAGCGTCCCGGCTTCGAGACTGGTCGCGATGTCGCTCTCGATGACGCGCGGCCGGAACCCGGCGGGCGCCCACAGCCGCACCGCGTGCCGGCGCGTCGGGACCGAGCGGCCGCGGTCATAGATGAAGTCCGCTTCGTCCATGTCGGTCGCCCACGAGATGCTGTCGAAGCGGCAGGCGACGTAGTGACCGTTCCACTCCATCGAGATTTCGTAGGGCTCCATGTCGGCTCGACGATCCCCGGGATCGCGTGCCTCGACCACGACTCGTGCCTCTCCCCTGACCCGGACCGTGTCCGGGATCGGACCGAACGTGACACGCCTCGCCACCGCACGACCATCGATTCGCGATTGCGGCGTGCGCGGCTCGATCGAAACCGCATCGATGACCGGACGCAGCGTGTCGAGAATCGCGATTCCGGCGAGCAGTGGATTGATCGCCATGTCGCCTCTGCGCACTTCGAAGTGGAGATGCGGATCGCCGATGCCGCTCTCGCCGCTCCATCCGATGCGCTGGCCCGCGGCCACCCGGAATCGCCCGGGCTCGAGCCACAGGTCCTGCTCGTACTGGCCGCTCGACTCCTGCGCGGCGGATACGAACGAAGCGAGCGGCTCCTCGAAGGCGTCGAGATGTCCGTACACGAACAGACGGCCATCCGCGGCTCGCAGGTAGAGCGACCTGCCATAACCGACGCCCGAGGAACGGGCACGCTCGATGACACCCGCGAGCGGCGCGAAGAGCGGAACGCCTACCTGGCGTCCAGTCGAGTAGTCGAGACCGGCGTGAAAATGGGCGCCACGAGTTTCGCCGAAAGTGCCGGTCAGCACCGGATTCGCCTCGAGCGGCTCGTGCTCGACCGGCCCGAACACCGGCCGGGGCGTGCGCGCGGCCGACATGGCCTCACCGCGCTCGATCGCAGCGCCGCGCACTTCGGCATGCGCCGCCAGCCCCGGAAGCTGTAGCAGGAGCAGCAGCAAGGCTGCAGGCCGCAGGCGCGCCAATCGCCCGACGGGCTCGCAACCCGCAACGATTGCCTCGAGCCGGATTGCAGAGCGCAAGCCCCGCGCGCATCCGCTCGGCCCTGACAGGAATGAGCAGCGCAATGAAGGCGCGAGCCTTGTGCGGCTCCATGACATCGCGGGCTTCGCGGCACCGATATTGCTCGATGGAGTAGTGCCCTGGCAGGCCCCAGTCATTGCGTCGTCTCGATCCGCTCGGACGTCGTCCGGTTCCACTCCAAGCAAGGAGGCTCGTCCGTGAAGTCCGTTCGCTCGTCTTTCATGTTGCTCCTCATCGCTTCATCCGTACTGATGCTGGCCGGCTGCAAGGCCGCCGACGTCGCCGGACTCGATCCTGCGATTCTCGACAACACACCGCCGCCGTCTCCGAGCGGTCTCTCCGCGGCCTACGTTCCCCAGACCACCATCACCACGCTGTCGTGGAACGCCAGCCCGGCCGCGGACGTCGCACACTACGACATCTATATGGCCACCGGCGACCCGGCGGTGGATGGCTCCTACGTCAAGGTCGGTGAGGTTTCATCGGCTTCGACCTCATGGACCATGCCGCAGACCTCGACCGACACGGTGTACGACTGCCGCGTCAAGGCGGTGGATGCGAGCAGCAACGCGAGCGCGTTCTCGACCACGCTGCACACCACCGTCGCTTCCTACGAAGTGGTCAACGGCGGCGGAGCCGGCGGCAGCACGAACCCGAACACGCGCAGGCTGCCCGAGTAAGCTCTACGTTTCAAACGTGCCTCAGGGATGAAGCACGCCGCGCGTCCGAGCGTGGAAGGATCCACTGACTGGGCGCGCGAATCGATGACGGCCGGGAGCGAGCAATCGCCTCCCGGCCGTTCCGTTTTCCCCGGGCGCATCCTGCCGGATCAGGGCAGCAGGACGACGCGCGCAGTGGCGCGCCGCGCGCCACTGGTGAGTCGCGCGAAGTAGAGTCCTGCGCCGATCCTGCTTCCGGAATCGTCGCGCCCGTTCCAGAGGATGCGCCCCTGTTCGACGCCGGCCGGGCACAGAATGGTGCGCACCCGTCGCCCGCCGATGTCGTAGAGGTCAATGCGGGAGGAGGCGCCGGGCAGGCTGATCCACTCGAACTCGACCGGCACGCGCGCGGGCTGGGCCCGCACCGCGAGCGCGACCCCTTCCGCGCGACGTGGCGTGGCCTCCACCGCATTCGAGATCGCCAGCGTGACACCCGACTCATCGAGGGAGGCGACCACGAACACCCAGCGCACGTCGCGCGCCAGCCCCGGCACGATCGCCCTCTCCCCTCCGAGCTCACTCGGCGCATGCAGCAGGGTGACTGAGCCGCGCGTATCCGCGCTTCCCTCGAGCGTTCCGCGCGCCGCGCGAATCTGGTACAACGCCGGGGCCCCGGCTGGAGGAGCGCTCCACTCCAGCGTCACGCTCGATTCGGCGACCGCGGCCACCGCGAGCGTCGTGACCACGTGCGGCCCGCCCATCGGGGTGAGCGTGGCCGCGACATTCGAAGCCGCGGAAATGTTCCCCGCCGCATCGCGCGCGCGCAGCGCGAAGAACATCAGGCTGTGCTTCGCTTCCACGCGCAGCGCGAATTGCTGCGCGGCACCCGAGGAGTCGGGCGCGGGCAGATCGGTGCGCACCCCGCCACGATCGAAGCGCCGCGCCTGCTCGCGCAGGCCGGTGACGTGCAGCTCGTAGGATGCGGCGCGGCCGACCGCACCGTCGTTGCCCGGCGCGCTCCAGGTGAGCCGGACCGAGTCGGGCGGCACGAATCGCGCGACCAGATCGACGACGGTGGATGGGGCGGCATCATCGAGCGGTGTGAGCGAGGGCGCGTAGCCACGGTTTCCGGTGCGCGCGAAGTTGCCGCGCACAGTCGGCCACGGCGCGTTTCCCCGCCAGGTGCCGGAACCCGCACTGTAGATGTAGAGCACCGAGTCGGGTCCGCTTCCCGCCACCACCCGGGTCACGCCCGAACCGTCGAGATCGGCGAGGGTCGGGGCGTGCCCGGCCCCGCCCGGCTCGGGGAAACGCGCGATCGCGAGCGCGCTGTCGGTGAGCGCGACCAGAGCGTTTCCCCGCATGATCGCAATGTCGCGCCCTGACCCTCCCGCGCGAAGTCCGCCGATCACCGGGGCGCCATTCGGAGCGGCGCTCAATGCGCGCGGCCAGTTGCGGCCGGTGAGCACCGCGCCTGCGCCGTCGATCACGGTGATCGAGTTGGGCGCGGCAAGAGGAACGATCACGTTGTCCAAGCCGTCGCCGGCGAGGTCCCCCAGGGCGGGATCCTGCGCGACCGATCCGCCGAGCGCGACCGCAAAGCGCCGCCCGCCGTCGGTCTTCAGCGCAATGAGCGAGTCGCCTGCCGCGACCACGATCGCGACGCTCGGGCCGAAGTGTGCGATCACCGGCGCGAACACGGTCCCGTTGAGCGTGACCGGCCAGCCGGAAAGCTCGGAGCCGTCGCCGCGCAGCACGTGCACCTTCTGGTCTCCCGCCGCCGCCACGATCTCGGCCCCCGGAACTCCGTCGAGATCCCCGAGCGCGATCGGAACGTTGACGCCAAGCGCGCTCAACGCGACCGG
>JANMQY010000088.1:0-2435 GCA_031370785.1 Candidatus Eiseniibacteriota bacterium | reverse complement strand
GGCGCCGGCCGCGCATAGCTTCTGCGGCTTCTACGTCGCGCGTGGCGACGCCAGGCTCTACAACCACGCCTCGCAGGTGGTGCTGGCTCGCGACGGCGACCGCACCGTGATGACCATGATGAGCGACTTCAGCGGCGATCCGAAGGAGTTCGCAATCGTGATCCCGGTGCCGGTGGTGCTCGAGAAGAGTCAGGTGCACATCGGCGACAGCGCCGCAGTCGCGCATCTCGACGCGTTCAGCGCGCCGCGATTGGTGGAGTACTTCGATCCGTCACCGTGCCGACGCGAGATGAGTCTCAAGGGCGGAGCCCCCTTGCAGATGATCCAGGTCGATGCGATGAGCGCGGCCAGGGCAATCTCCGGGAGCTCCCTCGGCGTCACGATCGAGGCCAAGTACACCGTCGGCGAGTACGACATCCTGATTCTCTCGGCGAAGGACAGCGGTGGTCTTGCGACCTGGCTTACGCGCAACGGCTATCGGATTCCCGAAGGCGCGCGGCCGGTGCTCGAGACCTATCTCAAGCAGGGCATGAAGTTCTTCGTCGCCAGGGTGAATCTCAAGGAGCGCCAGAAGCTCGGCTTCCAGTCGCTGCGTCCGATCGCGGTCGCCTACGAGCACCCGAAGTTCATGCTCCCGATCCGGCTCGGCATGGCCAACTCGAATGGACCGCAGGAGCTGATCGTGCTTGCGCTGACCCGCACCGGGCGGGTCGAGTGCGTGAACTACCGCACGGTCAAGATGCCGACCGACGTCGACATTCCCGAATACGTGAAGGAGCAGTTCGAGCCTTTCTATCGCGCCGCGTTCGATCGCCAGGTGCGCCGCGAGGGCGCGGTGGTGTTCACCGAGTACGCGTGGGACATGGGCTGGTGCGATCCGTGCGCGGCCACGCCGCTTTCGGTCCCCGAGCAGAGAGAGCTCGGCGCGTTCTGGGCCGACCCGCAGAGCGCCTCGGACGGTCAGGCGCAGAGATCGTTCGTCACGCGCCTTCACGTGCGCTACGACCGCGCCGGCTTCCCCGAAGACCTCGTATTCCAGGAGACGCGCGACCGTACCAACTGGCAGGCGCGTTACGTCATGCACCATCCGTGGAAAGGCTCTCTCGATTGCCCGGGCGGCGATGAGTATCGCGTGCAGGTCCGCGAGCGCCGGAAGAAGGAAGCGGAGAACCTGGCGTCGCTCACAGGATGGGATCCCGCGCAGATTCGCAGGCAGATGGGCGTCGATGCGAAGTGGTCGCGCCCGGTCGAGAACATGAAGTGGTACGAGCGCCTGTGGGGCGCGAACGATCCGGGAGGATCGCGGTGATCCGCGCGAGGACGCGCGCCACGCGAGGCGAGCCGGATGCGACGGTCCAGCCCCTCCGAAGAAACGGGAGATCGCAATGAAAGCAGTGAGGAGAATGGTGGCAGTGACGGCAACGCTGATGGCGGCGAGCGTCGCCCCGAACGCGGCGCAAGAGGCCCGCGCGTTCTGCGGGTTCTACGTGGCGAGCGGCGATGCGCGGCTGGTCAATCACGCCTCGCAGGTGGTGCTGGTGCGAGACGGCGATCGCACCGTGATCACCATGTCGAGCGACTTCAAGGGCGAGGCGAAGAACTTCGCAGTCGTAATCCCGGTGCCGGGCGTGATCCACAAGGAGCAGGTGCATATCGGTAATCAGGCGGTGATCGATCACCTCGCCGCGTTCAGCGCGCCACGGCTGGTGGAGTACTTCGATCCCGATCCGTGCCCCGTGGCGCAGAACCTGTCGGCGCCCGCGTTGGGGTCGACCTCGCGCGCGCTCAAGTCGATGGGGATTTCCGCGCGCGGCGGCCGTGTCGACGAAGTGCGCATCGAGGCGAGATACACGGTCGGCGAGTACGACATTCTCATCCTTTCGGCGGACGAGAGCGCCGGCCTGGCCCGGTGGCTCACGCGCAACGGCTATCGCATTCCCACGGGCGCGCTGCCGGTGCTCGGCAGCTATCTCAAGCAGGGCATGAAGTTCTTCGTCGCCAAGGTGAACCTCGGCGAACAGCAGCGCCTCGGGTTCAACACGCTGCGCCCGATCTCGGTGGCGTACGAGACGCCCAAGTTCATGCTCCCCATCCGGCTCGGCATGGCAAATGCCGATGGCGCACAGGACATGCTCATCTACACGCTGACCAGAACCGGACGCGTCGAGTGCGTCAACTACCGCACGGTGAAGCTGCCGACCGACATCGACGTGCCCGAGTACGTGAAGGACAAGTTCGCGAGCGTGTACGACGCGGCGTTCGCGGAGCAGACCCGTCGCGAAGGCATCGGCGTCGTGTTCACCGAGCACGCATGGGACATGGGCTGGTGCGACCCGTGCGCATCGCAGCCGCTCACGCCGCAGGAGCTGCGGCAGCTCGGCGTGTTCTGGACCGGCGACCAGGACGACGTGTTCCGGGGACAGCGGGGAACTTTC
>JANMQY010000056.1:0-16155 GCA_031370785.1 Candidatus Eiseniibacteriota bacterium | reverse complement strand
CCCGAAGGCCCGACCAGCGCGACGATGCCGCCGGGCCGCACGTCCATCGAGATATCTTGGAGAACCAGCGGGCCGTTCCCGTACCGGAAGCTCACCCCCTCCACCCGCACGCCCTCGCCCAGCGTCGCGAGCGCCGTGGCGTCGGCGCGTTCGGGCAGTTCTTCGCGCGTATCCAGCAGCCGGAAGACGCGCGAGGCCCCCAGCAGGCCTTCTTGAAGCTGGGTGTTCATGTTGCTGAGGTTCTTGATCGGATTCATCATCGTCATCATCGCCAGGAAGAACACCACGAAGTCGTTGGCCGCCAGGTGGCGCGTGCCTCAGATTTCGCGCGCGCCCACCCACAGCACCAGCACCACCACGGCCGTGGTGAGGATCTCGGCGCTCGGCACCGCCAGCGCGCCCAGGCGCCGCACGCGCAGCAACGCGCGCGTCTGGCGCTGGTTGGCCTGCCGGAAGCGGCCCACCTCGAAGGCCTCCATGCCGAACGCCTTGACCACGCGGATTCCGGCGATCGTTTCCTGCAGGATCCCGGTCAGCTCGCCCATCCGCTCCTGCGCCTGGCCCGAGCGCTTGCGCATCTTGCGTCCGATCGCGGCGAGCGCGAGCCCCGCCGGCGGCACGATCACCATCGAGACCAGCGCCAGTCGCCACGACGCCGCGAACAGCACCACCAGCAGGCCGAGCAGGGTGAGTCCATCCTTGACCAGGTTGCTCAGGCTCGAGGCGATCGACGCGCGCAGATACTCGACGTCGTTGGTGACCCTCGAGATCAGCGCTCCGGAACGCTGCCCGTGAAAGAACGTCAGCGAGAGGGTCTGCAGATGCGTGTACAGCGAGCTGCGCAGATCGCGGATCACCGCCTGTTCGACCGAGACCATGAGGTAGGCCTGCAGGTAGTCGGCCGCGTTCTTGAGCAGCAGCATCACCAGCACGAACACGCACAGGCGCTCGAGCGCGATCAGCGGTCGATCGAGCGGAAGCGCGCGCGCGGCGCGATCGCGCACCGGCGCCGGGAGCCAGCGCAACGCACTGACCTCGGCCGGAGCCGAGGGCGCGTTGGGCTCGGGGCGGGCGAACAACACCTGCATCGCCGGCGAGACCGCGCTCACCGAGAACACCGAGGTCGCGGCGTAGAGCGCCATGCACAGCAGTGCGGCGACCATCCGCCCGCGATACGGCCGGAGATAGCGGAGCAGCCGCAGATAGGTGCTCACGAGTGCGGGCCCGCTGCGCTCTCGATCATTCGGCGCGGCCGGGCCGGGCGGCGGGGTCGGCAGGAGGCGCATCCGACCCCCGGACCTCGCCGAGCGCCTCGAGCAGCTCGCTTCCGCCGCGAAAATCCTCGAGCGTGTCCTCGTGACGCGCGCTCAACTGCCCGGCTTCGACCAGCTGGAACACGATCACGCCGATGTCCTCGCTCCGGGTCACGCCCCATTCGCGAAACACCATCGGGGCGAGCGGACCGAACTCACGCCGCGCGAGGGCCACCGTTCCCTCCACCAGCTCGCGCCCGCTCAGGTGGCGTCGCTCCGGATCCGAAAGGCGATCGGGCGGCAGGGCCTCGACCGTGGCGCCGAGCGCGGCGACGACGAAGCCGTACGCTTCGCGGCGAAAGCGACCGTCCCGCTGCCTCAGCAGGTCCACCACGTCCCAGAACGACCACTTCGCATCGTTCACCGCTCGCGCCTCCCTCGAAGTCCGCGGCGACTATAGGTTGCTTCCCGCGACACCGGCAAGGCGGCCCCGGCGCGCGCGGCGCTTCGCGGGCCGCAGCACGGTGGGGCGCCCGGCGAACGCGGCGCGCGGTCGCGGATGGTCGAGGTTGTAGTGCAGCCCGCGACTCTCGCGCCGGCGGCGCGCCGAGGCCACGATCAGGCGGCCGACCAGCGCGATATTGCGCAGCTCGATGAGATCCGGCGACAGGCGCAGGCGGTCGTACTCCTCCTCGATCTCCTCCGCGAACAGCGCAAGGCGGCGCGCGGCGGAACGCAGCCGCTCGTCGGTGCGCACGATGCCGACCAGGTCCCACATCACGCGCCGCACCCCGTCCCAGTTGTGGTCGAACACCACAGTCTCGAGCGGCGGGCGCGTTCCGCGCGCGGACCACGGCTGGGCACGAGGCACGCGCGCGACCTGACCGAGCCGGCGCTCGACCTCGCCCACCGCCCGATGCGCGCCGACCAGCGCCTCGAGCAGTGAATTGCTGGCCAGCCGATTCGCGCCATGCAGTCCGGTGCACGCCACCTCGCCGAGCGCCAGCAGTCCGCGAAGCGAGGTGCGGCCCCCGAGCGTGGCCTCAACTCCTCCGCACATGTAGTGCGCCGCGGGCACGACCGGAACCGGCTCCCGGGTGAGGTCGAACCCAAATCGACGCAACGCGGCCGTGATGTTGGGGAAGCGCTCACGCACCCGCGCGGACGGACGATGGGTCATGTCGAGCAGCACGTACGGCTCGCCCCGGCGCTTCATCTCGCGATCGATGGCGCGCGCCACCACGTCGCGCGGCGCGAGATCCGCGAGCGGATGGTAGGACGGCATGAAGCGCGTGCCGTCGAGGGTGCGAAGCACCGCCCCCTCGCCGCGCAACGCCTCGCTGAGCAGGAACGACTTCGCGCCAGGATGGTAGAGACAGGTCGGATGGAACTGAACGAACTCGAGGTTCTCGACCGGAACTCCGGCTCGGTACGCCATCGCGAGGCCATCGCCGGTCGCGATGTCCGGATTGGTGGTGTAGAGGTACGCCTTCCCGCTGCCGCCGGTTGCGAGCACGGTCACGGCCGCGGTCAGCGGACCGATCCGCCCGGTCGCGCGATCCATGACGTAGGCTCCCCAGCACGCGTCGGGACCCTTCCCCCGGCCGCGCAGGCGCGAATCGAGGATCAGGTCGAGCGCGAGCTGGTTCTCGAGCATGCGGATCCGCGGATGCTTGCGCACGCGCTCGATGAGGGTCTGCTCGATGGCGCGCCCGGTGAAGTCGGTGGCGTGCACGATGCGCCGGCCCGAGTGCCCGCCCTCGCGCCCGAGCGCGTAGCCGCGGCGGCCGGCGCTGAACTCGACGCCCATCGCCTCCAGCTCGCGCACGAGCTGCGGCCCCTCGTGCACCACCTGGCGCACGATCTCGCGGTCGCACAGTCCGGCGCCGCAGCGCAGGGTGTCGCGCTCGTGAGCCGCGAACGAGTCGCGCGGATCGAACACCGCGGCGATCCCGCCCTGCGCCCAGTTGGTGTTGGAGTCTTCGGCGCGCTTCTTGGTCACGATCAGCACCGTTCCGTGCTCGGCCGCGCCGAGCGCGGTCAGGAGCCCGGCGATGCCACTCCCCAGCACCAGCACGTCCGGCGCGCTCATGGCCGTTCCTCGATGCCCATCACCCGGCGCTCCACGCGCTCGCCTCCCTCGACCCATTCCCATTCCACTTCGAGCACCACAACGTGCGCAGCGGCGGCCGCCGCCGGCCAGCGCACCGCGTCCTTGGCGGTGAGCAACAGCACCGCCCGGTCGCGCACTGCGGCCTCGAGCTCGGCCCGCGCCTCACCCACCCCAAACCAGTGGTGATCACGGTACGCCGAGAGCGCGGTCACCTCGAATCCGGCTTCGGCGGCGCTGCGCGCCACCGCGTTCGGATTTCCGGTCGCGGTCACCACCCGCGCCCGACCCGCCGCCGGCCGGGTCACGCCATCGAGTGCGCGCGCTCCGGCAACTCGGTGTCGTCCCGCGGCCAGCAGCGCCGCCGGGGCGTAGCGCCTCGCTTCGGCGAGCTGTCTCTCCGGACTCTCGCCCGGGCCAAGCCGCGAGATCACGACCACGTCCGCGCGCTGCAGGGCGCGGCGCGGCTCGCGCAGGCGTCCCGCCGGCAGGAGCCGCCCGCCGCCCCACAGGTCCTGCGAGTCGAGAAGCACCACGTTCAGATCCGGCTCGAGCGCCCAGTGCGAGAAGCCGTCGTCGACCAGCACCAGTTTCGCGCCCGCAGCCGCGGCCCTGCCCGCCAGCTCGCGCTTGTTCGTCCCCGCAAGGACCCGGCTTTCGCCCAACGCGCTCTGGAACAATCGCTCCTCGTCGCCGAAACCACCGGGTCCCGGGCGATAGCGACGACACACCACCGCGTGCGCGAGCCCCGAGCGCTCCGCGAGATGGGCCAGATGGATCGCGAGCGTGGTCTTGCCCGTCCCTCCCAGGGTGAGATTGCCGATGCTGACCACCCGCGCCGGCACGCGGTGCGGACGCAGCGCCCCGACTTCATAGAGGCGACGCCGCGACTCCCACACCGCTGCGCTCACTGCGCCCGCGGCCCGCAGCCAGGCGCTCATGTGCCCACCGGCCACAGGTGCCGGGTCGCGAGCTGCTGCACCGCGCGCCGCGCGGCGCCGCGCAGAGCGGCCACCACCCGCAGACCGGCCGCGCTCTGAATGGCGCGCGCCCTGGGATCGCCAAGCAGAATCGTAAACACCTCGGTTAGCCCTTCCCGATCCTCGACCACGCGCACCGCGCTCCCCGCGAGCAGCGCGCCGACCGCGTCGGCCTGCGAGGCGTGATGCAATCCAGTGATGACCGCTGCGCCGCACGCGGCCGGCTCGAGCGGATTGTGTCCGCCATACGGCCTCAGCGAGCCGCCGACGAATGCGACGTCGGCCGCGGCGTAATAGTCGTTGAGCACGCCGGCCCGATCGTCCCAGCGCCACCGATCCAGGGCGTCGGCGTCGCGCCCGAAACGTGCGATACGGATGCCGGACTCCCCGGCCTCCTCGAGAAGATCGCGATTCGCCCGCGCGTGGCGAGGCACCGCCGCCACCTGCCACTCGTAGCGCAGGGCTTCGGGCAGCGCCTTCCAGGCGCGCGCCACCACCCGCACCTCGCCCGGGCGCACGCTGCCCAGTACGAGCAGCGGACGCAGCGGAGCCAGACCGAGCGCGGCGCGCGCGGTCTGCCGGCTCGGCGTCTGCGACGGCAGCGCGTCGGCCTTGAGGTTGCCGACCACGACGGTGCGATCCGGCTCGGCGCCGATTGCGACCCAGCGCCGCCGGTCCTCCTCG
Organism: Candidatus Eiseniibacteriota bacterium; assembly: GCA_031370785.1. GTDB lineage: Bacteria > Eisenbacteria > RBG-16-71-46 > RBG-16-71-46 > RBG-16-71-46 > DATJGS01. The sequence continues at coordinate 11,128 of JANMQY010000056.1, read as the reverse complement.
CCCTGGCACAGCACCGCGGAGAGACCCTGGACCAGCTCGCGCAGTCCCTCGCCCAGCCGGAGGTAGGACTTGACCGACTTCTCCGAGAGCCGCGCGCTCACGATCGCGACCGGCACCCGGGCGGTGCGCGCCTGCATCAGCCAGTGCGGCCACAGCTCGGTCTCAACGATGAACACCCGGCGCGGCTGGATCCCGGCGAAGAATCTCGCCACTGCCTGCGGCGAATCGATGGGCGCGAGCGTTGCCGTGGCGCCCAGGCCCTGCAGGCGCGCGCGGCCGGTGCGGGTGGTGGCGGTCAGGTAGAGCGGAGCCGTCGGGGCGAGCGCGCGCAGCTCCGCGATCAGCGGACGAGCCGCCACCGCCTCGCCGAGCGAGGCGGCATGCACCCACGCATCACAGCCACCGGGAAGCGTCACGCGCCCGAGGCGCTCGCCCCACAGCGGACGCTCCTGGGGAGAGGTGAACATGCGCGCCGCCGGGGCAAGCGCACCGAGCGCCGGTGCGAACATCCGGTACGCCGACCAGAACACGCTCATGGGCGCTCTCCCGCGCGCCTGACCGCCGCCGCGCTGGCCTCGCCGATCGCGCGTTCGATTCGCTCGCGCCACGGCTCGAGCGCTTCGAGCTCGAGCTGAGGCGGCACCGCGATCGGCTCGCCGCACTCGACCACCACCCGCGAGAATGGAAGCGGCAGCAGGAAGCGGTCCCACGACTGGAAGCGGTGCGCCCTCGACGCGGCCGCTGCGACCGGAGTGATCGGCATGCCGGTCCGGCTCGCGAGGTAGGCGACGCCCGCCTTCACGCGCTCGGCCGGCCCTCGCGGGCCATCCGGAGTCACCGCGAGGCAGTCGCCGCCCGCGGCGTGCGCCAGCATCTCGCGCATGCCCTCGTCCCCTCCGCGTGTGCTCGATCCGCGCGCGGCGACGTAGCCGAGCTTTTCGATGATGCGCGCGATGATCTCGCCGTCGTGATGGCGGCTGACCAGCACTCCGACTCCGCGCCCGCGATGGGTGTAGATCAGCGGCAACAGCCGCGCGTGCCACAGCGCGAAGATGGTGGGCCGCCCGGCGGCGATCGCCTCGTCGCTCTCGCGCATTCCGGAACGGTCGATCCGCCAGGTCGCTCCAAGCAGGCGCAGGAAGCCCGCGCCCATCGCTGCGGCGAGTGGCATCCACCAGAGCCTGCGCTTGACGCTCACGCGCTCATCTCCCACAACCGCGCCGCGGCTCTTACCGACGCGCCCGGCGCCCCGAGCTTCGCGCGCACCTGCGTCAGCAGCGCGACCTGGCGCGCGTGTGCGACGGGATCGTCGAGCCATGGCGCGAGCGTGGCGGCGAGGCGCTCCGGGGTGAACTCATGCTGGATCAGCTCCGGGGCAACGTCCTGTCCGGTCACGATGTTCGGCAAACCAATCCGCCGGAGCGTGACCATGCGCCTGGCGATCGCGTAGTTGAACGCGCCGGTCTTGAACACGATCGCGAGCGGCGTGCCGAACACCGCGGTCTCGAGCGTCGCGGTGCCTGAGGCCACCGCACATGCGCTCGCAAAGGACTCGACCGCATGGGTGCGGCCACGCACCATCCAGCACGATGGATGGCGGGATCCACCGCCATCTGCGCGTGCTTCGAAGCCGGACAGTTCTCGCACCTCCGGGTCGGCGGGCCCGACCGCAGCGTCGGGCGAGCCGCGTCGGGCGGGAAGCGCGAGGACGAACGTGAGATCCGGTCGACCCTGCCCCAGCAGTCGGGCGCCGCGCATCAGATCGGGAACGTGATGATGGATCTCGCCGGGCCGACTCCCGGGCAGGAGTCCGACGATGCGCCTCTCCGGCCCGATCCCGAGCTCGGCCCGCAGCTGCGCCTCCTCCACCTCGGGAGACAGCGCGTCCATCAACGGATGGCCGACGAACGTCGCGTTCACTCCGGCCTCGCGAAAGAGTGCCTCTTCGAAAGGAAAGACCACCGCCAGCTCGTCCACCCACTTCCCCATCTCTGCGGCGCGCTCGGGATGCCATGCCCATACCTGCGGGGCAATGTAATAGAAGACGCGGAATCCGCGGCGCTTGAGCTCGCGCCCGAGACGCAGGTTGAACCCCGGAGAGTCCACCAGCACACAGGCATCCGGGCGCAGGCGTCCGGCCTCGTCGAGCACGCGACGGTACGCGCGCCACAGCTGCGGCAGCCGTGCGATCACGGCGGTGAAGCCCAGCACCGACAGCTGGTCCATCGAAACCACGCGCTCGGCGCCGACAGCCTCGAGCGCCGGGCCGGTCACTCCGCGCACCAGGCAGGGTCCGCGCTCGCGCAGCGCGGACACCAGGCGGGCGGCGTGGGCGTCGCCGGACGGCTCGCCGGCGACGATCAGGAAGCGGCGGTCGGCGTGGCCCATTGCCGCGCCCGGCGTTTCATCGCCTCGCGCACCTCGGCCGCCACCGCGAGCGCGGCGCGACCCGCCTCGCCCGAGGCGGCGCCCGGACCCTTCCCCCGCAACGAGCGCACGAACGCCTCGAGCTCGAGGGCGAGCGGTTCCCCGGGCTCGACCGCGAGCCGGGTGCGGCGGATCGCTTCCTCAGGCGCCTCCGGTCGGAATCGCGCCGGGTCGATTCTCAGCACGTCGCCGCTCTTTTCGAACAGGTCGACCGACAGGTAGCTGTCGGACTGAAAGAATCGGATGCGGCGCAGGCGCTCCTGCGAAACCCGGCTGGCGGTGAGGTTTGCGACGCAACCGTTCTCGAACTCGAGCCGGGCGTTGGCGATGTCCTCGTTGCGCGACAGCACCGCGACCGCCACCGCCGAGACGCTGATCGGTGAGCTGCCCACGAAGTCCAGCACCGCGTCGATGTCGTGGATCATCAGGTCGAACACCACGTCGATGTCGAGCGAGCGCGGCTGAAACGGCGCGAGCCGGTGGCATTCGATGAACAGCGGCGACCGCACGTGGGAACGCGCCGCGATCAGCGCCGGGTTGAAGCGCTCGACCTGTCCGACCTGGAGGCTGACCCCGGCCCGCTCCGCGGCGGCCAGCATCGCGTCGGCGTCCTCGACCGCGAACGCCATTGGCTTCTCGACCAGCACGTGACGCCCCGCGGCGCAGGCCTGCTCGACCGCCGCGCGGTGCGCGACCGTGGGCACCGCGATCGAGAGAGCCTCGCACTCGGCGAGCAGCGAGGCGGCATCCGCGAACGCGTGAACCCCGTACTGCGCGGCGACCGCGGCGGCGCGACCGGGGTGGTGATCGAAGACCCCGACCAGCTCGACCTCGGGCAGGGCGTGATACACGCGGGCGTGCTTCTCGCCCCACACCCCGACCCCACACACTCCCGCCCGAACCGGCTTCATGGTCCCTCCGCTACCGAGTCAATCCGCGCGCCGTGGTTTCGGCGAAGCGCGCGAGGTGTTCCACTTCCGGGATGTCCGGCCATTCGGCGCGCAGTCGCTTCACCGCCTCGGCCACGGTCAGACCGTCGCGAAACAGCGTTCGATACGCGCGGTCCAGCGCCTCGATGGTCGACTTCTGAAATCCCCGCCTCTCGAGCCCGATGCTGTTGAGTCCCGCGTTGTGCGGCGGGATGCCGGCGCACTTCACGTAGGGCGCGACGTCCTGCGTGATCCGCACGCCGCCCCCGACCATGGCGTGACAGCCGATGCGAACGAACTGGTGAACGCCGGTGATGCCCCCGACGATCACCCAGTCCTCGACGCTGACGTATCCGGCGAACTGAACCGAATTCGCGATGACCACGTGGTCGCCGAGGCTGACGTTGTGCGCCACGTGAGAGTAGGCCATCAGCAGGCAGTGGCTTCCGATCCGGGTCGTGCCGCCGGGCTCGGTCGCGAGATTGGCGGTCACGTACTCGCGCACGATGGTGTGATCGCCGACCACCAGAAACGACGGCTCGCCGCCCTCGTACTTGAGGTCCTGAGGAGGAGTCCCCAGCACCGCGCCATGATGAATGTGGCAATCCGCGCCGACCGTGGTCCAGCCCTCGATCAGCGCGTGAGAATCCACACGCGTCCGGTCCCCGAGCGTGACATCGGGACCGATGACGGCTCCCGGTCCGATCCGGACATCCACGCCGAGCTTCGCCGCCGGGTCCACGAAAGCGGCGGGATGGATGAGCGCGGTCACGAAGGGCGCTTGTCCACGATGGTGGCGAGCAGCTCGGCTTCGGCCACCAGATGGCCATCCACGAACGCCTCACCCCTCATCTTGGACGTCCGGCCCTTGAGCTTCAGCAGATTCACCCGAAAGTGCAGCTGGTCTCCGGGCGTCACCGGCCGCCGGAATTTTGCGCGGTCGATGCCCATGAAGTACATCAGCTTGTCGTTCGGATCGTCGACCGAGTTCAGGAGCAGCAGCCCGCCCACCTGGGCCATCGCTTCGACGATCAGCACCGCGGGCATGATCGGATGCCCGGGGAAATGCCCCTGGAAGAACGGCTCGTTGATGGTGACGTTCTTGATCCCCTCGATGAACCGGCCCTCAACGATGTTCGTGACCCGGTCCACCAGCAGAAACGGGTAGCGGTGCGGCATGATGTCCATGATCGCGGTGATGTCCCACTCGCCGGGAGGTCCACCGGCGCGGCGGCCCGGAAGCGGAAGCGTCTCCTTGAGACGCTTCACGAACGCGACGTGTCCGTGATGCCCCGAGCGGCGCGCGGTGATGTGACCCAGCACCGGACCTCCGAGCAGGAAAAGGTCACCGAGCAGGTCGAGAATCTTGTGGCGCACGTACTCGTCCGGATAGCGCAGCGGCTCGTGATTGCGCACCCCGTCGTTGCCGACCACGATCGCGCTCTCGAGCCGCCCGCCCTTGATCCAGCCTGCCTGCCGCAGCGCCTCGAGATCGCGCTCCAGCACGAAGGTGCGCGCCGGCGCGACCTCCTTCAGAAAGGACGAGTCGTCGATCTCCAGCGACAGGGTCTGGGTTCCGATCGGCGTGCCGTCGTACTGGATCGTGAACGTGATGCGGAAGCCGTTGTACGGAACCGCCTCGAGCTCGACGCCGTTCTCGCTCCAGCGCACCGGCTTGGTGACCTTGATGTAGCGGGCCTGCCGGTCCTGCTCGACGAAACCCGCCTCCATCAGCGCCTTCGCGATCGGCGCCGCACTGCCGTCGGCAGGCTCGGGAATCTCCATGGTGGTGGTCTCGATGACGAGATTGTCGATCCCGAGCCCCGCGACCGCGGCAAGGACGTGCTCCATGGTGTGGATCTGCACGCCGTCCTGCTGCAGGATCGTCCGCCTGCCCGCGCGCGGATCGAAGTGCGCATTCTCGGGGCGCACCTCCACCGACGGCCGGGCCGGAAGGTCGGTGCGCACGAAGCGCACGCCGCTGCCCGCCTCGGCCGGACGGAAGGTGACGCGGCCGGGCTCCCCGGTGTGGAGGCCGACTCCCTCCAGGGTCACGGGTTTGGCGAGGGTGCGCTGCATTCTCCCCCTCACCGCACCTCCTCGCGCTCGGTGCGCCCTTCCATCGAGGCGAGCCGCTCCTCGAGCTGCTTGGTGCGCTGGAACAGCTGCGGCAGCCGCTGGATGTAGGCGTGCACGCGCTTGAACACGCCGTGCGGCATCGCCGGGTAGCCGATCACCGTGGTGCGCGGCGGCACCGACTTGGTGACCCCGCTCTGCGCCCCGACCATGGCTCCGGTCCCAAGCCGGATGTGGCCGGTGAGCCCGGACTGTCCGCCGAGCGTGACAAAGTCCTCGAGCTCGGTGCTGCCCGAGATCCCGACCTGCGCGACGATGATGCAATGACGCCCGATCACCACGTTGTGTCCGATCTGCACGAGATTGTCGATCTTGGTGCCGTCCCCGATCCGCGTGCTGTCGGTGGTGGCCCGATCGATGGTGGTGTTCGAGCCGATCTCCACGTCGTCGCCGATCACCACGTTTCCGACTTGCGGAACCTTGTGATAGCGGCCGGTGTCGAACGCGAAACCGAATCCGTCGCTGCCGATCACCGCGCCGCTGTGGATGATCGAGCGCGCGCCGATGACACACTCCTCGCGGATCGTCACGCGCGGGAACAGGTAGCCGTCCTCGCCGATCAGGACGTTCACACCGATGTAGCTCCCGGCCATGACCACGGTGCGCGGACCGATCCGGACGCCCCGCTCGACCACGCAATGCGGCCCGATCGAGACGCCCTCGCCGAGCTCTGCCCCGCCGTCCACCAGCGCGCTCGGGGAAACTCCCTCAGCCGGTCGATACTGCTCCGGACGGAACACCTTGACCACGCGCTGAAATGCCAAGTAGGGATTGTCCACCTGCAGTAGCGGCAGCACGGCCTGGCGCGGCTCGCGCGAGCAGATCACCGCGGACGCGCGGGTCTCCTCGAGGTAGGCGTCGTAACGGGAATTCGCGAGAAAGGTGATGTCGCCCGGCAGGGCCTCGCGAATGCCCGCCACGCCCCGGATCACGGTGGATCCGTCCCCGATCACCTCGCCGCCCAGCTCAGCGGCGAGCTCCGCCAGAGTCCGCGTCACCATGGGTGCGGCCTTCCTACGGCGCGCTCCCGGACGTCGACCGGGAGTTGAGCTCCGTCAGCACCTCGGGCGTCAGGTCGAGCGAGCGGTCGGCATAGATGATGAAACCACTCGCGGCGTCCACGACCAGACCCAATCCCTTGTTTCCGGCGACCTTCTCGACCGCGCTGCGGATCAACGCCACCACCTCGGAGGTCGCGCGCTCGTTCTCCTGCGCCGCGCGGCCCTGCGGTCCCCAGACTTCCTGGATGAAGCGCTCGTATTCACCGATCGCGCGCTGCAGCGCCTCTTCCTTCTCCTGGCGCTTGAGCGCGGAGAGGATCGCGCTCTGGTCGCGCAGATCGTCGCGCAGCTGCTTGACCGCCTTCTCCTTCTCGGCGGCCTCGTCGCGCCAGCCCTGCACCTGGCGATCGAAGCGCTGTTGCGCGTCCTGGGCATCCTTGTATTCGCGGAAGATGCGCTCTGAGTCGATGTAGCCGAGTCGGATGTCCGCGGCGCGCGCCGGCAGGGCCAGCAGCGCGAGCGCGCACACGGCGAGCGCCGCCCGCGCCGCGCTCGCCACAAGGGGACGCTTCAAACGCACCTCGCTAGTTGTTGACGTTGCCGATCAGGAAGTGACCCACCGCGCGCGGGCCATCGTCGCGGTTGAATCCATAGCCGTAGTCGAACCCGATGTTGCCGAGCAGCGGGATCTCGAGCCGGAAGCCTAACCCGGCACCGATCTTGAGGTCGAACGGGCGGTATTCCTTCCCAAGGTCCCAGGTGTTGCCGGCGTCGAAGAAAAGCACACCGTGCAGCGGATTCACAATCGGAAACTGCTGCTCGATCGTGTAGGTGGTCGCATAGCGGCCGCCCGGATAGCGCACCTTCTGATAGCGCGGGACGTAGGTCGTGTCCGAAACCGAGCCGTTCTGGGTGACCACCATGTCGTTGCGCACGAACACGCTCTGGATGAACTTGTCGGGCACGATCATGTAGTCATCGTAGCCGCGTACCGGGTCTGTGGTGGTGCCGCCGCCGAGGCGGAAACGCTCGTAGCGTGGCACCTCGAGGTTCTGGTCCGGGTACTCGCCGAGCAGGCCGATCCGGGCGCGGAGCATGGTGGTGAGCGGCTTGAACAGCCCGCGGAAATACACGCGCCCGTCGATGCGGTGCTTGTGGAAATTCACCGATCCGCCGAACGGCCCCCCCGCGAGCTCGTCGTTCAGGGTCAGTCGCGTTCCGCGGGTCGGGTAGAACGGGTTGTCACTGGTGTTGCGGATGAAGTTGGTCTCGAGGCTGCTCGTGAGCACCGCCTGCCCGGGATGCACGCCGGCGAGCGTGATCGAGTCGACCGTGCCGAGCGTGCCGCTCAAGCCGGTGAGCGTCACGTTCTCGAGCCGGTACGCGAGCGAACCACGCGAGTAGTCGGGCCATGGCAGCGGACGCCCGATCCGGCCCGAGCCGCCGGCCCGTTTCTCGGTGTACAGGTCGCGGTCGCGGGTCGAGTTGAAGCCGCTGAAGCCGAGCAGCGTCGGCGTGTCCCGGAACCACGGCTCGGTGAAGCTCAGGAAGTAGTCCTCGGTCCTCGAGCCGCGCTCGAGATGGAGCTGCAGCGCCTGCGCGTTTCCCATCACGTTGTTGTGGCCCAGCTCGAGGAACCCGGTGAGCCCTCCCTCGTTGGTGTAGCCGGCGCCGGCGGAGGCGGTGCCCACCTGCTTCTCCTTGACCTTGAGGTTGATGTCCACGTCGGTGCTCTCGGCCGGCGTGAAATCCATCTGCACGTCTTCGAAGATCGCGAGGCGATTCACGTCGTCCCGGGTGCGGACCAGCGCCGAGCGCTTGAAGCGGTCGCCCTCGTGAATGCTGATCTCGCGCCGAATCACCTTCTCGCGGGTCGACTTGTTGCCGAGGATGTTGACCAGCCGGATGTTCGAGGGGTGCCCCTCGGTCACCTGGAACGACACATCGATGACCGAGTCGCGCACCGTCTCGCTCGGCTCGACGTTGAGGTACAGGTATCCGCGCTCGGCGTAGTCCGCATAGGCATCGCCCTGCGCCCGCTCCACCTTCGAGCGGTCGTACCAGTCTCCTGGCTTGCCCTTCCAGTTCTTCATCAGCTCCGCCTGCGGCACCACGCTCGCGCCCTCCCACTTGATTTCGCCGATCCGGTAGCGCCGTCCCTCCTCGATCCGGACGACGTAGGTCAGATGGCGCACAGAGTCGCCGGGCTTGAGCTCGTGCCCGACCACTTTCATGTCGTGGAATCCGTGGTTGTGATACCAGGCCTCGAGCTTGTCCCGGTCCTCGTCGAAGTTCTCGTCTTTCACGTCGCCGCCGCCGAAGATGCCTTTCGGCCTGGTCTTCATCTGCTTGCGCAGCTTCTTCTCGGGGAAGGCCGCGTCCCCGACCAGCTCGACCCGCGTGATCTTGACCTTCTCGCCTTCCTGGATCACGAAGCGCACCGCGACCTGGTTGTCGCGGCTGACCGAGTCGGTGACCGCGTCGATCCTGACCTGTGCGAATCCATCGTCACGGTAGTACTGGAGCAGTGTGTCGATCTGGGTCTTCACCGTGGTCGGCGAGTACGGCTCCCCAATATGCAACCGGAGCTTCTTCTCGAGGTCGGCGGTGTCCTTGCGCTTGTTGCCGGAGAACTCGATCCTGGAGATGCGCGGGCGCTCCTTTACGTGGATGGTGAGGTCGATCACACCTTCATGCGGCTGGCCCCTGGTCACGTAGGCGTCTTCGAATACGCCCAGCGCGAACAGCTTGCGAATCCCGCGGCGCACTGCATCCTCGGTGAAGCGCGTGCCCGGAAGCACCTCGAAGGTGCGCACGACACGCGCGCTGTCCGCGAACACGTTGCCGGCGACGTCGATCCTCCCGACCCGAAGCTCGGCGGCCGCGGGCGGCTCCAAAGGCGACTGCACGGTGTCGGGCGCAAAAGAACGACCCGCGGCCGGGGAAACCCCGGTCGCGGGTATCTGTGCGAATGCCGGTGTCGCCGCCGCGATCAGCAGCAGCGCAAGCGCTGCCTCAACCCGCCTGCGATGCGCTGCCGGCCGGAGCGACCGGGGTCTCAGCGGCGACGGCCGGAGCAGCCGGGAGACCGAGTGGCAGAGCCTCGAAGTCCAGCTGGTCGTCCTTGCGCGTGACGCGGATGTGGGCGCCTCCGGGCAGCTGGCCGCGGAGGATGTACTCGGCAAAGGGATCCTCGAGCAACCGCTGGATCGCCCGCTTGAGCGGACGCGCTCCGAGCGAGGCGTCGAATCCGCGCTCGATGAGCAGCTCAACGGCTTCCTGAGTGATGTCGAGTGTGATGTCTTGGGCACGCAGTCGCTCCTTGACCTGACCCAGGAGGATTTCCACGATCTTCCGCATGTCCTCCCGCGTGAGAGCGTGGAAGACGATCACATCGTCGATGCGGTTCAGGAACTCCGGGTTGAATGCACGCTTCAGCTCTTCGTTGACGGTACTCTTGATCTCCTGGAATTGCGCGGCCGAGCCTTCGGCCTGCTTGAAGCCCAGGTGACGACCGCCGCTGACGATCTGTCGCCCGCCCAGATTGGACGTCATGATGATCACGGTGTTCTTGAAGTCCACCCGCCGACGGGAGCTGTCGGTCAGAACGCCGTCATCCAGCACCTGAAGCAGGACATTGAACACATCCGGGTGCGCTTTTTCAATCTCATCCAGCAGGACCACGGAATAAGGCTTCCGGCGCACCTTCTCGGTGAGCTGACCGCCCTCCTCATACCCCACATACCCCGGAGGTGCTCCCACCAGGCGTGAGACCGAGAATTTCTCCATGTATTCGCTCATGTCGATCCGGATCAGGGCGTCCTCGTCGTCGAACAGGAAGTTCGCGAGCGCACGCGCCAGCTCGGTCTTGCCGACACCGGTCGGCCCCAGGAAGATGAACGAGCCGATCGGACGCTTGGGATCGCGCAGCCCGACGCGGTTGCGCCGCACCGCGCGCGAGACCGCCGCCAGCGCCTCGGTCTGGCCGACCACGCGCTTCTCGATCGTGTCCTCCATGCGCAACAGCTTCTGCGTCTCCTCCTCCGCCAGCTTGACCACCGGGATCCCGGTCATGGTCGAGAGCACCCGCGCGATCAGGTCCTCGGTCACCTGGACCTCCTTGTCGCGCTTCGACTCGCTCCACGTTTTCTTGAGCTCGTTGCGCCGCGCGCGCAGCTCCTTCTCCTTGTCACGCAGGCGCGCGGCCTTCTCGTACTCCTGCCCGCGGATCGCCGACTCCTTCTCCTTGATGACCTCCTCGAGCTTCTTTTCCAGCTCGTGGATCTCGGAAGGCACGGTGCTGACCGACAGCCGGGCACGTGCGCAGGCCTCGTCGATCACGTCGATCGCCTTGTCCGGGAAGAAGCGGTCGTTCATGTAGCGGTCGGCCAGCTTGACCGCCTGCACCACCGCTTCGTCGGTGATCTTGACCCCGTGGTGCGCCTCGTACTTGTCGCGCAGTCCCATCAGGATCGCGATGGTGTCCTCGACGCTCGGCTGGTCGACCATGATTGGCTGGAAGCGCCGCTCGAGCGCGCCGTCCTTCTCGATGTACTTGCGATACTCGTCGAGCGTGGTCGCGCCGATGCACTGGAGCTCGCCACGGGCCAGCGCAGGCTTGAGCATGTTGGAGGC
>JANMQY010000012.1:0-14745 GCA_031370785.1 Candidatus Eiseniibacteriota bacterium | reverse complement strand
GCGCTCCAGATAGCGCAGCGTTTCGTCGTCGACCGGGAAGTAGCCCATGGTCGCGCCGTACTCGGGCGACATGTTCGCGATGGTCGCTCGGTCGGCGACCGACATCGCCGAGAGGCCCGGCCCATAGAACTCGACGAACTTATCGACCACTCCCCGTTTGCGCAGCATCTGCGTGACCGTGAGCACCAGGTCGGTCGCGGTCACGCCGTCGCGCAGCGTGCCGGTCAACTTGAAGCCGACCACCTGCGGCATGACCATGAACAGCGGCTGGCCAAGCATCACCGCTTCGGCCTCGATACCGCCGACGCCCCATCCGACCACGCCCAGCCCGTTGATCATGGTGGTGTGCGAGTCGGTCCCCACCAGCGAGTCGGGGAATGCCAGCTTCTCGCCGCCGATGGTCGCGGTCATCACGCCCTGCGCGAGATACTCGAGGTTCACCTGATGCACGATGCCGGTCGCGGGCGGAACCACGCGGAAGTTCCGGAATGCCTTCTGCCCCCAGCGCAGGAACTCGTACCGCTCGCGATTGCGCTCGAATTCGATCTCGGCGTTCTTTTCAAGCGCGAGCCCGCTGCCGAACAGGTCGACCTGGACCGAGTGATCGATCACGAGGTCGACCGGCACCAGCGGATTGATCTTCGCGGGATCCGCGCCCAGGCGCTTGACTGCGTCACGCATCGCGGCGAGATCCACGACGCACGGGACGCCGGTGAAGTCCTGGAGGATCACGCGCGCGGGCTTGAACGGGATTTCGATGTCTTCGGCGGTGGGGCTCCATCGCGCGAGCCGCTTCACGTCGTCCTCGCTCACCTGATAGCCGTCGCAGTTGCGTAGCGCGGACTCGAGCAGGACACGGATCGAGAACGGAATCGAGTCGAGCGAGACGCCGAGCGAAGAGGCGAGTCGGTCGAGGCGGTAGATGGTGAGGTTGCCGGCGGGAGTGGCGAGCGCGGCGCGCGCGCCGAACGGATCGTTCAGGCGGGAGGCGTTCATGACGGTTCCTTTCCAGTGGCGAGGGCACACAGGGCCCTCGGTTGAGAAAGGGGGACACACAGGGTCCCCGGGAACGACTGGGAATCTAGCACCTAATACAGGGCGAGGCACCTGGCGCCTCGTCCCCCCACTCACTTCAGGCGCAAAGCACTATCGCACGATGGCAACCTTGCTGAGCGCGCGGTGACTGCCCTGCGTGAGGCTCACGCAGTAGATCCCCGGAGGCAACGAGGCCACGCGCGGCGTCAGCGACGTGACGTGCGTTCCGGGACCGAAACCGCCGACCGATTGCGACTCGATGCGGCGTCCTGTGAGGTCATACAGTTCCAGCATCGCCGGCGTGCCGTCCACCAATGAGAAAGAGACGCGGAACTCGCCGAAACTGGGGTTGGGCTGAACGCTGTGTAACGCGAAGCTCGTCGCGATGGACAAGGGCGGGACCGATACGACGGTTCCACCGAGCGTCCCGTCGGGATTCACATTCTGCGCGTAGATGTCGTAGTACGTGCCGCCGCGGAAGTCCTCCCAGGTGACGATCGCCCCGCCCGCGCCGTCCGATGTGATCGTGGGGTTGTACTGGGCGCTGGCGGCGCTGCAGAGAACCACGCCGTTGCCGGTCCACTGCGGCACTCCCGCCGCGTTCACGCGCTGGGCGTAGATGTCAGTGATGCCGTCGCGGTAATCCTGCCAGGTGACGATCGCCCCGCCCGTGCCGTCCGATGCGATCGTGGGGTGGGACTGCTCGTTGGCGGAAGTGCAAAGCTCCAAACCATCGGCGGTCCATTGCGGCACGCCCGCCGCGCTCACCCGCTGGGTATAGATGTCGTAGTTGGTTCCGGTGCGGATGTCGTACCAGGTGACGAACGCGCCGCCCGCGCCGTCCGATGCGATCGTGGGGAGCTGCTGGTTGTTCGCCGCAGTACAGAGCGCCACACCGTTGGCGAGCCACTGCGGCACTCCCGCCGCGTTCACCCGCTGAGCGTAGATGTCGTAGTACGTGCCGCTGCGGAAGTCCTCCCAGGTGACGATCGCCCCGCCCGTGCCGTCCGATGCGATCGTGGGGTTGTACTGGTTGCTCGCGGCGGTGCAGAGCGCCACACCGTTGGCGGTCCACTGTGGCACCCCCGCCGGGTTCACCCGCTGGGCGTAGATATCGGCGCCGGTGGTGCTGCGGTAGTCCCGCCAGGTGACGACCGCCCCGCCCTCCAGGTCCGATACGATTGTGGGGCCCCGCTGGCCGATGGCTGCGGTGCAGAGCGCCACGCCGTCGGCGGTCCACTGCGGCACCCCCGCCGCGTTCACCCGCTGAGCATAGATGTGGTAGTCGGGGACGCGTTGGTCCTGCCAGGTGACGATGGCGCCGCCCGCACCGTCCGATGCAATCGTGGGGTTGTACTGAAAGTTGGCGGCGGTGCAGAGCGCCACGCCGTCGGCGGTCCACTGCGGCACCCCGGCCGCGTTCACGCGCTGGGCATAGATGTCGTTGTTCGTGCCGCTGCGGTTGTCCTGCCAGGTGACGATCGCGCCGCCCGCGCCGTCCGATGCAATCGTGGGGGTGGACTGCTCGTTGGCAGCGGTGCAGAGCGCCACGCCGTTGGCGGTCCATTGCGGCACCCCGGCGGCGTTCACACGTTGGACGTAGATGTCGTAGCTAGTGCGGTCGACCCAGGTGACGATCGCCCCACCCGCGCCGTCCGATGCGATCATGGGGTTGAACTGGAAGTTGGTGGCGGTACAGAGCGGCACGTTGACGTTGGGGTCGCTCGGCCACGCCGCCCATGCCGCTGGAGCTACAGAGCCGAGAGTTGCGAGGACGATGGGAAGCAGGACCAGCCTTCTCGCACCTGACATCGCGGACCTCCACCCTTCGGCCGCGAAGAGGGTGCCAGGAACGCCGGGCAGGAGAGGATCCCCGATGCACGTCCCACCCGATGCGGTCTGAGGAGCGATGAGTCTGAGCGTTCGTTTTCAGCTTGGCAAGGGTCGAGTGGAATGGGCCCGCCAGTGTCCGCAGCCTGGCAGGCGCGGCATTCCGCTGCTCCGTCGCCTCGCCTCACGCCGCGCGCGGTTGCTCGAAATCGTCGAGTTCGTTGCCCAGGCGCTCGATCTCGATCTTGAGCGTCTTGAAGCCTTCGGCCGCGCGTGTCGGATCGTTCTCGCGCCCCGCCGCCTCGAGGGCTCGCGCCGCGCGCACCGACGGCTCGGCCGCGAAGTTCAGCAACCCGCCCTTGAGCTTGTGCGCGAGCTTGTTCGTGGCGCTCATGTCGCCGCTCGCGACCGCTTCACGCAGACGCTCCAGCATCGGCGGCACTTCGGCCTTGAACAGGACGCACAGCTCTTCGAGAAGATCCTTGTCGCCGTAGAGGCGTTTGAGCATCGCCTCGCGATCGATCACGGACTCGGTCCTGTCCGGCATCGCTTCGCGGGCGATCGCGGACCCGGTCCTGTCCGGCGCCGCTTCGCGGGCGATCGCGGGCTCCACCTTCCTCGGCTTCTCTGCGGCCGGTGGCGCGACCGTCTGCCCGCCCGTCAGCTGATCCAGCAGATCCAGCAGCTCGCCGGGCTGGATCGGCTTGGAAAGGTAGCCATCCATTCCCGCGGCGAGGCAGCGTTCGCGATCCCCCTTCATGGCGTGCGCGGTGATCGCGATGATCGGAACGTGACCGCCCGACTCCTTCTCGAGCTTTCGGATGCGGGTCGCGGTCTCGAGACCGTCCATGACCGGCATCTGCACGTCGAGCAGCACCAGATCGAACTCCTCGCTCTGGAACTCCGCCAGCGCTTTTTCGCCGTTGTCGACAGCCACCACGCTGTGCCCGCGCTTCTCGAGCACGCGAGTGGCGACCGTGGCGTTGACCGGATTGTCCTCGGCAAGCAGCACCTTCAGACGCGTGCGGCTCTCGCGCAGCGAATGACGCGTCACCAGATGCGGCGCGTCGGGATCGACCCGGTGGCCGAGCACGTGCTGGATGCTGTCGAGCAGATCCGAAGCGGTCACGGGCTTGGTCAGGTAGCCGGCCACGCCCAGGTCGCGGCACCGCGCCGCATCGCCGAGCAGGCCCGATGAAGTCAGGATGATCACGACGGTGTCGCGAGTGCGCGCATCCTCGCGCATGCGCTGGACGACCGAGAACCCGTCCATGCCCGGCATCTGCATGTCGAGAATGACCAGCGCGTACGGCTCGCCCTGATCCGCGGCGAGCTGAAGCGTCGTGATCGCATCGACTCCATGCTCCTCGAGCGTGGATTCCATGTCCCAGCCCTTGAGCAGCTCGTGCAGGATGTGCCGGTTGGTGTGGTTGTCATCCACGACCAGCACCGGCAGCCCGCGCAGCGTCGCGTAGCCGGCCGGCACGACGGGCCTCACGACGCGCTCGGCGACACCGAGGCGCGCGGTGAACATGAAGCGGCTCCCCTGCCCGGGTTCGCTCTCCACCCGGATCTGCCCGCCCATCATGCGCACCAGGCTGGATGAGATCGCGAGGCCGAGTCCGGTTCCGCCGTAGCGCCGGGTCATCGAGCCATCGGCCTGAGAGAAGGCGTCGAAGATCATCGCCTGCTTGTCCTGGGGAATGCCGATTCCGGTGTCCCGGATCTCGACCAGCAGCGTGGTCTCATCCGCCGTCTCTGATTCGCAGGAGACCCGGACCACGACCTCGCCGCGGTTCGTGAACTTGATCGCGTTCCCGACCAGATTGATCACCACCTGGCGCAAACGGCTCGGGTCCCCGGTCACCGCGTCCGGGACGTCGGCCGCGATGTCCATCGCCAGCTCCAGCCCCTTCTGGTGCGCGCGGAACCCGAGCGGCTTGAGCGTATCGCGCAGGTTGTCGCGCAGGCTGAAGGTGATGCGCTCGAGGTCGAGCCGGCCCGCTTCGATCTTCGAGAAGTCGAGGATGTCATTGATGATCGTCAGCAGGCCGTCTGCGCTGGTGCGGGTCATCTCCGCGAATTGCCGCTGCTCGGTGGTCAGATCGGTGTCGAGCAGCAGGTCGGTCATGCCGATCACGCCGTTCATCGGGGTGCGGATCTCGTGGCTCATGTTCGCGAGGAACTCGGATTTGATGCGCGAAGCGGCGAGCGCCTCCTCCTTCACCCGCTCCATTTCCTGCTCGGCGCGCTTGCGCTCGGTGATGTCGCGCACCAGCACGATGAAGCGTGTCACCGAATGCCCGCTGTCCACGATCGGCTGGATCTGGAGCGCGAGCCAAGCCGAGTCGCCGCACTCGGGGCGCATGAGGATGTCGCCGTCGAAAGCATGGCCGCGCTCGATGCTGGCCTGGATGCCGAGGACGGTCTTGGCATGGGTCTCGGAATCGGTCAGGACTTCATCGAGGCTCCGGCCCACCGAATCGTCGAGCTCGGTCCCGGTGATGCGAGTGAAGCCGTCGTTGACCCACTCGATTCGGCCGCGCCCATCAAGGATGAGAACCCCGTTGTCGGTCCGGCTCGCGACCAGCGCGAGCTTGGCAGCCTCCGCCTCGCGTTCGCGCAGCGAAGCGGTCATGCGGTCGGCCAGGGCGATCGCGCGCACCCGCGCGGTGGCGAGCGACCACACCATCCCGAACAGCAGCAGCGCGCAGATCACCCCGAGCGCCAGCACGAGCAGCGGCCGGCTGCGATCCATCATCCCTTCGAACCCCGCCTGTGGGGAGACGAAGATGGTCCACAGACGATTTCCAATGGTGCTACTGGCGGTGGCCGAGATCCCGGACTTCCCGAGGCTCCCGGCGTCGGAGCGCAGAGAGGCGCGGTAGAGCACCTTCGAGGCATCGACCTCCGATCCATCGTAGATCGAGCAGTCAAGATTTGAAGGCATCGTGCTCCCGAGATCGTTCATCATCGCCCGCAGGTCGATGAGGGCCACGACCCATCCGACCGCCGCGGCGCGATTCTCCGCGCGCGTGGTGTGAGTCGCGCCGTTGCGATAAATCGGAAGGCAGAACGCCACTACCGCCGCGCCGCGCGCGTGCGGGCGGAGGTTCAGCTCGCCGCTGAGGCGCAGCTGATTGTGATCGCGGGAGCGGTCGAGCACCTTGCGCACGTCCGGCCGGACGCCCAAGTCCAGCCCGATCAGATCGGCGTTGAGGGAAGCCGGCTCCATCAGCGTGACGACCTGATAGCCATCGCGGGCGCCGGGCGGCTTCATTCGGAAGCCCGGCGCGCCATCTGCGCGGGTCCGGGATTCGAACCCGGCCTGGTCCCCGGGCGGCACATTGGCGACGTACCCGAGCGCGACCAGGCCCGGATAGTTCTGCTCGAGTGAGAGGTTCTGGGTGTACGCCTTCCACTCGATGCGCTCGACCGAATGACTCGCGCCGTAGAACCCCCGGGCTCCGAGCAGCACGTTTCCGTAGCGACTCATGCGCTCGAGAATCACCGCCCGCGTGCGCTCGGCTTCCTGATCGAAGCGCGCGCGGGTTTCGGCATGGGCGCGGATTTCCGCGATGCGCCAGGTCCACGCGGCCGCGAGCAGGGCGATCAGCAGCACGGCCCAGGCAATGGTGAGGCCGGGAGCGAGGAAGCCGGGTCGAGGCGCGGAGAAGAACCGCGCCCGCCACGTGCGTACCAACGCGTGGAAGGGACGTGCCATCCTTGGAATTCCCCATGAACCAGCGGCCTGTGGTTCGCGCCCGATGCGAGGGACAGCGGGATGCGGGGTGGCGGCGCGCTCCGATACCCATTTGCGACGCGGCGAGGCCGCGACGCAATGAGACCCACTCGTTATCGGCGGCGAGGCAGGAAGAAATTAGGCCGGGGCGCGCCTTCGGGAGCGCCCCGGCCGGAGGCGGATTCGTGGGTTCGCCGCCCTACGGCACGGCCACCGCGCCCTTCTGCCAGTGCATGCCGAGCTGGGCCATGAGGAATGCGTAGATATCGGCCTGCTGCTCGTTCCGTGCCGAGAGCGGGCTGCCGATTCCGTGGCCGGTGCTCGAGCTGGTGCGCAGCAGCACCGGGTTCCTGGTCGCGGTCGCCTGCATGCGCGCTGTCATCTTGCGCGAGTTCATCGGGTCGACGCGTGGGTCATTGGCGCCGGTCAGGAACATTATCGACGGGTACTGCTGATCATCACGTACGTGGTGATAGGGCGAATAGGCATGGAGCGCCCGGAACTGCGCCGAATCGGTCACGGTGCCGAACTCGGTGATGTTGAACAGGCCGTTGGGACTCAGCTCCACGCGCAGCATGTCGTAGATGCCCACGCTCGAGACGATGGCGCGGAACAGCTCGGGATGCTGGGTCAGCATCACGCCCATCAGCAGCCCGCCGTTGCTGCCGCCCTGGCAGGCGAGCCGGTCGATGCTGGTGTAGTGGCGGTCCACCAGGTACTGCGCGCACGCGGCGAAATCGTCGAACACGTTCTGTTTCTTCGTCAGGTTGCCGGCCAGATGCCACGCGTCGCCGTACTCGCCGCCGCCGCGGATGTTGGCAACGGCGAACACTCCGCCCTGCTCGAGCCAGAGCTTGCGCGTCGAGCTGAAGCCGGGGCGCTGGCTCAGCCCGTAGCCGCCGTAGCCGGTGAGCAGCGCGGGCGCGCTACCATCCAGCTTGGTTCCCTTCTTGAACAGGATGTTGATCGGCACGCGCGTGCCGTCCTTGGACATCGCGAACTCGCGGCGCACTTCGACGTCCGAATAGTCGGCGGGTGACTTGAGAGCCAGCGCAGTAGGCCGGAAGGCCGCGGTCGCCGGGTCGTAGCGCATCCAGCGCGGCGGCTCGGTGTAGCTGTAGCGCTCGACCAGCACCTCATCGCCGTTCAGGTGCACGATGCCGCCCACGCTGCTCACTGCGGGTATCGGGAGCTTGCCGAGCGCGCGGGCGTCGAGATCGAACACCCGCACTTCGGAGGGGCCGCCGATGATGTCCTGCACGTAGAGCCTGGGTCCGGCGGGCCGGAAGTCCTCGATCGCGATTTCGCTCGCGGGCACCACGGTCTTCGCCTTTGCCAGATCAGGTGCGGCGAACGGCACGCGCAGGATGCTGCCGTTGGGCGAGTCCTTGCGCGACAGCAGGTAGAGCCCACCGTCGCCGAACTTCGCGCCAACGATGCGGTCGACGAATTCGGCGACCTTCGTGAACGCCTTCCCGTTCGCGGCGCGCAGCCAGAACGCGTGCTCGCCGCCGTCACCGTTGAGCACTTCGACCAGCAGCCACTTGCCGTCGTGCGAGGTGTCGAGCTTGATCTCTGCGATCTTCGGGAAGTCCTTGCCGAGCACGTACGCGTCCCGATCCGCGGACTCGCCGAGCTTGTGCCAGTACACCTGCTGGTAGAACGACAGGTCCGCCTCCGGCCGCTCGCCGGGTGCGGGGTAGCGCGTGCACCAGAATCCGGTGGCATCGGCGTTCCAGGTCACGCTCCCACCCGCGGTGCCGCCCTGCACGCGTGGAACGAGATCGCGGAGCGCGGCGCCGGTCTTTCCATCATAGACATGCACGGTGCCCGACTCGCTTCCGCCCTGCGACAGCGAGACGGCGACCTTCGAACCGTCGAGCGAAGGCTCGTAGAAGTCGATCGCGGTGCCGCCGGTCGGATCGAGCGTGTTGGGATCGACGAGCACCGTCTCCTGCGTCAGATCGTCGAGCGAGCCGAGCCGCACCAGCATGGGCTGCTGCTTGGGCGGCTGGTCCTTGATCGCGAACAGCGCTCCGCCGCGCCAGCTCAGCGAGCGGTACGCGGGTGTGAGGCTGCGCGACAGCTCCTCGACGCGGCGCAGGATCGCGGGCCGATCCGGCAGGCTGTCGAGGTAGTGTCGCGTGACGCCGTTCTCGGCCTCGCTCCACGCCTTGACGTCGGGGTCGGACCAGTTCTCGAGCCAGCGGTAGTCCTCGCGCACGGTCACGCCGAAGTAGCGATCCTCGACCGGTCGCTTCGGCGTCTCGGGCAACTTCGCCGAAGGCGACTGCGCAGCGGCCACGCCCGCGGCCATCAGCAGTGCGACGCTCGTCATCGTTCTCGCGAATTTCATCGATGCTCTCCCCAAGTTTGTCGGTCGCAGGCTGCTCATCACTTCGCTCCTTCCTGAGTCGCGATCCATGCCTCGACCTGCTGGCGCAGGACCGGCAGCGCGACCGCGCCATTCTCGAGCACAGTCTCGTGGAACGCCTTGAGATCGAACCGATCGCCGAGCCGCTTCTTCGCCTGGGCGCGCAGGTCCAGGATCTCGATCTGTCCGAGTTTGTACGCCAGCGCCTGTCCGGGATCGCCGAGATAGCGATCCACTTCGTTGGCGATGTTGTTTTCCGCCAGCACCGTGTTCGCGGTCATGTAGTCGATCGCCTGCTGGCGGGTCCAGCCCATGGCGTGCATGCCGGTGTCGACCACGAGGCGACATGCGCGCCATGCGTCGAACGAGAGCATGCCCAGGCGATCGGTATCGCTTGAGTAGAGGCCCATCTCGTCCGCGAGGCGCTCGGTGTAGAGCGCCCAGCCTTCGACGTACGAGGTCACGCCGAGCTGGCGGCGGAACTCGGGCACGCCCTGGAGCTCCTGCGCGATCGCGATCTGCAGGTGATGCCCGGGAATGCTCTCGTGGAACGCCAGCGCTTCGGCCTCGTAGCGCGGCCGCGTCTCGGGCGCGTAGGTGTTGATCATGTAGTTGCCCGGCCGCGAGCCATCGATCGCGCCCTGGCGATAGTAGGCGATGGTCGAATGCGGCGCCTCGTAGCTGCCCATCACCTTCACCTGGCAATCCGCCTTGGGCAGCACCCGGAAGTAACCCGGGATCGCGGCCTTGGCGCGAGCGAGCGTCTCTCGCGCCTTTCCCTCGACTTCGGCGGCGGTCCGGAAGTGCATCGCGGGATCGGTGCGCAGCTTCTTCTGGATCTCGGCCAGGTCATCGGTGCCGAGCACCTTCTTGCCCAGCTCGCTGATCTCCTTGCGCACCCTGGCCACCTGATCGAGACCGAGCTGGTGCAGCTGTTCGGGCGTGCGATCGAGAGAGGTCTGGGTGCGGATGCGCTTGAGATACACCTCGCGACCCTCGGGCAGGAACGACAGCCCCGCCTTCTCGTCGCTGCGCGCCGCGGGCAGGATCGCCGATCGCAGGAAATCGCGGTAGCGCGTGAGCGCGGGCCGGACCACATCGTTGAGCGCCGACTCCAGGCCGTTCGCGAAGTCGAGCTTCTGCTGCGCCGTCCAGTCGAGGCGGGTTTCGGTGACCGGGGCTTGGAGCGGCCAGCTCTCGGTGCTCTGCGCGAGCAGCGTGTCGAGCTCGGCAAGCGTCTTGGTGACGCCGGCGCGCGTTCCCACCCTTCCGCTCTTGAGGCCACGGGTCAGGTTCGCAATGCGCGCATCCACGTACGGACCCATCGCGCGACAGCGGGCCACGTAATTCGCCGCATCCTCGGGCGTGATGATCACGGTGAAGTCCGGCAGGTTCATGAACTCGGTAGGCGGGCCGCCGCGCGGATCCACCACCCACTCGCCGAGCCGGCACGCGCTCTCGTCCAGCTCGTTCTGGCATTCAAGTATCAGCGCCGATCGCGAGACGCGCTCGGCCGGGCTCAGCGCCTTCTCATCGATCGCCTGCGCGCGCGCGAGCACACTCTTGAGTCGCGCCTCTTCGCGTGCGCTCCCTGCCAGCGAGATGTCTTCGAGCCGATTGTCGTAACGATGATCGCCGAGCACGGTGGCCTGGGTCGGATAGGCCGCGAGCCAGCCCTGCCAGAACTCGTCGCACAGTTTCGCGAGCGCCGCCCCGGGCCGGACGGCGGGCGCAGCAGACGCCGAGCGCGCGGCGAAAGGAACGAGCGCGGCGGACACGAGCAGCAGCAGGACGGTGCTGAACATTCGAGTCATCGATTCGATCTCCCATCGGGTCGGGTCGGAATGTCGAGGTCGGATTTCGGGCCGCGCGCCTCACGCCTGCGCGACAGCATCACGACGGCCGGACCGAACAGAAGTATGGCCGCGAACAGGAACCACTGTGCGGCGTAGCTCACATGCATGCTTTCATCCAAGGGCTTCGGCGCCGAGCGCGCGGGATGCTCGGGAACGTCCTCACCCGGCAACTGGCGGATCGTGTACGGCGCGATTCGATAGGGGAAGTGGGCCGCCAGCGTGTCGAGGTCCATCCAGCGCGCGGTCCACACCGTGACGCTGTCGTCCTCCAGCGTGCGTAAAGGCGCGCCGCCCCGCCCTCCGACAAGCAGATCCGCGATCCCAACCACGTCGCGCACTCCAGGCTCCGGGAATTCCTGCGGGCGCGCGGTTGCGGCGTCGCCCGCATAGATCCAGCCGCGATCCACCAGCACCGCCGATCCGCCCTCGAGCATCAGCGGCGTCACGACGTTGACCCCCGGGCTGCCATCGTGACTGCGCCCGACCAGCAACAGCTGATGCCGCTCATCGAACCGTCCGCGCGCGCGCACGCGCCGGTGGCGCACCGAGTCCGGCGGCGCGGGCACGGCGCCGAGCGTCAGCGGCGGCGCCGCGAGCGCCTCGCGCAGCGCGGCGTTCATCGCCTGCTTCTGGTGAAGGCGCGACACCTGCCAGATGCCGAGCCGCACGCACACGCCGGCCGCGGCCAGCAGCAAGACGGCGGCGAGCAGCGTGCCGAGCTTCACGCGACCCGCATTTCAAGGCGCGGGCTTCGGGGCCGGCGCCGGCAGATCGAAGGCGACGAGCGTGGACTCGAAGCCGCAGGTCTTGTGCGTTCCGTCGCAGAACGGCTTGTTGCTCGACTGCCCGCACCGACACAGGGACACTTTCCCCCGCCCCGCGAGGCCGAACGGACGGCCGTCCTGATCCACGATCTCGAAGTCGCCTTCGACGCGCAGCGACCCGTTGTTCATCACCGAAATCTTTGCGGCTGCCATGCCGATCCCCCGGGCGAAGCCGCCCAATGGAGGGCAGCGAAGCCTGAAATCTATCAGGAGCCACGGCGAGGCGCGACTCCCCGGGCCCGGCGCCGGGCAGACGCGGACCCCGGGGCGACCGGCGCGGTCTTCGGGCGGGCGAACTGGCTCCCAGAGCCAGTTGCCCGGCAACTCGTTCCAGAACGAGTTGACCCATCCGCCCTTCAACTCGCTCCAGAGCGAGTTGCTCACCCGACCCACAACTGTCGCGGGTGCCCATGGCCGGCATTTGCAACATCCGGAACGACCGGACGTAGAATGCCCCGTGTTGGCGTGCCCGGCGGCATCGGGCCAATGCGGCTCTGGCCGGACCGGCGCGCCCTAGCGGGAGATCGAGAAAATGTTCGGGCTGCTCGGGCTGGGAGCGCTGGCGATCGCCGGATTTGTGGTCTTCGGCACGCTGGCTGCGGTCGCCGCGATGGTGTGCTGGCTGCTGTTCATGCCGCTCCGGCTGCTCGGCTGGGTGTTTCACGTCTTCACTGCGCTGCTCCTGCTGCCGCTGATCGTGCTCGCGTGCGTGGTCGGCGCGGTGTTCTTCGGCTTCGGCATCGTGATGCTCGTCGTGCCGGTGCTGCCGTTCATCCTGATCGCCGCGTTCTTCACGTGGTGGTTCCGGCGTCGCTCGCCGGCCGTGCCCGGGCGGGTGTAGAGAGCAGGTTTCTCGCCCGTCGCCCCTCGCGGCGCAACCTCACACCCCGAGCGCTCGCGCCGCGAGTCCGGCCAGACTCCCGCCGAACAGCACCCAGGCCGAGTTGATGCGCCACGTCGCCAGCGTCGCGAACGCAACCAGCGCGAGCGCGAGGCTGAAGGGCGTCACTCCCGCGGAGCGCAGCAGCGCAATCGCCGCGGCGAACATCACCCCGACAACCGCCGGCTGAAGGCCCTGCAGGAACGCCTGCACGCCACTCATCTGCCGGAAGCGCTGCGCCGACCCTCCCACCACCAGCACCATCAGGAACGCCGGCAGGAACACCGATATCGTCGCGAGCAGCGCGCCGGTCAATCCGGAGAGCGTGTAGCCGACGAATGTCGCCGTGATCACGACCGGCCCGGGCGTGATCTGGCCGAGCGCCATCGCGTCGGCAAACGCCTCGGGAGTAAGCCAGCCGCGCGCCCTGACCAGCTCGTTCTCGAGCAGCGGGATCATGACGAAGCCGCCGCCGAACGTGGTCGCGCCCGCGCGCAAGAAGATGCCGCACAGGTCCCCCAGCGCGCGCCATGCGCCGGGGAAGCCCGGACCCATGAGCGGCAGACTGAGCGGTGCTAGCGCGAACAGATCGTCTTCGCGATCTCGCAGCCAGCGCCTCCAGCCCGCGACCGGCTCCGCGTGGGCGATCAACCACGCGCGGCGCCGCAGCCAGCGCCACTGCGCCTCGACCAGCTTGAGCGGATCGATGCGCGCGAGCAGCTTGCCGCGGATCAGTCCGACCATGCCGGCGAGCAGCAGCACTTCGACCACACCGAGATGGGCGAAGGCCACAGCGAGCCCCGAGCCGAGCATGAGGCCCAGCGCCCAGTGGTCGCGCACCAACAGGCGCCATCCGCCGGGCCGCCCCTGGGGCTCGAACGCAAGGCGTCCGCCCATGCGCATCGCGGTCGCGGCGACGAGGCCCGCGACCGCGGGCCTCAGCCCGTGGAACAGCGCGTCGATCGCCGCAATGCCGCGTACCCGGCCGTAGAGGAGCGCAAAGGCGAGCAGGATCAGGAACGAGGGCAGGATGAAGCCGCCGACCGCGGTGACCGCGCCCGAGAGACCACGCAGGCGCAGGCCGATCAGCGCGAGTGTGTTCGCGGCGGCGGCGCCGGGCAGGCTCTGGGCCAGCGCCGCGGACTCGAGGAACGTGCGCTCACGAATCCAGTGGCGGCGCGCCACCAGGCGGCGCTCGATGTTGGAGAGGACCGCCAGTCCGCCGCCAAACCCGGTGAGCCCGAGCAGCAGGCTCTCGCGCCACAGGGCACGCAACGGCGGCGCATATTCGTCGGCGGCGTATGGCCCTCCGCGGGCGCCCGCCGCTGAAGGCCTCATTGGTGGGCGGCCCGCCGCACTGTCGGGCACATTGCGCGCGAGCATCACGGCGGCGGCGGTTGCCGCCCCGATGAACGCCCACGCGACGAACCGGCTGCGTGTCACGATGTCCAGCGCCGAGAACGCCACCGTGACCAGCGCAGCGACGATCCACATCGCGCGATGCCTGGAAGTGAACATGCACTCTCTACGTTACACCCGGACGGTTCCGGCTACGCCAGCAACTCCCGCAGGCGCTCGTGCCCGCTGCGGCTCACCGGAATCTGGCGGCCATCGTGCAGGATCGCGACCCGGCTGTCCTTGGCGAGCAGCTCGAGACGCGCGATGCGCTCGACATTGACCAGGTAGGAGCGGTGCACGCGCACGAAGCGCGCGGGATCGAGCGCCTCGGCCAGCGCGGCCAGCGACTGGTGCTTGAGATGGGCTCGCCCCTCGGCGCGGATCTCCACATAGTCATCCTGCGCCTCGACCACATCGAGCCGCTCGACCGGGATGACGTGCACGTTGGCGCCATCCTTCACCACGATGCGCTCAGCGTACTGGCCCGCCGGGCGCGCTGCCGCGGCCAGAGACGTGGGCGGCGTGGCGCTCGCGCGCGTCGAGCCGGCGCCCGCGGCGCTCGATGCCTTCAGCCGCTCGCGTACCCGCTCGAGCGCTTCGTTCAGCCGCTCGCGACCGAACGGCTTGAGCAGGTAGTCGACCGCGTGGATCTCGAACGCGCGCAGCGCGAACTCATCGTACGCGGTGCAGAAGATCACCGCCGGCGCCGGCTCGAGCAGCTCCAGCACCTCGAATCCGTCGAGCTTGGGCATCTGCACGTCGAGGAATACCAGATCAGGGTGCAGCTCGCCGATGGTCTTGACCGC
>JANMQY010000118.1:0-6722 GCA_031370785.1 Candidatus Eiseniibacteriota bacterium | reverse complement strand
GCTGCCGCCTGCCAGGGCGGCGTGGACCAGCTCGTGCCCTGGACCCATGGATCCAACACGTACACAGCCTTGTCGGCTGGCCCCGAATTGTTCTCGCCGCCAAAGACGTAGAGACGCCCGCCGTTGCTGCCGTGGCCCTGGTCATTTGTGAATGTTGCGCTGTGACGGGCACGGGCTGACGGTGCTCCGCTATAGGTAGCGGGCTTCCACCCATACCTGCCGTCCCGAAATAGCCACAGAGTCCAGAGCTCACTCGAGTACGCCCCATTGCCGAGCGCACCGCCGAAAAGAAATGCGGCGTGGCCGGTCAAGTTGGGTGCCAAGGTCCGCACCGCCGGGTCGAGGTTGAGGCTATGGCCGTAGCGCGGCGAGGGTGCGCCATACCCCAGAGTGTCCTGCGTCATCACGAGCCACTGGGCAGTGTTCGGCGAGGTGAACCGCAATTCGTAGACGTTGGCATCCGTGGGAGTCTGTCCCGGCGCGCTCGTGCCTCCGAACACGATCATCCGTTTCACTGGCGTCGGCGTACCGTTGACGATCAAGGTCATCGAATCATAGATCGCCGTGTGGCGGCAGCGATTCGGAGGCGGCGTGCCGGAGGGGCTGACAGCTTGCCATGCGAGACCGGCTGACGATTTGTAGAGGCTATTGACACTGCCGAGCGGCAGGTTGCCGTTGTCCAGTCCTCCGTAGACCACCATCACGCTGTCCAGCGCCCTGATCGTAGTGTGATCGCTGCGCTCACTCGGGGCGCCGCTCACAGGACCCTTCTTCCACAGGTAGGTGAAGTCCGGCCCCGTCGTGTTGACGTCCCGCGCCAGGAACCAGGTATCGTTCAAGGGCGACCCGTTTGCGCCGCGACCGCCGAACAACACTTGATAGTACCGAGACGACGGATCCAGAAAGCCCGATGCTCCAGACATCTCGACGAACGTGTGACCTTCACGCCAGCCCGGCTTGCCGTTGATGGGATCTTGGTTCGGGATCACGGCGGCGTCCCACTTCCCGCCGGCGACCGGCGCGAAGCGGTACACGAGATCTCCATCGGTGCCCGAGGGAATCGCGCCGTCGTGCCGGCCTCCAAACATGCGGTGATGAGCATAAGTGTCGCCACCGGCCACCATCACGCGTCCGTCGCGCAGGGCCGTGGCAGTCGGGTACCAGCGCCACTGCGACATGTCAGTGCCATCGCTCCAGCTCCCTGCCGCGCTGCCCGAGCCACGAGCGTAGATACGCGACCGTCTCTCGCCGTAGCTGCCGGTCACCGGATCGTGTCCGCCGGGAACGAACACGCGCCCATCCGGCAGCAGGGTGTTTCCAGCGCAGAAAACATCCAGGACCGAGGTCCCAAGCCCAAGACTGTCGAAGCTGGAACTCGGAAAAGCGGCGCAGCCATCATTGCCGGTGCGCCAGCCCCATTCGCCCCCATCGAAACGAGAGGGCGTTGCACCCCGCCAGAAGAGAACTCGGCTGTGGTAAGGGTTCCCGTCGCCGGGAACCAGCACCATGTGCACCGCATACTTGCTAGAACCTGTCTCACAAACGATGTGATCGTGTAAGCTGCTCCCCGACGGCGTCATGGATGGCGTCGAGGAGGGAGCGATGGATCTCAAGGACGAACAGTGGACCGTTCTCGCACCGCTGATCCCGAAACCGCGTCGGCGCGCCGATGGTCGGGGCCGCCCCTGGCGCGACGACCGCGAAGTACTCAACGGTATTCTGTGGGTGCTGCGCACCGGTGCGCCCTGGCAGGACGTGCCCGATCGATATCCGTCGCCGGCAACGTGTCATCGTCGCTTCCAGCAGTGGGTGCGCAGCGGCGTGTTCGGCAAGATCCTGCACACGCTGGCGAAGGATCTGCGCGACCGGGGCAAACTCGATCTGACCGAGTGCTTCATTGACGCCACCTTCGTGGGGGCGAAAAAGGGGGCCTTTGTGTGGGCCCGACGAAGCGCGGAAAGGGCTCAAAGCTCATGGCAGTTGCGGACGGCCATGGTCTTCCTCTCGCCATCGACGTGGCCAGTGCTTCGCCAGCTGAAGTCCGACTCGTCATCTCGACCCTCGAAGCCCGCTTCATCCCGGAACTCCCCGAGCGGCTCATCGGGGACAAGGCCTACGACAGCGACCCGCTCGCGGCGCAGCTTGCAGAAGGTGACGTCGAGCTGATCGCACCGAACCGCAGCAACCGCAAAGTGAAGACCCAGGACGGCCGCCCGCTGCGCCGCTATCGCCGCCGCTGGAAGATCGAGCGACTGTTCGCCTGGCTGCACAACTTCCGCCGGCTGGTGACCCGCTGGGAGTACGACGTCCTGAACTTCGTCGGCTTCGTCCAGCTCGGCTGCATCGTTATCCTGATGCGCCGCTGTTTATGAGACTGCGTCTAGTCAGGGCACTTACTATATCTATGCCCAGAGGTTGAACGGCGCTGGAATCCGTCAGTGGGCGCACGATGGGATCTATTACTACGGCGTGCCGGTCTGCATCTGGCCCGGCAAACCGAGCATTCCCAGAATCGCCTCGGACGGGGCAGGCGGCGCCATCATCACTTGGGGGGACGACCGCATCTACCAGAATTTCGATATCTACGCCCAGCATATGAACGCAGCGGGCGTGCCGCAGTCGACCGCGGCCGGCGTGGCGCTATGCACCGCGGTCAACAACCAGTACAGCCCCGTGATTGCATCGGACGGCGCTCGTGGCGCATTCGTGACCTGGAAGGATTATCGGAGCGGCACGACTTCCGATATCTATGTGCAGCGTGTGGATGCGGCTGGAGTACCGCAGGGGACCGCCGATGGAGTCCCGGTCTGCACTGCGCTCAACGACCAGGTGGGTCCGATGATCATCCCGGACGGAAAAGGTGGCGCGATTGTCACATGGCAGGACTTCCGCAATCCCAGCGGTGACATCTTCGCGCAGCGAGTGAATGCGACCGGTGCGCCGCAATGGACCGCCGACGGCGTGGCGATCTGCACGGCCATTTACGATCAATCGAGCCCTGCGATTGCAACGGACGATGCGGGCGGGGCGATCGTCACCTGGTACGACTTCAGAAGCGCAACGAGCAACGACATCTACGCTCAGAATATCCGCGCCGACGGGGCACTCGGCGGAGATATCGTACCGGTGCTCGTCTCACTCATCAGCGCCGATGCGTACGCCGACCATGTCAGCCTCCAGTGGTATACGCACGAGCTGTCGTCGGTGGTGATCCTTCGCGCGACTCCGGGTGAAGCGTGGGTGGAGATTGCTCGAGCGGCGCCGGATGGAACGGGCAAGATCTCGTTCACCGACTACTCGGTCACACCGGGCGCTCGCTACGGATACCGCCTCGCCAGCGCCGCTTCAGTGGACGGGGCGTCCTACGGGGAGACTTGGGTGGAGGTCCCGCAGGCATCCGGGTTCGCCCTGAAGGGCTTGCGCCCCAACCCCTCGGTTCGCGGCCTGACCGTGCAGTTTTCGCTAGCCGACGCCGTCCCTGCGCGGCTCGAAGTCCTCGATATCGGCGGACGGAGCATTCTGGCTCGCGACCTCAGCGGGCTGGGCGCGGGCAATCACACGATCGATCTTGCGGAAGGTCGCGTCATGCCGCCGGGGGTCTATCTTGTGCGGCTGGTCCAGGGATCCCGGTCGCTGACCGCACGCGGCGTCGTCATCCGATAGCTATTCTTCGCGACGCGATCACCTCACGGCCACGCCATCGCCGCCACGCTCACCAGTGACGTATCGGGCTCCGCCGACTGTTCATACTTGAGCAGCCTGCCCGTGCCGGGTTCGGCGCAGCGCAGCATCGCGTAGGTCGGGGCGTAACCGCAGATGCGCGTCGCGTCGTCGTTCTCGGCGATGGTCTTGAACCAGCCCTCGGCGTCGCCGACGCGTGCCGCCTCGATCGCCGCGCGATCCAGCTTCTCGATCTCGGCTCGCACCTGGTCGTCCACCGGCGGGTCGCCGAAGCGCGGGCCAACGTGGGAGAAGTCGACGCCCGCAAGGTAGATCGTGTCGCCGCCGAGCTTCTGCTCGGCCTCGCGAACCGCCGCGATCATCGCCTCGAACGCAGCGTCGTCACGCGGCGTCCTGCCCTGGTCGAGCAGCACGTGGAATCCGCCGCACAGGATCGGCACGATGGTGAACGGACGATCGCGCAGCCGGCGCTGAAGGTAAATCACCGCGAACTCGATCGAGTGCTCGTCGCGGTGCGCCAGCTCGGCATGGTACGCGGC
This sequence comes from Candidatus Eiseniibacteriota bacterium, assembly GCA_031370785.1. Lineage (GTDB taxonomy): Bacteria > Eisenbacteria > RBG-16-71-46 > RBG-16-71-46 > RBG-16-71-46 > DATJGS01. The sequence goes on along the minus strand of JANMQY010000118.1, from coordinate 2,502 downwards.
CTCGCCCAGCTTGCCCGCGACCGCATCCACGAATGCGGTGTCGCAGAGCGCCTTGCCGAGCGGGGTCTGGAAGTGCTTGCGGGTGAGCGCGAACAGATCGCCGAGCAGCGAGTGCCCGGTGCCGCAGATGACCCCGCGCAGCGGCTTCTTCTGCTCGGGCCCGAGCTCGATCAGCGCACGCGCGATCACCGCTCCGGCGCGGCGCGGATCGAGGTGCGGCGCCATCAGCGCGCGCGGGCAGGCGTCGGCAGCCGCGGCCGGCTGGCCAGCGGCGTCGCGATCGGCAATGGCCGCGGCGAAGTGCGCATCGAGCGCGCCTTCGAGCGCCTCGCGTTCGGCGGGATACGAGCGTCCCGCCAGCGCCGCGGGCCGGATCTCGAGCGGATGATAGGCCTCGCGCAGCTCGCGATACGCCTTCTCGAAGCGCGGCGAGTCGAGCATGAGCAGCTTGTCGATCTGCGCGATGAACTCCTTCACCATGTTGCTCACGCGCAGATCCTTGCTCTCGCGCATGAGCGCGGCGGTCAGATCGGTGAGCGAGACGGTGCCGTCGAGTAGCTGCAGGATCGCGAGCGCTTCCATCCCCAGTACCGGCTGGCCATCCATCACGCCGAGCGGATCGCTGACCAGCAGCAGATCGCGCTCGCCGTCACGGATCGGCATGAGCATCAGCGGGCGGAGCTTGGGGTACTCGGGCAGGTCCTCTGGCTCTTCGCGCGAGACGCCGGGCGGCAGCACGATGCGCGGTGCCTCCTCGGCGACGGTCTCGGCGCCGGGCACGATCAGGCGGCCCGGGCGTGGCGGGTCGTTGGGTGATTCGATGGGCATGCCGTCCTCGGGGTCACGTTGGTGCGATCGGAACGCCGGAGTGTACCGGGGGGCGCGCCGCTCGCTCAAGCCGCGCGCTCAAGCCGCGCGCGCATGACTCAGGGGCAAGCGCTCCACGTGCGCACCGATTCCACCTCGATCATGGGCGAGCGCAGGCACTGGGTGACGTCCGTGATCGTGCCGTAGATGCACAGCTTGGTGCCGTTGGTGATGCGCGGGAGGCGCACGCTGAGGCTGTAGACGCGCCCATCGTCGGTGCGGAACAGGCGACAGTCCACATCTTCGCTGAGCGAGCCGCGAAGACGGACGAAGTCGCCGACTCGGGGTGGCGCATCGAGAAGCGTGGGTCGAGCGGCCTGAGGCGCGCAGCCGAAGAGCGGGGCGATCAACAGCAGGAGTAGCAGCGGCGGGACGCGCATGCGGTCGGATTCCTCCGGTCGGGTTCACGCCGCGCCACGCGCCCGAGCGCGGCGGACCGCTCCATGGTGCGCCACGAGGCCGGATCGCGCACGCGAAAAGTGCGTGCGCCACGTGGCCATGTGGGTGAAGATGTGCCACACATGACCACTGCGGCCATCTCCAAGCTGCTCGAGTCCTACCTCACCGATCTCGAAGGCCAACCCGGCTTCTGGCGCGGCATGCGCGAGGAGATCCCGGTGTATGTGTTCAGCGACGATACCAACGATCGCATGCGCATCATGGCTCCGATCGGCGAGCTGAACGAGCTGGATCCGAAAGTCCTCCAGGTTCTGCTGCAGGCCAACTACGACCGGGCCCTGGACGCCAAGTACGCGCTGCGCGGGGCCGAGGTGTGGGCGGTCTCGGTGCACCCGCTCGCGACGCTCGCTCCGGACGACTTCGCGAGCTTCATCAGCCAGGTGGTCAAGCTGGTCAAGAACACCGGCAGCAGCTACGCGTCGAGCGATCTGGTATTCCTTTCCGCGCCTGGCGAGGACACCGAGACCCCCGATGAAGGAGAGGGCGAGCCACAGTGAATCCGACGGTCGGAGCTGTGCCGGCGATCGGAATCGAAGTGCGCATCGAACGCGACACCGTACTGCCCGGGCGCGCGTGGTGCGCCGAGGCGCCGCGTGCGCTGATCGCGATCGCGCACGGGCTCGGGGAACACAGCGGCCGCTACGCCGCGCTCGCCAGCGACCTGGTGAAGGCGCGCTACACCGTGGTCGCGCTCGACCTGCCGGGCCACGGCGAAGCGCCTGGGTCCCGCGGCGACGTGCGCTCGTGGAGCGTGCTGCGCGACCAGGTCGTGCCCGCGATGTTCACCGCCTCGCGCGGCCTGCCCGGGCAGCCCATGGACATGCAGCGCGTGCTGCTCGGCCACTCGATGGGCGGCGTGCTCGCGCTCGACTTCGCCCTGGCCCATCCGCGCGATCTGCTCGCGGTCGCGGTGTCGGCGCCCGGGCTCGTGAGCAAGATGCCGCCGTGGTGGAAGCTGACACTCGCGAACATCGCGCGCGTCACTTCGCCGGGCACGGGATTCCCGCACGGGCTCGATGAGTCCGGCATGTCGCACGATCGCGAAGTGCTCAAGCAGCGCAAGGAAGATCCGCTGATGCACGACCGCATCAGCCCGCGCCTGTACTTCGAATTCAACGAGGCGCGCCAGCGCGTGATGCGCGAGGCGCGACGGCTTCAGGTGCCCACGCTGCTGCA
>JANMQY010000112.1:0-9492 GCA_031370785.1 Candidatus Eiseniibacteriota bacterium | reverse complement strand
CGAGCGCCCGATGACCCCCAGCGCCCGGTCCCCCAGCACCTCGTGCGCGACCCGGAGCACGAGGCTCGAGTCCACGCCGCCGGAGTAGGCGACGACTACGCTGTCCAGCGAGCGAAGCATGGCGCGCAGGCGTTCGAGGCGTCCCGACCAGTCAAGGTCCGGCAGGGGGCGGGCAGGGCTCGCGCCGATCTGAATGAGCAGGTTCGAGGCCACGGGGCGAGAATCGTAGCACAGGCACGCCACGCGGTGCGTGGCTAACGCGCAGCGATCGCCGATTCGAGAGGCATCGTCCATCGCTGGTGCAGTTGGGCGAGCTCCGGGGCGTTCGAGCATCTCATGCAGATCTCGAGAAGCCTCACGAATCGCAGGCGAACCACCTGGGCATCGTCGAAGAGCGCTGGGTCACGAAGCGCTGAATCACGCATGATCGACATCACCAGACGAAAATAGAGCACCAGCTCAGCGGTATCTCCCGGCCGCCCTTCGACGATGCGGCGCCGGATCCGCAGCTCCTCGACCGGGTCGCGGAAGCGTGCGACCGTGCTGCGCAGCGCTGCGATGGTCTGAAGGGCCTGGAGGTTCGCAGGGTCGATCGCGAGGCTGGACTCCGCCAGGGCCATCGCTCGAGTGGCGAGAAGTGATGACGGCCATTGCCGGGACGCGAACAGGGAATCTGTGATGCACGTCTGCCAGAAGTCTGCCTGATAGGCGAGATATTCGGCGCGCCGATGTCCGCGCCACCGCTCCGCTTCTCTCAGCGCCGGCACTTCCGCTGAATCGCTGCGCGCCGGATCCGCGGCCGATGCCATGTCCAGCAAGGCTCTCAATCGCCCGAGCGCATACGGGTAGAAGATGCCTTCGGAGCCCTCCCAGCTGGTCTCCGGGTAATCGCGGGCGAGCGAAGCGACCGCCCACCGCCGAGCCGCGCCAAGGCTTCGGTTCGCCCACTCGAAGACGTCGACGGACTCGTTCTTTCGCACGACTTCCGACCACAACCCGACCGACAGTAGTCGATAGTCCGAGGCGTAGCTCCCATCGATGAGACTGACGGCCACGATCGGACGCCTCAAGGAGTCGGTGGCTGGCTTAAGGTTGAGATCGAGCCAGGCTTTGCTCTGCGTGTTCGGCTCTGCCGTATACATCGTCATCGTCTCGGGCAGCGCGAGCGCCCGTCGCCGGCGCAGCTGCCGGACGTACCACGACGCCGCCATCATCGACTGCTCGACCAGCGTGATGTCAGGACGCCGGCCGAGGCAGGTCTGCTGGTAGAAGAAGCTGTTCCGGAACAGATCGCCGTTGGAAAGGAAGATCGCCCGCGCAGGCATGCCTGCGATGAGGTTGGCGCCGAAGTCGCGGGTGAACGCGTTCATGCGCATGTCCACTCGTGACCATTGCGCGAACATCATGGCGAGACCTGTCCCGGCAATCGCGAACGCGCCCAGAACGACGGGTGCCGCACGGTGGAGTTTCGCGGCTCGCTCCATGAGCCAAGCGAGCCCCAGACCGCCGAGAAACGCGAGGAACACATGCGGAAGGATGTAGAAGGGCCGCGTGATCCCCAGGTAGAGCGGGACGACCGGCGCATTGACTCGGGTGAAGAAGAACACGATCGCCACGGCAAACAGCACGCTCAGTAGCAGCACCGGTCGGCTCCGGCGCGCCACCCAGATCAGGCCGCATGCCGCCAGCATCGGGAAAAGCCAGCCGAAGCTCTGTGGCAGGTCGCGCCAGAAGAAACCGAAGTGGCGCATACCGAGCGGACTCGCGCGCTCTCCAGTCTTGAGAATCTGATCCACCACGACATACGGGGGCGTCAGCATGCCCGTGCCGAAATCCTGCCGCAGCAGCACACGCATCAGGCCGCCGATATCGCGCACGTCACCCCAGTTGAGTGGTGGGTCGTGCCGCGCGGCCAGCGGTATGTAGAGCAGCAACACCAGTCCCGACAGTCCGGCAACAACACTCCACGCGATGGTGCGACTCACGGCTCGCCCGGACACGCCACTGCGGATGAGTGGCCGCGACTGAACCGCCAGCACGACAAGCACAGGGAGTGCGAGCAGCGAAAGAGTCAGGTGATGAGTGATGGAGGTAGACATCACCAGCGCCAGAAGCGGCAATGGCCACAGCACGGGGCGGCGTTCCTCGATGCCCCGCAGCACGCGAGCCAGCAACAGCAAAAGGAGCGCAGCCATGAGCGCGTTGAGCCCGAACACTTCCGTGACCAGCGCGTACTGCCAGAAGACGGCAGAGGTTCCGAGCATGAGCCCGGCCGCGAATCCCGCCCACGGTCGGCCCGTCATAAGGGTCACCGCGTGCGCAAGTGCCACACACGCAAGGGCACTGAACAGGCTGCACATCAGGTTCAGTGCAAACGCGGGCTCGCTCGTTTGAACCAGGTGAGAGAGGACGTTTCCCGCCAGAACGAACAGCGGGAACGCTGGTGCATGGGCAACGCCCCAACCGCACATCACGGCGATCAGTTCGCCGGAGTCGCCTGGACCGACGGTCCGGCAGGCCGTCGCTAGGTAGAGCGCGAGGAGCACTAGAAACAGCAGAAGCTTGGGACCCGGAAGCCGGTGCATCTTGATCAAGGCGTGAAAGTCCAACAGCTACCTCGGCCGCTCCAGGCGTTTGGAGCGCAGCGTGTCGGCGGGAGCCTTCTGAGTCGTTCGCTTGGTTGTGACCGAAGTCGTGTTCGAGCGCTTCGCATGTGACGTGTCCGCGACCGCGCCCTTCGTCGTTGGAGCGCTCTTCGCGTTCGACGCGGGCTGCTTGCCCTTCGCGGTCTTCGATTTCGGCGGAGTCTCGATCGTCGATGGAGGCTTCTCGCTCGATGATGCCTTCGCGCTCGACGCCTTCGTGCTCGATGGCGCCCTCGTGCCCGACCCATTCTTCGGGCTCGCGGCCGGCGTCACGCCGCCGGCGCGTCGCGGCTTCTCGTGCGCGGTGTCCGCGACCGCCGGCCGGGCGTGCGCGGTGTCCGGGGCCGCGTGGCGTGCCCGCGTGGTATCGGCCGCTGCCGCGTGACGCGCCCGGGCGGTGTCGGCCGCGGCCGCGCGGCTGCGCGCCACTGCCGCCGCTGCACTCCTCGAGCGCGTCGTGTCCACCAGGGCGTGAGTGCTCTCGCTCTCGGCCTGCTTGGGAGCGACGGTGCGCACGAATGCGATGTTCCGAAGGTGCTGCTGATAGGTCTCGGCGAACAAATGGCGGCCGTGGCCTCGCGCGACGAAGTACAGGTCCTTCACGTCGGGCAGGGGATCGATGACCGCGCGGATGCTCGCGACCCCGGGATTGCAGATCGGCCCGGGAGGAAGCCCCTCGTTGAGGTACGTGTTGAAAGGCGTGTCGCGCTTGAGCTGGCGCAGGAAAAGGTGCGACCTGGGGCCGAGACCCAGCCCGTACGAAACCGTCGGGTCGGCCTGCATGCGCATGCCCATCTGCAACCGGTTGAGATAGACGCGCGCGATGCGCGGCCGCTCCTCGTCCACCTGCGCCTCGGCTTCGACGATCGAGGCCAGGGTCAGCACCTCGTAGAGCTTGAGCCCGAGCGGGAGCGAGTCGCGCCCCACGGATGCCTTGAGCAGGATCTCGTTCTGGCGGTTGGCCATGGTCCGGAACGCGACCTCTGGGGACGTGCCGGGCAGAAACTCGTAGGAGTTGGGCGCGAGGTAGCCTTCGATAGTCGGCGCCGAGACTCCGAGCGAGTCGAGGAAAGCGCGGCTGTGCGCGAGCGAATCGAACGAAGCCATCGGCACGCCGAGCCGGTTCGAGAGCAGCACGCTGATCTCGTTGAAGGTGAGTCCTTCCTGAATCGTGATCAGGTTGAGCCCGCTCATGCCGCGCGCGAACGCTCGCAGCAGCGCCGGCACCGTGATCCCGAGCCGGAACGAGTACTGGCCGGCCTTGATGCTGCGATCCAGCCGCATCAGCCGGGCCAGCACCTGGAAGCCGAGCGTGCCGCGCAGCACGCCGACGCGAGAGAGCTCTTCGCTCACGCCGCGCAGCGTCTGCCCGCGCTCGACCAGCACCACGCGCCGCTCGCGCGGAGGGAACGGGCCGGCAGGCAGAAACAGGTCCGCGGCCACCGCGAGGCCGGCGGCGATGAGCAGCAGCAGCGCCCAGCGCCGCGGCCGGAACGGGCGGCGCCACGGCGTACGGCCGCTCTCGCGCGAGGAGCGTCTGCGATCGCCCGAGGAAACCGGCGGCACGCGCTCAGGACTCCGGGTTCGCGGGCCGCGACCGGAGGCGCAGCAGGTAGGATCCGAGCAGCGCGATCGCCGCGCCCTGATCGACGCGCGCGCGCGCGTGCCCGGTGCGCACCCCGACCTCGCGCAGCCGGCGCTGGCTGATCGCCGAGGTCAGGCGCTCATCGTAGGTGTCGACCGGCAGCCCCGAGCGCTTCGCGAGCCCCAGCGCGAAACGCTGCGCACTCTCGGCCGCCTCGCCGCGCTCGCCCGACATGAGCAGCGGCAGCCCGACCACGATCTGGGTCGCCTCGTGCTCGGCCGCGACCGCCGCGACGCGCGAGATTGCCTCATCGGCGCTGCGCGTCTCGAGGGTGGCGAGGCCGGTGGCGATGATGCCGGAAGGGTCGCTCAGAGCGAGGCCGATTCGGCGCTCGCCCCAGTCCACCGCGAGGATTCGGGACACGGATCCGATCAGCCGGCGGGTGCGGGACGCCGTTTGACGAGGTGGCACACGGTGCCCCCCGAGTCGAACGAGAAGTCCACCGTGTCCATGCAGTGGCGCATGATGTAGATCCCGCGTCCGCGCGCATCCAGCAGATGCTCCGGGGAAATCGCATCGCCGTTGGGCGCCGGCGGATCGAAGCCCGGGCCGCTGTCGCGCACCTTGATGTCGAGCGTGTCGGGCAGGACGGTAAAGGTCACGTCGACCCGCTTGCCGGGGTCGCGTTTGTGCCCGTGCTGGATGGCGTTGGTCCCGGCCTCGATCACCGACATCGAGACCTTGGAGGCGGTATCCTCGTCAAACTTGAGCCGCTCGCACAGCGAGGTCGCGACGCAGTCCAGCACGCCGAGCAGCTCGAGCCGGCTCGGCATGCGCAGCTCGATCACTTCGGGTGGGACGGGCCTTGTCATGATGGACATGGTGAGAGTCACTCAGCTCCGGCCGCTTCGCGAAACTCCTCCAGAAGACGCAGGGCGTGTGCGAAATCGTCGGGTACCGGGGACGTAAAGTGGAGCGGCCGCCCGGTTACCGGGTGCGGAAGCTCCAGCTCGGAAGCATGAAGCGCCTGCCGCGGCAGGCACTCGAGCAGTGCGGATGCGAGGCTACGCTCGCGCTCATCGGCGCTCAACTGCTTTTTCCCGCGGCCTCCGTACACCGGATCGCCCACCACCGGCAGCTTCAGGTGCTGCAGATGAACGCGGATCTGGTGCGTGCGCCCGGTATCGAGCGTCACTTCGAGCAGGGTGGCCGCACCGAACCGCTCGATCACCCGCCAGCGCGAGCGCGCCGGCTTGCCGCCGCGAGCGACCACCGCCATGCGCTTGCGGCTGCGCGGATCCCGCCCGATCGCACCCTCGATCGCCCCACCGCTCGCGCGCGGCGAGCCCCACACCAGTGCGCGATAGGTGCGATGCACCGCGCGATCGCGGATCATGTCGACCAGCGCGCGATAGGCGCGCGGGGTGCGCGCCACCACCATCAACCCCGAAGTCTCGCGGTCGAGCCGGTGCACGATGCCGGGCCGACCCTCGCCGCCGACGTCGGCGATCGCGGGATCGCGGTGGAGCAGCGCGTGCACCAGGGTGCCGCGCGGGCGGCCCGCGCCCGGATGCACCACCAGCCCGGCCGGCTTGTCGATCACCAGCAGGTCCGAGTCCTCGTACACGACCGCGAGCGGGATCTCCTCGGGCTCGAGCGCGACGATGCGCGGTGGGCGCGGCTCGAAGGCGACCGCGTCCCCGGCGCGCAGCTTGTGCGCGGCGCGCGCCGCGAGGCCGTTTACCGTCACCCGGCCGTCGCGGATCAGGGTCTGGATCTGGCTACGCGACAGGTCCGTCTGCGCCGCCGCGAGGAATCGGTCCAACCGTTCCCCCGCGCTGGGCGACGTCACCGACAGCTCCGGCATGGTTTCGCTCCTCGAGGTGGGACGCCTCGTCCGGCTCGACCGGGCCCGCAGGCTCCGCGGGTGCGCTCGCGCGCGACCAGGTCAGCGCGAACAGCACCACGCCGATCGTGACCGCGGAATCCGCGACGTTGAACACCGGCCAGTGCCAGCGGCCCCAGCCGATCTCGATGAAGTCCACGACCTCGCCGAAGCGCACCCGGTCGATGAGATTGCCGAGCGCACCGCCGAGGATCAGCGACAGTGCGATGCGCCGCAGAGCGCTCTGCGCGGGATGGCGCACGAACAGGAATGCGATCGCGAACACCGCTGCGACCGAGAACAGCCAGAACGGGAAGTGCGAGCCCGCGCCGAGGCCGAACGCGATGCCGGGGTTGCGCGTGTAGGTGAAGCGCACCACCTCGCCGATCACGTCGATCGGCGCGCGATACGCGAGCCAGTCGCTCGCCCAGCGCTTGGTCCACTGGTCGAGCGCGACCACCAGCGCCGCAATTCCGACCGCGAGGGCGATGCGGCGACTCACAGAGCGCTCCGGCCGGCCCGCTCCTCCTTCTCCTTGCACGAGATGCACAGCCGCGCGTGAGGCATGGCCTCGAGCCGCGCGCGCGCGATCGGATTGCCGCACGACTCGCACATGCCGTACTCGCCCCGGTACAGACGGCGCAGCGCCTCGGTGATCTCCATCAGCAGCCGGCCTTCGGTCGAAGCGAACAGGAACGCCTTCTCGCGCTCCATCGCGTCGGTGCCGGCGTCGGCCATGTGGAACGAGTAGCCCGAAAGGTCACCGGCGCTGTCGCGCGGATTGACCTTGAGCACCGTGCTCTCGAGGTGGCCCATCTCCTTCTCGATCTTGCGGCGCTCGGTCTGGAGGCGCGTCTCGAATTCCTTCATGTCTTTCTCGGTCACGCGTTGTGCTCCCTGAGGGATGAGCTGCGCGGGTGTCGGTTTGGCTTTGGGCGGCGCGACCACTGGACGAGGCTTGAACGGAGGCGGCGGCCGGTCGCTGGTCTTGACCCGCGATTCGGGCGGCAGCACGCCGATCGGGCGCACCACCGGCGGCACGACGACGCGCGCGACACCCTTGATGACCCGGTCCTTGATCGGCAGCTTGCCCTTGACCGCCGGCCGACCGATGACACGTTTTCCCGGCGGGCCCTGAACCGCGACCTTCGCCGCCTTCGCGACCGGCTTCAGCATTTTCTTGGGCGCACTCTTCGCGGCCTTTGCCTTCACCGCGGGACGCGCCTTGGGGCGCGCGGTGCTCTTCTTCGCCTTTGCGGATTTGGGACGGGAGGCGGCCTTGTGAGCGGGCCGGGCGGCTTTGCCGGCGCGAGCGGATGACTTACGCGACGAGGCCATGATGAACTCCTTCCTGTGGCGTTCAGCCGGTGATGCGAACCCGGCCGTCTAGGCTGCGTGATCCAGGCGGCGCACGACCTCGGTCACCAGCCGCATGAGCACGGGCGCGGCGCGCCCGGCCACGGCCAGGATCTCGGGAATGTCCACCGGGTGAAGGTTGTCGGGAAGACACGCGTCGGTGATCACGTTGAAGGCCAGCACGCGCTGGCCGCCGTGCACCGCCGCGAGATTTTCGGGCACCAGCGACATGCCCACGATGTCTGCGCCGATCCAGCGCAGGAACCGGTACTCCGCTGAGGTCTCCAGGTTGGGTCCGGGAACCGCGACGAACACCGCGCGCTGAAGCGGGATCCCGAGCTCGAGCGCCGTCTTCTCGGCGAGCGCGATCAGCGCGCGCGCGTACGGCTCGCTCATGTCCGGGAAGCGCGGCCCGAGCGTGTCGTCGTTCGCGCCGATGAGCGGATTGTCGCCCATCAGATTGATGTGATCCGTGGTCACCACGATCGAGCCCGGCGTCATGTTGGGATTCATCCCGCCGACCGCGTTGGTCACGATCAGGGTCTGACAGCCGATCGCCTTGAGCACACGCACCGGGAATGCCACCTGACGCATGGTGTAGCCCTCGTAGTAGTGCACCCGGCCCTTCATCACCGCGACCGGCTGTCCCGCGAGCGTGCCCAGGTGCAGCTCTCCCGCGTGGCTCTCGACCGTGGAAACCGGGAAGTGCGGAATGTCTCGGTACGCGATCACGGTGCGGCCCTCGAGCGCGTCGGCGAAATCCCCGAGCCCGGTGCCGAGGATGATGCCGATGCGCGGAGCGAGTTTGGCGCGCGCGCGCACCGCGGCGGCCGCCTCGTCGATCTGCGTCTTCAGCTCACTCGCCATCGGCGTTCTCCGTTCCGAGCCGCGCCGCGAGGCGCCGCTGCACTTTGTCGGGCGTAAGGCCCTCGATCTCGACCGTCTTCGACCGCACGCTTAGCCCCCGCGTCACCTTTACCTGCTGGCCCTTGAGGCAGAGCGCCTCGGCGAGCAGCGCTTCCAGCGCACGATTGGCGCGCCCGGCTTCGGGCGGGGCCACGACCGCCAGCTTCAGCGTCCCATCCTTCAGCCATCCCACCAGCGCTTCCCGGCGCGCGCCCGGCTGCACCCGCACCGCGAGTCGCGTGGTCATCCCATGCGGATCGCCGCCTCGCGCAGCGAACCCACCACGAAAATCAGGAGAAACTGGATCAGCAGCATGACGATGAACGGCGCGAAGTCGATCCCCGAGAAGACGGTCGGGAACATGCGTCGGATCGGATTGCACACGAAGTCGCTCACCCGATCGAGAAACATCACGATCGGATTGTTCGGATCGGGCCTCACCCACGACAGCACCGCATTGATGAGGACGATGTAGAAGATGGCCTGCAGCACGTAGCCCAGCACCGTGGCCAGCGCCATCAGCAGGTTCCCGATCACGAACATCCCATCCTCCGTATCATCCGCGCGGCCCGAACAGGGCGGTCCCGATGCGGACCAGGGTGGCGCCTTCCTCGACGGCCACCTCGTAGTCCCCGCTCATCCCCATCGAAAGAACAGCCAGCTTCAGATGCAGCTTCCGCTCGGCGGCATCGCGCAGTGTGCGCAGGCGCGCGAAGTGCGGCCGCGCCGCCTCGGCTTCGGCCACCGCCGGACCCACGGTCATCAGCCCATCGAGCGCAAGTCCCGGCAGCGCCGCCACCCGCTCGAGCAGGGCGTCGAGTCCATCCGGGGCGACCCCGAACTTGCTCGACTCACCGCTCACATTCACCTCGACCAGCGCCGGCAGACGCCGCCCCGCTCCCGCCGCGTGACGCGACATCGCTTCGGCGACCTCCAGCCGATCCACGCTATGGACGCGGTCGAAAAGCTCGACTGCTCGTCCGGCCTTGTTGCGCTGAAGGTGCCCGACCAGGTGCCAGCGCACCGGCGCACCGTCCGGCGCCACGCGCCCCACCGCTTCGATCTTGCGCTCGGCCTCCTGCACCCGGTTTTCCCCGAGGTCCAGGGCGCCGAGC
>JANMQY010000075.1:0-5452 GCA_031370785.1 Candidatus Eiseniibacteriota bacterium | reverse complement strand
TGGTTCTTACCTTGTGCGCCCAGTACGCCCGGCCCGCCGTCAGGGTTCGGGCGCAATTCCGCTGGCGTGGGATGTCCGGGAAGCCCCACGCGAATTCATTCGAGGGACGCTCATGAGAATCCTCGTCACAGGAGGTGCAGGGTTCATCGGTTCACACCTGGCGGAGGCTCTTCTCGAGCGCGGACATGAAGTCTGGGCTCTCGACAATCTCAGCACTGGCCGCCTCGAGAACATCAGGTCGTTCGAGCTCCATCCCCGGTTCCGCTTCCTCGAAGGAGATGTCACCGATTCGGCACTGGTCCACGGTCTCGTGGCGCAGTGCGACCGCGTGTTCCACCTGGCCGCGGCAGTCGGCGTGAAATACGTTCTCGAAAACCCGCTGCGCTCCCTGCTCACGAACATCCGCGGCACCGAGGTGGTGCTCGAAGCCTGCGATGCGCACCGCATCAAGGCGCTGGTGTTCTCGAGCAGCGAGGTCTACGGCAAGGGCGTGAGCGTTCCGTTCTCCGAAGACGACGACCGGCTGATGGGACCCACCCACAAGCTGCGCTGGTCGTATGCGTGCGGCAAGGCGGTGGACGAATCCCTGGCGCAGGCCTACTACCAGACGCGCCAGCTGCCCGTGGTCATCGTGCGCTGCTTCAACACCTGCGGCCCGCGTCAGAGCGGCGCCTACGGCATGGTGATCCCGAACATGATCGAGCGCGCGCTCAAGAACGAGCCGATCATGGTGTTTGGCGACGGTCTTCAGTCGCGCTGCTTCTCGGCAGTGAGCGACGTGGTGCGCGGCGTGCTGCTGCTCGCCGACTCGCGCGAGGCCGAAGGCGATGTATTCAACGTCGGCACCGACGAAGAGATCACGGTGAAGGCGCTGGCCGAGCGTATCCGCACGCTGTGCAACAGCCGCTCGACCATCGAGCACGTGCCCTACGAGAAGGTCTACGGCACCTCGTTCGAGGACATGCGACGCCGCGTGCCGGATCTCAACAAGATCCGCAAGTTTGTGGGCTACCACCCGCAGGTGCTGCTCGATCAGCTGCTCGAGATCACCATCCGGGAGATGTGCGAAGAGCTGAGTCTCCCGTGCCCGGCGGGACTCGCGACCGCTTGACCCGCCCTGACGCCGGCTGACATCCTCGCCGCGTCATGATGCTGCTAGTCCCCTTCGTTCTCGCGATCCTGTTTGCGCTCGTGCTCACTCCGCCGGGCATCCGGTTCGCCTGGGCCATCGGATATCTCGATCACCCCGAGGCGCGCAAGCTTCACACCTCGGCCACGGCGCTGCTCGGCGGGATCGTCGTGTTCGTCTCGGCGATCGCGGCGTGGCTGGCCGGAGTCCTCCTGCGCCGCACGCATGCCGATCCCGAGGCGCTGTTCCTGCTCGGCGGCGCACTGGTCGCGCTGCTGGTCGGCCTGTGGGACGACCGCTTCGGCATGCGCCCGAGCATCAAGCTGCTCGGCCAGGGCACGGCCGCGGTGGTGCTCATGGCGTCGGGCGCCATCCCGCATTTCGGCCTGCCGATCGCAGTCGATGTCTTCATCACCCTGGTCGCGCTCATCTCGCTGATGAACGCGGTCAATTTCCTCGACAACATGAACGGCATGGTGGGCGGGCTCTCGGCGATCGTGCTCGCGGCGTTCGCGATCACCTCGGCGCAGCGCGGCGCGTTCGGCGTGGCCACGGCCCAGCTGGCGCTGGCCGGCGCGTGCGTGGGCTTCCTGCGCTACAACTTCCCAAAGGCACGGATCTTCCTCGGGGACGCGGGCAGCCTGTTTCTGGGTTATAGTCTCGGCGCGTCGGCGGTGCTGGCGTTCCGCAACGCTCCCGAAGGCTGGGGACGCGTCGGACCGCTGCTGCTGCTCGCCTATCCGGCTTTCGACATGATTTTCGTAGTGGTCAACCGCCTGCGCGAAGGCCGCAGGATCTACGAAGGCGGCAAGGACCACAGCAACCATCGTCTTGCGAGAGTGATCCAATGTCCGACCAGAACCGTAATCCTGCTGTGGCTCAGTGGGGCCGCCCTCTGCGTAAGCGGTCTCGTGGTGCTCAATCTAAACCGGGCGCTCCCGACGCTCCTGCTGTCGGGCCTGTGGACGGTCCTGTTTCTGTGGACGGGGCTGCGGCTATCATCCGTGCCCCACAAGGCGCCGAACCCCGCCCCCTAACTCCGGCCCGCACGTCGCGGGTGCAGCGCGAGCCGGACCAGGTGGACGAGCAGCTGCGCGATCTGGTCGCCTTCATGTCGCGCGGGCTGGTCGACCATCCGGAAGAGGTCGCGGTCGAGATCGTGGAAGCCGGCGACGACGCCTCGTTCGAGCTTGAGGTGCATCCGGATGACCTCGGCCACGTGATCGGCAAGCAGGGACGCACCGCGCGATCCTTGCGCCTGGTGCTGGGCGCGGCCGCGCAGAAGATCGGCCGTCACGCCAACCTCGAAATCGCCGACTGAGCCGGCACGGGCCATGCCGCTCGTGAGCATCGGGCGCCTCGGGCGCCCGCATGGCGTGCGCGGCGAGTTGCTGCTCGATGGCTCCTCGCTCACGCCCGATGAGCTGACCGCTCTGCGGTCGTACACGTGGCGGGCGAAGGACGGCTCGACCCGAGCGCTCGTCCTCGAATCGGCGCGGCCCAACAATCAGCGCATCATCGTCCATTTCGCCGGCGTCACGGATCGCGACCAGGCGGCCACGCTGGTGAACGGCCTGCTCCTCACCGAGCAGAGCGCGCTGCCGGATCCGGGGCCGGGTGTCGCCTACACGTTCCAGCTGATCGGGCTCGAGGTGCGCGAGGCGGGTGGGCGCGTGCTCGGTGCGCTCGAAGACATCGTGAAGACCGGCGCCCACCCGATCTACGTGGTGAAGGGCGAGCGCGAGTGGCTGATCCCGGCCGCGCCCGAGGTGGTGCTGCGCGTCGATCTCGCAACGCGCACGATCACCGTGGCGCTGCCCGCGGGGCTCGAAGAGCTCTAGCGGTGAACAGCGGCCTCAGACTTCACCACCCGCGCCCTGCACCCTCCGAGGCGAATTCGCATGCATGAGGATCACGTTCGACATGAGCGTTAGAGACCTGGTCCCGCCCGCACTCCTCAGGGCGTTGAAGAAAACCAGCGGTGGATTCCCCTTGGTCTATTCGACGTACGAGGAGGCGCTCGCGGCGTGTGCCAGCTCCGGCTACGAGGACGAGCAGCTGGTCGCGGTCATTCGTGAGAAGACCAGGCGGCTGAGGGATGCGCTCCGCGCCCCGGGACCGCTGGGCGTGAACCTGACCAACTTCAGGACGCCGCTCGGAATCGCGCTCGCGTGCCGGGGTCCGGTATTGCGGGTGATCGACTACGGCGGGGCATGCGGCGCGCACTACTTTACGGCCAGGAAACTCCTCGATACGGACGTGAAGCTGATCTGGAACGTCGTCGAGACTCCGGCGATGGCGGCGGGAGCGAAGGATCTCGAGAACGAAGAGCTGCGATTCTTCAGCGACGTGGATGAGGCGTGGCGACATGCAGGGACAGTCGATCTGCTGTTCTCTTCGTCGACGCTGCAGTACGTTCCCGATGCATATGGGACTCTCGCGGCGCTGGTTGGCCGTCGCGCGGAACGTGTGTTCCTGACCCGGCTGGGCCTGGGCCTCGGCGCGCGAGAGGTCGTCTGCGTCCAGCGATCGCGGCTGAGCACCAACGGGCCGGGTCCGCTCCCCTCAGGGTTCACGGACCGGGAAGTGCGCTATCCGATGACGGCCATGGCGAAGGAATCCGTGGAGCGGATCATCGGCACGGAGTACGAGATCCGGATCGCGTTCGAAGAAGACAAGGGCGCCTACTGGCCCGATGGCAGACCGATCGATCTGTATGGGTACTTCGCCGTGAGGCGACCTGCATGAGAATTTCCCTCCTCACCATCTTTCCCGACTTCTTCCCGGCGACGCTCGCGGAGGGCATGATCCGCGCCGCGCGGGAGAAGGGCGCGCTCACCGTGGACATCGTGAGCCTGAGGGATTTCACCGAGGACTCGCACCGCACGACCGACGACTATCCGTTCGGCGGCGGGGTCGGCATGATCATGAAGGTCGAGCCCATCGACCGGGCGCTGCGCTCGCTCGGCGTTCCCGAGAAGGGTGCGCGCCCGCCGGGAACGCGCGTGGTGCTGCTGTCCCCGCAGGGCCGGCGCCTGACGCAGGACGTGGCGCTCGAGTATGCGGGGCTCGAGCACGTGGTGCTGGTGAGCGGGCGCTACAAGGGCGTGGACGAGCGGGTCGCCGAGCACCTGATCGACGAAGAACTGTCGATCGGCGACTTCATCGTTTCGGGCGGCGAGCCGGCCGCGCTGTGCGTGGTGGATGCGGTGGCGCGCCTGCTTCCGGGCGTCGTCGGCACGTTCGACTCGGTCGAGAGCGACTCGTTCCACTCGGGCCTGCTCGATGCGCCGTACTGGACGCGTCCCGCCGAGTACCGCGGCTGGAAGGTTCCCGACGTGCTGCTCTCGGGCCATCACGCCGACATCGCAAGGAACCGGCGCGAGCAGGCACTCGAGCGCACCTTCGAGCGGCGGCCGGAGCTGCTGGAAGGCGCGAAGCTGTCGCGCGAGGACGAGAAGTTTCTGCGTCGTCTCGAGGCCAGGCGCCGCGCCTCCGGCGCCGGGGGCACACCCTCCGCGTGAGCGACCCCGAGGGGACGGGGCGCAGCACCAGCGCGCTCGCGCGCTTCGCGACCGTGCTCGCGCTCACCCTCATCACGTTTCTGCTCCACGGCTATCAGTACGGCACGTGGCCGCAGCTCTTTCCGCTCGAGCACATCCTGCATCTGGGCGGAGCGCTCAGCGGCGACTGGTACACCTCGCACGCGGCGCCGCACTGGGTGTTCGATCACGCGGCCGCGCTCATTCCCGACGCCGCGCGCGCGCCGGCATTCCTTGCGCTCTGGGTTGCGGGTACCGCGCTGTTCTGGGCGGGCTTCACCGCGCTCGCCACCGATCTCGGTCTCGCCGAGCCCGCGATCCTCGCCGCGGGAGTGATCGGCGCCCGCACGATGTTCAGCGGGTTCGGCGACACGTCGCTGCTCGCGCCCTACCTTTACCCGAGCAATCTCGCGTGCGTGGCCTGGCTGTGGGCGCTGCGCGAGACGCTTCGCGGCCGCGAGCGCGTGGCCGGGGCTCTGGTCGGCGTATCGCTGCTCGTTCATCCGCAGATCGGCCTGCTCGCCCTGGCGACTCTCGGCTGCGTGACACTGCGCGTCGCCCGCGGGCGCGCGCTGCGCGCGGCGGCAGGGTTCGCGACGCCTGCGCTGGTGGTGGGCGGCTTCGCGCTCGCACGCCTTGTCGCCGACCTGCGCCTGCGCGAGGCGATCTCGCAGGCCGAGCGCTTCGCGCTGCTCGCCCAGGTGCGCCTGCCGCACCATCTCGTTTACCGCGTCTTCCATGCGTGGGACTACGCCGCGGTCGCGGCGTGGACGCTCGTGCT
>JANMQY010000115.1:0-5810 GCA_031370785.1 Candidatus Eiseniibacteriota bacterium | reverse complement strand
CATGGCGCGCTTCCTCGTAAAGACCGAGCCGTCGACTTACTCCTTCGCAGACCTGCAGCGCGACAAGCGCACGGTGTGGGATGGGGTCTCGAATCCAGTGGCGCTCAAACATCTCGTCACCATTCGCAAGGGCGACACGGTCGTCGTGTATCACACCGGGGACGAGAAGCAGGCGGTCGGGCTGGCGGTCGCGGCGTCGGATGCCTACCCGGATCCCAAGCTCAAGGATCCCAAGCGACCGGTGGTGGACCTGGCGGCCGACAAGCTGTTGCCGAAGCCGGTGTCTCTCGCTCAGGTGAAAGCCGACGCCATGCTCAAGACCTCCGACCTCGCGCGCCTGCCTCGGCTATCCGTGATGCCGCTCAGCGAGGCCCAATTCAAGCGCCTGCTCCAGATGGCAAGCGCGTAGACGCCATCGAACCAAGCACCAGGGGGATCAGCGATGTGCAGGAATATCCGACCGCTGTTCAACTACGCGCCCTCCGCGACCGACGATGAAGTCCGAGCCGCCTCGCTCCAGTTCGTCAGGAAGGTCAGCGGTTTCACGAAGCCGTCGCAGGCAAATCAGGCGGCCTTCGATCGCGCGGTGGATCAGGTCGCACAGGCCGCGGGTCGACTGCTCGACGGGCTGACCACGACCGCGTCTCCGAAGGACCGCGAGGTCGAGGCGGCCAAGGCCCGATTGCGCGCTGCGGAGAGATTCGGAGACTGATCGCTTTCAGGTCCTCACGACACGACCTACCAACCCAGCTCCATCCCCAGGCGCCCCGCCGCCGGCGGCTGGAAGGCGACCGGCTTCCCGTAGTCCGGGTTGGGTGACACCTGCACTCCCGATCTGGTGACCGCGCGGTAGCGGATCTGGTCCACGAACACCGCGCGGCGTGGATTGCCGATGTGGTAGGCGTCGGCAATCACCCGAATGTTCCGCGCACCGCCGCGACCGATCGGCACATTCCAGCTGAGCCGAAAGTTGAGATCGTATGTGGAGGGCGTCCGTCCCGCCCGCCCGCGAGGCCCGAGGAATACGAAGTACGGATAGCCATAGGGCGAGGCGCCGAGCTCGCTCAGAGGCGTGCCGGTTGCCCAGGTGAAGGTCGCGCCTGCGGTCATGCCATAGCGGAAGTTCTGGGAGCCGAAAACCTTCAGCACGTGAGTCTGGCCGTTGGGGAGGAGGCCGTCCGTGTTCCGTGCCAGTGCCGGCGAGGCCATGAAGACAGCGGCTCCGACTGGATCGTTGGCCCCGATCGACTGATCCCAGTAGCCCTCGTAGTTCCCGATGTTCCTCGACCACACCCACGATGCCTCGAGCGAAGTGGCACCGGCCAGCATCCGCTGGAGCACCAGCTCCAGCGCGCGGTATTCCCGGTTCATCTCGGGAAAGGCGGCCAGTTCTCCTTTTCCAGGGTTGCCGTACACCGCGCGTCCAGTAATGGGTGAGATCACACCGACAATTCCCTGCCGCAGCGTCCGGTAGCGCCCGCGAATGCCGATCTTGAGCTGATTGGAAAGCAGATGCTCGTAGCCGAGTTGGAATTCATCGTGGTGCGCCCCCTCGAGGTCCTTCACCTCGGGCTGCCGCCCGAGAAGCTGGGAGAACACCGTGGTGCCTCCGGTGGGATCCTGACGCGGATCGTGGTTGAAGATCCGGATGCTGAACAGGTTCGGCGTGTCCTGAAGGAAAAGCTGCGGCGTATTGAGGCGGGTCGGCTGGTAGGCGCGGCCAAAGGATGCGAAGAGCTTCTGCCGGCCCCGCTCGCCAGGGAGCCAGGTCAGGCCCATGCGCGGCTGCCACTCGTCGGTGATCCGCTGGCCCACATCGCCGCCCGAGCTGATCCAGTACTCCGCCGACCAGCGCAGGCCGGCGTTCAGCCTCAGTCCGCGCCCGAGCTGCCAGGAGTCCTGAACGAAGGCAGCGGGGACACGATTGTGATTGCTGGTGCGCTTATCCGCGTAGGTAGTGGTCTGGTAGAGCGAGTCGCCGAGCCTCAGGACAATGCCGAGGTCGCCTGCGGACTGGTCCTCGAAGGTGCGGTAGAACTCGTCGGAATACTCGACGCCGGCCTTGAAGGAATGCCTCCTCCACGCGTAGCTGCCCGCGAGTCGCGCGGCCGTGCGCCCACTCTTGCGGTCAGACAGTGTCCCGAACCCACCTTCGACGAATCCGGTTCGAGTATCGATGAACAGTGGTTCGTCGCGACCGCGCGCGGTAGTCGGAAGAAGCGAAGCACGCGAGTCCGCGCGGCTGAGCGTGGCCTCGAGGAATGCACTCCGGCTCAGGATGTGGACCGTCGAGAGCGAATAGTTGGTGCCGCCCTTCTTCTGCTCTCCCAGGTAGGGATCCACGTTCCCGAGTACGCTGGCCTGCGAAAGCCCGCCCGCACCGTTTTCGCGGATGATGCCTCCGACCTGGTCGCGCAGTGTGGGGTCACCAATGGCAGTGAAGACCACGTGAGTGTTGTCTGCTGCGTGCCACGTGACCTTGGCCGAGTATCGCTGGGCGCGCTGACGATCAACGCGCTCGCCAAACGCGGGCACGGCCACTTTCTCGTGCTCTTCGGTCGGGTTGCCGGCCAGGAAGAACCACAGGCGATCTTTGAGGAGCGGACCGCCCACGCTTGCACCCATGTCGTAGGCGAAGTAGTCCGAAGAAGTCTGCGCCGACCCGCGCTTGGCGCCGCTGGTCAGAAGTCGGTTGGCGTAGAAACCAAACGCCTGACCGTGGAATTCGTTTCCGCCCGAAGCCGTAACAGCATTGACGATGCCGCCCAGCACCCCGCCATATTCGGCCTCATAGCCGCCTTCGCGCACTTCGACCTCGCGCAGAAAGTTGTGGGGGAGGCTGATGCTCTGCGAGTTGCTCGGAGGCTGAACGACGTTGACTCCGTCCACGAAATAGGCGGTCTCGGGTCCAGTCGCGCCCGACAGGTTGGCGCGGTCGCCGAAGGACGACGCGTTCGCCCCCGGCACCAGGGTCACGATCGATTGGTAGTCGCGATCACTCGGGAGTGCCGTGTAGGTGTCTGACGTGAGATTGCCGCCCGCCGAAGTCGAGACCGGATCGATGAGTGGGCGTGCGGCCACAGTAGTCGTGCCTTCTACCTCGTGAGCCGCGATGTCCATCCGGATCTTGCCGAGCGTGGTGGTTGCGCCGAGTTGAACGCTCACGTTCTCGAAGGTCACGCTGCGGTAGGTCATCCCTGATGCGGTCACGGCGTAGAGCCCGACCGGCAGCGCAGGCACGCGGAAGTAGCCCTGATCGTCGGTCCAGGCCACGCGCTTCCCCTGCAGCGCGGGCCCGGCGACAAGGATGTGCGCCTGGTCCAGCGGCGCACCCCGCTCGTCGAGGACCCGGCCTTCAATATTGCCGGTCGTCTCCTGAGCAGTTGCGGCCGCGGGCAGGAGGCATGCCGCCAGGATCAGCGGCCAGGGGACATGGAGCATTCGAACTCTCATGCGCACGGCCGGGACAGTACACCCGGGGGACGCAAGTGGTGGCAGGTATCGATAGGGGCGAGCTGCGGCACGCGCCCGGCCTACCGGAGTGCGGCCGAGGGAGCTTCGGTGGTCAACTCCGGCACGTGCGCCTGCCACCAGCGCTCCGCGTCGTCGTCCGTCCACGGCTCGGCAACTGGCACCGCCCTGAGCCCACGCCGCAGCGCCGATGCGTCCGCGGGGCGTGCCGCCGGATCCTTGGCCAGGCATGCAAGGACCAGTTCCTCCAGCTCGCGTGGTACCGGAAGGTCGGTGCGCTGCGAGGGCGGCACGGGCACCGCGTCGACGTGCCGCATGATCACCTCGAGCGATGTCCGTCCCTCGAACACCATGGTCCCGGTCAGCAGCCAGTAGGCGACGCAACCCAGCGCGTACAGATCCGCGCGCCCATCCACCGCTCTGCCGAGAACCATCTCGGGCGCCATGAACGCAGGCGTGCCACCTACCTGATCGGGCGCGGTGAGCCGAGCCTCCGCGCGACCGGCCACCCCCTCGCGGAGCACGAGCCCGAAGTCGAGCACCTTGACCATGTCCCAGCGCCTGCCCATCCGGCCGACATGGAGATTCGCGGGCTTGATATCGCGGTGGATGACCCCGCGGCCGTGCGCCTCCTCGAGCGAATCGCACGCCTGCGCGAGGAGCGCCACGCATCGTCCGGCAGGCACCGGGCCGAAGCGCTCGACGAGACTCTCGGCGTCGAGGCCGTGCAGCAGCTCCATAACGTAGTAGAACGTGCCTTCTTCGGTCACGCCGAAATCATAGAGTGCGACGGTGTGCGGCGAGGTGAGTGAGGCCGTGACCTGCGCCTCGAGATCGAAGCGTTGGAGCAGGGTCTTCGCCTCATCCCCGGTGACCTGCGCCAGGCGTTCGGTCCGGATGAGCTTGATCGCGGCGGGTCGCGCCAGCATTCGGTGCGAGGCGCGCCACACTTCGCCCATGCCCCCTTCGCCCAAGAGCTCTTCCAGCCGGTAGCTCCCCATCACGCGAGCTTCGGAGACGGCGCGACGCAGATGGCTGAGCACGATCGACGGAAAGCTCGAGAGCCCCGCGGCCACGAAGTTGGGAAGGAAGGTGAACATCTGTACGGCGGGCGGCGGCCACGGATGGCCCTGCAGATGAAGCAGCCACATCGCCGCAGGGCTGGTGCATGCGGTCACGACGCCGGTCGCAACGGTCAGGGCCGTGCTGGCGGGAAGGACGAGTGGGAACAGTGTGATCCAGACCGCAAGCCAGGACACTCCAACGCGCGCTTCCGGGAGATGGGCGAGCACCACCAGGTTTTCCGGGTACACGAGGAGCATACCGCCCACGATCTCGAACAGGACGCCGACCCAGACCAGCGCTTCCGGCGTGATCGAGCGCCGCCGCGAGATCCAGTACACGGCGAATCCCATGGCCATGCCCACCCACTGCGCGATCTCCCGTTCGGGTCGGTAGTGGACCATGTGCAGTCGATACTGGACCTGCGAAATCAGATAGTAGGCGACGTGCCCGATCGCGAAGACGAGTCCCACCAGACCCAGTCGACGGGGAGCGTCGCGAAGCAGCTCGGGCGCGACGCCGCGAGCCGACGGGAACAGGCGACGGGTTTCAGCGTGGGAAGGAGGCGTGTCGGGGTGGCGGCCGGGTTGGGTCATGCGGCGCGCTGGACGCCACGCGCCGGGACACGCGTAGCGGAGGGCGGCCTGCCCTCAGGTTGGGCGGAACGATTCGAATCGCGGACCATCGCGCCGGCAGTATAGACGAGGACTTGCACGGCACGAACCAATCACACAGAGTCCCTCGACCCATGGACATTCTCCGCGCGATTGGAAACACATCGATCGTTCGACTTCGCAAGGTCGTCCCACCCAATTGTGCGGACATCCTCGTCAAGCTCGAGTGGGAGAACCCGACCGGCAGCCTCAAGGACCGCATGGCGCATGCGGTGATCTCACGGGCGGAGGAGGACGGCCGTCTCAAGCCCGGGGACACGGTCGTCGAGTACACGGGCGGCAGCACCGGGACCTCGCTTGCTCTGGTCTGCGCCGCGAAGGGCTACCGCATCCACATCGTCAGCTCCGATGCATTCAGCAGGGAGAAGCTGGATCACATGGCGGCGCTGGGTGCCGAGCTGACGCTCGTCCCGAGCGAGGGAGGCCTCACCACCAGGAAACTGATCCTCGACATGATCGAGGCCGCCCGCAAGTTGAGCCAGGAGCCGCACACCTACTGGACCGACCAGCTCAACAACCACGACAGCATCGCGGGCTATTACTCGCTGGCAGAAGAAATCTGGAGTCAGACGAAGGGTGAGATCGACGCATTCGTTCACTGCG
>JANMQY010000085.1:0-6105 GCA_031370785.1 Candidatus Eiseniibacteriota bacterium | reverse complement strand
GCACGGTCAGGCGAAGGCATGAGCTCCAGACCGACGCGGCCAGAGGCCGGAGGTCGCCCCGGTATGCCGATTGCGACCTCGCGCCCACCGGAGTCCCCGGAGCGCGAGGCGCGGATCGACGAGAGCCTCGAGGAGACTTTTCCGGCCAGCGACCCGCCCGCGTGGGCGAGTGTGCGCGAGGAGGAAACAACGAAAACGGAGCCATCCGACGACGACGTGACGATCCGGCACGATCCCGGCCGCGGCCGATTCGAGGCAGACGTGGACGGTCGCGTTGCCTCGCTCACCTACTCGCGCTCCGGAAACACACTCGTCATCGATCACACCGGTGTGCCATCCTCGGGCCGCCGTCGCGGAATCGGCGGCCGCTTGGCGCATGCCGCGCTGGAGTATGCGCGCGCTGGGAAATTCACGGTCGACCCAGTGTGTCCGTTCGTCAGCGCGTACATTCAGGCGCACCCCGAATACCAATCGCTGCTCGCCAGGCCCTAGGCGAACTGGATCACGCGTCTCAACGGACGCATTACAGGCCGACGGCCGAGAGGGAGCCCCTATCCCGAAATTGAAGCGTCGATGATCGCAGCCCGAGAAGCCCTCGAACGCCTGCTGGCGGGGAACCGTCGCTTCGCCTCTGACGACGGCAGCCGCGACGCGCTTGCGAGCCGGACGCACCGCAGCGAGCTGGCGGCCGGTCAGGAGCCGTTCGCGATCCTTCTCGGCTGTTCCGACTCGCGGGTCCCGGCAGAAATCGTCTTCGATCAGGGCCTCGGCGACCTGTTCGTGATCCGGGTCGCCGGGAACATCGTCGCTTCCTCTCAGGTCGGCAGCGTTGAGTTCGCCGCGGCGAGGTACGGCACCCGCCTGGTCGTGGTCCTGGGGCATTCCCGGTGCGGGGCCGTGCTGGCCACACTCGAAGAACTTCAGCAGCCGACCGACAGCCAGTCGAGGAATCTGCGCTCGATCGTCGACCGGATTCGACCTTCCGTCGAGACGTTGCTGGCGACTGACGTCAGGCTCAACCCGGATGCGCTGGTGCGGCAGGCCGTCCGGGCGAATATCCGCGCCTCGGTGGACCATCTGCGGCATGGTTCGGAAGTCCTCGAGCAGCTGATCCAGGACGATGGACTTCTCATCGTCGGTGCCGAGTATTCACTGGAGACGGGGCTGGTCGAGTTCTTCGATGGCGTGCCCGAGGCTGGCTTCCACCAAGCCTCGTCCGTGAACAACCGAAAGATCTGAGCGCGCGCTCAAAAGGCGTGAGTGATGGCTACGCCGCGCGGGCCTGCCCTTCGTCCAGCACCTCGGCACCTTGCGAAGCAGGGCGTCGGGAGTGAGCGGCTTCTGCAGGAGTATGGCGCACGTTCTATCGCATCCCGATGAAGATCCGCGGGGAGCGGGTGGGGCTGTCGGTGACCGCGAAGAACGGAGTCAATCGCTGGCGCCGGGTGTGGGTGTTCATGGATGTCCAGAAGGCGCCGGAACAGAAGGGATCGGAGCAGCAGTAGTCGAGCCGGTCCACAACGGCAGGAATGCGCAAGGCCCGGGGGGACTCCCCGGGCTTCGTGCTTTCCGATCGTCCATGGGCACGTGCGGCGCAGGCTGCTATCGTGCCGGCCATTCGGCGGGACCGCTGGCGAGCGATTGGCCCGAGCCGCGGGCGAGTTGTTCTCCAGACCCGGCATGCGCGAAGGGAACGGTTGCCGCCCGACGCCGAGGGGTGAACGATGCGACACACGCTGGGCCACTTTCGCGCCGCGGGTATCGCGGCCGCACTTCTGACCTGCCTCTTCTCTCGTCCCGCTTCCGCCCAGACCGGAACGATCGCGGGGTCGGTCGCCGACACCACCGGGTCCGGGCTCGCGAATGCCGAAGTCCGGGTCGACGGCACACTGCTTCACGTGACCAGCGATGAGCGTGGCCGCTTCACGCTCGCAGGAGTCCCGGCCGGGTCTCATACGCTGCGCGCCCTGCTGCTGGGATATCGCCCCGCGACTCGACCGGTGACGGTGAGCGCTGGGGAGACCGCGGAAGTGAGTTTCACGCTGGAGCGCGTGCCAATCCCGATGGAAGGAGTCGAGATCGTGGTGGGCTCGCGCGCCCGCCACACCGCGGCCGACGAGCTCGCGGTTCCGGTCGACGTCTACGGGTCGGAAGAGATCGCGCAGCAGGGGACGACCGAGACCAGCCAGGCCCTGCAGGCGCTCGCGCCCGCGGTCAACTTCCCGCGCCAGAGCGTGACCGACGCCACCGACGTGGTGCGGCCGTTCACGCTGCGCGGCCTGAGCCCGGACCACACGCTCGTGCTCCTCAACGGATGGCGCCGTCACCAGACCGCAATCGTCAATACGTTCGCCTACGGCACGGCCGCGGGCTCGAGCGGCGTGGACCTGAATGCGATCCCCTCGAGCGCCATCGACCGGATCGAGGTGCTGCGCGACGGCGCCTCGGCACAGTACGGATCGGACGCCATCGCCGGGGTGGTCAACGTGGTCACCCGCGGCGGGCGCTTCGCGCCGTTCGCGAACGTGACCGGCGGCCAGTACCTGACCTCGGACTACCCGCGCGACGGCAAGACCTTCAATGCGAACGGCGGCTGGGGCGTCGGAGTCGGGCGCGGCTCGCTCGGGATCTTCGCGGAAGTGCTCGACCGCGAACCCACCAACCGCGCCTGGGCCGACCCCTACGACATCAGCGGGAGCGGCCTCGCCGATTCGGTGAACGCAGACGGGCAGGTCGTGATCAAGCGCAACCCGGTGCCGCAGCCCAACCATCATTGGGGCGATGGACTGGAGAAGGACGTCCTGGCGATGGCCAACTTTCGCCTTCCGCTCAATGACGTCGGCTCGCGCCAGCTCTACAGCTTCGGCGGCTACAGCTTCCGGCGAGGCAACGGAGAAGGCTATCGGAGATACGCCGACAGCGGACGGAACTGGCCGAGTATCTATCCGCTCGGCTATCTGCCGGAGTTCCATCCCGACGTGAGGGACTTTTCCTTCGCGGGCGGCTACCTCGCCGATCTCAACCGCTGGAAGGTGGATCTCGGTGCCTCCTACGGACACAGCGACTTCGAGTACGACCTGCGCAACACGCTGAACGTCTCGCTCGGGCCGTCGCTCACCACGCCCAGCGCGCCGGGACCGGACGGAATCTTCGGGAATGCCGACGATCCGGGAATCCCAAATCAGACTTCGTTCTTCGCGGGACGGCTCAAGCGCAATGAGTTCGTGAGCGGGATCAACGCGTCGACCGAGATGAAGACGGGGCTTCCCGCCCCGGTCAATCTCGCCCTGGGCGCCGCGTACCGGCGGGAGAATTTCGCCATCGAGCAGGGGGAGCGGGCGTCGTGGATCGATGGCGGAAACCTCGATCAGTATGGCGGCGATGCGCCCGGCGGATCGCAGGTGTTCCCGGGATTCGCGCCGTCCGATGAATCCAATTCGAGCCGCGACAACATCGGGGTCTACACCGACCTCGAGAGCAACCTCAACCCGCAATTATTGGCGAACGTTGCCGGACGATTCGAAAGCTACAGCGACTTCGGTCAGCTCGTGACCGGCAAGCTGGCGCTCCGCTTCCAGCCGGCCCCGCGCGTCGTGTTCCGCGCGGCGGCGAGCAACGGCTTCCGCGCGCCGGGGCTGGGGCAGATTCATTTCAGCAAGGTGGTGACCAACTTCATTGGCGGCGTCGCCGAGGACATCGGCATCTTCCCGGTGGATCACCCCGCGGCGCGACTGCTGGGATCGAAGCCGCTCAAGGAGGAGACCTCGATCAACCTGAGCGCCGGGCTCGCGGTCACGCCGCGCGATGGGCTGACCTTCACCGCGGACTATTTCCAGATCACGATCAACGATCGCATTCTGCTCGGCGCCACGTTCGACGACGACACAACGAAAGCAATCCTGGCGCGAGGCGGATACTCGGGCATCGCCGGCGTGCAGTACTTCACCAACGGGCTCGACACCCGCACGCACGGTGTCGACCTCACCGCGGACTGGCGAATCCCCATGGGCGGGGCGAGATCCCTGAATCTCAACGGCTCGCTGAACTTCACCAAGAATGAAATCACCCACGTCGATCCGATCCCCGCGGTGCTCGCGAATTCGAGCGAGCCGGGCCTGCTCGACGTCGTGACCCGGGTCGCCATCGAGAAGGAACGCCCCGACTGGCGCGGCATCCTGACCGGCAACTATGCAACCGGGCAATTCCACTCGCTGGCGCGGATCTCCTACTACGGCAAGTTCTCTTCGGCGCAGCCCGGCTATTGCGATGCGTGCGAGGAATCCTACGGAGCGAAGACGCTGGTCGATACGGAAGTCGGCTACGGCTTCGACTTCCTGGACCTGTCGGTTGGCGCGCGCAACGTGTTCGACACCTACCCCGACCATCCGAAGAACGACTTCAACAATAACTTCGCGACCTTCCCCTGGGCCGCGGCCTCACCGTTCGGGTACAACGGGCGGTATCTCTACACCAGGGCGTCGCTGAAGATGATGAGGTGAGTGGGCGCGGGCTACGCGCGAGCGCGCGCCCGAGGACCGAAAAAAGCGAACACCCGGCCGGAAAACGACTCCGGCCGGGTGGTGCGCCATTCTACCTCTCCAAAAACTACTTCCCGCCCAGACCCCACTGCATGTTGACGGCGAACGAGAACTCGTTCACGTCAGAGCCGAAATCCTTCTCGGCCGGGATCAGGTGGTACGCGCCGCTGATGCCATACTTCATGTTGCCGCTCGTCATGAGGTCCGCGCCGGCGCCAAAGTTGTAACCGAGCTTGCTCTTGGAGGTGCTGACGTCACCGGACGGGCTGTTGAGCGAGCCCTGCAGGTTGTAGAGGCCGAGCCCGACCTGGGCATACGGCTTCACGGTGCTCGACGTCGGCATGCGCAGCATCGCATGCGCGGTCGCCTGGATCGCGCTCCACTTGAATTCCGAGCCCGGGCCGAACGCGGCCTCGGTCGCGGCCTTCAGGGCCGACGACGCATTCCACATGTGATAACCGACATCACCACCGACGCCCCACTGCTCGTTGAGCATGTGGGTGCCGGTGACACCGATGTTCCACCCGGTGGACGCGGCATCGCCGTAGGTGCCGCTCGGCATGCCGACGCCCGCATTGACGCCGAGCCAGTTGGAGCCATCCGCGTTGGCCGCGCCGGCGCAGAAGGCCAGCAGGGCCACTCCCAGAATCGCTGACTTGAACTGCATTGGAACCCTCCTTGATGAGAACGTGTGCGAGAGTCCCGGCCACTTTCCGGGCGCACAGTATTCGTCATCGGCCCCTCGAGGAGGGAACTTGAGGGGGATAATGCCATGGGCCGTAACTGAGGGCGCGAGGCGGAATAGGGGCCGGAAACGGGGCCCGTAATGGCCTCAGCGGGCCATCGGCGGCGGGCCGCCAGGGCCGCCGGGTCCGGGCATCCCGGCCGCGGCCTGCATGGCCTTGTAGTCCGATTCCGAGATGTGTGGAAGCTTCTTCACGAAGGCGGTCATCGCCCACAGTTCCCGGTCATCGTGGCTCGGACCCCATGCTGGCATGCTCGTGAACTTCACGCCGTTCCGGATGATCCAGTAGAGCTCGGCCGAGGTCCACTCGTCCGCGGTCTTCGCGAGATCCGGAGCTTCGGGCCACAGCCCCCTGGCCATCCCGCCGGGTGCTCTTCCCGGTGCGCCATGGCAGTTGACGCAGGCGCGGTATTCGCGAAAGCCCAGAGCGATCAGGCTGGTGTCGGCAAGATCGGGAACGTGAATTCCCTTCGCGCGCTTCTGAACCGATCGCTTCACCGTGGTTTCCATGGCCCAGTTGATCAGCGCGTTGTCGTGATTGGTCTGGCTGACGTTGTACAGCCCCGAGTAGGTCACGGTGAGAGCGAGCGCGACGCAGAGGATCGAGACGATCAGGGCCCCGGCCATGAATCTCATCTCGACTCCCTTCTCGGCAGTTCCGGCGGGACGCACGGGGGCTCCGTGTTCCCGAGCAATGTTCCCGTGCGAAGCGCCGCGGGGGCCCGCAATAGGGGGGGCCCCCGCCCGCCAGCAACACGAGAAAAACCCCAAACCCATGGGGGGGCCCACCACCCGCGTCAGGCCGGGAAATTTTGGGGTTTT
>JANMQY010000058.1:0-155212 GCA_031370785.1 Candidatus Eiseniibacteriota bacterium | reverse complement strand
GAAGGCTCTATGGCCCGTCCCCCGCCCGGGCACCGAGGGGCATGATCGTTCCCGGACGCCGGCGCGGCGCGCTCGCGCCCAAATTGCTGCGCCGCGCGGAGCGCGCGCTCGCGGCGCTGAACGATCCGGCGACCGATGACGACGACGCGCGTGCCAGCAATGAATTCGCGGTGGGAGCGAAACGCAGCGCGAGCGGCGCGCCACTGCTCGCCAACGACCCGCATCTGCATCTCACTTCGCCCGGGCCGTTTCACGTGATTCACGTCTCGGTGCCGGGAGTGCTCGAGGCGATCGGCGCCAGCGTCCCCGGACTGCCCTCGATCGTCAGTGGACGCAATCCGCGCTGTGCGTGGGGCGTCACCGCGCTTTCGGCCGACGTGGTCGACGTCTACGCGGACACGCTTTCCGCCGACGGGCGGCGCGTGCGCATGCACGATTCGACCGGAGCCTTCACCGGATGGGCGCCGGTGCGCGAGGCGCCTTTCGATCTCGGCTACGCCTTCCTCGGGTTGCGCCTTCCGATCCCGGGCCAGGTGCGTCGCTACACACCGCATGGGCCGGTCGTGGTCTTCGATCGCAAGCAGCGTGTCGCCCTGAGCGTGCGTTGGGCGGTGGACGACGCACGCGTCACGATGGGCGGGCTGGTGGGGCTCGAGCACTCGCATTCGGCGGCCGAGGTGGCGGCGCGCTATCGGGGGCTGGCGACACCGGGCATCAACGCGCTCGCCGCCGACCGCGACGGACACGTGATCTATCAGACCGCCGGCGGCGTGCCGCGGCGGGCGTCCGACCCCGGGCGCGGTCCCCTTCCCGGCGACGGCCGGCACGAGTGGCGGGGCCTGATCGCACCCGAGCACATGCCCGCCTGGGAGGCGCCGCCGGGTGGCTTCGTCGTCAATGCCAACAACCGCCCGGTCGGCACCGACTATCCGGAGGCGCTGCCGCGCTACGACTGGATTCACGACCGCGCGCGACGCATTGCGCAGCGTCTCGCCGGAGATCGGAGCATGACGCTCGCCGATATGGTCAGCGTGCAGAACGACGTCTACTCGCGCGCCGGAGCGCGCGGCGTGCCGCTGCTGCTGGCGTGCGCCGATTCGGTCCCAGTGCAGCTTTCGCCTCGCGTGCGTGCCGCGCTCGACACGCTGCGCCGCTGGGATTTCTATGCGCGACGCTCGCGCGTGGCGCCGACGCTGTTCCGCAGCTGGATGAGCGCCCTGCAGCGACGCTCGCGCACCGAGGGGCTCCCCGGGCTGACAGCCGCTGCACTCGCTGGCCGCGCGCCGAAGGCGTTTCGTGCGCCCGGCTCCGAGCAGCCCGAGCGCGCCTCAATTGCCGCGGTGCGCGGGCTCGAGAGCGCGCTCGATGCGCTCGAGAAGCAGCTCGGCGCGGATCCCGCGGGCTGGACCTGGGCCCGCGCGCATCGCGCGCGCTTCGAGCACCCGCTGAGCGCGCTCGACGGCCGCGACGCGTGGGAACCGCCGCTGATCCCGGTGGACGGCGATGGCAGCTCGCCGGCGGTCGCCGGCTCGGGGCTGCCGTGGCGCATCGAGGTCACGCACGGTCCAACCTTCCGTCACGTCGTGGATCTCGCGGTGACCGACTCCTCGCTCGGCATCGTGCCGCCATTCAACGCCGCGGCTAGCCGCACCGCGACCGGCACGCGCGATCTGGCCACGCGGTGGGCGAATCACGCCTACGTGCCGCTTTATCTGTCGTGGGATCTGGTCGAGCGGGCGAAAGAGAGCGAGATCACGCTGACGCCACGCTGACGGGTGCTCCGGGGAATCTCCGAGAGCCGAGTCTAGAACTCTGAAATCTCGCGGATCGCCTGGAGCACGGTGTCCTTCTGCGGAAGGATCACGTCCTCGAGCGTCGGCGCGTAGGCGACCGGGACGTCCAGCGCGCCGATCCGGCGCACCGGGGCGTCGAGGTCCATGAAGCACTCCGCCGCGATCCGCGCCGCGATCTCGCCGCCGAATCCGCAGAACAGTGTGTCCTCGTGAGCCACGATCACGCGCCCGGTCTTCTTCACGGATTTCGCGATCGACTCGAAGTCGAGAGGCTGAATCGTTCGCAGGTCGAGGATCTCGGTCTCGATCCCCTGCTCGGCCAGCTCCTGCGCCGCGAGGTAGCTGCGCTGCACCAGCGCGCCATACGTGACCACGGTCACGTCCGAGCCCTCGCGCACGATCCGCGCGCGGCCGAACGGCACGGTGTAGTCGGGCCCGGGGTAGGCGCCCTTGGCGTAGGGCTGGCGATACAGGTGCTTGTGCTCGAGGAACAGCACCGGGTCCTCGCTGCGCAGCGCGGTGCGCAGCAGCCCATTCGCATCGAGCGCATTCGAGGGCAGCACCACGCGCAGGCCGGGACAGTGGGCGAAGATGCTCTCGCCGCACTGGCTGTGATAGGGCGCGCCGCCCCGCAGATATCCTCCGTAGGCGGTGCGAATCACGACCGGACAGGAGAACGCGTTGTTCGAGCGATAGCGCATGTAGCCGAGCTCGTTACGGATCTGCATCATCGCCGGCCAGATGTAGTCGAAGAACTGGATCTCCACGACCGGACGGAACCCCAGCGTCGCGAGTCCGATCGCACGGCCGACGATGTTGGCCTCGGCGAGCGGAGAGTTGTAGACCCTCGCGGCTCCATAGAGCTTCTGAAGTCCGGCCGTGACCCCGAACACGCCGCCCTTGCCGCGGGCCTCCGCCAGCACTTCTTCACGCGAAGCGTCCGCGATGTCCTCGCCGAACATGATGATCTTCGGATTGCGCTTCATCTCGTCGCGCAGGCAGTAGTTGATGTTCTGCAGCAGAGTCTCCGGCTGCGCCGAGGGCTCGATCTTCGGCTCCGAGAGGAACCGGTCCGAGGTCGGGTCCACATCGGGCGAGAACACGTACA
Source organism: Candidatus Eiseniibacteriota bacterium (assembly GCA_031370785.1). GTDB lineage: Bacteria > Eisenbacteria > RBG-16-71-46 > RBG-16-71-46 > RBG-16-71-46 > DATJGS01. Next base: position 152,311 of record JANMQY010000058.1, on the reverse strand, counting down.
TCGTCGCAGACGACGTCGGCGGCTGCGGGCTGGTCACGGCTTCGTCGCTCGCGCGACGGATCGAGGCCTGGATCTCCTCGTGAAGCTTCGTGAGAGAGGCCTCGTCGATCACGCCCTCATCGATCAGGAAGCGCGAGAACGTGCGCAGGCAATCCTTCTGGGCCTCCCCCTCGATCTCGACCTTGGTCTTGTACTTGGTCTCGTCGTCCGACATCGAGTGCGAATAGGGCCGCGTGACCAGCGCGCGCACCAGCGCCGGGCCCTTGCGTGCGCGACACCAGTCCACCGCCTCGCGCAGGATTCCGTAGGATTCGATCGGGTCGCTGCCGTTGATCTCTCCGACCCAGTGCAGGTTCGGGAAGTTGCGCACCAGCAGGGCGACGTTGCCGCCCGCGGTCTGCACGTCGACCGGAACCGAGATCGCGTAGCCGTTATCCTCGATCAGGAACAACACCGGCAGCTTGAGATTGCACGCCGTGTTGAGCGCCTCCCAGAACTCGCCTTCGCTGGTCGTGCCGTCGCCGCTCGTGACCAGCACCACCTCGTCGCCTTTGGCCTTGCCCTTGAGATCCGGGTACTGGCCTTCGAGGGTCCGGTACTTGACCAGCGCCTCGGCCGCACCCACCGCCTGCAGGTACTGCGTACCGGTCGGGCTCGACTGGGAGACGATGTTGAGCTTCTTGTGGCCCCAGTGGCTCGGCATCTGGCGTCCGCCGGAGTTGGGATCCTCGGCTGAAGCCACGGCGGAGAGCAGCATCTCCTTCGGAGTCATGCCCAGCTCGAGGCACAGCGCGCGGTCCCGGTAGTAGGGATAGAACCAGTCGTAGGCGGGCCGCAGCGCCTTGCCGGCCGCCACCAGCACTGCCTCGTGGCCGGCGCCCGAGATCTGGAAGAAGATCTTGTCCAGCTTCTTGAGGCGGATCTCCTCGTCGTCGAGGCGTCGCGAGGTGAACATGGTGCGGTACAGGCCGATCAGGTCTTCGGCCGAAAGCCCGTGATAGCGGGCGGAGGGATTCGCGGTCGTGCGCGTGGCCGCCATGGGCTCGAAGTCTCCTTGAGTAACGATGAGGGAATGAGGCGCGAAGAGCCTACCCGAGCGCAGCGGTCGCTTCAACCATTCGCGCTCGCCCGGGGCACCGTCGACAATTGCGGCGAGCACCTACCTACCACCCGAGCGCGCAGCCGTCCTTGCGCTTCTCGGTCGCTCCCGAGAACACGTGGCTCGCGGGATCGCGCCAGATCGCCTGATAGCCGCCATACGCCCCGACGGATTCACTCTCGAGCACGTGACCGCGCGCCTTGAGCTCGTCGAGCACGGACGCGGGCAGCCCGTCTTCGATATGCAGCACGCCGCCGTCGGTCATGACCGTGCCGGTCGGCTCGCTCGATCCGGTGTGGTGGAATCGGATCGCGTCCCCCGTCTCCTGCAGGTTCATGCCGAAGTCCACCAGGTTGACCACCACCTGCGCGTGACCCTGGGGCTGCATGTCGCCGCCCATCAGGCCGAACGCCATCAGCGGCTGGCCGTCTTTCGTCATGAACGCGGGGATGATGGTCTGGAATGGACGTTTTCCGGGCGCGAGCGCGTTGGGGTGTCCGGCGTGCAGCGAGAACAGACCGCCCCGATCCTGCAGCCCGAATCCCAGCTCGGGAACGACGTAGCCCGAGCCAAAGCCGGTGTAGTTGCTCTGGATCAGCGAGATCATGAGCCCGCTCTCATCGGCGGCGCACAGGTACGTGGTCTCGCGCCGGTTGAGGGCGGCCACCTCACCCGGCGAATCGGTGGTGGCGGCGTGCTTGAGATCGATCAGTGTCGCGCGCTGTTTCGCGTAGGCCTTCGAGAGCAGCTGCTCGACCGGCACCTTCGCGAACGCGGGATCGGCGTAGTAGCGGGCGCGATCGGCGAACGCGATCTTCTTGGCCTCGGTCATCACGTGCCAGAAGTCGGCCGAGGTGCGGCCCATCGCCTTGAGATCGAAGTTCTCGAGAATGTTCAGCATCTGCAGCGCCGCCAGGCCCTGGCTGTTGGGAGGAAGCTCCCACACCGTGTAGCCGCGGTAATCGGTCGAGATCGGCGCATCCCACGTCGAGTGGTGCTTCGCGAAGTCCTCCTTCGCGAAGAATCCGCCGTTGGCTTCGGAATAGCCCACCAGCGTCGCGGCGATGGCCCCGCGGTAGTACGCATCGCGGCCCTTCGCGGCAATGAGGCGCAGGGTCTTCGCGAGCGCCGGATTCTTGAAGATCTCGCCTTCGCGCGGCGCCTTTCCCCCCGGCATGAACACCTGCGCGAATCCGGGCTTGTCCTTGAAGACCCGGGTCGAGCGCTCCCAGTCGCCGGCGATCACCGGCGATAGCGGGAATCCCGCCTCGGCGTAGCGGATCGCGGGCGCGAGCACGCGGCTCATCGGAAGCTTTCCGTATTTCGCGTGCAGCTCGAACCAGCCGTCGCAGCATCCGGGCACGGTCCACGAGTAGGGCGAATACAGCGGAATGGTGCCGTCCTTGTCAGGCTTGACCTTCGCGATGGTGAGCGCGAGCGGCGCTCGGCCCGAGGCGTTGAGCCCAACCATCTTCTGCTGCTTCGGATCCCACAGGATCGCGAACAGGTCGCCGCCCAGCCCATTCGCGGTCGGCTCCATCAGGCCGAGGCATGCGTTCACCGCGATCGCGGCGTCGGCGGCGCTCCCGCCTTCCTTCAGGATCTCGAGTCCGGCCTGGACCGCGAGCGGCTGCGCTGCGCAGACCATTCCGTGCTGCGCATAGACCGTCGAGCGCGTCGCAGTGCCGCGACCGGCGGCCGCGCTCATCGGCAGGAACAGGACGGCGCCGAGCGCCAGCGGAATCCAGTGCATTCGCGACATGTGAGTTCCTTCCGGTTCGAGAGTTCGGGGCCCATGCGACGCAGCCTAGCGGCGGCAACGCATCCCTGCAATGGTTGGCGCGAGGCGCTGCCTCCCCTATATACTGCCGCCCGCTTTTCGACCGAACCCATCGCGCCTCTCCAAGGAGCCCGTCATGGCCCGCTATTCCGGCGTCGATTTCTACGACGTCGACTCGCTTCTCAGCGAAGAGGAGCGCCAGATCCGCGATCACGTGCGCGACTGGGTCGAGGACCGCTATCTCCCGCTGGTCGAGAAAGCATACGAGGAGGGCTACTTCCCGGCCGAGGTGATTCCTGAAGTCGCCGAGATGGGCCTGCTCGGCGCGACCCTGCCAGAGAAGTACGGCTGCGCCGGAGTCAATCCGACCGCCTATGGACTCGCCATGCAGGAGCTGGAGCGCGGGGATTCGGGCCTGAGGTCGTTCGCATCGGTGCAGGGCTCGCTCGCGATGTATCCGATCTATGCATACGGCACCGAAGAGCAGCGCATGAAGTGGCTTCCGAAGATGGCAAAGGGCGAGGTGATCGGCTGCTTCGGGCTGACTGAGCCCGACTTCGGCTCGGATCCCGGAGGCATGATCACTCGCGCCGTCCGCAAGGACGCCGGCTACGTGCTCAATGGCTCGAAGATGTGGATCACCAACGGCACGGTGGCGCACCTCGCGGTGGTGTGGGCGAAGCTCAAGAGCGAGACCAGCGGCCGCGAAGAGATCCGCGGCTTCCTCGTCGAGAAGGGCACCAAAGGCTTCTCGGCGCCGGAGCAGAAGCGCAAGCACTCGCTGCGCGCCTCGGTCACCAGCGAGCTGATCCTTCAGGACGTGCACGTCCCCGAGGAAAATCTCCTGCCCAACGTGAGCGGCCTGAAGGGTCCGCTCGGCTGCCTGTCGCAGGCGCGCTTCGGGATCGCCTTCGGCGTGGTCGGCGCGGCGATGGCGTGCTTCCACACCGCGACCGAGTACAGCAAGAGCCGGATCATGTTCGGCAAGCCGATCGGCTCCTACCAGCTGGTGCAGGCCGAGCTCGCGATCATGCTCACCGAGATCACCAAGGCCCAGCTGCTGTCCGTCCAGCTCGGGCGGCTCAAGGAGAAGGGCACGGTCTCCCCGGAGCAGATCTCGCTCGCCAAGCGCAACAACTGCGAGATCGCGCTCGACATCGCGCGCCGCGCTCGCGACATCCTCGGCGCCAACGGCATCACCGCCGAGTACCCGGTGATGCGCCACATGTGCAACCTCGAGTCGGTGAAGACCTACGAGGGCACGCACAATATCCACACGCTGGTGCTGGGCGAAGCGATCACGGGGCTCGCGGCCTATCGCTGATATGCGTGATACACGGCGCGAGCGCTGGCCGCGTCCGTGGCAGCCGGGACCCGGCCGCGTCCCGGCCTAGCGCAGCAGCAGGTCGAAGCCCGCCTTGATTCCGAGGACGTTGAGATCTTCTCCCAGGGCGTCACTCGCGAATACCCGGTCGTATCGGAACTCGAATCTCACGTCCCCGTGCCCCGAAGCGACCTCGTTGCGCAGACCCAGTCCTCCGCCGAGCATTGCGTAGCTATCGGAACTTCCGCTGTAACCCTGCACCAGCACGCCCCCACCCACCGTCAGGAACGGCTGGGTTCCGGGTGTTCCAAAATTGCGCTGGTAGTTCAGCGTGTTGAGGATCGAGTAGATGGATTCGCCGCTCGTGCTGGCGAGGCTCCAGCCCATATCCAGAGAGACCTCCTCAGTTCCGCTTGCGCAGCGTGGGGGGGGCCGCGCACTCCACGCAAGCGCTACTTGCCGGGACCATCCTTCCACTCTTCGCGCAGCACGGCCATGTGGATCGCGTCCCAGTAGCGTCCATCCATGAAATGGTACTGGCGCATCACGCCCTCGCGCCGGAATCCGGCCCGCTCGTAGCAGCGCATGCCGCGGGGATTGTTCTCGTACACGACGAGCCAGACCCGATTGAGGTTCATGCGCGTGAACGCGTGCCGGACCATGAGACGCGTCGCCTCGTAACCGTAGCCCTTGCCCCACTCGGAACTCTCGCCGATCTCGATCCCGAAACTGGCGCTGCGGTTCTTCCAGTCGATGGGATGAAATCCGACCGTGCCGATCAGGCGATCCGAGTCCCTGAGCGTGATACCGAGCGCGATCAGGTTCGGGTCGCGTGCGGTGCGTTCGATGAAGGCAACCTCGTCGCTCACCTGCATAGGGCACCAGATGGTCAGGTTTCGGGTGACCTCCGGGTCGTTGATCCAGGCCTTGAGCACAGGCGCGTCCACCGGCTCGAGCGCACGCAGGTAGAGCTTCTCGCCGACGATGTAGGGTGCGATCACGCCAACCTCCTGGGAATTCCGGGATTTCCGGGCCGTTCCCGCTGCCCTGGAAAGGCGCAGAATACGCCTGCGGCCGGCGGACTCAAGTCCTTACGGCAGAATGCCGAAACTCCCGCGAGAGCAGGGCTCCCAGGTTCGGCCAAACCTACCTTTCCCAGGGATGGAAACTCAGTGGGAATTCCACGCCGGTGGCAGGCAGTTGCCGTATTGCTGATCACCACCGCATCGCCCGCAAGCGCGGGCGTGATCCGAGGGACGCTGCACGTGCCGGCACGCACCGGACCCGCGCTCTCGCTCAATGCCTATCCCGGGCAGGCGAACTCCGTGCCCGGCGTTCGCGCCGTGGTGCATGGCCTCGCTTCGGACGCGGTGATTTCGGTGGACCACGTGCCGGCCGCCACCGAGTCCCTGTTGGCCGCGAAGGCCGAACGCCCGCGCCTCGCCCAGAAAGATCAGTCGTTCGCGCCGCGCGTCATTGCGGTCGCGGTCGGAACTGCCGTCGACTTCCCGAATCTCGATCCGATCTACCACAACGTGTTCAGCCTTTCGCCGGTCAAGCGCTTCGACCTCGGCAAGTATCCGCAAGGGCAGTCGAAGACGATCGTGTTTGGCCGCACCGGGCTGGTGAACGTGTACTGTGAGATCCATTCGGGCATGGAGGCGTTCGTCCTGGTGTTGCCGCACCACGGCTTCACCCAGCCGCGCGCCAACGGCGATTACGCGCTCCCCGATCTGCCCGCGGGTCGTTACACGGTGCGATGCTGGCAACCCGATCTGGGTCCGATCACGCGTGAAATCGACGTGCCGGAAAACAGCAGCGTGACCCTCGATCTGAGCTACTGACCATGCGGCTCGACCTGCGCTCGCGGATCCTGATCTTCACCGCGCTTCCGATCGCCACGCTGGCGTTCGCGACGCTGTGGATGGTCAACCACCGGGTCAGCGGCCAGGTGCTGCAGGGCATCCGCGAGGATCTGACACGCGCCTCGGCGGTCGTCGAAAACGTGCTCGAGGCGCGTGGCAGTGCGCTCGAGCTGGCTGGACAGGTCATCGTCCAGGATCCCAAGTTCTTCTCGGCGCTCACCATTCCCGGCTCGTTCCTCGATGCCCAGCTGCGGGCCACCGTGGCTGGCGTGGCGCGCGATTTCAACGTGCTGACCCGGGCGGATCTGTTCGAGGTCACCGACGTGCAGGGTCACGTGCTCGCCTCGGTCGGAGCCGAAAGCTCGGAGGAAGCCGCGCGTTCCGGACTGATCCGGGCCGCGCTCGCGGGACGCCCGGTCTCCGGCGTGCTGGTCGCGCCGCGCGCGCACTGGCAGGTGCAGGTGCTCCCGGTGTTCGCGGGCGGCCGCGTGGTCGGGGCGCTCCTGCTTGGCGCGCGGCTCGACGTCGATCTTGCGGCCGAGATCAAGCGCCTCACGCGCAGCGAGGTCACGTTCGTCTCGCATCACGTCGCGACCGGAACCACGCTCGAATCCATCGAGGATCGCCACGCGGCGCTGACCGTGACCGACCGGCTCGACAACAGCAGCGTTCCCAGCACTGCGGTGGTGGAGGTGAGGACTTCGAGTCATACCTACCTCACGCTGGTGCGCCCCCTGCCGGGGTCCGAACCCGGCGACGCGCAGGCCTACGTGATGCAGCGCCCGCTCGATGTCGAATCCGCGTTCCTTCGCGAGACCCAGGCCGGGCTGCTCGAGCTCGGCGCGGTCGCCCTCATCGTCGCCCTGCTCGCCGGCGTGTTCATCGCCCAGCGCATCACCCTGCCGGTGCAGCGCCTGGTGCGCGGCGCCGAGGAGATGGAGCGCGGCAACTACGACTATCCGCTCGAAGTGAACAGCGACGACGAGATCGGGTACCTCGCCGAACGCTTCCAGGACATGCGCCACAAGCAGCGCCAGTACGTGAGCAGCCTCGAAGAGATCACGCGGGTGAAGAGCGAGTTCCTGACCGTCGCCTCGCACGAGCTGCGCACGCCGATCAGCGTGATCCGCGGCTATCAGGAGCTGATGACGCAGGGCTCCCTCGGGCCGGTCGCCGAGGAGCAGCAGGTGGCGCTGCATGCGATCGGGCGCAGCGTGCTGACCCTGACCCGGATCGCCGAGGACGCGACGCGCATGGCGCAGATCGCCAGCGCCCGCCTCACGCTGAGTCTCGCTGAGGCCGATCTGACCGCGCTGGTCGAAGCCGGGGTCGCTGAGGCCCGCGCCGAAGGGGTGAACCGCAAGGTCGACGTGCTGTGCATGCTGGATCCCGAGCTCGGCGACGGCCACGTGGACGCTCCACGCCTGACCCAGGCGATCGCGAACCTGGTGCGCAACGGAATCCGTTTCACTCCCGACGGTGGCGAGGTCGAGGTGAACGCGCGGCGCGAAGCGGGCGTGCTGGTCATCATGGTCCGCGACAACGGGGTGGGTATCCCGCTCGAGAAGCAGCGTCACGTCTTCGATCGCGCATCGCTGATGCGCGACTCGCTCCACCACCACTCCTCGAGCACGCTCGAGTTCAACTCGTCCGGACTCGGGCTTGGCCTCTCGATCGCCTCCGGCATCGTGACCGCGCACGGCGGCAAGATCGAGCTCGAGAGCGAACCCGGGGTGGGAAGCCGCTTCACCGTTCGCATTCCCCTCGAGGCCAGCGCTTCGGTCGAAGTCGCGGCCTGAGACACGCGGCCGAACCCGGCCCGCACCTCCTCCGCGCACGATTGGCCGTGCTCCCAGGGCCCCGATTCCCCATGACGTGGTAGGTTTACGCGGCCCGATCACGATCACGCCGCCGCGCCGCCCGCCACGCAGGTCGTGCCGCGCCCGCGCGGCGCACTCCCTGAGGAGCCCGCGCGCCTTGCCACGGCAGTCGCAACGCATCGCCCGCGCCCGCCGAGTGCCGGGCGCCGATCCGATCGCGCACTTCGCGCGCTGTTTCCGTGCGGCGCGTGCCGCCGGCCTTCCCGAGCCCCATGCCATGAGCCTGGCGACCGCGACGCCCGAGGGGCGGCCTTCGGCGCGCATGGTGCTGCTCAAGGGGTTCGACCGCCGCGGCTTCGTATTCTTCACGAACTACCGGAGCCGCAAGGGGCGTGAGCTCGAGGCCAACCCGCGCGCCGCGCTCGTGCTCTACTGGCCCCCGCTGCGCCTCCAGGTGCGCATCGAGGGCCGGGTTCGTCGCGTGGACCAAGCGGAATCGGACGCCTACTTCGCGAGCCGGCCGCGCGGCAGCCAGCTCGGCGCCGCGGTCTCGCCGCAGAGCCGCGCGATCCCGGACCGCCGGATGCTCGAGCGCGCGCTGGTTGCGCTGGAGCGCCGCCTCAGCGGCGCGCCGGTGCCGAGGCCCGCCGGGTGGGGCGGCTATCGGCTGGGGCCCGATCGGATCGAGTTCTGGGAGCAGCGCGAGAACCGGCTGCACGACCGGCTGCGCTACCGGCGATCGCGCGGGGCCTGGCTCCGCGAGCGACTCGCGCCGTGAAAGGCCCATTGAGACGCGCCGGCCGACGGTTCGTCCGGTCCGATCAACCGTCGGTCGCGCGCCTGCTGGCGCGCGCGGCGCCGAGCGGCGAGGATCGGTCCATGAATCGGGATCGCACATGAATGCACTGACCAAACCGCCCAACGCATGGCGTGCGCTCGTCCGCGTGCTGCTGCGCATTCCGCTGTTCGCCGTGCCCTTTGCGCTGTTCTTCGATCTGCTGAACGGCGCCAGGCTGCGCGAGCTGGTTGCGTTCTACGAGGTCTCCCTCGTCTTCAGCGCGGTGATCACGCTGTCGCTGTGGGCCGCCGAGTGGTTCGTCCAGCCGCACCTGCTGAGGCCCGCCCGCGACGGCCGCGTGCCGCTCATCCACACCATCGCGTTCTACGGCACCTTCGCGGTCGTGGGCTCGTTCGGCGGGGCGGTCGTGATCCACTTCACGCTGGTCCGCGGCTTCCTCGGGTCGGCGTCCCAGTTGATCGTTTTCGCGGTATTCACGCTCCTGTTCTGCGCGCTGTTCATGGGGATCTCGCTCGCCACCCGCTTCTACCGGGACTCGATCGAGAAGACGCGCAGCGAGACCGAGCTCGACCAGGCGCGCCGCATCCAGCGCTCGTTCCTGCTCACCCAGTTTCCCGAGCTGCCGCGGCTCGAGGTGCATGCCCTGAATCTCTCCTCGCGACAGGTGAGCGGCGACTTCTACGACGTCGTGCCCGCCGGTGAAAATGTGTTCCTGCTCGCGATCGCCGACGTGGCCGGCAAGGGCGTGCCCGCCGCCCTGCTGTCCTCGATGCTGCAGGCCTCGCTGCGCACCCAGGCCCACACCATTCCCTCGGTCTCCGAGATCATGCGCAACATCAACGCCATGGTCTACCGCAGCACTTCGGTGCAGCAGTTCGCCACGTTCTTTCTCGCGCGGATCGACGAGCGCGGCCTGCGCCTGCAATTCACCAACGCCGGGCACAACTTCCCGGTGGTGTTCCGGCGCGGCGGCGGACGGGTCATGCTCGAGCGCGGCGGCACCGTGGTCGGGATCCTCGAGCACGCCGAGTACGAGGAGGACAGCCTCGAGCTGCGCGCCGGCGACCGCGTCGTGCTCTACACCGACGGGGTGAGCGAGGCCGCGAACGCGAGCGGCGACCTGTTCGGCGAGGACAGGCTGTACGCGCTGGTCGAGTCGCTGCCCGAGCATCTCACCTCGCGCGAGGTGGTCGACCGCATCCTCGAGGGGGTGCGCTCGTTCCTCGCCGGGGTCGAGCCCGGGGACGACATCACGGTGATGGTGCTGCGCGTGCTCGAGGCGCCCCAGGCCTGATCCTGTGCTCCGTGGACCGTTCATCCCACTCACGCGACCGTTCATCCTGCGTGGCGTGGCGCTCCCTCCCTTCACGCACGAGACTCCAGGCATGACACCCGAGCCGACACGACCCACCGCACCTTCCGCCTCGATGGCGCTCCTCCACATGCTGTGGCGTCAGGCACTGTGGGCGTTCCCCTTCGCGCTGTTCTTCGGCACCATGTTTGGCTCCGGGCTCGCCTCCTACGTCCTCGCCTACAAGATGTCGCTGGTCTTTGCGTACCTGATCGGGCTGGGTCTCTGGGTCGCGCGTTACGTCCTGCTGCGCGACTACTACGCATGCGACGTCACCGAGAGCGAGACTCCGGTGCTGCGTCTCGCGATCACCTACGCGGCGTGCGCCCTGATTCCCGCCTATATCGCCTCCGCGATCATCCATTTCACGCTCAAGCCCGGCTTCCTCGGCGGCGCGCGCCAGGTGCTGGTCTCGGGCATGTTCACGCTGCTGTTCACGGCGCTGTTCAGCGGGATCTCGTTCGCAGTCAGCTTCCATCGCCAGTCGCTGGCGCGCGCGCGCCAGGTCGAGAGCATTCGCGCCGAGCTGGCCGAAGCCGAGCTGCGCGCCCTGCGCGCCCAGATCCATCCGCACTTCCTGTTCAACACGCTCAACACCATCGCCGCGCTGATCCATGAGGATCCCTCGGGAGCCGAGGACACCACCACCCGGCTGGCCGAAGTGTTCCGCTACACCCTGCGGGCCTCGGATCACGAGCACGCGCGCTTCGCCGACGAGCTGCAGTTCGTACGCGACTACCTCGAGATCGAGCGCACCCGGTTTCGCGATCGACTGCGCCTCGAAGAGCAAGTCGAGCCCGGCCTCGAGAACATCTCGATCCCGAGCCTGCTGCTCCAGCCGCTGGTCGAGAACGCGGTGCATCACGCGATCGCGCCGCGGGCCGAAGGGGGAACCGTGCGCCTCACCGCGCGCCGCGCCGAGAGCGTGAACGGCTCGGGCCCGACGCTGGTGATCGAGATCGCCGACGACGGACCGGGCTTCAGCGAAGGCGCGCCCGCGGGCACCGGCTTTGGCCTGCGCTCGGTGCGCGAGCGCATCCAGCTGGCCGGCCCGCCCCATGCGCTGGAGATCGATTCGGTCGCTGACCGTGGCACCGTCATTCGCCTCACCCTTCCCATTCCCACTCCGGCGACCTCCTCGTCGCCGCAGCCCTAAAGGAGAACCATGCGTCCTTCTTCGATGTTTGCCTGGCTGTTCCTGTGCGTCGCGTTCGCGGCACCGGTCGCGCGTGCTGCCGACCCCAGGGCCGTGCTCGAGGCCAAGCGCGCGTTGCAGAGCGCGGTCAATCACGCCGCGCCCGACGAGATGCTGAAGGCGCGCTCGCGCTTCGAGGCGATGTCTGCGGCCGAGCCCGGCTCCGCGCTGCTTCACTACTGGGTCGCGGTCGCCGACTGGAGGCTGACGCCGTTTCTCTCCGGCACGGACAAGGTGAAGGCGGCTCGCTACTGCAAGGATGGGATCGACCATTGCGACAAGGCGATCGCGCTCGATCCCAGGTTCGGCGAAGCGATCGCGCTCAAGGGTGGCCTGCAGGGCATGTCGATCCAGTTCGAGCCCGGATCGATGATGACGCTCGGGCCGCAGAGCGTGGCCAACACGCGTCGCGCGATCACGCTGGCCCCGAACAGCCCGCGGGTGTGGCTGCTCGACGGGCTCGGCACGCTCAACAAGCCCGAGCGGTTTGGCGGTGGCGCCGTGCCCGCGGGAGAAACGCTCGACCGCGCCGCCGCGCTGGCCGCGGCCGACTCGAGCGCCGATTCGGCCGCTCCCGACTGGGGACACGACGACGCGTTCCTGTGGGCGGGACGCGCCGCGATGATGCGCAAGGACTACGCCTCGGCGCGTGAGGACTTTTCCAAGGCGCTCGCCCTCAATCCGGGCAACGGCTGGGTCCGAGCCCGCCTGTTGCCTGAGGCCGAGAAGGCGCTGGTGGATTCGGCTGAGGTCAAGCCGTGAGATCGTTTCGGGTCGCCCGGTGGGCGCTCGCCGGCGCCATCGCGCTGAGCGCCGCGGCCGGCGCAGCCCGGGCAGCGCGCGTCACTGGCGTCGTGGTGGACGCGGCGGGCAAGCCGGTCGAGCTCGCGACCGTGGCCGCGCCCGCCTACAGGCAGGGCACTTCGACCGACGAGCACGGCCGTTTCACCCTCGACCTGCCGGCGGGCCAGACCCAGCTGGTGGTGAGCGAGATGGGCTACGAGGCGCGGCGGCTCAACATCGTCGTGGCCGAAGGCACACCTGAGCTGCGCGTGACCCTGCGCGAGCAGCCGGTCGAGCTCTCTGAAGTCACGGTCGCCGCCTCGAGCTTTGGCAGGACGGGAAAGAGCGAAGGCGCGACGCTGCGGCGCATGGACATCTATACCACCCCGGGCGGTGCGGCCGACCTGTTCCAGTCGTTGAGGGCACTGCCCGGCATCAACGCGCCGACCGAAGGCGCGGCGCTCTACGTGCGCGGCGGCAAGCCCGAGGAAACCCTGATCCGCCTCGACGGCGGCTCGATCGGGCACCCCTACCATTACGAGCGCGCCTCGGGCGGCCTGTTCAGCACGCTCGATGCATACATGATCAAGAGCGCATTCTTCTCGAGCGGCGGCTTCTCGGCCAAGTACGGGGGCGTGCTCTCGGGCGTGCTCGACGTGGAGACGCAGGATCCCTTCAATCTCAAGACCGTTTCCTTGAGCGCGAACGTGGTCGGCTCGGGGCTCTCCACCAGCTGGGCGCTGATCCCCGACCGGCTCTCGCTGATCGCCTCGATCCGCCACAGCTATCCGGCGGTGCTGTTCAAGCTCTACGGCTCCGCCACCGAATACGAAGAGGCCCCGACCAGCGACGATGCGGCAGGCCGGCTGCTCTATCGGTATTCGAAGAGCGGCAAGCTCTCCTTCACCTGGCTGGACTCCGGGGACCACACCGCGCTTCAGGCCAATGTACTCAACTTCAAGGGCCTCTATTCCGGGCGGGCACGCAATCGGTTCGGAGCGCTCCAGTTCTCGGACGCCCTGCTCGGCAGGGTGGCATTGCGCGGACAGGCGTCGCTCCAGCGCTATCACACCGCGTGGAGCTTCGCGTCGTTCGGCGGCGATGAGGTCGAGCGCGTGGCGCAGGGCAATCTCGACGCGGTATGGCCGGTGAATTCGCGGCACGAGCTGTCGTTCGGCTTGAACCTCGGACGCACCGAGCACGAGAACCTCGGCACGGTCGGGGCGGACAGCACCGACTACGGCAGCGGCGCGCCGACCCGGACCCTGAACACCCACCCCTCGGTGGACCACCCGGGCGTCTACCTCGAGGACAAGCTACGGGTGTGGGGCCCGTTCTACGCGACGCTCGGCGGACGCTTCGACTACGCCTCGCTGCCCGGAGTGTGGACCGCCGATCCGCGCGCGGCGATCGCATGGCGCGTGGACGAGCACCAGACCGTGCGCGTGGCCACCGGCCGCTACCATCAGCTCGCCAACGTGCGCTATCTCGATCCGGTCTACGGCAATCCCGACCTCAGCCCGATGGCCGCGGATCACGTGATCGCGGGCTACGAGTGGCTGAGCGAGTTCGGCAACGTGCGGATCGAAGCATACCGCAAGGACTATCACGGCCTGGTGACCAACGACTCGACCAGCTACTACGCCAATCGCGGCACCGGGTACGCGCGCGGGCTCGACGTGTTCACCCGCGGCACCTGGCGTTCGCTTTCGGGATGGGTCTCCTACGGATATCTGGATGCGCGGCGCAAGGAACTGGACGATCCGCACGAGGTGCCCACCGCGTGGGGCGTCAAGCACAGCGTGACGCTGGTCAGTCAGTGCCAGCTCACCTCGGCGTGGCAGGTGGGCGCGCGCTACGGATTCTCGACCGGCCGTCCCTGGACGCCGGTCGTGGATCGAACCTGGGATCCCGCACGCGCGATCTGGCGGCCGGTGTTCGGCGAGCACAACTCGGCCCCGATGCCCGACTATCATCGGCTCGACGTGCGGGCCACCCGCCTGTTCTCGTTGCCCAGAGGCGCCGGAATGCCGGCGAGCAGCGTGTGCGCCGCCTACGTCGAAGCCATAAACGTGCTCGCCATCCGCAATCCGCTCGAGTACGTGTACAACAGCGACTACAGTCGGCGCTACACGCGTGACTCCTACTTCAGCCGCCGCTTCCTCGTGGCCGGCGTCGCACTGACGTGGTAATGCTGCGCGGATGAGTGGAAACGAGCTTCGGCTGGTGATCGTGGACGATGAGCCGCTGGCGCGGGCCCGCGCCCGCCGACTGCTCATCGACCTGCCCGGGGTGACGGTGGCCGGCGAAGCCGGCTCGGCCGAAGAGGCGCGCCGAGTGGTCGCCACCACGCATCCGCACCTGCTGCTGCTCGACATCCAGATGCCGGGCGAGGACGGCTTCGCGCTGCTCGAGAGTCTTATCCCCCGCCCGGCGGTGGTGTTCGTCACCGCCTACGATCACTACGCGGTGCGCGCGTTCGAAGAGAACGCGGTCGACTACCTGCTCAAGCCCTACCGTCGCGAGCGCCTCACCGAGGCGGTCGAGCGCGCGCGCACCGACCTGGCCCGCCCGGAGGAGCTGTCGCGCCGGCTGGCCGCGCTGCTCGGCGGACTCGACGCCGGACGCTCGCCTCACCTCGAGCGCCTGACCGTGCGCCTCGGCGCGAAGCAGCTGATCCTCAAGATCGACGAGGTGCTGTGGTTCGGCGCCGAGGAAAAGCTGGTGTTCGCCGCGGTCGAGGGTAACCGGCACTACGTGCACTTCACCCTCGACCAGTTGGAGAAGCGCCTCGACCCCGCGCGCTTCGTGCGCGTGCACCGGGCAGCGATCGCGAACCTGGACTGGGCGGCAGCCCTGCGCCCGGGCTTCGCGGGCACGTGGCGGCTGCAGATGCGCGACGCAGCGCGCAGCGAGGTGCCGGTGAGCCGGGCACGGGCGCGTGTGCTCCGGGAGCGCCTCGGAGCCTGAGCGCGGCCTCGCGGGGACCCGCACCGGGAGCGACCGCGGGCAGCGGTCGTCACGACGTGGGGGAGGATCGGGCGTCGCGAGACGAGGCCCGCATGCTACATCCTTGACCCCGCAGGGTTCACGGGGTAAGAAGCTCGGGTTCACGCTGCCCCCCTGCCGGATGGCTTCGGTTCGCACCTGACGAGGAGAGCGCATGGCCCTGGCCCGTCCCGACCACAGTCCCGCGTTTCACCTGCGCCGCACCCAGAACTGGCTGGTGCTCGGCCTGACCTACGCCGCGATGTACATGGCGCGGTACAACTTCTCGTTCGCGAACAAGTCGCTGTCGGACACCTACGGCTGGAGCAAGACCCAGATCGGCGCGATCATCTCGACCGCGACGTTGATCTACGGCATCTCCGCCCTGTTCAACGGTCCGATCGCCGATCGATTCGGCGGGCGCCGCGCCATGCTGATCGGCGCGTGCGGCGCGTTCGTGTTCAACGTGATGTTCGGGCTGGGCGCCTACCTCGGGTTCCTCGGCACCGGCCCGCTGCTGCTCGGATACTTCGCGACGGTGTGGACGCTGAACATGTACTTCCAGTCGTACAGCGCGCTCGCGCTCATCAAGGTAAACGCCGGCTGGTTTCACGTCAGCGAACGCGGTGTTTTCTCGGCGATCTTCGGCTCCATGATCCAGAGCGGGCGCGCCGCCGTATTCGCGCTGCTCACCGCGTCGTTCGTCGTGGCGCTGCCGTGGCAATGGAGGTTCTTCCTGCCAGCGATCGCGGTGGCGGTGATGGCGGTCATGACCTTCCTGGTCGTGCGCGATTCGCCGTCCGATGCGGGACTCGCCGATTTCGACCCGCAGGATGCGACCAGCGGCGACACCGAGAAGGTCACGCTCGGCTACGTCGCGCGCAAGGTGTTCACAAATCCGATCGCGATCACGATCGCGGCGGCCGAGTTCTGCACCGGCCTCGTGCGCAAGGGATTCGAAGAGTGGTTCCCGCGCTACATGCAGGAGGCGCAGGGCCTGAAGCTCGACAATCCGATCTTCAAGACCGGCGCGCTCGCGGTCGTGCTCGCCGGAATCCTCGGCGCCTTCGTCGCCGGAACGCTCTCGGACTGGGTGTTCGGCTCACGCCGCCCGCCGGTGGCGTTCATCGGGTACGTGCTCATCTCGGCGTGCCTGTGGGTGATCTGGCACCACCCCTCGCTGCCCATGCTGATCACCGCGTTCGCGGTCAACTCGATGGCGATCTCGATGGTGCACTCGATGCTCTCCGGCACCGCCTCGATGGACTTCGGCGGCAAGCGCGCCGCCGCCAGTGCGGCGGGAATGTTCGACGGGATGCAGTACATCGGGGGCTCGCTCACCGGCTTCGGCATGGGCTGGCTGCTCGACCGCTTCGGCTGGGATGCCTGGGCGCCGAGCATGATCGGCTTTGCCGCACTCGGCGGGGTGCTGATGCTCGCGCTGTGGAACGCGCGGCCCAGGGCGCACGCCTCCGCCGGGACTGGCGACGATCAGACCGGCCACCCTGGGCGCGCGGGTCACTAGGCTCCTTCGACCCGCTCCACTCCCGTGTACACGTTCATTCTGCCCTCGCGCAGGAATCCGATCAGGGTCATTCCCGCCGCCTCGGCGAGATCCACCGCCAGCGAGCTCGGCGCGCCGACCGCGGCCAGCACCGGAAACCGGGCTCGCGCCGCCTTGAGCACGATCTCGGCGCCCGCGCGCCCGCTCACCCACAGCGCGCCGCCGCTCGCCGGATAGCGGTCCCGCTCGATGAGCCATCCGGCGATCTTGTCCACCGCATTGTGGCGGCCGACGTCCTCGCGCACGACTCGCACCTCGAGGTCTTTTCCCTCGCACCACGCCGCCGCGTGCAGTCCGCCAGTCGCCTGAAAAGTCTCCTGAGCGGCGCGCAGCCGATCCGGCAGCCCGAGCAGGGCCTCAGGCGCGAAGCGTGCCCCGCTCGCAACCGGCGTGAGCCCGGCGCGCAGCGATTCGAGATGCGCGCGGCCGCACAGCCCGCATGCGGCGGTCGCGGCGAAGTGCCGCTCGAGCTTCGACCAGTCGAGCGACACACCGGGAGCGAGCCGTACGTTCGCGAGATCGGGCTGATCGGTGCAGTCGGCGCTCACCAGTTCGAGCGCTGCCAGGTCGGCGGAGGAGCGGATCAGTCCCTCCGAGGCAAGAAAGCCCCGCACCAGCTCCTCGTCCTCGCCCGGCGTGCGCAGCGTGACCGCCAGCGCCCTGCCCTCCACGCGCATCTCGAGCGCGCCCTCGACCGCGACCGCGTCCTCGACCCGCTCACGCGAACGGCCGGTCACGCGCGTGACCGGCCGTCGGGTGAGCTTCTCTCTGCTCATGAGCTCCGTCCCGTCACACCTTGGGATGTCCGGTGTGAGTGGCCTGGCTGCCGTCCGCGAGCGGCACCAGCGTGTAGTCGCCGAAGATTCCGGGCGCCTCGTGCTGCAGGATGCGCAGCATCTCCACCGCGACCTTGCGGATCTCGACGTCGGCGTGCTCGCTTCCGCGCAACTCGATGAAGTGGCGCAGCGCGCGCGCATTGCCGGTCATGAAGATCTTGGTCTCGGTCGCATTGGGCAGCACCGAGCGCGCCGCCTGACGAGCGAGCTTGCGGCGCAGGGTCTTCTCGGGCACCTCGGTAAAGTGCTTCTCGAGCCCCGCCACCAGCCGGTCGTAGGCGGCGCGGGTCGCGTTCACCGCTTCGCACCACACCGCGTGCAGCTCGGGGTCGTCGGCGATCACGTCGGGCTCGACGAAGTCCGACCTGGACTCGTCCACGTAGCGCTGCGAGAGCTGCGAGTAAGAGAAGTGCCGGTGGCGGATCAGCTCATGGGTGAAAGAGCGGGACACGCCGGTGATGACGAAGCTCCAGACCGCGTGCTCCAGGACCGAGCCGTGACCCACCTCGACGATGTGCTCGATGAACTCGCGATTGGTCCGGCGTCCCTTGCCGTAGGACATGTAGCACACCCGCCCGGCCATCTCGGCCAGGGCTTCGCCGCCGACCTCGGTATCGGTGGTCCAGGTGACGCCGTGATCGCCCAAGAACGCGTCGATCGCGGCGGGATCGAGGGCCTGGCGCCCGACCAGGTGGAGCTTGGGCTCGCGCACGATTCCGAGCGGTCGCGCCTGCATCTCCTGCGCCGTTTCCATAGAACTCTCCCCCGCCCGGCGTCGGACGCCGCGCGCTTCCATGAGGTGCCGGGACGGCGCCGCTCGAGAGACGCGTCGCTGTACGTTCGTTGAGAGCGCGAGTGCCGTCTTCGGCGTGGGCCGGAGCGGATCGCATCACGCCCGCAACATATCAGATTGCGGGGGTCATGCGAACGGCGGCGCCGGACGCATCCATGCGTCTGACACCGCCGCCGCTTCCTGAAGTCGCTGGGCTTCAGGAGAACTTCGCCTCGTCTTCGCTTCGGTTCCCCGGAAACTAGAGGGAAGGAGCGGCGAGGCGTCAGGCTGCCCGATTCAGGAAGTTCTTCGGGACATAGGTCTCGGATTCCTGCGCGCCGCGGGTCTTCTGCGTCCAGCGCAGGATCAGCTCGGATTCGATTGCGTCCAGCAGCACGAGCGACGTCGGGTCATCCATGTTCTCGGCTTCGAGGACCTGATGCGCCGCGACCAGCTCGGGGAAATTCAGAAGCTCGATGGGAATGCACGAGCCGTCGGCCCGCGTCCACTGCACCGGATACCTGCTGACCATGGCTGATCCTCCAGCTACATGTTGTGTTTCGGGGCCGAATCTCCGGCGTGCGGGTCGCTCGAGCAGGCGGAAGCGCGTTTCTCCCTGCGTTCACCCGGGCAACTCCGGGCGAAGTGCATCGCATCTTCCTTGCCAAAGGCCCGGTGGACGCGCGGACTCGTCGCGAAGGCGTGTGGCAAACCGATTGACCGCATGCGAGTTCTGTCCGGTACCTCGCAACTTACGGGAGCTGCTCTCTGCATCGGGCAGTCACCGCCCGCGGCGTCGTCCGGTCGATCTTCGGCCGGCCGTTGCCCGGGCCCGGCCATGAAAAAGCCGCGTCACCTGGGTCGTGGCGCGGCGCGGAAGGCGCGGAATGCGAGATCTCAGGCTGCGCGGCGCTCTCCATCGCCCTCATCGGCCCGCGGCGGAGGCAGCGGGAGCGCGATGATCCGCGCCTGGCGTCGCATCAGCTCCTGAGAGATCGCGTCGCGCAGCGCATCAGCGACCGGGTCGGTCGACACGTCGCGTTCGAGAAGATGCAGCGCCACTTCGAGCTCGACGTGCGCCATCCTCTCGATGGCGACTTTCTCGCCATTCGCGCGCTCCCATGAGACCGCGTACCTGCTCTCCACCATATCCTCCGCTGGTTCGCCGTCACGAAGACGTCATCCGGACATTGCCCGACCGGGCGAGCCTCAAGAGCGCATGTCGCATCAAGCCTGCCACCGGCTCGACGCGCGAGACCGCCGTCTTCTGTCCGCACGCTCAAGCGTTCATTCGACAGCCGGTTGCAGCCGGCCATCGCCGGCTTCACCGAGAGATCGTTGTGGTCGGAGAGTTTGTGGAAGCCGCCGGGCTGCGGCAAGAATCTGGCCCGGCGCAGAGCGGGACGCGGTCAGTCCCTTGCCGCCGGCGGGGCGTTGCGAGTCTCGGCGCGGCGCACGACCGCGAACGCGATCAGCGCGACCGCGAAGAACACGAGCAGCGCCCAGGCCATGCCCTGCAGCACCTGGATGATCGTGCGGTACACCTCGAGCGCGAGCGAAGCGGTGTCGAGGGTGAGCGTGCGCACGGCGCCGTTAGGGCCGACCTGCTCGGGGTGCACGTACTGCTCGAGCTTCCAGATCTGCGCGCCCGCCGACACTCCGACCACGAACAGCGCGAACACCAGATAGCGCTGCCACGCGCCGGCGATGGATTCGCCGACGATGCGATCGAGGATCTGTCCGATCGGGCGACGGAAGAGCAGGACCACCAGGCCCGCGGTGAGCAGGGAGACCCCAAGCGTGAGCGCCAGCAGAACGAGGAACATGGCCGCTCAGCGCCCCGCGCTCTCGTGGCGCCGCACCGACTCGCGCACCCGGCGCATCACCTCGTCCACTTCGTCGTCCCGGGTGTAGAAATGTGGCGCAAGTCGCAGCCCGACTCCGGGCCGGTAGTCGAGCAGCACGTCGCTCGCCAGCAGGTCGGCGCACACCGCTTCGGCATGCGGAACGTCGAGGCATACCGTGCCGCCGCGCTTCCCCGAGTCTCTCTCCGAGCTGACCGCGAAGCCGTACTCGTCGGCCAGCGCGAGCATGCGCCCGGTGAGGCGCAGCGACTTCGTCCGGATCGGAGGCACGCCGATGCGGGCGATCACGTCGTATCCGCAGCGCGCGGCCATGAACGCCGGCACCGCCGGAGTGCCGGTCCAGAACCGGCGCGGGCCCGGGTCGCGGCGAATCGGGCCCGGGTCGAACGCGAATGGATTCTGGTGCGCCATCCAGCCGGTGATCGCGGGCTCGAGCGCGGCGGTCGTTTTCGGATTCGCGTAGAGCCAGCCCGCACCCGGACCTCCGCACAGCCATTTCACCGAGCCTCCGGCGATGAAATCCGCGCCGATGGCCTCAGCGTCGACCGGGACCGTGCCGGCGCTCTGGTAGGCATCCAGCAGGGTCCACGCGCCGGCCTCGCGTGCACACGCGACGATCGGAGCGGCATCGAGCACCTGAGCGGTCCGGAACAGCGTGTGCGAGATCGCGACCACCGCGGTGCGCTCGTCAATCGCGGCGAGAATGTCCGCCTCCTCCATGCGCCGGCCCTTGCGCGAGCGCACCCGCACGATCTCAGCGCCCCGGCGCGCGAGTCCCTCGTACAGATACAGCTCCGAAGGGAAATCCTCGACCGTGCACACCACCCGGTTGCGGGAGCCGCTGAAATCGATCGCGGACAGAGCCACCGCCTGGGCCATGGTCTCGTTCTCGAACATCGAGACCGACCCCGCGGCTGCATTGAGGATCGAAGCCAGAACGTCACCCACCTCGGTCGGCAGCTGGAACCACTCCTCTTCCCATGCCCGGATGCCTCGCGTCTTCCAGGTCTGAGCGTAGTGCGCCAGCGCCGCGTCCACGGTACGCGGCATCGCGCCGAGCGAATGCGAGATGAAGTGCAGGGTGGATTCGGCGGTCGGGAACTCGCGGCGCCAGTCGATCAGCGGATCGTGAGCGGACGACGTCGAGGCCGGGCTCATCGGGCGGCGACCGGATCGAGGACCAGCTTCGCGGCCTCGGCCGGGTCTGCGCTGGTGCGCACCCAGCGGAACAGATCGGGGCGCACCAGGTCGGGGTGGCGATGGGCTTCCAGCCATGCGTTCCAGTGCGCGCCGAGCAGGACCAGCGGCGCCGGCGCGCGTCCCTCGACGCTGAGCAGGGTCCAGACCAGGAAGACCTCGGTCAGCGTGCCGATGCTGCCCGGCACGGCGACGAATCCGTCGGCGCGATCCACGATGGTGCGCAGGCGCTCGAACAGATCCGGGGTATGGACGCGCTCGAGAACCCAGGGATTGGCGGGCCCGCGCTTTTCGAACAACTCGACCGTGACGCCGACCACGTGGCCCCCACCCTCCCGGCAGCCGCGCGAGCAGGCCGCCATCGCGCCGCCGTATCCACCGGTCATCACGTCGGCGCCGGCCAGCGCCAGCTCGCGCCCGAGCGCGCGGCTCAACACGTATGCGGAATCGGATTCGACCAGCGTGCTGCTGCCGAACACGGCGATGAGCGGTCGCTTCATGAAGGCTCCAGGGGATGCGCTTGAGGACGAGCGGCGATTGTGACAGAAACGCCGGCCGCGCCGCCACCCTCGCGTATACTCCTTGGCTCGACGGCCGGATCACGATGGAGAAAGCTCATGAGTGAGGAGCCGAGGGATGTGGCCGTGACCGCGGATGTGCGCCGTCACGGCGAGGGCGCGGGAGTTGCGTTCCGGATCACGCTCGATGGGATCGAGGTCCCGGCGCTCGCGGTACGCTGGCACGGAGCGTGGCATGCCTACGTGAACCGCTGCCGCCACCAGCTGCTGCCTCTCGACTTCGGAGACGCGCACTTCTTCGACGAGGAGTTCGACGCTCTGGTGTGCTGTCACCACGGCGCGCGCTACCGGCCGGACAGCGGCGAATGCGTGGAAGGCCCGTGCGTCGGCAGCCGCCTGACCCCGCTCGCGCTCGAGCAGCGCGGCCACGCTCTGTGGTGCGTGGGGCGTCGCGCCCAAGGAATCTGATCGACGCACCGAGGCGCGCGTGGAGGAGACGTTGCGATCCGCCGCTGCGCCTTCAGCGGCGCGGCGTGTTGTGGTTGCGCACCACGCCGGGGTCGGACACGTCGAGGTAGCCGACGAGGCGCGCGTGGCGCCGCACCGAATCGCTCAGATCCTCGGCCCCGTCATCGCCCGCGATCGCGTGGGCGAGCGCCGGGGAAAGCGCGAGCGGGTGGCCGCGGCGCCGCGCGTGGCGCGGCACCAGCGCGTAGGAGAACGCCGCGCGCTCTTTTGCGCGACACGCGACAATCGCCTGCAGCATCACCTGCGCGATACTCGCCACGGTCACGGGCTTCACGTCCGGATGGTCCACCGGGAGCACCATCACGCCGGCCGGCTCCAGCGCCAGGGCCTCGCGCAGCCCGAGACGCACCGAGGAGTACATGCCGCGCTTCCAGCGCGTGTTGACCACGAAGTGCACCTCGAGCCCGCCCGCCCCATGGCGGTGGGCGTACTGCAGGTCTTCGCGCAGCGCTCCAGCCTCGACCAGCGCCTCGAACTCGCTCTCGGCGCGGCGGCGGATCTCGGCCGCATTCGCGCCGAGCACGACGATCACGCTGCCGCATGCCACCCATAGGTGGCGCACGCCGTGCACCAGGAACGACGAGCGGCCCGCGCGCACCAGCGCCTTGTCCTTCCCCATGCGCGTCGAAGCTCCCGCCGCCAGCAGCACGCCCGCAATCATCGAGTGCTCCCTTCCGTGGGGGCCGAAGTGGCATCGGTGTCTGAAGCGGATTCCGCGTCGGTGTCCAACGCGGACAAGTCCGCTTCGCGTGCCGCGCGTGGCAACGGTGGCGTCCAGCCGGCCGACGCTTCGGCGCCGCGACGCGCGGCGACGATCTCGGCCATCACGCTGACCGCGATCTCCTCGGGGGTCTGCGCGCCGATCGCGAGCCCGAGCGGAGTGCGCAGCCGCGCGATGTCCGCATCGGAAAACCCACGCGCGCGCAGGCGCAGCGCGAACTTCCGTTGCTTCGGGATGCTTCCGATCATGCCGGTGAAGCGCAGCCGGCGCGGCAGCAGACCCTGCACCAGCCGCTGATCCAGCGCGTGATCGTGCGTGACCACCACCGCGTAGTCGGCCTCTTCGATCGGAAGGCTCGCGAGCGCATCGTCGGGCGCCTGCACGCGCAGCGCCGAGGTCGGGAATCGCTCGGGATTCGCCCAGTCGGCGCGCGCGTCCACCACCGTCACCTCGAATCCGCAGCCCGCGGCGATCGCGGCGAGTGGCTTGGCGATGTACCCGGCGCCGAACAGCCACAGGCGGGGCTCCGGTTCGACCACCTCGAGGAACACGGTCATCTCACCGCCGCAGCACATGCCCAGCTCCTGCGTGAGGTGGCGGCTCACCTCGGAAGTCCCGCCGCGCAGCAGGAGAGCCGCCGCCTCGTTGCGCACCGCCTGTTCGATCGCGCCGCCGCCGATTGTGCCCACGCTCGCTCCCGCCTCCCCGATGAGCATGTGCGCTCCCGGCTTGCGCGGGGTGAACCCGCGCGCGGCGGTGACCGTGGCCATCACGAAGCGCCGCCGCTCGACGCGCCAACGTTCGAGCGCGTTCCATACGTCGGCATCGCGCGTCGGGCCGGGCTTGTCGGGACGCGGAGCGCCAGCGTCTCCAGAGCCAGGCTCCGGGCCCTCGAATTCGCGGTCGGGGCCGCTCACGACACTCCGCCCGCGATCGCGTCGCGCACCGCGCGTCGTACGAAGACCGGGACCATCTCGTGACGCCAGTCGTCGTCGTAGGCCACGTTGGTGAGCGGACGGCACTGGCGATAGGCCACCTGCGCGAGACTCTCGGCCAGCGCCTCGTCCAGCGGTTGGCCCTTGACCAGCGCATCCACCCCGCCGATGACACGCGGCTTGGCTCCGAGCGCGCTCACCACCAGCCGGGCCTCCTCGCAGCGCGCTCCGTCCACCCTCGCAGTGAACGCCACCGACAGCATGGGAAAGTCGATCGCCGCGCGCGGACGAAGCTTCTGATAGCCGACGCGCAGTCCGCGCGCGCGCGCCGGCACGCTCACGCGCACGATCATCTCGCCCGGCTCGAGCACGTTGTTGTGGATGCCGTCTCCCACGAAGAACTCATCGAGGCTGATGCTTCTCCTCCCGCCTGAGCGCGCGATCTCGACCGAGGCGCCGAGCGAGATCAGCACCGGAGCCACGTCCGAGGAGTGCGCCGCGACGCAGCGCCTGCCCTGTGGCACGACGTGGCAGACCGTGCCCTCCTTCTTGAGGCAGAACCCGAGCGCCTCACGCCAGAAGAAGGTCTGGTTGTAGTAGGTGCAGCGGGTGTCCAGGCAAAGGTTCCCGCCGAGCGTGCCCATGTTGCGGATCTGGGGGGAGGCGACCAGCGAGGCCGCGCGAGCGAGCGATGGGTAGTCGCGCCGCACCCGCGCATCGCCCGAGAGCGCGGTCAACGTCACCAGCGGGCCGAGCTCCAGCCCATCGGCGCTCTCGCGCACGAACGCCAGCTCGCGGATTCCCGAAAGGTGCACGACGTAGGCGGGATCGTGGAGACGATGCTTGAGGTTCGGAACGGCATCCGTGCCTCCGGCCACGATCAGACACTGGCCAGCATGCGCGGCCAGGAACTCGAGCGCCTCTTCCAGCGTCCGGGGCCGGACCCACTCGAATGCGGGGAGGGTCAGCATGGCGCCCTACCCTCTCGCGCCGGCCGGGACGTGGCCTGATCGCTGGCCGCGCGCCTTCTGCCAGACCGCACGCGCGTCGCCGGCACGGAGCAGGCGCAGCACGTGAGGGGGGCTGAACGGAAGCCGGTCGCAGCGGATTCCGAGCGCGTCGTAGATGGCGTTCGCGATCGCGGGCACGCTCGGATGGAGCGGCCCCTCTCCCGCCTCCTTCGCGCCGTAGGGCCCCTCGGGATCCACCGACTCGACGATGAGCGACTCCAGCTCCGGCGTGTCGAGCGAGGTTGGAATGCGATAGTCGAGCAGCGAGGGACCGTGATGAAGCCCCGCGCCATGTGCCGCGGTGGCGGGCTTGAAGACCTGCTCTTCGAACAGCGCCTCGGCGAAGCCCATGTAGGCGCTGCCCTCCATCTGGCCCTCGACCGCGACCGGATTGAGTGCACGGCCGCAGTCGTGCGCCACCCAGATCTTCTTGACCTGAATGAAACCAGTCTCGGGATCGCAATCGACTTCGGCGACGTGGGCGGTGAACGAGTAGGCCGGGGATGCCCCGATGGTGCCGCCGCGATAGTCGCCCCCGAGCCTGGGCGTCTGGTACCAGCCCACCGATCCCAGCGTCCCATGGCGCGCCTCGGTGCGCTGGAACGCCTCCTTCACGCTCATGCGCTCGCGCTCCGCGTCGCGCGCGGTGCTCGCGATGCCGCCGGCGAGCTTCACCTCCGCGGGTGCGCAGCCCCATGCCTCGGCCAGCGTCCCGACCACCAGCCCGCGCAGGCGGCGCGCGGCATCGAGGCAGGCGTTGCCGACCATGAAAGTCTCGCGGCTCGAATACGAGCCCAGGTCCACCGGGGTCAGGTCGGTGTCGGCCGCGACCACGCGGATGTCTCCCAGGGTCAGGCCCAGCTCCTCGGCCACGATGTACGCGAGCACCGACTCCACGCCCTGCCCGATGTCGCTCGCTCCGCAGAACACCGTGGCGCGGCCGCTGCGGTCGAGCTTCAGCTGGACGCCGGATTGCGGCATCTCGTTCGGGTAGATGCAGTAGTTGGTGCCGCTGATGTACATGCTGCCGGCGACGCCGACTCCACGGCCGTAAGGCATGCGCCGGAAGCGCTCCTTCCAGGCGGAGGCGCGCTCCACCTGTTCCAGGCATTCGAGGAATCCGTTCGAGGTCACGCGCATGCCGTTCACGGTGCGCGAATTCTCACCGATGAAGTTGCGCCGCCGCACCTCGATCGGATCCAGCCCTACCGCCTCGGCGAGCTTGTCGATCTGGCACTCGAACGCGAACCGCGGCTGCACCGAGCCATGCCCGCGCTTGGGTCCGCAGCACGGCTTGTTGGTGAACACGCGCGTCGAATCGAAGCGGTACGCCTCCATCTTGTAAGGGGCGCTGAGCAACTGGCCCGAGTAGTAGGTGGTCACGAGGCCGAACGAGGAGTAGGCGCCGCCATCGATGTGGATCTTCGCGTCCACCCCTGTGAGCGTGCCGTCACGCCGGATGCCGGTGCGATAGCGCATTCGCATCGGGTGCCGTCCGCGATGCGCGTAGAAGACTTCCTCACGCGTGTAGAGGATCTTGACCGGTCGGCCCAAGTCCATCGAGAGCCGGGCCGCGCAGAACTCGAGCGAGAACGGCTCGCTCTTGCCGCCGAACGCGCCGCCGACCACCGGCTGGATCACGCGCACGCGCTGGGTGGGGAGCCCGAGCACCCTGGCCAGATCCCGGTGCAGGTAGTGCGCGACCTGCGTGCTCGAGTATAGGGTGAGGAATCCGGTCGCATCGAAGTCTGCGATCGCGCAGTGGGGCTCGATCGGCGCGTGGGTCGAGCCCTCGTACCAGTACTCGCCTTCGATCACCTCGTCGCTGTCGGCGATCCGCGCGTCCACGTCGCCGAACTCGAGGTGAACGTGCTTGGAGATGTTCCCCTCGCGCGCCTTCTCGTTCACCTTCCACTCCGGATGCTCGAGCGCTTCGTCGATCGAGGTCACCGCGGGCAGGACTTCGTATTCGACGCGGATCAGTCGCAGCGCTTCCTCGGCCGCGAGCTCGGTGTCGGCGGCCACCGCCGCGATCGCATCCCCCACGTAGCGGGCCTTCTCCTCGCACAGCGCCTGCTCGTCTTCGGTCCAGGGGATGATGCCGAACCAGGCGGGCAGGTCGCGGCCGGTGATCACGGCGTGCACGCCGGGCATCGCCAGCGCCGCGCTCGGATCGATCGAGCGGATGCGCGCGTGCGCGTGGATGCTGCGCAGCAGCTTGCCGTGCAGCATGCGCGGCAGGCTCAGGTCGTCCGCGAATACCGCGCGGCCGGTGACCTTGGCCAGACCTTCGAGCTTCCGGTTGCGCCGCCCGATCACCGAGAAATCCGTACCCGGCGCCGCGGTCCGCCCGCCGGGCCACACCGGAGGGGTCAGCCGGTTCTCTTCGGGCATCTGGCGACCTGAGGGAACCCTGGGGTCGGGCACGCGCGCGGCTTCGTCCTTCGCGCGGCTCATGACTTCCCGTCCGCGGTCGCGACGCTCCGGCGCGTCGCGGCCAGCTCGACGGCTTCGAAGATCTTGGTGTAGCCGGTGCAGCGACACAGGTTTCCCGAGAGCGCCAGCGCGATCTCGGCGCGGGTCGGGCTGGGATTGTGCTCGAGCAGCGCCCACGCGCTCATCAGCACGCCCGGGGTGCAGAAGCCGCACTGCGCCCCGCCGCACACATCGAAGGCGTCCTGCAGCGGGTGGGGCGTCGCTCCGTGGGCCAGCCCCTCCACGGTGGTGATCAGGCGGCCTTCGCAGGCCAGCGCCAGCGTGATGCAGGCCAGCACCGGCGCGCCGTCCATCACCACGGTGCAGGCGCCGCAATCGCCCTTGTCGCAGCCCTGCTTGGAGCCGGTCAGCCCGAGTCCGTAGCGGAGCGCTTCGAGCAGGGTGGTGTTGGGCGCGACCGCGCATTCGCGCACGTCGCCATTCACCTGGAAACGGCACACCACCTGGGCAGGAGGGTTCACCGGAGCTCCCATGTTTCACGTGCATTGAAGAATGGAACGACCGCCGCGATTGAAGCCCCTTCATCTCGGACTGTCAACCGATGCGCGGTGTGATGCGCTTGTCGCGGAGAGTCGCGCAGGGCATGATACGCGCACATGGAACCCCGCTCGTCATCTTTGCCGCTGTGGTGGACCGAACCCGGCCCCGAGTTTCCGAGCTTCGAAGGCGAGCTCGAAACCGAGACGCTGATCGTCGGCGGCGGCATCACCGGACTGACCCTTGCCTACACGCTCGCACAGCAGGGCGCATCGGTGGCCGTGCTCGAATCCGGAATCCCGGCGGGCGCGGCGAGCGGACGCAATGCTGGATTCCTGCTGGTGGCGCCGGCCGAGCCCTATACCGAGGCGGTCGCGCTGTGGGGCCGCGATGGCGCCCGCGCGGTGCTGGAAACCGGACGCCGCTCCCACCAGCGCGTCCGCGAGCTGATCGAGACGCTGGAGATCGAGTGCGACTACCGCGGGCTCGGCAGCATGCGCCTGGCGCGAACCGAGGACGAGGCCGAAGAGCAGCGCGCCTCGCTGCCGTTGATGCGCGCCGACGGATTCCAGTCGGTCGAAGTGCAGCCTGCCGATGCTCTGCCCGGCGGGACACACGACCGCTTCGTCGCCGCGTTCTTCACCGAGGAGGACGGCGAGCTCCACCCGGTGCGCTTCCTGATCGGCCTCGCGCGCGCCGCGATCGAGCTCGGCGCGAAGATCTACGCGCGCTCACCGATCGAGGGCGCGAGCTGGCGCGGCGGAGAGTGGGAGGCGCGCACCGCCACGGGAACAGTCAAGGCCCGCACCCTGGTGCTCGCCAACAATGCGCAGGCACCGAAGCTCGTGCCCGCGCTGGAGCCCTTGATCGCGCCGCGCCGCGGCCAGATGCTGGCGACCGCTCCGCTCACGCGCACGGTCGCACCGCATCCGACCTACGCGCACTGGGGCTACCAGTACTGGCGGCAAACCAAAGACGGACGGCTCGTGATCGGCGGCTGGCGCGACCTCGATCCCGACCACGAGGTCGGGTTCGACATCGAGCCCACCCCGCACATCCAGCAGGGCATCGAGAAGGGACTCGCCGAGCTCGTGCCCGAGGGCGCGGCGATCGAATACCGCTGGGCCGGGACCATGGCGTTCGCGCGTGACGGCCGGCCGCTGGTGGGGTGGC
Organism: Candidatus Eiseniibacteriota bacterium; assembly: GCA_031370785.1. Classification (GTDB taxonomy): domain Bacteria; phylum Eisenbacteria; class RBG-16-71-46; order RBG-16-71-46; family RBG-16-71-46; genus DATJGS01. Next base: position 123,215 of record JANMQY010000058.1, on the reverse strand, counting down.
TCGACGCCGATCATCACCTGGCCCTGTGCGCCGGATACACCGGCCACGGCATGGGCATGGCCGCGGCGTGCACGCTCGACCTGGCGCGCCTGCTCGCGTTTCGCACCGCACCGGCGATCGCGAGTTTCGATCCGGCGCGCTTCCCGGAGCTGCGCAAGGTCGCGGACGGCATCACCGCGCTCGGGGTCGCTGCCGAGTAGGAAGCTGCGAAGGCAACGCAGTCAGTCTGCTCGAGGGACTGGTCCCAAGCCCGCGCGCCGGGCTATACTCCGAACGCCTTCCGTACATCCCACGACCCCCTCGCAGGGCGCAGCACGGTGCGCCTGGGAGCCCGCGAAACCCAATGGAACTCAAGAGTCTGGATGACCTGCGTCACGCCGTCGCGGCGCTCGCGAGCGGCAACGGCGACGCGCTCGATCGGCTGGTATGGACTGGCGTATTCGGCGAGGCGGAGGTGCGTGAATCGGCGCGCGCCGCCGTGCTCGGGCAGGCGCAATCCCAGGGGATCTATCCGGCTTCGATCAACGAGCTCTACCTCGCACGCGGCCGGGGCGAGGCGCCGCACGACTTCACCGTGCCGGCGTTCAACATCCGCGGCATGAGCTACGACACCGCGCGCGCGCTGTTCCGCGCGAGGCGCGCGCTGGACGCCGGAGCGGTGATCTGCGAGATCGCGCGCTCCGAGATCAGCTACACCGACCAGCGCCCCGCCGAGTACACCTTCGTGGTGCTGGCCGCTGCGCTGCGCGAGAAGTGGAAGGGCCCGGTGTTCGTGCAGGGCGACCACTTCCAGATCAATGCGAAGAAGTTCCTGTCGGATCCGGCGCCCGAGCTCAAGGCGGTGAAGGATCTCACCGCGGAGGCGATCCACGCCGGCTTCTACAACATCGACGTCGACACCTCGACCCTGGTCGACCTGTCGAAGGAGGGGCACGAGGCGCAGCAGGCCGCCAACGGCGAGCGCTGCGCCGAGCTGACCGCGTTCATCCGCGGCCAGCAACCGCACGGCGTCACCATCTCGGTGGGCGGCGAGATCGGCGAGGTGGGCAGCCGGAACTCCACGCCCGAGGAGCTGCACGCGTTCATGAAGGTGTACCGCGCGGAGTCGAGCAGGCTCGCGCCGGGCGTGGCGGGCCTGAGCAAGATCTCGATCCAGACCGGCACCTCACACGGCGGCGTTCCGCTTCCCGACGGCTCGATCGCTCAGGTCCAGATCGATTTCGCGGCGCTCGAGACGCTCTCGAAACTGGCGCGCGAGGCCTACGGGATGGCGGGAGCGGTTCAGCACGGCGCATCGACGCTGCCGGCCGAGCTCTTCGATCGCTTCCCGGCGCTGGGGGCGTGCGAGATCCACCTGGCCACCGAGTTCCAGAACATGATCTTCGATCATCCCTCCTTCCCCGCTGACCTCAAGCGCGAGATCTACCAGAAGCTGCGTGTCACCGAGGCCGCCGAGCGCAAGAGCACCGACAGCGACGAGCAGTTCTTCTACAAGACACGGAAGAAGGCGCTCGGAGCCTACAAGCGTGAGCTGTGGGGAATGGCGCCTTCGGTGCGCGCCGCGATCGGCCAGTCGCTCGAGAACAAGTTCCACTTCCTGATCCAGAAGCTGCGCGCCGCCGGAACCCGCGCGCTCGCAGAGAAATACGCGCCGTTCGTGCCGGGCTCGTTCCCGAACCCAGGCGCGGGGGTTACCGCGATGCAGGGCCCCGAGGACGTCTCGGGTCTCTCGGACTAGGGAGCCCCATGTACAGCCGCGCGATCACGCTGTCGCAGTTCCTCGAACAGGAGGAGCGCAAGCATCCGGAGGCGACCGGCGAGTTCACGAGCGTGCTGATGGATATCGCACTGGCTTCGAAGATGATCAACCGCGAGGTCATCCGGGCCGGACTGGTCGATGTGCTCGGCTACACCGGATCCCAGAACGTGCACGGCGAGAAGGTGCAGAAGCTGGATGTGTTCGCGCACCAGACGCTGTATCGCGTGCTCAGCTCGACCGGGCAGCTGGCGGTTCTGGCATCCGAGGAGGACGAGAACGTCATCCCGGTCCCGGAGGGACAGCCGGTCGGCAAGTACGTCGTCAACTTCGATCCGCTCGACGGCTCCTCGAACATCAACGCCAACGTCAACATCGGAACCATCTTCTCGGTGCTGCCACGAATCACGCGCAAGGGCGGCGGCACGCTCACCGACTGCCTGCAGGCTGGAGATCGCCAGCTGTGTGCGGGCTACGTGATGTACGGGTCGAGCACCATGCTGGTCTACACCACCGGGCACGGCGTGCACGGCTTCACCTACGAGCCCAGCATCGGCGAGTACCTGCTCTCGCACCCGGACATCCGGACGCCCTTGCGCGGCCACATCTACAGCGTGAACGAAGGCAACTACACGCAGTGGTCGGAAGGCGTCAAGCGCTACGTCGACTATCTCAAGATGGACGACACCGCGACCAACCGGCCGTACAGCTCGCGCTACGTGGGATCACTGGTCGCCGACTTCCACCGCAACCTTCTGTACGGCGGGATCTTTCTCTACCCGGGCGATTTCAAGAACCCGCGCGGCAAGCTGCGCGTGCTGTACGAGGCCGCGCCGCTCGCGCTGATCGTCGAGGAGGCGGGCGGTGCGGCCTGCGACGGCTACCGGCGCATCCTCGAGATCGTTCCCGGAACGCTCCACGAACGCACCCCCTTGTTCCTCGGCAGCGCCGAGGACGTGCGCGAGTGCGAGACCTTCGTCCAGGGCGCCAATCCGGCGATCACCGCGGAGCGCCGCACGCGCTCGGGAGTCCCGGCACAGGGCCAGCCCGCGCCATACGAACGGACGCCGCGCTCAGGGCAAGCCTAGTCTCCGCGCGGCCACAGCGAGGAGACCCGCCAGCGGATCTCGTCGCGGGTTTCGCGGAACGCCGCGAGCCGGTCCTTCTCGGGCGCGGCGGCCGGATCCGGCAGCGGCCAGTACGCACGGCGCACTTCGCCCGACACCGCCGGGCAGGCCTGCTCCGCCTCGCCGCACAGCGTGACCACCGTGTCCGCCTCGCGCCACGGCACCTCGTCGATCCGTTGCGAGCGCTGGGCGCTGATGTCGATGCCCGCCTCCTTCATCACCTCGATCGCGAGCGGATGCACCTTCGCCGGCTCGCTGCCCGCACTCCAGACCGCGGAATCGGGCGGAGCCATGGCGCGCGCGAAGCCTTCGGCCATCTGGCTGCGCGCCGAGTTGTGCACGCACAGGAAGAGCACGCGCCGGGGTGGGGCGGTGATGAAGGCGGGCGGACGCGGGGCTTCGCTCATGGACTGTCGGTCTCCAGTGGACAGGCGGCGGTACGGCACTCCTCCAGGGAAACTAGCCGAGGACCCGCGCGACCGGCAACTCCCGCTGCGCCGCGCGCGGTCACGCCGGAAGGCCCTGCTGGCGCAGCATCTCCTGCATGAGCTTCGCGCTGCGTGCGGCCTGCCCGGCGTGACAGTTGTTGAAGAACAGGTAGGTGCTCCGCGCCTTGCGCGACAGCTCCGCGATCTTCTCCACCCATTCGCCGAGCTCGGCGGCGGTGTACTCCCAGTCGTAGCGATCGCCGGAGCCGCGCTCGCGCGGTCCGCCCGACGCCCACCAGTTCTTCGCGTTGCGCCCGTGGAAGCGGACGTAGGCGTCATCGGCGGTGAGCGGAGCGATCGGCGGCATCAGGCCAAGCAGGCTGGGCTCATCCACCGCGCAGTATCCGAGGAAACGTTCGCGCAGCACCTGGGCGAGATCCGGGGTGTTCCACGAATCGTGACGGAACTCCACGAACAGCGGGTCCCCGGGCAGGGCATCGCGCAGCCGTTCGAGATGGGACAGCGCCTGAGGAGTTCGCCGGAAAGCCCACGGGAACTGGGCGAGCAGACCATCCAGCTTGCGCGCGGCCCGCAGCGGCTCGAGAGCGGCGCGGAATTCCGTGACCGCGGAGGGAACCAGGCTCGACTCGTGGGTCATGGAGCGGTGCAGCTTGGCGATGAAGCGGAAGTGATCGGGAGTCTTCCGCTCCATCTGCTCGAGCACGCGCGGGTGTGGAATGCCGTAGTACGTGGAATTGATTTCGACGATATCGAAGTGGCGCGCGTACCAGGCGAGAAAATCGCCGGAGCGCGTGCCGGGCGGATAGAACGGACCGACCCAGTCGGGAAACGAATAGCCCGAGGTGCCGATCCGGATCCGGGCTTCTCGAGGCTGTGGCGTGACCCCGCCGCGCTCGGCCGAGACCTCGCTCATCGGACAGGACGCTTGCGTGAGCGAATCGCGACCGCTCCCGACAGCGCTCCGAACGGCACGTGGCCGAGTTCGTGGCGATGAGTGAGCGATCCGGCGGGAACCACGCTCGCTTCGCCCAGCCGGTCGCGGATGCCATCCAGCGCTTCGGTCAGCTTTCGATCGCGCCGATCGCCCTCGAACAGCTCGACCTGATCGGCGCCGCCCGATCGCGCGAGGCTCGACACGCTCACTCCGATCAGGCGCACCGCATCGCCACGCCAGTACTCGGCGAAGAGCGCGCGCGCGACCTCGTAGATGCGCTGGTGGTCCGCGGTGGACCCGGCCAGTGCGCGCTGCCGGGTGATGGTTTCGAATTTCTCGTTGCGCAGCTTGAGGGTCACGGTGCGCCCGACATAGCCTTCCCCCCTCAGGCGCCTCCCGACCTGGTCCGAGAGCCGAAGAAGAGTCCCATCGAGGAACGTGGGATCGCGGCTGTCGCGCTCGAGCGTGACCTCGTGACCCGTGGATTTCGCGTCGACGCCTTGGGTGTAGGGCACGAGCGGCGTGTCGTCGCGCCCCCACGCCGCCTTGCGCAGTTGCGGACCGATCACGCCGAAGGCAGCCTTGAGCGTCACTTCGGGGGCGTGGGCCAGTCCGCCGACGGTCTCGATCCCGAGTGACCGCATGCGCTCGGCGAGCCTGGGTCCCACACCCCACATCTCCTGCACGTCGCGCGACCAGAACGCGCGACAGAATCCATCCTCATCGAGCGCGGTCAGACCACGCGGCTTGTTCACTCCCGAGGCCATCTTGGCGATCAGTTTGTTGGGGCCGACGCCAATCGAGGCGCCGAGCTGAAAGCGTTCGTCGATCTCCTTCTGGATGCGGCGCGCGACCGTGGACGCTTCCTCGAGCGAGAGCCGCCGGTCGAGCCCCACGAACGCCTCGTCTACGCTGAACGGCTCGACATCGGGCGTGAAGGTGAGGTACAGGTCGAGCAGGCGCAGCGAGAGCGCGACGTACTTCTCGGGATTTCCCTCCACGTATTCGGCGTCCGGGCAGAGCCGGCGCGCTTCGGCGAGCGGCATTCCGGCGCGCACCCCGAACGGTCGCGCTTCGTAGGAAGCCGCGGTCACCACTCCGCGTCGCGAAGGATCTCCGCACACGATCAGCGGGCGTCCGCGCAGCTGCGGATGGTGCGCCTGCTCGACCGATGCAAAGAACGCATCCATGTCCACCAGCAGGATCATCGCGCGCGCTCCTCCCTCACTTCATCCATGCCCGGCTCAGCAGCCAGCGCTGACCGCGCGGGTCGTAGCACAGCTCGTAGCTGTCCGCCGCGGAGTTCTCGACCGCGAAGCACTGGATCCGGGCCTGGCCTTCCCGCCTTGTCCAGCGTCCGGTGATCCGGGTCACGCGCACCACCCGCCCTTTCCAGCGAAAGCGCAGAGGCTCCACCCTGCCCTCGACGAATGCGGTCAGCACGTCCACGGGATCGTTGAGCGATTCGAACATGAAGGTTCCGGCACCACGACGCAGCCTACTGCACAAACGTGCACACGCCAAGCAAGAAAAAAGGCCGGCGCCAGAATGCGCCCGCCCGATTCTCATTCACGATCCGGGCCTGCCTCCCGCGCCGCCTGCTTCACGCCCCAGGAGCTCAGCCGACGATATGCGCCTCGGTCATCTCCCCCATCATGCCGCAGAACTCGTCCACGAGCTCCGGATCCCACCACCCCTTCTTTACCTCGCCACGCATGATCCCGATCGCTTCGTCGCGCTGCATCGCGCGCCGGTAGGGACGCTGCGAGGTCATGCCGTCGTAGATGTCGGCCACCGAGGTGATGCGCGCCATGAGCGGAATGGCCTCGGCCGTGATTCCATCCGGATAACCGGATCCGTCGCAGTGCTCGTGATGGTGATAGACCACCGGCAGTGTCGGAGCCAGGGTCTTCATGTGGCCGATCAGGTCGCGCCCCAGCACCGGATGGCGCTTGATCTCCTCGTACTCGACGGCGCTGAGCGGTCCGCCCTTGTGCAGGATCGAGTCTCGCATCGCGATCTTCCCGATGTCGTGGAACAGCCCGCCCTCGCGCACCACCCTGAGATCGGTCTCGGACAGTCCGACCCGCTCGCCGAGCATGGTTGCGAAGAATGAAACCCGTTCGCTGTGCCCGGCGGTGTAGGCATCGCGCGCATCGATGCTCTTGGCCAGTGCGATGACCACCTCGGTCGCTTCTTCGAGCACGTCGGTCAGACCCTTGAGCCGCACCAGTGATCGCACGCGCGCCACCATCTCTTCGGGATCGAATGGTTTCACGATGAAGTCGGTGACACCGGCGGCGATCGCCTCCAGCTTTTCCTGGCGGCTCACCCAGCCGGTCATCATCACGACCGGGAGCAGCTGGCCGTGCTCGCGCGCGCGGATCTGCCTCAGGATTTCGTGGCCGCTGAGCCCGGGGAGATGGACATCGAGCAGCACGAGATCCGGCGCGGACTCGTTCATGCGCTCGAGCGCCTCTTCGCCGGATTCGGCGGTGATCGCCGCGTAGCCGCTCTGGCCGAGCAGGTAGGCGAGGAGCGTGCGAACCTGCTCGTCATCTTCGACGATCAGGACACGCCCGGCGGGATCCTTGATTCGCATAGCGCCCGAGACAATGGGATGCACGATGGGTTTGGATTGCATGAGGCCACTCCGGGATGCGGCGAATTTCGGCAAACCGCACGCCGGCCAAGGAAATCGGGGGGAGCCGACCGGCATGATACTCCACTGTGCAGCTTCAAGTGCGCGCGGATCGCTTTTCCCCCAGATCCATCGCACGGCGCGCAACACTCAGGAACGTGCTGACCAGCATCACGATGGCCCCCAGCCAGACCAGATTGATGAGCGGCTTGGTGCTCACTTCGACCGCGAGCACATCGGCCGGGTGCGCCGTGGACGCGGCGCCAGGCAGGTTCAACGCGACCCGCCCGGTGTTGGGATCGACCTTCACGATCTCGACCGAGCCGCCGCCCGGCAGGTAGTCCGGGATCGAGTTGCGGGTGCCGGTCTTCAGGTTCATCTCGAGCACCGGCCGGACGGGAACGGTGCGCCCGCCGATCTCCGCACGCAGCCGCGCCGCGATCCGCACCACCTCGCCCATCTGCGGATCGAAATCCACGAACGTGTAGGTGACCTGCCCGATCTTGCGGCTCTCGCCCTTCGCCAGCCACACCGCGCCTGCCGCGTCGTCGCCCTCGCCCACCATCTCGAGCGGCGAGATGTAGATGTCGTGGGTGAGGAAGCGCTCGATGTGCGGCTTCTTCATGTAGCCCTGGTTGAACGGACTCCAGTAGAGCGCGGGCACCGCCTCGAACTTCCGCTCCGGCGCATCCACCGCGATCATCACCCGGTTCTTCCCATCGCTCTCCTGCCGCACGCCCTGATAGGTCAGGCGGTAGCCGAGCGCCGAGCGCTGCTCGCCACGCGGCAGTTGAACCTGCACCGCGTTGCCGTAGTGCGACGATGCGACCACGCCGATCAGCAGCAGCGCGACCCCCATGTGCCCGAGAAAGGCGACGCCATGCTTCCACCCGGCGCGGAAGCCACGAACCGTCACCACCGCGTTGGAGGCGAGCGCGAACGCCGCGCCGAACACCACCAGCGCCGGAATCGCCTCGCGCATTCCCATCGCGATCGCGGTGAGCGTCACCAGCAGCGCGATCACCAGCGAGGGAAGCGCCGCGCGCAGCAACGCGCGCGGCTCGTGCTCGCGCCAGCGCATCAGTGGAGCGATGCCGAGCAGCAGGCCCATCGCGATCGCCAGCGGCGCGTTCACCAGGTTGTAGTACGAGGTCTGCACGTTGGAGGGCGGACCGAACAGCCGGGTGAGCAGCGGCGCACTCATGCCGACCGCGGTCAGCGCGCACATCAGCATGAACACCAGCTGTCCGAGCCACATCATGGACTCGCGCGAGAAGTTTCCGAGCGGTTGCTTCGGCGCCGGGATGTCGCGCAGGCGCCACAGCAGCGTTCCATAGCCGACCACCGCGATCGTTCCGAGGAAGGTGAGCAGGAACCCGTTGAGCCCGAGGTTCACGAACGAGTGCACGGAGAAATCCGCGAGCACACCGCTGCGGGTCAGGAACGAGGCGTACAGCACCAGCACGTACGAGGTGATCGCGAGGAAGAAGTTGGTCCGGCGAAGGCTTCCGGTCACGCGCTGAACCAGCAGCCCGTGCAGCAGCGCGATGTTCGAGAGCCACGGAATCAGCGAGCCGTTCTCGACCGGATCCCAGCCCCAGTAGCCTCCCCAGCCCAGCACCTTGTACGCCCATACCCCGCCCATGATGAATCCCATGGACAGCACTGCGGCGCTGAGCACGACCCACGGCAGCGCCAGCTTGATCCACGCGTCGTACTCGCGCTTCACCAGCGCCGCCATCGCGATCGCGAACGGCACGACCAGGGACGAGAATCCGGTGAACAGCACCGGCGGATGAATCGTCATCCACGGGTCCTGCAGCAGCGGATTCAACCCATTGCCGTCGAGCGGTATGCGCGCGGCCGGAAACTCGAGGAACGGCCCGCGCATCACGGTGACCAGCCCGAGCATGACCAGCGGCAGGTTCAAGAAGAACATCGCCGGCACGGTCAGCCCATGCTTCACCCGCAGCAGCACCAGGCCCAGGGTGCAGGTGATGAGCGCCCACAGCATGAAGGTGCCCTCCTGCCCACCCCAGAACGCCGCGTAGACGTAGCGCGCCGGCATGGCAAGCGAGGAGTAGGAGGCCACGTACTGGAAGCGGAAGTCGTGAGCGAACAGGATCTGCCAGAGGTAGGCGGCTCCGGCGAGGTAGGCGAACCACTGGATGCGGTACGCGGTGCGCGCGATCGGCAGTGCGCCCTCGCGCCCGCCGGTCGCGGCCAGGAATCCGAGCGCGGCCACCAGGGAGGCGAGGAACGCGACCCAGGTGATGGCCTGTCCCGGGTTGAGCGCGCCGGCCGCGCTCAGCGCCGCCGGCACTACCGAAAGGGCGATCAGCAACCCGACGCCCCGCAGCAGCGGGCGAAGGGTCACGAAGTCTTCCCCTGCTGCCGCTCGGCCTCCGCCTGATACTTGGATGGGCACTTGACCAGCAGCTGCTCGGCCTCGAAGTGATCGCCCTGATAGCGGCCGATCGCCACCACCGAGACCGCCTGGTCGAAGTTGCCGGGGATCACTCCGCGATACTTCACGTCCATCACTTCGCTCTTCGCGTCCTTGAGCCTGAACTCGAGGAACTGCTCGTCGGGCTTGAGCACGTAGTTCTTGTCGGCGAGCACTCCGTTGACCTGCACCAGTCCCGTGGTGTGGCGCGCCTCGGCGAACGAGATGTAGGGAGTGACCGATTTCTGGAAGCTGGTCACACCGATTCCGACCGCCACCGCGAGCAGCACCATCGCCAGCACCAGCTTGATGTTCATGACTTCTCCAAGTCCTGGATGCGGCGCTCCAGACGGATGAGATACAGGAACAGCAGGCCCCACACCAGCAGGGCGACTCCCAGCACCACCAGGTTTCCGCTCAACCCTCGCTCCTCACGCGGCTCACGCCGCCTCGTCCTCGAGCCTGCGCGCGAGCCGTCCCACGCGCACCCGCAAGGTCAGCATCCAGAAGAACAGCGCGGTGAACCCCACCAACATCGCGCCCGCGGACACCATGATACGCCAGTCCATGTCCGGCTTGCCGCGTGCGTTGATCAGCGGGTCCGGATGCAGCGAGAAGTAGATGCGCGGCACCACGAACACGAGAAACGGCACGGCCACGAACGCGATCGACGAATAGATCGCGGCGAGCCGCGCCCGGCGCACCGGATCCTCGATGCTGGCGCGAAGCGCGAGATAGGCTCCGTAGATCAGCATCAGGAAGAAGATCGACGTCTCGCGCGGATCCCAGTTCCAGTAGGCGCCCCACATCGCCTTCGCCCACATCGAGCCGCTGACCGTCGCAGCGACGCAGAACAGCAGCCCCAGCTCGGCTGCGGCCGCCGCATGATCGTCGTGAACGAGATCGCGCGACCGAAGATACAGCACGCTGTGCACCATCGACCAGCCGAGCGCGAGGCAGGTCACCAGCGCCGCCGGAAAGTGGAAGTAGAACACCCGCGTGGTTTCTCCGAGCACGGGCACCAGCGGCGCCCACAGGAAACCCGCAGTGATGGCGCACGCGATCCACACGAACAGCAGGGCCCTCGCGATCACGTCACTCCTCCCACAGATGGTCGTAGAGCATCAGGCTCACCGCGATGACGCCGAGCGCGTAGGACGCGAGCATGCGGACCTGCGCGTCGATCGCGCCGCCCGCCCACTGCGCGCGCGTGCCGCTCACCGCCGCCGCGAGCACCGGAAGGAGCAGCGGCAGCGACACCGCAGCGAACAGCGCGCCCCGGCTCCGGGTCTGCGCGATGAGCGCGCCGATCAGCGTGCCAGCCGCGGCCAGACCCACGGTGCCGAGCAGCAGGACCGAAGTGAACGCTCCCCAGCGCGGCGGCGGCGCACCCATCAGCGTCAGGAACAGAGGCACGGTCACGATCTCGAGCACCAGCAGGAACACCAGATTGAACAGCAGTTTCCCGAGCGCGATCTCGGTCGGTGAGGCGACCAGCCTGAGCACACTCAGAGTGTGGCCCTCGACCTCGCGCACGAACGCATGCGCGAGTGAAGCCAGGGAGGCGAACAGCAGCACGATCCACAGCAGCGCGGAAAGCACGTCGGACCGATCCGGCATGCGTCCGACCGCGAAGCTCACCGCGGTCAGGGTCGTCACCGAAAACAGCAATGCGGCATTGAGCCCCCAGCGTGTGCGCCACTCGCTGCGGCATTCCTTACGAAGGATCGCCCAGACCGCGGCCGCGGAGCGGGATGCGTCGCCCGGCAAGTCGCCACTCCCTTTCGTCGTTGGTGGCCAGCAGCACGTGACCGCTCTGCGCATGTTCGGCAATGACGCGCTCGATCGCGGCGCGGCCCTCGTCGTCCAGGTGCCCGCCCGGCTCGTCGAGCAGCAGCAGCGGCGGCGCGTGCAGGATCGCGAACGCCACGCGCAGGCGCTGCTGCATGCCGCTCGACAGCGCCGCGACCCGATCGTCGGCACGGGCGGTGAGCCCGACCCGCTGGAGCGCGGTCGCGACCCGCGCCGCCGCGCCGCTCAGCGCGCGGGCCTCGGCGGCGAAGCGCAGGTTCTCCTCAACGCTCAGCTCCTCGTAGAACGCCATCTCGGGCGCAGCCAGACCGACGCCCAGGCGCCTCTCTCCCGCGCAGAGCGTTCGCCCGTGAACCGCGAGCCGCGCCTCACCCTCGCTCGGGCGGAGGAGTCCTGCGATGATGCGAAGCAGCGTGCTCTTGCCCGAGCCGTTCGGTCCGGTCACCGCGGTGACCCCGTTGCCCTCGAGCGTGAAGTCGATGCGCTCGAGCGCGCGGCGGCTCCCGTAGCGATGCGCGAGCGAGCGAGCCTCGAGCGAGAGCGCGCACACCGCGAGCGGAGCGGCGGCGACGCTCATGGGCCGGGCCGCGCCGCGGCGGGGTCGCGGCGCGCCAGCAGCGCCTCGATCTCCGGCAGGACCCTGGCCCGCGCCTGCTCGCGGGTGGCGCGCAGCAGCACACCCGCGGCGTGCGGATGCCCGCCGCCTCCGAGCCGGGTGCACACCTGATCGATCGCGATGCGGCCGGTCGAGCGCAGGCTGACCTTCACCTTGCCCGGCTCGACTTCCGAGAAGAGCGCGACCGCTTCGACTCCCGCGATGCTGCGCGGCAGGTCCACCAGCCCCTCGGTGTCGGCGCCCACCAGTCCGTGGCGCTGGAACTGCTCGGGAGAGGCTTCCAGCACCGCGAGCCTGCCCTCGCCGAGCATTTCGAGCCTGGCCAGCACCTCGCCGAAGAACCGCAGCCGACCCGCCGGCGCGTTGGAGTGGACCTTGGCGTGGATCACCTGCGGATCGAGGCCCAGCCCGAGCAGCTCGGCCGCCATATGATGTGCGTGGCTGTCGGTGTTGGAATAGCGGAATCCGCCGGTGTCGGTCATCAGTGCGACGTAGAGCGCCTCGGCGGTGATGCGATCGATCGGGCAATCCGACTCGCGCATCAGGTCGTACACCAGCTCGCCGGTCGCGGCCACCTCCGGCTCGATCAGGTTCACCTGTCCGAATCCGCTCGCATGCGAGACGTGATGGTCCACCACCGCGACCGCGATCGCGTGGCGGTCGATCACCGCGGCGAGCCGCCCGATGCGCTGGCGGTTGCTGGTGTCGAGGACCACCAGCGCGTCGGCCTCGGCAAAGCGCTGTTCCGCAAGCGCCAGCTCGTAGACCTCGATCGGATCTTCCTCGGTGAGGAACAGGAACGCGGTCGGAGTCACCGAGTCGTTCAGGATGCGTACCGTCTTTCCCATCGCGCGCAACCAGCGGGCGAAGGCCACCTCACTGCCGATCGCGTCTCCATCGGGATTGAGGTGGGTGGTGAGCAGAAAGCGCTGATGCTTCGCGACGAAGTCGTGCAGGGCGCGCCGCTCGGTCGAAGCGGGCGTCATGCCGCCTCCGAGGAAGTCCGGGAGCTCTCGGCGCGAGGCACGGCGAGGCCGGCCAGCTCGGAAAGGAACCAGCGATGGAAACGCAGATCGCCGGTCAGCTCGGGATGGAACGCGAGGCCCAGGATGCGCCCGGCCTGCACACCGACCGGCTCGCGGGCTGCGCCCTCTCCGGCAGGGCGGTGGGCGACCACCGTGACCCCCTTGCCCACCTCGAGGATTCGCGGCGCGCGGATGAACACTCCGTTCACGGGGCCCGGGGACGGCGCGAATTCGACCGGTCCGCTGAACGAGTGGATCTGGCGGCCGTAGCCGTTGCGCACGACCTTGATGTCGAGCGCCCCCAGGGTCGGCAGCGGCAGCCGATCCGCCTCGCGCGCGAGCAGAATCAGCCCGGCGCAGGTAGCGAGCACCGGCTTCCCGGCGACGAACCGCTCGAGAGGCGCGCGCAGGCCTGTGCTTTCGAGCAGGCGCAGCATGGTGCTGGATTCGCCGCCGGGCAGCACCAGCGCCTCGAGCCCGTCAAGATGCTCGGGCAGCGTGACGCGCACCGGCTCGATCCCGAGCGTCTGGAGCGCGGCGGCGTGCAGGGCGAAGTCGCCCTGCAGGCTCAACACTCCGACGCGTGCGCGTGACACCGGCTCACCGTCCACGCTTCACCATCCACGCTTCGCGAGCAGCTGCTCTTCGGACAGGGTCTCGAGCGAGATCCCGCGCATCGCCGAAGGCAGCCCGGTGCTGATTTCCGCCAGCACCTCGGGCTTGTCGTAGTTCGCCACCGCCTTGACGATCGCGCTCGCCATCCTGAGCTGCGCGCGGCGCTGTTCAGGCGCCGACAGATCCTTTCCGACCTCGAAGATCCCCGAGCCCACGAATACCGCCTCGGCCCCGAGCTGCATCATCAGTGACGCGTCGGCCGGCAGTGCCACTCCTCCCGCCGCGAAATTCGGCACCGGCAACCGGCCGGTCTTCGCGATCTGCTTCACCAGCTCGAACGGCGCCCCGAGAGTCTTGGCCTCGGCCATCAGCTCGTCGTCGCGCAGCGTAGTCAGCCGCTTCAGGTGCTTCTGCACCGCGCGCATGTGCCGCACCGCCTCCACGATGTTTCCGGTCCCGGCTTCGCCCTTGGTCCGGATCAGCGCCGCGCCTTCACCGATGCGGCGCAGCGCCTCGCCCAGATCCCGGCAGCCGCACACGAACGGCACCTTGAACGCGTGCTTCCACACGTGATGCTCCTCGTCGGCGGGGGTCAGCACTTCGCTCTCGTCCACGAAGTCGATTTCCAGCGCCTCGAGGATCTGCGCCTCGGCCATGTGCCCGATCCGGCATTTCGCCATCACCGGGATGTCCACCACCTTCTGGATCGCGCGGATCATCTGCGGGTCGCTCATACGCGCGACGCCGCCGTGGCGCCGGATCTCCGAGGGGATCCGCTCGAGCGCCATCACCGCCGCCGCTCCCGCCTCCTGCGCGATCTCGGCCTGGTCCGCACTCATTACGTCCATGATCACCGCGCCCTTGAGCATCTCCGCCAGGCCTACCTTCAGGCGGAACTGTTCCTGCTGATTCACGCCCCGCTCCTCTCCCGAGCCTACGCGCTGCGCTCGACCGGACGACGATCGAGCGCGCGCAGCCTCTCGATCACGATCGGTGTGATGGCCAGAATGGATTCCACGTCCGCCGCCTCGTTCCCTTCGCCCAGCGAGAATCGCACGCTGGCATGCGCATCTTCCGGGCGAAGCCCGAGCGAGAGCAGCACGTGCGATGGTCCCGGAGTCGCCGCACTGCATGCCGAGCCGGTCGACACCGTGACGCCTTCGCGGTCCAGCTCGTGCAGCACCGCTTCCCCGTCCACGCCCGTGAAGCAAAGGTTGACGATTCCGGGCGCGCGCCGTTCCGCATCTCCGTTGAGCTTCGTTCCCTCGATCGCGAGCAGCCCGGTCTCGAGCCGTTTCGCGAGCGCGGCGAGCCGGCGAGCTCCCTGGACCCGCCCCGCCGCAGCCCTGGCCGCGACTCCAAGCCCCACGATCGCCGGAAGATTCTCGGTGCCCGCGCGCCGCGATCGCTCCTGATGTCCCCCATGGACCAGCGGCACCAGGCGCGTCCGCCGCCGGACGTAGAGCGCGGCAGCTCCGAGCGGGCCGCCCAGCTTGTGTCCGGCGAGAGTCAGCAGGTCTACGCCAAGCGCGTTCACGTCGATCGGCAGCTTGCCCGCGGCCTGCACCGCATCGCAGTGCATGCGCGCGCCGGCGGCCCTGGCCAGGGCCGCGATCTCGGCGATCGGCTGCACCGTTCCGATCTCGTTGTTGACGAACATGATCGAGACCAGCGCGACATCGGGGCCGAGCGCAGAGGCAACCCGCGCCAGATCCACGATCCCGTTGGGTTCGACCGGCACGATGGTGAGCGGCACTCCGCGTGACTCGAGATGGCGCGCGGTCTCCAGCACGGATGGGTGCTCGATGGCCGAGATCACGAGCCGGCGGCGCTCGCCGGTCGCACCGGCCAGCACGCCCTGCAGCGCGAGATTGTTGCCCTCGGAACCGGAAGCGGTGAAGACGATCTCCTCCGGCAGAGCTCCGATCAGGTGCGCCACCTCGGTGCGCGCCCGATCGATCGCATCGCGCGCGGCTTCTCCACGTCGATGCACCGACGAAGCGTTGCCGAAAGACTCGCCGAGAAACGGCCGCATTGCCTCGATCGCCTCCGGCAGCGGCGGCGTGGTGGCCGCGTGATCGGCGTAGATCTCACGCATGGAGATCCTCCGCGACCCCAAGGGTCTGGATCGAGACGCGCTGCGCCAGGTGTCCGGCGATTCGGCTCAGCGCGCGCGCGTACTCGCTGTCGGGTTTCTCGACTACGACCGGGCGCCCGGTATCCCCGCCGCTGCGCACGTCGGGATGGAGCGGGATTGCGCCGAGGAACGGAAGCCCCATGGCCAGCGCGCGGGTCTCCGCATCTCCGGTGCTGAAGATCGAGTGGCGCTCGTGGCAGTTGGGACACTCGAAGTAGCTCATGTTCTCGACCACTCCGAGCACCGGCACCTGCAGCTTGGAGAACATGTTCACCGCCTTGACCGCATCCTCGATCGCGACCATCGAGGGCGTGGTCACCACCACCGCGCCGGCGATGTGGGTCTGCTGGATCAGCGAGAGCTGCACGTCGCCGGTGCCGGGCGGAAGGTCGACGAGCAGGTAGTCGAGGTCGCCCCAGTCCACGTCGTGCAGGAAGCTCTTGATCGCGCCGTGCAGCATCGGGCCCCGCCACACCACCGCTTCACCCTGGTCCACCAGCAGGCCCATCGACATGAAGTGCAGGCCCCACGCCTCGACCGGAACGATCTTGCCGTTGCGCTGCGAGGGCTGGCGATGCACGCCGAGCATGCGCGGCAGGTTGGGACCGTAGATGTCCCCGTCGAGCAGCCCGACCCTGGCGCCGGTCATGGCCAGCGCCACCGCGAGATTCGCGCTCACGGTGGACTTGCCCACGCCGCCCTTGCCCGATCCGATCGCGATCACGTGGCCCACGCCCTCGAGCGCCTTGCGATCCGCGGTCGGATCCTTGGCCTTGCGCACCCGGGAGGTGGTTTCGATCACCACTTCACGCACTCCGGGCAGCGCACCCACCGCGGCGCGCGCCTCGTCCTCGATCTGGCCCTTGAGCGGGCAGGCCGAGGTGGTGAGCACCAGACGGAACGATACGCGCCCGTCCGCGATCACTACCTCCTCGATCATGCCGAGGGTGACCAGGTCCCGGTGAAGGTCCGGATCCTGCACGGTGCCGAGCGCTGCGAGGACGTCTCTGGTCTGGATCTGGGACATTCCGATTCCCGTCAGGTTGGGGTCCGACCCGCGCTCGCGGCCGAAGCGGGACTCGCGACCGGATGTGCTTTTCCCGGCGGGTTCGCGCATCATGCTCCCTCGCTCTAGGGCCCGCGCCCGGTGCGGGGGCGGCCCGGTGGCCGGAACCGAACGGATCAGGATAGGCGGCGGCGCGCGGGCGGTCAAACCACGCTCCCGCGCCGGAACGGCGTTTCTCCCTAGCCCAGCACGAGGAGTCTCATGACGTCGTTCGCTTCTCCACACACGATTCTCCCCGGAGCGGATCCGGCCTGGCCCGCGCAGCCGCTCCATCATCTCGATGCGCTGTGGATCCAGGTGGCGGGCACGCTGTGCAATCTGACGTGCACGCACTGCTTCGTGTCGTGTGGGCCGGGTGATCTGCACCACGGGCTGATGTCGCGCGAGGAGGTGGGCGCGCGCGTGTGCGAAGGGCTCGCGCTCGGGGTCAGGGAGTTCTACTTCACCGGCGGCGAGCCGTTCATGCACCCCGCGCTGCTCGAGATCCTTGAGGACACCCTTCCTCTCGCCCCGTGCACCGTGCTCACCAATGGAACACTGTTCACATCCGAGCGGCTCGCGGACCTGCGCCGACTGGATGAAGCCACGCGCTACACGCTCGAGATCCGGGTGAGCCTCGACGGCGCGACCGCCGCGGAGCACGATCGATTCCGGGGCCCCGGCAGCTTCGAGCGCGCCCTGGATGGGCTGCGTGGCCTCGAGGCGAGCGGGCTGCTCCCGATCGTCACCGCGACCCATTCCACCGACGAGGACGATCTCTCGTTCCGCGCGCGCTATCTCGTCATGCTGCGCGCGGCCGGTCTCGCCCGCCCGCGACTCAAGGTGCTGCCCATGTTCCGGCTCGGCCGCGAGACCGCACGCTCGCGCGGCTACGAGGCCTTCGAGAGCCTTCGCGATCTTCCGGCCGAAGGATTCGATCCACAGCGGCTGCAGTGCGGTCACTGCCGCGCGGTGACCGCCAAGGGCGTGTTCGTATGCCCGCTGCTGGTGGACGAGCCGGGCGGCCGGCTCGGAGAGCGCCTGATCGACGCCCAGGCTCCCTACCGGCTTGACCACGGCGCATGCTTCACCTGTTACGTGACCGGCATGACCTGCGCCAACGGATGAGGCTCGGGATGAAGCTCGCACTGTTCGGCGGCGTGTACAGCAACCACCTGGCGCTCGAGCGCGTTCTCGAAGACGTGGCGCAGAGCGGAGCGGACTCGACGTGGTGCCTCGGTGATCTGGGCGGCTTCGGGCCCCACCCCGACCGCGCCGCCGATCTGCTGCGTGCGGCGGAGGTCGGCATGCTGCGCGGCAACTACGACGCATCGATCGGCGAGGGCCTTCCCGACTGCGGATGCGGCTACACCGATCCGCTCGACAACCGGTTCGCCCAGATCTCGTACGACTACACATTGGCGCGCACTTCTGCCACGCATCGCGCCTGGATGGGGTCCCGGCCGGAACAGCACCGGCTCGACGCCGGCGGCCGCCGCATCCTGCTGTGCCACGGGTCGCCGCGGCGCGTAAACGAATTCCTGTGGGAGAGCACGTGCTCGGACGCGTTCCTCGAATGGCTGTGCGAGACGCACGGCGTCGAGGTCATCGCCTGCACGCACACCGGGCTGCCGTGGCATCGTGAGCTGCCGTCCGGCCGGCACGTGCTGAACGTCGGTGCGATCGGGCGACCGGCCAACGACGGACGCACCGACGTGTGCTACGCGATGCTGAGCGTCGGCGCAGAGGTTCGAGTCGAGTTCCGTCGGGCCTCTTACGACCACGAGGCGCTGGCGCGGGAGATGGAAGCGGAGGCGCTGCCACCCGAGTTCGTGACCACGATCCGCACCGGATGGTGGACGACCTGCCTCGAGAATCTCCCGGCGAAGGAGCGCCGCCGTGGTCGGTACTAGGCGCCGCCCTTGTCGGGAGACCAGGTCGATCGTTCGCCCGATCTCTCGACGCCCGGCTGCGCGGTGCGCCCGGCGACACTCGCGATGGTGACGACCAGCTCGGAGGGCTCGACCGGCTTCGAGACATGGACCTGGAAGCCGGCCCCGAGCGCCCGGGTGCGGTCCTCGGACCTGGCGAATGCGGTGAGCGCGATCGCCGGTATCTTCCCGCCCGCATAGGACGGGAGCGCCCGCACGCGCCTGAGGAGCTCGTAGCCATCGACGTTGGGCATGCCGATGTCGCTCACCAGCACGTGGGGTCTCTTCTTCTCGAGAAGCACCATCGCCTCATCGGCGTTCGCGGCCGTGATCACCTCGGCATCGCAGTCTTCGAGCACCCGGCTGATGAGATCGCGCGCATCCGCTTCGTCATCGACGACCAGCACCTTGAGTCCGGAGAGATCGTAGCGCTGGAAGCCCCCTGAGATCGCTTTGGGCGTCTTCGGGTGCAGGCGCTCTTCTCCGTGAAGGTTCCGGTGGACCACGGTCAGGGGAAGCTTTACCGCGAAGGTCGTGCCGTGCCCGATCCCGGGGCTCGCGACCTGCACCGTGCCTCCGTGCAGCTCGACCAGGTTCTTCACGATGGACAGGCCGAGGCCGAGCCCTCCCTGCGTCCGGGAGGCCGAAGCATCCGCCTGCAGGAAGCGATCGAATACCTGCGGGAGAAAGTCGGGCTCGATGCCGAGCCCCGTGTCGGCGACGCTGATCTCGATGTGCGAGTTCACTCGCTCCAGAACGACCTGCACCCTCCCATCCCTGGGCGTGAACTTGATCGCGTTCGAGAGAAGATTCCAGACGACCTGCTGCAGCCGGCTGGGATCGCCGAGGACCGGGCCGGCCAGCGGATCCAGCAGCTTCTCGAGCCGGATTCCCTTCGCGTCGGCAGCGGGCCTCACGGTTTCGATCGCGGCCTCGATGAACAGGGTCGGTTCCACCAGCTGGATCTCGAGCCGCATCTTCCCGGAGTTGATCCGGCTCATGTCGAGAAGGTCTTCGATCAGCTGGGCCTGGACGCGGGCGTTTCGCTCGATGACCTCGAGTCCCTGCTTCAGCTGGACCTCGTCCGACCCATCGCGACGGAGAATCGTGGCCCACCCGAGAATGGCGCTCAGCGGGGTCCGAAGCTCGTGGGAGACGGTCGCGAGGAACTCGTCCTTCAGCTCGTTGCTGCGCTCCGCATCGGCGCGCGCCGACCGTTCCCTCTCGAGGAGCTTCCTGCGCTCTTCGGCCGCGTTCTGCGCTGCCTCGTACAGGCGGGCGTTGTCGATCGCGATCGCCGCCTGAGCGGCGATTCCCACGATGATCCGCTCGGTGCGCTCGATGAACACGCCTGGGTTGGGATGCCCGAAGAACAGCCGGCCGATCACGGAGCCGGAGCGCGACATCACCGGAACCGCCAGGATGCTTCGAACCGGCGATGCATCCGACGCGGTCCCGGCGAATGGCGCCATGTCGCCGGGGCGCGGATCGTTGAGAACATCGTCGCAGCGCACCGGAGCTTCGCCGTCGAACGCGGAACCGATCCGCGGCGGCTGCCCCCTCTTGTCCAGAACCTCTCCCGGCGCGCCGGAAACCGCGTAGAGCACGTACCCCTCGCGTTTCGCATCCTTCGGGTTGTAGAAGAACGCTCCGAACGTGGCGCCGCTCAGCTCGGTGCCCGCATCGGTCACCGCCTGCGCGAGCGATTGCAGCTCGAGCTGCGAGGCCAGCGTGGTCCCGGTCCGGTTCAGCAGCTCGAGAAGGCGGCTCTCCTCGCGCACGGCTTCCTCGGCGCGCCTGCGCTCGGTGACGTCGCGGAAGCTCCAGACGCGCCCGATGTTTCGCTCTCTGAGGAACTGGATCCTCGAATATCGCTCCAGCACCTTTCCATCGAGCAGACGCAGGACGTCGAAGCTTTCCGGCGGCGAGGTCGCGTAGATCTCCGCCATTCGCGCGAGATACTTCTCCGGCTCCACGACTCGCTTCGAGATGAAGTCGATGAGCAGCCTGTGGTCTCGCGAATCGATGAGCTCGCGAGGCATTCCCCACATCGACACGTAGTTTTCGTTGAAGCCCGTTACCCGGGCGGCGGCGTCCGTCACCAGGATCCCGTCCGTGGTGGACTCCAGCGTCGCGCGCATCATCGAAAGCGAGTCGGCGAGCTCGGCGGTCTTCTGCTCGAGGGCTTCCTTTGCCTGGATCAGCTCGTTCTCGGCGCGCTGGCGCGCGATGAGAATGCTGTTGGCATTCTGAAGCGCTACCGACCGCAGCCGCTCGAGTTCTTCGTCGTGACTATCCACTACCTGTCTCCGATCGCCTCCGACGCAAGCGCGGTGCCCTCCACGCGCGCCTGGATCTTGGCGAACGCAGTGTCGCGGCTGGTGGACACATCGTCGCTGAACGGCGCGTAACCGCAATCGTCGGTGGTGCCCAGCCGATCGAGCGGGAGGTACTCGGCTGCCTCGAGAATACGGTCACGGACTTCTTCGCGAGTCTCGATGCGCGGGTTGATCGTCTCCACAACGCCGACGAACACCCGCTGGTCAGGCTTCATGTGTTTCCGGATGATTTTCAGTACTTCGACCGGGTTCTTCTCGCACGCGAGCGCGATGTAGAAATTACCGACCCTCAGTTCGAACAGGCTGGGCAGCAACTCGGCGTAGTCGACGTCCGCGCTGTGGGTCGAATCGCGATCGCCACCGGGGCAGGTGTGCACCCCCAGGCGGGCGCGGTCCTGCGCGGAGAAGCGTGACAGCGCGAGGTTGTTCAGATCGATGAAGCTGTTGAGCAGATTCCCCGTGGGATCGACCTTCATCGCCAGCCGCCCCTCGGTGAAATCGATCTGAACCGCGTGAGCTCCCTTCTTGAGGCAGCGACGGACTTCCGTCTCGTGCTCGTTGAGCAGATCGTCGAGGAACTGTTCGCGCGAATAACCGGGAATCCCCTCGGGGGGATACATGAGGCTCAATGCCGACGGCGAGATGACCGCCTGCTTGACCGGCCGATGCGTATGTCGTTGTGCGTACTCGAGGTACTCGTCCGCGTAGCGCCGGTAACGGAACGGGCCCTTCGTGAGCCGCAGCATGCGGCGCGTGTGACCCGCCGCGAAAGGGATCTTGAAGCCATCGGGTGAGGTGTTCGGAAGCGCGTGAACACTGTAGGTCCAGAAATTATGAAACTTCCTCTGTTCGCCGTCGGTGATCACGGGTGACCCGGTGGCCTCGAAACGCTCGATGGTGTCTCGTATCGCTTCCTCGTAGAGCGGACCCAGGCTCGGGTCTTCGCTGTCCCGCTCCGAGAACGCTTCGATCAGGTGGAGCGGTCGAGGAATGCTGCCGATGGGTTCGGTTGGAATCGTCATTTTTGTTTCCCTGACTGGCAGACTTCGGGGGATGCGAGCGTGAAGGGCACAACCCTGCGAGCAATTCAGGCAACCGGACGGCGGAAGCATAGATATTTCACATGCGAAGACTCAAGAACACATCTGGGGCGGGGCGGGACAGCACCCCGGGGCGCCATCCCTAGGACGTCGCCCCGCCCTTCGGGTCGTCCCCGGGCGGCGAGATCAGGCGCTCCCACTCCCGCATGCGACGGGCGATTTCCGCCTCTTCGCCGCGCTCGACGGGCTCGTAGAAACGCCGGCCAGCCAGTGCATCGGGCAGATGCTGCTGATCGGCGATCGCGCCCGGCTGGTCATGGGCATAGCGGTAGCCCGCACCGTAGCCCAGGTCCTTCATCAGGCGGGTAGGGGCGTTCCGGATCACGAGCGGCGGCGGCAGGCTGCCGCTGGATTCCACCTCGGCGATCGCGCGCCCGAACCCTTCATACACCGCGTTGCTCTTGGGCGCGGTCGCGAGGTAGGCGCAGCACTGCGCCAGCGCCAGCTCACCCTCCGGGGACCCGAGCTGGTGGTACGCCTGAAACGCGGCAACCGCGATGGTCAGCGCGCGCGGGTCGGCGTTGCCGACGTCCTCACTCGCGAAGCGCACCATGCGTCGCGCGACGTACAGCGGATCCTCGCCCGCGGCCAGCATCCGCGCGAGCCAGTACAGCCCGGCGTGCGGATCGGAGTCGCGCAGCGACTTGTGCAACGCCGAGATCAGGTTGTAGTGCTCTTCGCCGACGCGATCGTAGCGCAGGTGCCGATGAGTCAGCGCCCGCTCGGCGGCTTCGCGCGTGATGCGCCCGCCCGCGGCCGCCGCGATCTCGAGCGCATTCAGCGCGCGGCGCGCATCGCCGTCCGCGCCCTGGGCGATCAGATCGAGCGCCTCCGGATCGGCCTCGACCGCACGCGGCAGACCGCGTTCGCGGTCGGCGAGGGCACGATCGAGCAGCACGCGCAGATCCTTTGGCCCGAGTTCCTTCAGCACCACTACCCGCGCGCGTGAGAGCAGCGCGGAGTTCACCTCGAACGAAGGGTTCTCGGTGGTGGCTCCGATCAGGATGATGTCTCCGGATTCGACGTGCGAGAGGAACGCATCCTGCTGCGACTTGTTGAATCGATGGATCTCGTCCACGAACAGCAGGGTCGGACGGCCGCTGCGCTTTCGCTCGGCGGCGGCCCGGTGCAGGGTCTCTCGCACTTCGCGGACGCCCGATAGCACGGCGCTGAAGGAGACGAACGGAACCTTGACCTGGGACGCGATCAGTCTCGCCAGCGTGGTCTTGCCGGTTCCGGGCGGTCCCCACAGGATGGCCGAGCTCAGGTGACGCCCGTCGCGCATCAGCGCGAGCGGCGCACCCTGCTCGAACAGCGCGTCCTGTCCGACCAGCTCTTCGAAGGTGCGCGGGCGCATGCGGTCCGCGAGCGGTCCTTCGCCGGGTGCGGGCGCGCCGCCCTTGACGGGCGCCGGGCCGAACAGGTCATCGGTCATGGTCGGCGCGGGCGGGCAACCACCCGCTCACGGTCGCCGGGAGCCGGGAGCCGCGGCCGCGGGCGTCGCGGCTTCAGTGGGCCGTGGCGCATCGGCAGTTCCTTGAGCGTCGGCCGGACGAGCGGCCGGTGCGCCGGGCTCCGCCGCCGCCGTCGGATTGGGCGCCGCGAACAGATCGTCGCCCGCGACTTCGTGCACCGGCCCGGAGGCTCGCGGATCGCGCCGGGCGAATGCGGTGGCGAGCAGCCGGGCCGCCTCGTCCAGCGATTGCGGGCGGCCGAGCGGGAGTCCGCCATCCTCGAGGCGCTGGAACAGCTCGGCCAGCACCGGAGGCTCGATGTTGCTGCGCCTGAGCATTCCCGGATCGCGGAAGATCTCGCGCGGGGCTCCCTGGGCGACGATCTCGCCGCCGCGCAGCAGCACGTACACCATGTCGGCCATCGCCGCGACCACGTTCACATCGTGGGTCGCCATCACCAGCGTGACGCCCTGTTCGCGGTGCAGGCGGTTGAGCAGCTCGACCAGGTCGGTGCGCGAGGCAGGATCCAGCCCCTCGAACGGCTCGTCCAGAACCAGCAGCTCCGGCTTGAGCACGAGTGCGCCGGCCAGCGCGACCTTGCGCTTCTCCCCGCCCGACAGATGGTGACACACCTTGTCGCGCAAATGGGCGATCCCCACGCACTCGAGCGCCTCGCGCACCAGCCGGTTCACATCGGGCTCGGCGTAGCCGTAGCTGCGTGGCGAGAACGAGACGTCGTCCCACACCGTCGGCGCGATGATCTGCTCGTCGGCATTCTGCAGCAGCACGCCGACCCGCTCGCGAATCCGGTTGAAGTGCCGCGCGGGATTCACCCCGAACACGCTGACCTCGCCCTCCTGCGGCTCGAGCAGTCCGAGCACGTGGAACAGAAGGGTGGTCTTGCCGCAGCCGTTGGGCCCGAGAATCACCACCCGCGTGCCGGCCTCGACCACGAAATCGAGACCACACAGATGCACCTGGGTGTGATCGGGATAGGTATGGCGCACGCACGAGACGCGCACCGCCGGGTCGTTCACGCTCTCCCCCACAGGACCGCTGCCGCCACGCCCACGCCGAGCGCGGCCATCGCCACGAGCAGGTCCGCACTCGTCCACGCCGCATAGTGGCGGCAGCCGCAGATGCGTCCCGAGTGGCCGCGCAGCAGCATGGTCGCATACTGCCGGCGGCTGCGCTCGAACCCGTACAGCACGAGCGTGCCCAGTCCTTCACCGGCAACCGTCAGGCGCCGCCGCGGCGGACCGGCCGCGCCGCCGCGCAGGCGGAGCGCGCGCCACAGGCGATCCGCGCGCGCCATGAGATCGAACAGGGCGCGATAGGTGAGGAACAGGCCGTCCCCCACGCTGCGCGGCAGAATCCGCGAGAGCGGGGCGAACAGATCGGGATAGGGCGTGGTCCCAACCAGCCACACCGCGACCAGGCTCGCGGTGAGCGGACGAATCAGAAGGCGCACCGGAGTCTGCCAGGTGCCATCCCACGCACCGAGCAGGAACAGTCCCGAGAACACGATCGGGTAGCCCGCCGCCAGCACGATCAACCGAGCCGGCAGCCGGCTGGTGAGCGCGAGCAGCCACGCAAAAGCGTAGAGCGCGACCAGCAGGCTCAACGACGGCGCGCCCACCGCGAGCCCGATCAGCGCGGCCGCGAGCACGAGCTTCGAGAGCGCACTGGCGCGGTGCCATGGGGTTCCGCCAGCGCTCGCCAGATGATCGATGCGCGAGAGCACGTTGATCAAGCCGCCTCCACCTGCCCGATCTGCCGCGCGGGCAGCAGATCGGGCCGCACCCGGGCGAGGAAGCGCGCCAGTCCGTAGCCCACCGCCGCCTCGACCGTGATGCCGAGCAGCCACAGCGGCAGAGTGAGCGCGCCGATCATTCCGACCCGCGCCGGCGATGCCGCCATCCCGAAGCGCAGCGCGAGCGCGACCACCGCGAGCCAGGCGAGCCCGGACAGCGCCTGCGCTCCGGCCGAAGTCAGGGCCAGCGCCGGCCCGGGCGCGAGCTTCGAAGAGAGGCTCCGGTAGAGCGGGCGCGCGATCGCGGCGCCCGCGGCCAGAACCAGGGCGTTCAATCCCACCACCGTGAATCCTCCGTGTCCGGCGAACGCGAGGATCGCGCTCACCACGAACATCACCTGAAATGCTCCGGTCGCCCCGAGCAGCACCCCGACCGGGCCCACCAGGCACAGATGGTATTCCACCGGGCCGAGCGGAAGCTCGATCGCCATCGCCGCCAGCACCAGACCGCCCAGCGCGCCCCGGATCGCGACGTTCAACTGGGACTCGGCGCGCGCCCGGCGCGCGCCGAGCGCGAGCAGCACGAGCGCGATCGCGAGCCCGGGCACCCACACCCACCACGGCAGCACGCCGTCCGGAATGTGCAGATGCGACATGGCTACTGCGCCCAGGCCAGGGTGACCGCGGCGGTTTCCGCCCCGGCCGAGTGCAACGTATCGAGACACGCCTCGAGCGTCGCCCCGGTGGTCATCACGTCGTCCACCAGCAGCACGCGCCTGCCGGCGAGCGGGTGCGGGCTCCGCACCCGGAACGCCCCTCGCAGGTTGCGCCGGCGCTCGTGCGCGTCCAGCCGCGCCTGCGCGGCCGTCGCCCGGAGCCGCTGCGGCACGCCTTCGAAGAACGGCGCGCCGATCGCGGATGCGAGCCCCTGCGCGAGGCAGGCGGCCTGATTGTACCCGCGCTCGCGCTGCCGCGCGCGATGGAGCGGCACCGCCAGCACCAGGTCCCACCGGCGCGCGCGCGGCACCACGCGCGCCAGCTCGCCGCCGAGAGAGGCGGCCACGCCCGGACGCTCGCCGTACTTGAGCGCCGCGACCACCGCGGCCACGGCCTCGTCATAGATCCACGCCGGCCACACCTGATGTCCGGGATGGCGAACGCATCCGACCGGACTCGCCCCGCGCGCCGAGCACTTCGCGCACAGCGGAAGCGCGAGGCGCGGAATCGAAGCGAAGCACGCCTCGCACAGCACCCGCACCGGATCCGACGGCGCCGCGCACTCGGGGCAGCGATGCGGCAACGCCAGCGCGACCAGTGCATCGAGAGCCGCAGTCGCCGGAGCGGCCAGGTGGGCCGGTCTCATCTCGGCCAGCCGACCGCGCGCAGCAGCGGAGCCAGCGGGATCTCGGCGCCGGTCCACAGCGCGAGCGAGCGGCGCGCCTGGAACACCAGCAGACCCAGTCCGTCACACGCATCCAGCCCGCGCGCACGCGCCTGCTCGACCCACGGTGTGGGCGCCTCGCCGTAGACCAGATCCACGACCAGCGTGCCGCGCGAGAGCCCATCGAGCGGCGCCGGCCAGTCGCGCCCGGAGAGCGGCGTCGCGTTCACCACCAGCGTCGCACTCTCGAGCGCCAATTTCTCCTCCGCGCTCCGCCATCCCACGATCGTCGCGCCCGGCACGTCGCGCCATTCCTCGAGCGCGCTCTCGGGCCGGCGCGCGCTCACGGTCAGCCCGAGGCCGCCCTTCTCGAGGAGCGCGAGGCCGACGCTGCGCGCAGCGCCACCCGCGCCGAGAAGGACGGTGCGCTGGACGGCGGGATCGCGGTCGAGCGCCGCCAGCAGATCGATGAAGCCCGGGCCGTCGGTGCTCTCGCCCCACCATCCGTCGGGTCCGAAGCCGACCGTGTTGACCGAGCGTGCGAGCGCGGCGGAGGGCGCCACCCGATCGAGAAGGTCGAGCGCCGCACTCTTGAGGGGGTGGGTCAGGTTGACCCCGCGCCAGCCCTGCGCGGCCAGCGCGGCCAGCCTCATGCCCAGCGCATCCACACCGGTGCGCAGCGCCGCCGACTCGCCGCTCCAGCCGATGGCCGCGAGCCCGGCGCGGTGCAGATCCGGAGAGCGCGTGAAGGTGAGCGGATCGCCCAGCACCCCGAGCCGGCAGAACGATCCCACCGGATCAAGCCCGGCTCTCGCGCTTCAGGCGCACCATCATGAGCGCGCCGAACAGCGCGAGGGCGATGCTGGTCAGCTGGCTCTCGGTGAGATCCACCACCCCGAGGCGCAGCACCATCGCGTCGGCCTCGTACGCTCGGGTGAAGTCGAGCGGAATGCGCACCAGCGCGAACAGCACGATGAACAGCCAGAACAGCATTCCGGGCACCCCCAGCCTTCGGCGCAACGCCCAGCAGATCAGGAACAGCGCGAGCCCGGCGAGTGCGAAATAGAGCTGCGAAGGATGGATCGGAGCGTTGCCGAACTCGAGTCCGGCGAACGAGTCGGCCGGAAACACCACGCCCCACGGCGTCCGCGTCGGCCGGCCATAGCAGCACCCATTGAGATAGCACCCGACCCGTCCGAACATGGTTCCGAGCGCGAGCGAGGGAGTGAGTGCATCGGCGACACTCCACATCGGGAGCCCGATCTGGCGCGCGGTCGAGAGCCCCACCACCGTGCCGAGCACCACCCCGCCGTAGAGGGTCAGGCCGCCCTGCCACAGCGCGAGCACGCTTCCCCACTCGCGACGGAACTCGCCGATGTGCTCGAGCACATACAGAGCGCGCGCTCCGACGATCGAGGCGACCAGCGCCGCGAGGATCACGGTGACCATCTTGTCCTCGTCGAGACCTCGCCGGCGCGCCTCGCTCAGGCCGAGCCAGGTGCCGGCGAGGAACGCGATGGCCAGCATCAGGCCGTACGAGCGGATATGGAGAAATCCCCAATGAAGGATTTCGGGATGCACCTGGGTCAGAGCTCCTTGCGGCGCAGCGCCACGTTCTGGAGCAGGCCGATCTGAATGCCGTTCACGAGCAGCGCGGTCCCGCCATAGGACAGAAGCGGCAGGGGCAGACCGGTGACCGGCGCCCAGCCGATGGTCATGAGCATGTTGACCATGATCTGAAAGAAGAGCGCGGAAACCAGCCCTACCGCAAGCAGGCTCGCGAATCCATTGCGGACCACCGCCGCCAGCCGGATGCCGCGCACGATGATGACCGCGTACAGTAACACCACCGTCAACGCGCCAATGAAGCCCAGCTCCTCCCCGACCACCGAGTAGATGAAGTCGGTGTGACGCATGGGCAGGAACGAGAGCGCCTTCTGCGAGCCCTTGAGGTAGCCCTTCCCCGCGGCGCCGCCCGAGCCGATCGCGATCTGCGACTGGATGATCTGATAGCCCGCCCCGTAGGGATCGGCGCCGGGATTCATGAAGGTCTCGATTCTCCGCTTCTGATAGTCGTGCATGTGATTCCAAACGTGCGGCAGCGCGTACGCCACCACGCCATTGAGCAGGAGCACGGTCACGAGCGCGGTGACGCGGGGACGGACCCCGGCGAGCAGCACCGCGAGCAGGCCGGCGAACCACCACAGCGAACCGGTCGCGAAGAACAGCACTGCGTTGAACACCGGCGACAGCCCGAGCAGCAGGCGTCCCAGCGGCATCCCCGCCCAGTAGTACATGGTGACGAGGATCACCGGGAACGAGAGCGCGGTGCCCAGATCGGGCTCGCGCGCGACCAGCGCGAACGGCACCAGGGTGAGCAGCAGCGCCGGCAGCCAGTAGCGCATCCGGGTCAGGTCGAGCTTGGGATTGTCGAATCTGCGCGCCAGCATGAGCACGGTCGCCAGCTTCGCCAGCTCGGAGGGCTGGAATCGGATCGGACCCAGGTCGAGCCAGCGCCTGGCGCCCATCGCGCTCGATCCCGCCACCAGCACCGCGATCAGCATCAACAGTGAGATGCCGTAGAACGGATAGGCCAGCGAATCGTAGGCGCGATGATGGATCGCCGCGGCCACGCATGCGGCGGCCAGCGCGATCAGCGCCCACATCAGCTGCTTGGTCCACAGCCCCTCGTGCGCGCCCGGGACCGAGGTGGCGCTGTACACCACCAGCAGCCCGAACGTCACCAGCGCGATCGCGGCAAGCGCGAGCGGAACGTCGACGGCGGGCAGGCGCAGCCGGAACCTAGTCGGCATCGCGCACCGCCGAGGTGTCCGGGAGCGGCAGGACGACCACGTGTTTCGGCTGAAGCGAGTCGGGCAGGAACAGGCGGCGGATCACCGCGGCCGCCGGCGGCGCCGCGAACGTGCCGCCGTGTCCGATGTTCTCGATCACCACCGCGATCGCGATCTGCGGATCGTTGACCGGCGCGTAGCAGACGAACAGGGCGTGATCCTTTCCGTGCGGGTTCTGAGAGGTGCCGGTCTTGCCGCCGACCCGTACCCCCTGGACCCTGGCCGCGGTGCCGGTGCCCGAGTCCACCACCCGCTCCATCGCCTGCTGGACCGCGCTCCACACCGCCGGTTCCGCGATCAGGCCGGGCTCGACCGGCCGATCCACCTTGAACTCGGGCGCGCCGACCACGTCCTCGACCACGTGCGGGCGCATCGGGCGGCCGCTCTCGGCGACCTGCGCGGCCATCAGCGCGAGCTGGAGCGGCGTGACCAGCAGCTCGCCCTGCCCGATCGCCAGGTTCAGCATCATACCCTTGCGCCACCTTCCCTCGCCCCAGCGCCGGTTGTACCACGCGTCGTCCGGAATCAGCCCGCGGCTCTCCTGCGGCAGATCCACGCCGGTGCGCTCGCCGAGGCCGAGGGCGCGCGCGGTCTCCACCAGATGCGGGAGTCCGATGCGCGGCCCGATCTGATAGAAATACACGTCGCACGAATGCTGCAGGGCGCCGATGAAGTCGAGCACGCCGTGCCCGGCTGCCTTCCAGCATCCGAACGAGCGGTCGCCGAAGATCCAGTGGCCGGTGCACGGGGCCAGGGTGGTGCGGGCGCTGGCGACTCCGTAGCGCAGCGCGGCCAGCATCGAGACGATCTTGAACGTCGAACCCGGCGGATAGACGCCCTGCAGCGCGCGGTTGAGCAGCGGATTCAGATCGCCGCCCGAGAGCTGCTTCCAGCGCGCCACCGAAAGACCGGCCGAGAACTCGTTCGGATCGAACGCCGGGCGGCTCACCATGCCGAGAACGCCGCCGTCGCGTGGGTCGATCGCGACCGCGCCGCCCCGCTCCACGCCGGCCATCGCCTCTTCCAGCGCGCGCTGCACCTTGAGGTCGAGCGTGAGGCGCAGGTTGTGACCGGCTTCCGGCCTGAGCGGAGGGCCCTCGCTCAGCGTCGTCACCCGCTTGCCCATCGCGTTGACCACGACGTACTCGGCGCCGTCGCGCCCGCGCAAGGACTCTTCGTAGCGCCGCTCGATTCCGGTGCGCCCGATCAGGTCCCCGGGTCGATAGCCCTGAAGCTGCAAGGAATCCAGCTCGGCGGTGTTGATCTCGCCGGCGTAGCCCAGCAGGTGCGACGCGAAGGTCCCGTTCGGGTAGTGGCGGAGCGGCTCGATCTGCACTTCGATTCCGGGCAGCTCGGCGCGCCACTCCTCCACCGCCGCGACCACCGGCGGCGGCGCATTGCGGCGCAGCGATGCGTTCTGACCGCTGCCGTTGGCCACCTTCACCCGGGCCCGCACTTCGGCGCTGTCGAGCTCGACCATCTCGGCGACCCGCGCGATCCAGCCCGGGCTCTCGGTGAGGCGCGCCGACGCGACGCTCTCGCTCGGGAAAGGACGGAACACGACGTTGAAGCTCGGCGCGCTGTCCGCGAGCAGCTCTCCCCTTCGATCGTAGATCGCGCCGCGCGGAGCGCGCAGCACCTCGAGCCGGACCCGGTTCTCCTTGGAGAGCTCCACGTACTGATCGTGCTGGAACACCTGGAGGCGAAGCAGTCCCGCGACCACGAGCCCGAATCCGAGCATGACCATCCCGGTGAGCAGCGCGTAACGCGCTTCCCTAGCTCGACGAACTTGATTCGAGGACAGCATGTCCGAACAGGGGTTGACCGCTGACGAGGCGCGCCAGCGAGAGGAGCAGCGTGCCGAGCGTCGCGCTGGCGACCGCGGCGACCACGACGCGCATGAGCAGGTAGGGCCAGCCCTGGATGCCTCCGAACTCGAACGCGACCGCCCAGCCCTGGTGCACGAGCGTCGCGAGGAGCAGCAGCACGAACTGGGTGCGTGCGCTGTCACGGACCAGCGTCCGGCCGAGCCTTCCTACCGCGTAGCCGGTGAGCGTCAGGATCAGCGCATGCCGGCCCAGCCAGTGCGCAGCATCGAGGTCCGCAGCCAGCCCCACCAGGAAACCGAAACCGCTGCCCCAGGTTTCCCCGGAGCGCAGCGCCCAGACCACGGTCGCAAAGGCGAGCACGTCGAGCACCAGTCCGCGCGCGGTCAGCGCGGTGAGCGCGGTCGAGCGCAGCAGCAGCGCGATCATCGCCACGGTGATCAGCACCAGGACGTTCTTCATGGGCGCAGCTCCGCGGTGGCCGGGCGCGGCAGCACGAACGCGTGCCGGAGGCGCGAAAGGCGCGCGGCCGGCTCGACCTCGATGTCCTGAACCAGACCGCTCGGGTCGCGGCCGAGCCGGATCACCGAGCCGACCGGAAGCCCGCGCGGGTAGCGGCGCGAGAGCCCCGAAGTGATGACGCGCTGCCCGATCCGCACCGTGTCGGTGAGCGGCACGCCGGTCAGCACCAGCCGGGGATGGGGCGCGATGGTGAAGCGCAACACGCCGAGCACGCCGGTGCTCTCGACCGCGCACGAAACCGCCGAGTTGAGATCGGTGAGCAGCACCACCCGACTGTACCCCGGGTAGCTCTCGCCGATCCGCCCGAGCAGGCCGTCGCTGGTCACCACGCCGTCTCCTTCGCGCACGCCCTGTTTCGATCCGGCGCTCAGGGTCGCCGCGGCCGGAACCGCTTCTCCCGAGAGCGCCAGAACCTCGACCGGCTTCACCGGGTAGCCGCGATAGGTCGAGAGGTGGAGCTGATCGCGAAGGCGCGCATTCTCGACCCCGGCGTCGCGCAGTCGCGAGTTCTCGATCTCGAGCTCCGCGATGCGCTGGTGCAGCTGCTGGTTGTCGCGCCACGCCGATGCTGCGCGGTCCACGGTCTGTACCGCGCGATCGAACGGCGCGAACAGGAACGCCCCGACCGAGCGGAGCAGCGGCTGCGGCAGGCGGTCTCCGGTCATCAGCATCAGAAGCGAAAGCGCCGCGTAGAGTCCCAGAAGGGCGCTACTGCGGCGCTGGGCGGGGGGCAGAAAGCCACCCATACGTCAGTCCTTGTGGCCGCTCAGGATCACCTTTTCGAAGTCCTCGATCTGCTCGAGGATCTTGCCGGCCCCGAGCACTACGCAGGTGAGCGGGTCCTGGGCGACACGGATGTTGAGGTTGGTGACTTCGCGCAGAAGCAGATCGAGGCCGCGCAGCAGCGCACCGCCCCCCGTCATGAAGATGCCCCGGTCCACGATGTCCGCGGCCAGTTCGGGCGGTGTGCGTTCCAGGCACTCGCGCAATGCGTTCACGATCTGTCCGACCGGTTCCTGCAGCGCCTCACGGATCTCGACGCTGGAGACGCGCAGTGTGCGCGGGATGCCGCGCACCAGATCGCGGCCCTTGATCTCCATGTCCATCTCTTCAGGCAACGGGAAGGCCGAGCCGATCTCGATCTTGATGCGCTCGGCGGTCTGTTCGCCGATGAGCATGTTGTACGCCTTCTTGGCGTAGGTCATGATCGCTTCGTCCATCTCGTCGCCGCCGGTGCGGATCGAGGTCTTGGTCACGATGCCGTTCAAGGCGATGACCGCGATCTCGGTGGTGCCGCCCCCGATGTCGACGACCATGTTGCCGGTCGGGGTGTCGACCGGGAGTCCCACCCCGATCGCCGCGGCGATGGGTTCGGGCACCAGCAGCACCTCGCGGGCGCCGGCACGGACTGCCGAGTCGATGACCGCGCGCTTCTCGACCTCGGTGATCCCCGACGGCACGCAGATGATGATCCGGGGCCGCACCAGGAACTTGTGCTTCTGGACCCGGTGCACGAACTCCCGCATCAGGTCCTCGGTCAGCTCGAAATCGGCGATCACGCCGTCCTTGAGGGGGCGTACCGCGCTGATCTCATCCGGGGTGCGGCCGAGCATGAGCTTGGCCTCGCTCCCCACCGCCCGGACCTTCCCGGTCGCCTTGTCCACGGCCACCACGGACGGTTCGTTCAGGACGATGCCGCGGCCCTTGACGAAGACCAGGGTATTGGCGGTGCCGAGGTCCATGGCAACGTCGGTCGAAAAGAAACCCATCAGGCTGTCGAGGAACATCCGTGCCTCTCCAGTAGGTTTAGTGCGGACGCGGGTGACGCAGGGTTCTGATATCGGGAAAGGAGTCTTGCGAGGAGGGCGATCGGGCGTCCTTGCCCGCCAAGCTTCGGCACGCTAGCACCTCAAACTTGAGCGCTGCAAGCGACTAATCCCCACGGGCAGGACGTGCAGGAGGAACCACGACGCCGGCCGCCGAGGTGGTGAGGCTCGAGCGGCGTCGGATTCGGCAACGATTTCGCGACGTCAGGACATGTCGCCGCACTCGCCCGCCGGCGCCCTTCATGGGCGCCGGCGCTTTTTCGTGGCTCTCGAGGACACCTGGCGGGGTATCAATCTGCGCGCCGCTACGCACCCCACCCGCCGCTCGTGGCGAGGCGTGCGCCCGCGCGTACCTCGTGTCGTTGACCCGGCTTCGTGCCCGATGCTAGCCTTTCCCGCGTGATCACGCCCCACCGCGTGCCCGAATGACCCTGCTGCGACGCGCCACACTCCTCCTGCTGCCACTTCTACTCGCGCTGGCCGCCTTGACCGGCCCGGGCCGCGCCCAGACCTCGTCTTCGCGGTTCGCGTTCGCGGATACGACGCTGCTGCGGGACACGCTGGGACTGCACTTCAACCGGCTGTTTCCGCTGGCCGACAGCCTGGGGATGCTCCCGGACACGCTGCGTGCGCTCTCGATCCGGTACCGCTACTCGCTCGACCGGCTGGTGCTGGTGGCCGACAGCCTCGCCATCCCGGTGGACAGCGTGGGGGCCATGCTCGAGCGCGAGCGCTACAACCCCCTGGCCGCGACCGGCACCCGGGTCACCAGCTTCAACTACACCAGCAGCTACAACGTCCAGCAGACCTCGAGCGGCTGGACCAACGGGTCGGACTACAACGTGATCCGGGGCGGGTTGTTCCTGCGCAACACGACCAACATCGGCCTGAACCGATATCGATCCGTGGGACGGCTCAGCCTGCAGCAGTCTCGCGTCTCCACCACCGAGAGCGGCTACAAGCTCTCGAAGGACTTCTCGCTGGGTGGGCGCCTCAATCTCGAGCGCTACAACAACGCGGATCCGGGCAACAATTTCAGCAGCTCGAACAACGACCTGCAGCTCACGGCGCGCAGCCGGCAGTCGCCCGGCCACGGCATCAGCTCCGATGTGAACCTGCTCAGCGGAGTAATCGATCAGACAAATCCGCTGCAGGTGAAGCGCGGAATCTCCGGCGACCTCAACGGTCGGGTCCGTTTCGCGCGGGGCGACTGGCTGTCGCAGGATTTCACCGGGCAGCTCGCCGGAAATCTCTCGCGCACGCGGGTGCCGAACACCCAGTTCCAGCTGAACACGCACGATCTCACCCGGGTCGCTCGCGGCACGCTCACGTTGCAGCCCTGGTCCCAAGCCGGTCTCGTGGTCAATTTCAACCTGAAGGACCTGCTGGTCGAAACGCCGCAGGACAGCACGCGCATCCAGCAGATCCGGACCCAGAACAACGGCGTCGATGCGACCGCACGGATCCGCAGGGATTCGGATCGGTACGTCAACCTGCAGGCGCGTGACGGGCGCACCCGCCAGCTGAGCGGTCAGCTGTTCGGAGCCGAGACCCGGCGCCACGATCAGAGCGCCGGCTACGTTGCCCGCTATGCGCTCGCCGGATGGGCGATCGACCACGACTTCACGCTGACGCGCTCGCGCTCGGAATTCCCGCTGCGCGACACCACTGGGGGCTACGGCGAGTCGCTCTACGTGCGCTCGGTCAGCGCCACGCTCGGCCGCAACATCGGGACCCGGATCGTGGCCAAGGCCACCGGGCGGGTCTCGCTCTCTTCTTTCCGGTACTTCCTGCTCGGACACTTCCGGACGCCGCCGATCGACCATGACCAGTACATCCAGAGCTACCGGATGGAAGGGCTCTACACCCAGTCCGAGAAGTTCAACAGCGCGGTGGTGCTCGAGGTCACGCGCACGCTGTTCATCAACCTGCCGAGCTCGAGCACCGCGGCCAACAACGAGGACCGCACCTATCGCTCTGAGTGGCGATGGAGCTATCGCCTGCTGCGCGGGCTGACCGTCAACCAGCGCAACAGCATCAGCGCGGACTACCTCCTCTACACCTTCCTCCCCCAGAACAACCGGCTCTCGCTCAGCTATGGCACCAACACCGCGCTCAATGCGGTGCTCTCGCCCCGGCTCACGCTCGATGTGGTCCACAACTCCCTGGTCCAGCCGAGCGGCACGTTCGTGCGCCAGTTCGACGGACTCGAGGCGTTCGGCGAGTCGGACCAGAGCCAGAACTACACGCTGTCCTCGCGAATCTCGTACACCCCGACGCCGCAGCTCTCGTTGGTGCTGGAACCCAACTACCAGGCGTCCAATCGCAACAATTTTCAGAACGGGGAGAGCGCCCCGCAACGCAAGGGCAGGACCCTGAACTTCTCGGGCGGCGCGAGCGTCAATCTGCCGCTCGGCGCGCGCGGGCGCCTCACCGGCGATATTCGCCGAACCTATCGCGCCGACCGGAGTATCACTTACACCACAGGCGTGCCGCAGCCCACTCCCCGCTCGGAGACCGACTACTGGAACGGCACCCTGCAGCTCTCGTGGGCACTCCAATGAGAAATCGACTGACGCTGGTTCTGCTCCTCACGCTCGTCTGGTGCGCCAGCACCGGCGCGTTCGGAGGTTGCAACCTGTTTCGCCCGGCGGTGCCGGAACAGGGCAGCGGCGGAGTGTTCGTCGTCGTCAACTACACCGACCCGGATTCGGCGCTCGAGACAATGGCGCGTGGGCTCGAAGCAAAGGCGCAGGGCAATGGACTGGATGCCTACATCGGGGCCCTTTCTACTCCAACCAGTGGAGGAACGGCGTTCGCGGCCACGTTCGATCCGGCCGTGCCCAACGCTCGCAACGAGCCGGCTCCCTCGGTCTGGGGAGTGGACGAGGAGCGCCGCTTCTATAGCCGATTCGTTCAGGACGTGCGCAGCCAGCCTTTCGACATGCAGTGGTCACCGGACCCGACCCAGAACGACTTCATCGAGACTACTCACGTCATCCTCCACCGGCGCTATCAGGTGTATGCTCTGCCGCAGGAAGGCGACGCCGAGCGCATCGCGGTCGGATATGCGGATCTTGATTTCGTTTACGTCGGTACGCGGTGGTTCCTGACGCGCTGGACCGATCACGTGGACCCTGCAGTCGGCGTGTCCCCGCAGAATCAGGAAGACCAGAGCTTCTCGGCCCGCAGAATGGATTTTCGATGAGCGCTCGCTCGAGACTTCTCGGAGTGCAGGTGGTGGTGTTTGCGGCGCTGGTGCTGGGCGCGTTCGGGGCCACCGGCTGCTTCAATCCCTTCTCGCCGCGTCTCGCCGCCGGCGGCGCGCCTCCGACTCCACCTCCGGCACCGACCAGTGCGGCCGGCGTGCTGCGCCTGTTCCAGTGGTGCTGGAGAAATCGCGCGATCACCGAGTATCGCGAGATCTTCACCGACGACTACCTGTTCAAGTTCTCGGTCCGCGACTCGTCCGGAAGCACCTACGATCCCACCGTCAAGCCGTGGCGGCGCGAGGACGAGCTGCTCAGCGCGGAAAAGCTGTTCGTCACTGGCACTGCCTCCGATCCACCGGCGACCAGCATCACGTTCGACTACACCTCGGATCTGGTCGCGGTGCCCGATGCGCGCCCGGGCAAGGACCCGGGATGGCACAAGCAGATTCGCGCGCAGGTGCTTCTGCGCATCAACGTCGGCGAGAGCAGCACCGAGATCAAGGGACCTGGCCTGTTTTACCTGGTGCGTGGCGATTCCGCGGCCATCCCTCAGGAGCTGGTCGACCGCGGCTTCAAGCCCGACGCCAATCGCTGGTGGATCGAGCGCTGGGAAGACGAGACCACGCCCGAAAGCGGCAACCCTCAGAACGCGATGCGTCCCGCACCGGGAACGAGTCGGGCCGCGCGGCTCAATCGAACCAGCCAGGCCGCGCCATTTCCTGGAGACCCGCTCCCTCCCGAGATGATGTGGGGTCACCTCAAGGTCTGGTTCCGCTAGGGCTCCATCAGTTGACGCCGCCGGACCCTGCGCTGCCGGGTCTCGCTTGTTGATCGGCGCGAGCCGGGGCTATACTGCCGCGCACTTTTTCGACACCTTCCCATCCGTCATGCACCCGCGAGGGAGATCAGGGACCGCGACCGCGCGCCGGCCGCATCGGGCCCGTCGCTCCTTCGCCGGAGGAACCTCATGCCCGCAGAAGGCGCGAACATCCAGAAGGATCTGAACCCGCTCGCGAACGCCGAGCGCCAGTTCGACGAAGCGGCCGCGCGGCTCAACCTCGCCGAAGGCATCAAGGCCGTCATCAAGAATCCGCGCCGGGCGACGATCGTTTCCCTGCCGATCCAGATGGACGACGGCACGATCAAGGTGTTCAAGGGCTATCGCGTGCAACACTCGATCGTGCGCGGGCCGGCCAAGGGCGGCATCCGGTATCACCCGCAGGTCACCCTGGAAGAGGTCGAGGCGCTGGCCGCGTGGATGACGTGGAAGTGCGCGGTCATGAACATCCCGTTCGGCGGCGGCAAGGGCGGCATCGAGTGCGACCCCTCGAAGCTGTCGCGCGGCGAGCTCGAGCGCCTGACGCGCCGCTACGCCGCAGACCTGAGCGACCTGTTCGGCCCCGAAAGCGACGTTCCGGCGCCCGACGTGAACACCGACGCGCAGGTGATGGCGTGGATCGTGGACACCTACTCGATGCACGAGCGTCGCACCGAGTACGCGGTGGTGACCGGCAAGCCGCTCGAGGTGGGTGGATCCGCCGGGCGCCGCGAAGCCACCGGGCGCGGCGTGATGCTGTGCGTCCGCGACGCGTGCGAGCATCTCAAGATGCCGCTCAAAGGCGCGCGGGTGGCGGTCCAGGGCTTCGGCAACGTGGGCTCGGTCTCGGCCGACCTGCTCGCCAAGATGGGCGCCAGGATCGTCGCCGCCTCGGACATCTCGGGCGCGATCCAGAATCCGGATGGACTCGACGTCCCCGCGCTCATCAGCTGGGTCGCCGACCATCGCGGAGTGAAGGGCTTCCCGGGAGCGCAACCGCTCACTACCTCGATCATCGAGCACGACTGCGACATCCTGGTCCCCGCGGCGCTCGAGAGTCAGATCACCGTCGAGAACGCAGACCGGGTCAAGGCCAAGATCATCGCCGAGGGCGCGAACGGTCCGACCACGCCCGATGCCGACAAGATCCTCGAGAAGAAGGGCGTATTCATCATTCCCGACATCCTGTGCAACGGCGGCGGCGTGACGGTCTCGTACTTCGAGTGGGTGCAGAACCGGATGGGCCTCTACTGGCCCGAGAAGGAAGTGAACGAGCGCCTCGAGCACACCATGGTGCAGGCCTTCCAGGACGTGCTCGCCAAGTCGGTCGAGATCAACGTCAACATGCGTGTGGCCGCCTTCATGGTGGCGATCGGGCGCGTGGTCAAGGTGATCATGCTGCGCGGCGTCTACGCCTGATGCGGTAGCGCCAGATCGCCTGACGCACGACGGCCCGGCTCCCTGGACAGGGAACCGGGCCGATCGCTTTCCGGTCGACGCGAGGACAGAGCTCCCCGCGTGGATCAGAAGCTCATGCTGACCGAAATGTGCTGAACGTTGTCGAAGAAATCGCTGACCTGCTGGCCTGCGTACTCCACCCACATGTGATTCGCGCCAAGCGGCACGCGCACTCCGGCGCCGTAGCTCAGCCCGAACAGATCATCCTTGTTCGAGGTGATCTTGTAGCCGGCACGCAGCGCCAGCGCCTTGCGCGCCACGAACTCCGCGCCCACCCGACCCTCGTCGACGTCGAAGCTGTTGTTCTGGTAGAGCCCGTGGAGCGAGAAAGCGTTGATGCCCTGGATCAGTGGCAGCGACAGCGCGAGCTGGAAGGTCGAAGGCAACTCGAAGCTGGCCGAGCTCAGCGCCAGCGTCTTGTTGCCGGACTGCGGGTCATCGGTGTTGAGGCGCTGGTTCAGCTCGAAATCGCTGCCCGTGAACCCGAGCGCGGACCCGAAGTTCTTCATCGCCATCCCGAGCTTCATGCCGTGGTAGCCGGTGTCGTACTGGAAGCCGAAGTCGAACGCCGCTCCGGCCGCCGTCTCCTGCAGGATGCGCTCGGAGACGTAGTACGCCGTGCCGCCGAAATTCACCCGGTCGGTCATGCGCTTCGCATAGGTCAGGCCGAGCGTGCTGAAGGTGGGCGTAAACGTCTCGCCCGTCCCGTCCGGCGCGACCTCGCTGGTGCGCATGATCTCTCCGACGCTCAGCACCTTGACGCTGACTCCGATCATGCCGAGGCCGCCCATCGAGCGTCCGAGGCCGAAGTAGTTGAGCCCCATCCCGGCCAGGTAGTCGGTGTGGCTGAACATGATCTCGGTCGCGTTGTCGGTCGCGGCGAGCCCGGCGGGGTTGAAGTACAGCGCCTCCACCCCCGAAACATCCCCGACGTTCGCCCCGGCAAGCGCCGTGCTGCGGGCGCCGACCGGGAGTCTCATTTCGGGTGCGCCCGCGGTGCCGAGTCGTGACGACCCGGCCCACGCCGCCCCGGCAGTGATCATCAGGACGGCGACTGCCATCCCCATCCATCGATAGGCCTTCATGGCTGTGCGCTCCTCTCGGTTGCAAAGTGGATCGTTCATGTCGGTTTTCGCCGGCAACTAGAAGTTGTTCAGGCGCTCCTTTTCCATGAAGACCGCAACCTTGCCCACGTGAGTCCCGAAGCCGGGCGCATCGACGTGGAAGATGTAGATGCCGCTGCCCACGGGCAGCCCCTGATCCGTCTCGAGATCCCAGGTCAGCTGCGAAGTGGCGTCGTTCTTCTCGAGCGTGCGCACCTTGTCGCCGGCGAGGTTGAAGATCCTGAGCGTGCAGCGTTCCGGCAGGTGCGTGAACTTGAGAATGCGGTGGAACTGATTGGTCTCGTATGTCGAGTGGCTGAAGTACGGGTTGGGGACGGCCTGGATGCGCGACATCTCCGACTTGGCCGCTGCCACATCGCCCTTGTTGGCCGCGGTGGTCGTGAACGTGAAGTAGTCGTTCTCCGTCGACGGAATGCTGGTGGTGAACAGGAACTTGTCGCCGGCATCGATGACTGCAGTCGCGGACACCCGATACGGCCACATCGCGTACCAGAAATCGATGTTGCCGCCGAGGACGTCCTTGAGCGCTGGATCGTTGAAGTAATTCGGATCCGCGACACCGGTATAGGTGCTCGACATCACCCACACGATCTCGCGCTGTCCGTTCGGACTGTCGTCCGGGTTCCAGACTCCATCGTCGATGGTCCCCGGCCCGTTTTCCAGGAACGCGGCATTGAGCTGGGTGTCGGTGTCGGTGTCGTACACCGTGAACGGCACGTCCACGTAGTCCTGGATCAGGTAGGTACGCGGCGAGCAGTTGCAACGCAGATAACGGTAGGCCTTCTGCCCGGCGGGGCCACCGGTGAAGCGAACCTGAACGTTGGGTCCGGGCGTGCCCGAGGCGATCGACGACCCGAACAGGTCGGCTGCATAGCCCGCGCCACCATCCCAGAACGGCAGACCGGCGCCGTCATATCCGGCGAGCGCCGCCGGACTTCCTCCGGCGGTGTCGACGTACGCGGCCCGGGCGAGATGGCCCGGCGGATAACTCACGATCTTCACCTGGATGCCGTTGACGACCGGGTAGTTCTCGTCCCCCGAAAAGTTGGGCCAGTTGTTGATTACCGTATCCACCTGAGTGCCCACCGTGCGCACGAGGTACCACACGATCTGCGTGCTGGCGGGACCGGCCGGCTTGAATCCGATGTACCAGCTCGCGTCGATGACGGTCGCCGGGTCAAGCGTGGTCACCGTCACCGCATCGGTGGTCGGATTCGGGTTCGGGACGATCTGGCCCTGAACGATCGCGCTCACGGTCGCGGTCGCGAGGTTGGTCCCGGCGGGCGGCGTCTGCGGAACCACCGGGATGACCTCGAACGCGGATTCCAGCACCTTTGGGAAGCTGTTCACGTCGACCGCGTACGCGGTGACCGCGTAGTAGTACCTCTGCCCGTCGTACAGCGGGCCGCCGCGGACGTAGTCCTGATCGATCTCGATCGAGTGCCGGAGCCCGACGTCCGATCCGAACGCCTTGCCGATCGGAAGGATCAGACCCTGATC
The DNA here is from genome assembly GCA_031370785.1 of Candidatus Eiseniibacteriota bacterium. Classification (GTDB taxonomy): domain Bacteria; phylum Eisenbacteria; class RBG-16-71-46; order RBG-16-71-46; family RBG-16-71-46; genus DATJGS01. Next base: position 81,517 of record JANMQY010000058.1, on the reverse strand, counting down.
CTCGTTGAAATCGTTGTCGATGACGTTCGTGATCCCATTCACCTTGTCGAAGGTGGCGATGCGAACGAACGGACCGGCGATCGAGGCGCCCTGATACACCACGTAACCTTCGAACTGGTATGGGTCTTCACTATAGTTCTCGGCGACCGTGTCCCACGAGAGGAACACCGAAGCGTGTCGCGGGGTCGCGACCACGTTGGGCGACTGCGGCGGACTCGGCAGGTTGAAGTCCACGTCGAACGCCGCCTGGGCGAACGTGTCGTAGAACTTCATGAGCGAGATGCTCGCGAGGCGATTCTTGCTCTGCCCGACGACGATCGCGGCAACGACCTCCTGGCTGTCTACGGCTCCCAGGGCGGTGCCTGGCGCCATCGAGAAGGGACCGCTCGAGAGCATGAGACGCCGGTCGGCGGGATTGGAGTCCAGCCAGCCCGAGCCGGTCACCGGGTCTCCCGACACCTGATAGGTCGTCGGCAGTCCGGTCACCGGATTGATGACGACGTTGCCGTTGGCATCCAGACCCTTCATGTAGTTGTAGGACTTGGTCGCGGTGTTGGGGTCGGTTCCGTTGATGTACTTGTTGAACGACGTCATGCCGAGCGTCGTCGCTCCCACCGTCGGTCCCTTGAAGAAGTCGTAGCCGACCGCGGGGGGCTGTCCGCCGTACTGCTCGTCGGCGTTCGAGGCGTTGTAGATGTAGCCGAGGCCGAGCGATGGATCGCAGCCGACCAGGTCGTCGGTCGCCCCGCCGAGGTCGGGATCGCTCCACTGCGACACGTACATGTTGTCGAGCTGATTCGGCCCGCGATTGATGATCTTGTACCGGATGAACACGGTGTTGCCGAGCGCGCCCTGCCGGTTGAACGCGAACGTGGTCTGCTGGATCTCGAGTCCGAGCCATCGCTGGTCTACCGGTAAACCATTGTCGCCGGCACGATTGGTGTGCCGCGGGGGGGTCAGATTGCGGTCGTTGTAGACCGCCCACAGCATCTGGTCGCCAAGGATGTCGAGCGAACCGTCGCCCTGAACCGTCACCGGCGGCGCGCCATGCGGAACCGCGCCGGCGTTGTAGTCGGCAAGCGCGGCATCTCGAACCGCCAGATCGTCGTAGACCCGATCCAGTTTGTAGACCTTGTACTCGGGCTTGGTGAAATCATCGGCAAGCCCGCCCACGGCCTGTCCCGGTGCGTAATCGTCGGAATACTCCGAGACGGCCACGCGGGTCTGGCCGCCGACCGTCGCGCCGACCCAGAGACCGGCAGCGAACACCGCGGTTTTCCCGGTGCCCTTGGGGAACTCGAGACCCGAGTTGCCGGTCGACTTGTCGTAGGCAAACGAACCGGTGTTGGTGACCACCATCGACACGTTGTTGATGTCGATCCGCTGGCTGTTGTCCACGACCTTGGAGCTCGCCGGCTTGGCCCGGCGCGAAGATCCCCGGATCGGCGCCGCCGCAGCGACGCCGGCCAGGCTCGAGATCAGAACGATCCACATCAGGACACGAGTCGTATTCATGCGAATCCCCTCTGGTTCACCGTTGGGTCGAGCCATGTCTAGAAGCCCATCCGGACGCCGAAGCGGACCATTCTCGGGTTGCTGTACAGCGACGGGCTCTGCAGCGCCATCGCGTACGCCTGCGAAGCATCGATTCCGTACTTGGTGTTCAGGTTCGCGCTCGCGTTCTGGCCTTCAGGCGTATTCAGCCAGCTGGTGGTGCGGGGCGAGCCGGTGCTGGTGAAGACCTGTACCGCGTTCTTGACGTCGAACGCGTTGAGCACCCACACGTATGCGCCCATGTCGAGTCCCGCCACCGTGAAGGACTTGGTCGCCTTGAGATCCAGGCTCTGAGTCCAGGGACCGTAGCGCGAGTTGAGCGGACCCACCGGCTGCGATGCGACTGCCGCCAGCGTCGGTTCGTCGTAGACGTTGGTCGGCGTGTACGGCGTCCCGCTGCCGATGTTGTAGAGCAGGTTGACGTCGAGATTGCCGAGCCAGCTATGCCCGACCACGTTCGGTCCCTCGCCCTTGCCCAGCGCGTAGTCGACATTGATCGAGACCTTGTGGCGCTGGTCGAAGTCGAGCGGCGCGGTCTGCTTGGGCGGATCGCTTGCCGTCCAGGCGATGTTGCGCTGGGTGTTCGAGACCGAGCCGGTGCCGACCGCGTACGAAAGGCTGTACGCGATATTAGTCTGGATGTGATTGACCCGACGCAGCGTGAAGCCGAGGTCGATCCCCTTGATGGTCGCGAAGTCCTTGTTCCGGTAGCTCGCGAAGCTGTTCGGGAACGACGCAATGTTCGAGATCTCGACCAGGTCCTTCACGTCCTTGTAATAGGTGGTGATGTCGAACTTGGCGTAGTCACTCAGCTGGTGTGCGATGCCGACCTCGTACGCCGTGGTCTGCTCGGGCTTCAGGTTCGGATTGCCGAAGCCGACGAAGTAGCCGCCGGACTGCACCTTGTGCTCGAGGAACCGATACGAGACGTAGAGGTCCTGCAGGTTCGGCTGCTGGAAGAACTGCCCGAAGTTGACGTGCATCACCGTCCGGTCCGTGACCGGGAAGCCGATGCCGAGTCGCGGGCTGATGCGGCTGTACTTCTTGTTCTGGACCAGATCGTCGCTGCGCAGCTGGCCGTCGCCGCCCAGCGGCAGGTCCTCGCTCTTCAGCGCCTGAACGTCGACGTTGATGAAGTCGTAGCGCGCCCCGGCATTCACCACCAGCCCCGCGCGCTCGTACTTGTCCTGCAGGTAGTACGAAGCGGTGAGCGGCTGGCGCGGACCGTCGAGCCCGGAATCGTCGTTCTGCCGACCGTCGGTGCTGAACCCGTAGCGATCGATATCCACGGTGTTGGCCGGGAACTGGACCGGGAAGTAATGCTCGTAGAACCGAAGCGTGTGCCGATCGACTTCGGCTCCGGTCTTGATCTGATGGAACGGATTCCATTGCGTAGTGAAGTCGGCCTTCAGCCCGACGTACTGCGACTGGCGGCGCAGATAGTCGTCGAAGATGTGGCCATTTCCGCCGGTCGTGTCCGACCGGGCGATATCGTTGAGCACGGAACCGACCGGCGAATTCGGATCCGAGGTGCCCGGCCAGAACCACGGGATCGCGGTATCGAAATCGACCTGCGGGTGCGAGCTGTACAGGTCGATGTTGTCGAAGTAGAGCCCGTCACCGCGCTTGCGCTCGGTGTAGAAGTAGTTCGCGCCGAGCGTATAGAACGATTTCGCATTGATCGTGTGGCTGATCGAGCCGGTCAGCGAACGGTTGCGGTCCGCGTAGCGCGGCGCGTGCAGCAGGTTGAAGCGATAGGTGTTCAGGTACTCGCGCCAGTCGTCCTTCGAGTAGAGCCCACCGAGCTTGAATGAAATGCTCTTCCCGACCGGAATCGCGAGCTTCGCCTGGCCGGTCCAGCCTCCGAGATTGTTCGAAGGCAGCGGGTCGTCGAATCCGCCGTTCGGACTGCGGTCCCCCTCCCAACGGCGCTGACCGCTGACGTAGAACGTGCCTCCCTCATGGCCGGGAAGCAGAGGACCGCCGAGGTTGGCGTCGTAGATGTTGTAGTCGTAGGCCTTTGTGCCGAGGAAGCTCTTGCCCATCCCGGTGAAATTGTCGGTGAGCGCCTCGACGCTACCGCTGTAGCGTTTCGCGCCCTCCTTGGTCAGCACGTTGACCACGCCCGACATGATGCGCCCGTATTCGGCGCTGAATCCGCCGTTCATGACCACGACTTCCTGGATCGCGTTGTTGTTGATGCTGGTCGTCGAGTTGCCGGTCAGCGGATCCTGCTGCGAGAACCCGTCCACGAAGAACGCGGTCTCGTTGGGACGGCCGCCGCGGATGATCAGGGTGGGTCCGTTCTGCGATTCGCGGTCGATCAGGCGCTGGAAGGCGATCACGCCCGATTGCTGCGCGGCCGCCTCCTGATATCCCCGGGTCGGCATGCGCGCGATCTGATCCGCCGAGAGGAAGCGCGACGTGCTGGTTGCGTCCTTCTGGAGGAGCGGGCGCTCGGCATCGACCCTGACCTCCTGCATCTGCACCGCCTCGGACTTCATCGCGATGTTTACTTCGGTGGTGAAGTCGGGCGAGACCGAAACGTTGTCGACGACGTAGGGCGCCTGGCCGAGGAGGTTGGCACGCACTGTGTAGGTGCCGCCTGGAACTCCGATGATGAAGAAGCTGCCCTGATCGTCGGAGATCGCTCCGAGCCGAAGGCCTTCGATCCGGATGTTCACACCGGCGAGCGGCTCCTTCTTCTCGTTGGTGACGCGGCCGGTGATCTTACCGGTGGTGCCGGACCATGCTGCGGGAGCCACCGCGAGCAGGATGAGGAGTGGCAGGAGGAGGCGATAGAACGGGCAAGTATTGCGCGACATGACGCAACTCCTTTCAGAGGCGAGGTGGTTGCGGTGAGGGGCATTTCCCAAGCCGTCAACCGTACCGTTTGAAAGGGGGATCATTGCAACAGGGGGCCAAACAGCCGGTGTTCAAATCACATGGGCGCCTCGTTCATGGCTGCCGGGGCGTCTGGGGAGACGCCATCCGCTGGCGTGTAGCGTGGTACCAAAATCCTTGGAACTTCCTGTGAACGCATTGAAAAGTAGGACGTTCCGGCCGCGACTGTCAAACGGATTCGTGCGCGGGCATTCTCGCCCGACGTACTGGCGGGATCCCGGAATCGCGCGCCTCCCCTGAATTTCCGGGCACAAACACAGCGGGGGCGCCATGAGGCGCCCCCGCTTGCAAGTCCGGCAGGACGAGCGGTCCTAGAACGCGTAGGTCGCAGTGACCTTCGGGAAATAGGGCTTCGCAATACCGCTGCCGATCCAGCCCATGTTCTGCGGGAAGTCGTTGCTCAGGATCGCATCCAGCTGGATCGTTCCGAGCTTCACACCCGCGCCGATGTTCATGTTGAACGAGGAGAACGAGAACGTCTGGGTTGCGTTCGGAGCGCCCTGGTCCTCGAGCTTGATCTTCTGGAAGGCGCCCTTGTTCGCACCGACCCGCAGAGTGAGCCAGTGGTTCACGTGGGTCTCGAGCGCTCCGAACACCTGAGGCATCAGGGTCTCGGTGGCATTGATCTGCGGACTCATGCCGGCCGCGGCGCTCAATCCGAACAGATCTTCCTCTTCCTCGATCTTGTTCTGAGCGAACGTCACGCCGAGGACGAGCAGATCGTTGGTGCCGAGCGTCCAGTTGCCCGCGACACCGAGCTGCCAGCCCTTGAGCGAGTTGTCGAACGTCGTCGGCACACCGCCGACCGTCTTCTCGGAGAGGTCAAAGGAGTACCACTTGAACACTGGCACGACCATCACGTTCGGCTGCCATCCCCAGAACATGCGGGCGGCGAACATGTACGTGGCGCCGCCGTCATCCTGCGTTCCGGTGGTCGGCGGTGCGGTCGTGTTCTCGTAGGTCCGGGTCTGGTACAGCACCGACAGCTCCATGCTGGAGTTGGAGTTCAATTCGAATCCAACGCCGGCGCCGAAGCCGAGGATGTTGCGAGCGAGGTTCGGAGTGCCATTGAAGGCCGCGCCCGGGAAGTCGAACTCGAGCGTGGTCGTGGCACCCGGGATGGTGCCTTCGAACTTGCTGAATGAGCGGTTGAGCCGCAGCCCGATGCTCGTGCCACCCGCCTTCTTGCCCCACATCAGGTCGAACGACTCGTTGGTATTCGAGTTCGGGTCCTGACCGAAACCGGCGCCGGTGTGCGAGAACGCATCACCCTGACCCAGTTGCGGAGTCTCCTGACGCAGATGGATTCCCCACACGCCCAGCTTGCCATCGAACAGCTTGTCCATCACCACGCCCAGCGAACGATCCTGGGTGATCGGATGGCCCGTGGCGGGGTCGAACAGGTTGTTGCCGAGTTCGGCGTAGACCAGATTGCCGACGATCGGCAGGCACGACGGGTACGTGTAAATCCCAGTGTAATCCTTGATGTAGTCGCCCTGGAGCGCCATGCCTTCGACGCGCGAGGTCTGGGCCGAAGCCACGACCGGGAGCGTCAGCATGAGCGCTGCGGCGAGGACGAAACTTCTCAGGATCCAGCGAGAGTGCATCTGAAATGCCTCCTTGGCAGTTAAGTCGAGAGAATCAATGCGATGCAGTACCAAGTCACGAACGTGACCGTCTACAGCGCGATTTGTGTCGAGTCCGCCACCTCCTTTCACATCTGTTTTTTGATCATCTGTTAGTAGGCATGCAAAAGGCTCCATCGCTTCCATGGGATGGAGCACGTAAGGAAAAGCCAGGACCACACCTCCCGCCGTGGAAGGATCCTGGCGAACGTCCGAGTGGGAAACTAGAGAAGTTCCGGAAATCTTGTCAACGTTTATTTCAGGATTACCGACCGGCAGGTCATCTAGGTCGCCGGATGCCGCGATACTGGACCATCAACGACCTGTCGTAGAGGGGATTGCCGGGAACGATCGAGTTGATCCGAACGGTGCCGCGAGCATGAGCGAAGTACCCCGCGCCGAGCAGGATACCCACGTGGGCGGCGGGCTTTCCCTCGAGCCCGAAGAACACGAGGTCGCCTTCGCATGCCGGCTCTTCCTTTCCAACTTTGCGGCACGCCCGGAACTGCTGCTGCGCGTCGCGGGGCAGAACCACGTTCTGCTCGCCCAGGGCCTGTTGAACGAACCCCGAGCAGTCGAATCCGGCGGGAGTGCGGCCGCCCCACAGGTAGGGCGCACCCAGCAGTCCGCGCACCCGGGCGATCAGCGGCCGATCGGGTCTTCCGATCGCGCCGAGGCCAGTGCTGCGAACCCAGCCCCGGCGCCCATCCGGGAGCTCGACGCGGCGCAGACCTCCGCGCTTTGGCCCCGCGATGACCCTGGCGTTCCAGAACAGGGGACCGATGCTCAGATCTCCGCCGGGCACCGCTCTCGCTTCGAGCAGAGGTTCGACCACGCGCGCGCGCGCCTTTCGTTCCCACCCTCTGGCGCGCCCGCGCGCTGCGAGAATCAGGCCCCAGCTGCGAACCCAGCCGCGGTATCCATCGGAGTCGTTCTCGACCTGCCACCAGAGCCTGTCGCCCGAGGGGCGCAGCAGCCGCACCACTTCGCCCAGCAGCAGCTGGCTGCGCATCTCGCTCGCGTGATCCGGGTGGCGGCGCAGGTCGAGCGCGGCAAGGCTCACGACCGCGTGAGTCGCGGTCACGCGACTCACTCCCCGCTCGAGGATTGCAGCGTGTAGCGCCCGAAGCCCTCGCGATCGACGAACACGAAGCGCCGATACGGCTGGTTGTAGAACCAGATCTCGATGTTGGGCATCTGCGAATTCCCGGGACGGGTTTCGATCTGGTCCGGCGGTCCGAACTTGATGTAGATCCGACCCATGTCCGACCTCCAGCCCGGCCCGAAGCCCTGGAAGTGCTGCTCGGTGTAGCGCAGCCTCCGGAAGAACTCGAGCATCGCCTCGTTGCGCGGGGTGTCGGGCGTGGGATCGCGCCGGCGCCAGAACTCCTGCCACCCGGACGCCTGCTGGTCCGACGGGAGCGAGCGCAGGTACTCGATCTCGCTCGAGGGCGCGATATACGAGAGCGGCTCGAGAATGCGCTCGAACTCCTTCCCGCGTGGCGGCCCGCTCTCCTCCACTTCGAACGAGCGCTCCACGCGCCAGCGCGACTTGCCCTCGTTCAGCACCACCTCGAAGACGTAGTTGCCGACGAACAGCTCGGAGGCGCCGGAGCGCACGATCACCGGCTCGGCGGACTGGGGAACTTCGACGCGTTGCACGCCGCTTGCCACTTCTTCGCCCCGCTCATCGCGAATCCGGTACTGGAATGCATAGGCGCGCGGCCACGGGCCCGGCCGGCGATCGAACAGCGCGACGCGCGAGGCGAGGTGAGAGGCGTTGAGGCCGAAGCGGCGCGTCGGAACGCTTTCGAAATTTCCGGTGGAGTCGACTACGCCCAGCTCCAGATCCGCGAATCCGACCGGAACCCGCGAATAGTCCGGCACCACGATCGCATCGCGCGCCATCGAGGATTGATCGGCATCCAGATCGCGAATGCCGACGCGCACCTGATAGCGCCCCGGTGGCACGTCGAAGGTGCGCTTCTCGACCAGGCTCGAGCCCGGCGAGTGCGCCTCCTCGAAGCCCGCGACCACGATCCGGCGTTGCCAGACGTCACCGTAGATTCGGCCGGCGCCGCGCGGCTCGAACACCACCGTGATCTGGATGGCTGCGCCGAAGCCGTTGGGGCGGCGGATCCATTGCATCTCGGTATAAGGAATGGTCACGGTGACGCCGAGCGCAGGATGCCCGTCGCGATCCAGCGCGATCGCGACGTCGGCGGTGAAATACGGTGGGCTGTCCGAGCGTAGCGGAGGCAGGTCGAGCGCGCGGACCGTCGAAGCGGCCACCAGCCCTACGGTCATCAGCAGAAGGAGTAACGATCGCGATTGGACGCCGGCGCTCAGCACGTTGTGCGCACGCTAGCATACGCAGCCGAGCGCCGGCCAGCGTCGAGCCCGGCGGAGCGCGCGGCACAAAGTGCTTGACCGGGCCGGCGTTGCGCGTGTCCTATTGGGTGTCGTGATCGGGGCTCTCCGACCTGACCAGGAGCCCGTCTGTTGCCATTGAGTCAAGCCGCCGTGCTGCGCCGCCTGTTGACCACCGGCTTCATTGCCGTCCTGTGGGCCGCCCCGGCGCACGCGACCGCGCCCTTCTCTTCGGGCGCCATCCCCCCCGAGCTGGCCCGCGCCTTTGCGGACGGGGCTCTCAACGTGCCCGCGCATCATCCGCTCTCGACCAGCGCCGCGCAGCCGACGTGGAGGGTTCCGATCCTGATGATTGCCTTCAGTGACGAAGCTCTCCTCTACACGCCACAGGAGTTCGAATTCGCACTGTTCGACTCCACGCACTCCACCTCCGGCGGATCGGTGTTCGACTACTACCGATGGGCTTCGCGCGGACGCCTGACGGTGCAGGGCAACGTCGTCGCGACCGTGGTGCTGCCGCACAACAAGTACTACTACGGGTACAGCAGCTGGGGCCTGAGCACGGTCACCACCCCGAACAACATCTTCGGTGGCATCCGCGACGCGCTCATGCAGCAACAGGCTCAGAACCCGAATCAGATCCGGTGGTCGGACTTCGATCAGGATCGCGATGGCTACGTGGACATGCTGTGGGTGATTCATGCCGGGGTCGCCGGCGAGGCCAATCTGGATCGTGACCAGTGGTGGTCCATCACCTCGCGGATGAGCTCCGGCTGGCGCTTCGGTGAGCCGTTCATCACCGACGAGAGAGTGCCGGGATCGGCCTCGCAGTTCATGCGGGTGGATCGCTTCTCGACCCTTCCCGAGCTCTCGGCGCTGATCCCCGGCCGGCGCGCGGAGATCGGCGTCTACTGTCACGAGTTCGGACACGCGCTCGGACTCCCCGACCTCTACGACACCTCGGGCTTCACCAGCGGCACGACCAACACCGGACCCGGCAACTGGTCGTTGATGTCCACGGGCGGTTACGGCGCAAACGGCCTCACCCCCGAGACTCCGGCCGGCTTCGATGCGTGGTCGCGCCTGTTTCTTGGCTGGGTCACCGCGGTTCGCCCGAGTGACGACACCTCGATCCTGCTCGGCCCGGTCGAGACCGGCGCGCCGGTCGTGGACATGTGGTTTCAGGGCGAGCCCAACGCGGAACACTTCCTGATCGAGAATCGGCGGCGCGTGGACTTCGATCGCTACATCCCGGGCGAGGGGCTGCTGGTCTATCACGTCGACGACGCGCAGATCGGCTCGCTGTTGCCCTCGAACCGGATCAACGCCGGGATCACCCCGGGACTGACCCTGCTCGAGGGCGACGGGGATTCCGATCTGATGCTGGGACGGAATCGCGGCGACGCGAACGATCCGCTGCCCGGCGCCACCAATCGCACGCTGATCGACGACGACACGGCGCCGTGGATGCGCACTTTCGCCGGCGCCGTCACCAACCTGGCGATTCGCGACGTCGCCTCGGTCGGTAGCGACTCGAGATTCACGGCGCAGGTGCGCGCTCCGGGCTGGTCCGCGCCCGAGGATCACACCGACTCCGCGTTTCAGCCGGTGTTCTCTTCGGGTCCCGCCTCGACCGCGGTCGCCGACGCGAGCGGCACGCTGTACACCGTGCTCACCGAGAGACGAGGCGCCAGCACCCAGATCATGCTCCACTCGCGGGGTCCTGGCGGCTGGGGCACGCCGCTTCAGCTCTCGCATTCGACGCGCGACGCCTCCGAGGCGACGCTGATCGCGCTCTCCGGGAACGACCTGGCCGTCGCGTGGCGCGACACCCGCAGCGGCAGGTCGCAGATCTACTATCGCTCGCGCATTCACGGCGCGTGGACCGACGAGCAGCTTCTCGTCGATCCGCCGGTCGCGGGTTTCCGTCCCGCGCTGGGCACCGACGGCCGGGGGATGATCTACCTCACCTGGATCAATCTCGTGAACGATCGCGGGCAGGTGATGTTCATGCGCTTCACCTATTCCTCTCCTTTCGGAATCCCGCTCGCGGTCTCCACGCCCGCCGCCGATCCCGATTCGCCGGCGCTCGCGGTGGATCGCGACGGTCGCGCCTACGTGCTGTGGTCCGACCGCGCCGCGGTTCCGCAGTCGCTCTCGTTCGCGCGCTTCAGTCCCGACTCGGGCATGAGTGCGGCGCTGCGACTGGCCCCGCAGGCGCAGTACGCGCTCACCGGGGTCTGCGCGGTGGTGGATACGCACCACGTGCTCCACAGCGTCTGGCGGATGAGCGCTCCCGGCATCAACCAGCTGCACTACCAGCGCCGGGACTTCACGACCTTCACCTGGTTGCGCGACACGCTGCTCGAGGCTCAGGGCTCGAATCTGCTCAACCCGGAGCTGGCGATCGATCGAGGCAGCGCCATTCACGTGGTGTTCGAATCGACGGTGAATGGGGCGCAGCAGGTGCGCTACCGGCGATGGACTGCCGAGCACGGTTGGGATGTGCGCAGCACCGAGGTGAGCGCCTCGAGCGACGGCAACGCCTCCAATCCTCATATCATCGCGTTCTCGCCCGGCAACCTCAGCGTGCTCTACACGCAATACGACGGCGTGACCCCTCGATTCATGACGCGCGACCGCCGACTCGACCCCGCGCCGCCGACCGCGGTTGCGCCTTCCCTTCCGGGAGCTGTGCGCATCGCGCTCGGTCCGAACCCGCTGCGCGCGGGACACGGTCTCGAGGCGTGGTGGAGCGGACCCCCCGATGCGATCGCGCCTCCGCTCGAGCTGTTCGACATCGCGGGGCGGCGGGTCGCCGAACTCGAGTTCGCGGCCACCGGCGCCGTTCGCCGTGCCCATCTCGACCCGGCCGCCACGCGCGACTGGGCGAGCGGAGTCTATTTCGCTCGCCTGCGTGGCGAGCGCGGGTCGGCGTCGCGCGTGGTGGTGCTTCGCTGAGCCGGACCGCGGGCCGTGCCGCGCGGCGTCTCGCGCGCACGGCGCTCTTTGGATTCATGCTGGCCGTCGCGGCGCAGGCACACGCCGCGACGGTCCGGCTGGGAGGCGTGCTCGATGTCGGCTCGACGCTGGCGTCACGCTGGAGCTGGGCAGGCGCCTGGCTCTATCCGGTCGGCGACCCCCACGACCTGAGCCGCGCCACGCCCGGCGACGGTCGCGGCTTCACGGTGCTGCGCTCGGTCGAGCGGCGTGAGAACGGCAGCGTCTCTCATCAGGGCGCCGACCTCGGGAACCGTTCCCGCGGAGATCGGGTGCGCGCGGCGGCGAACGGAATCGTCCTGCATGTCGGATGGCAATCCGGCTACGGACGCCACGTCGTGCTCGCGCATCGGCTCGTGGATGGCACGCTGGTGTTCACGGTTTACGCGCACCTGCGCGACAGCTCGGTCGTGGTGCGCGAGGGACAGATGGTGGGAGCCGGACGGACGCTGGGCAGGGTCGGACGGACCGGGCGCGCGACGACGAACCATCTCCACTTCGAGGTGCGCCGCCCGCAGGATCCATCGGCGCGCTGGGAGAATGCCAGCGTCGTCGATCCGCTCGCGTTCGTGGCACTGAGACTTCCCACCGCGCACGACGCGCCGAAATGGGCCGCGCCCTATCTGGAATGGGCCGAGCTCGGCGGGTTGGTGGACGCCAACGCGCCTGCCGATGCACCTCTCGAGCACAGGGCGTGGTGGCGGCTGCTGGCGCATGCCGCGCGCCACGACGTCAATCCCGTGCCCTCGGATCCCGACTCGCTCCACGACCTGCTGGTCGAAGCTTCGATCCTCCCCGCCAGAGACCGGACCCGCGCTTCGGAAAGGGTGACCTGGGCGGAGCTGGCCCGCGATCTCGTGCGTCTGCACGCGATCGGGCGGCGCCTCCCACCCATCGATCACATCACATCGGCGGCACACCGTGAGCGGTGCGCAAAGGAGCTCAGCGAGCCGGATCCCGGCAGCCGGGCCTCAAACATCCGAGGCAATGAAAGAACCGGGCCGACGCTTGCGGCCGCCTGCCTCGCATGCGCGGAACCCGCCGCTTCTCAGAGGGTTCGGCGACCCAGGAAACCCCCCGCGAAGCCCTGAACAACGCTCGCCATATCGGGCGGAGCGCACGACCGGCCGTTGCCCCGCGCAACCCCGCTCTGCCTCCCCGCGGCCGCGCCATTTCAAACCCCTCAAGTCCCTTGTGCGTTGGGCCGATTCCGGATGCACGGGAGGTCCCCGGGTCCGGGGCTCGCGTGGCACGTCCGCTGCTTATATCGGGTAAGGAGTTTGCCATGGAACGTCGCATGTCACCGGGATTCTCACTGATCGAGATGGTCATCACCGTTGTGGTGCTTGGCCTCGTGGTGGCGTTCGCCGTGCCTTCCTTCCGGGGCATCAGCCAGTCGCAGCAGCTGCACGGTGCGGCCGAGAACATCGCGGCGCAGCTCAGGCTGGCGAGAGAGAAGGCGCTGTCCTCGGGCGTGCGCCAACCGATTCACATTCTCTCGATCACGACCTACCACATTCACTATCCGACCGGAGTCGCGACCCAATGGACGCTGCCGAAGGGAATCGAGTTTCTCGCCGCTGAAGTCGGTGGCTGGTACACGCTCGAGCGCGATGGTCGTTGCTCGTTCACCGCGCCTGCCGCCGGAATCATCGAGATGAAGGATCGCCGCGGTAACCGCGACACGGTAACGGTTCAGCTCTCCGGCCTGGTGCTCAACTGATGGGAGGCGACGCGATGCAAGCCACGAAGATCGATCCGGCGCGCTCCGAGCACGGCATGTCGCTGGTCGAGCTGGTCGTCGCCCTGGTCGTGCTCTCGATCGGCGTGCTCGCGATCGGCGGGATCTTTCCTGCCGGTTCGCGCAATCAGCTGCAGGACCGGATGACGACGACCGCGAGCTACTACGCCCAGCAGAAGCTCGAGGATCTCGAAGGCCTGACCTGGTCCGACGCCAATCTCACCGTCGGCCGTCACCCGGCAGGCACCGCGACCGAGAGCCTGGGCTCCGGTCAGTGGAAGCGCTTCTACCAGGTCACCACGATGGCGGCCCCGTTGGACAACCTGAAGAAAGTGACCGTGACGGTCAGTTGGACCTTCATGGGAGCACGCGCGGTTTCCGCCACCACATACCTGAGGCAATAACCATGATGACGACCCCCACAACGCCTTCGCGCCATCTCGACCGACGCTCTCGAGGCTTCACGCTGGTGGAGCTGATGATCACGCTGATGGTGCTCTCCGTGGTGATGGTGGTCCTGACCATGGTCATGTACTCGGCGAGCCACAACAAGGTCGCGGTCAACAACCGCGTGGAATCGGAGCAGGCTGCACGGGTCGCGCTCGACATGATGGCGCGCGACATCCGCAGCGCCGGCTACGGCGCCGACAAGAACAACGTCCCGCCCCAGCCTCCGATCGCGTACGTCGATTCGATGGAGATCCTCATCAACGCCAACTTCTCGGGCGACATCGGAACGCGCGACACCACCGCATACGATCCGGCCGGCACGCCGAGGCCCTTTCCGCTCAACGGCACGTCGTGGCAGCCCCCGACGAAGTTCCACACTGGCGCAGAAACCGTGCGCTGGACGCTGGACGTCAACAACGACGGCTCCGTGACTTCCGGCGACCGCGCGGTTGCCAACGGGGTGGATGCACAGCGCAGTCCGAACCCGAACGACTACGAGCTGGTGCGCCAGGTATACGGCGACTCGAGCGCCACCGCGACGAACAACGGCGGATGGACCGAGCGCGTGGCCCTGGTGAACAAGCCGGGCGGCACGACGCCTCCGATGTTCCAGGTGTACCTGGCCGGGCAGAGCACGCCGTGGGACTGGGCGAACGGCCCGATCCCGGCCGCGCAGCTGATGGACATCCAGCGTGTCACCGTCAGCGTGGTCGCGCCTTCCGGCAAGCCGGATTCGAAGGGCAACTTCGCCGCGACCAAGCTCACCACCACCGTCAATTCTCTGCGCAACATTCCGGACTTCGGCAAGACCGAGTACCCGGTGTCGGGTTACGTCTTCAATGACCTCGACTCGGATCGCATCAAGGACGCTGGCGAGCCCGGCATCCAGGGCAGCTCGGTCAAGCTGGGCACGCTCCAGACCTATACCGACGCGAGCGGCTACTTCCTGCTTCGCGCGCCTGCTGGCAGCTACATGCTCAAGCACGTGCCCACGCCGGGCTTCACCAGCTACAGCTCGCCCGACAGCTTCCTCTGCAACCTTGGGCCGGCGACCTCGCACAATTTCGCGGACGTCCCGACCCCCGGCGGCTACGTGACCGCGCTGGTCTTCAACGACGTGAATTCCAATGGCACCGAGCAGCCCGGCGAAAATCCGATGCCGGGCGTCAAGCTGACCATCAACCCGGGCAACAGCATCTACTTCACCGGCACCTCCGGGACGGCGCGCATGTTCTCGGGCGTGGGTGGCTGGACCGTGACCGTGACCGCGCCCGACTCCTTCGCGATCACCTCGGCCAATCCCGTGAGCGGCACCATGGTGAACGGCGACTCGGCTTCCATCCACTTCGGCATTCTCAAAGGGCAGGTGGCGACGGTCAGCGGCAATGTGTACACCGACAACAATCGAAATGGAACCAAGGACGCCGGCGAGAACGGAATTCAGAATGTCTGGATTGGCGTGACCCCGGACGGCGGGCTCACGGTCAAGGGATATGCCTACACGGACGCGAGCGGCAACTACACGATCAGCAACGTGCCGATCAACGACCCCCCGCGCACCCAGGCCTATTACGTGATGGCGATCGTACCCACCGGCTTCTTCCCTACCAGCACCACCAGCATCGGCCCGGTGTGGCTGACGGCCTCGCAGGCTCTGACAGGGCAGAACTTCGGGATGAGCTCCTATCAGGTCATCTCGCTCACCGCCAGCCGCGTGCTGAGCCTCGCGAGCGGCGACCTGATCGAGCAGGACTGGAACGGCAACCAGACCCAGAACGCGCGTCAGGACGCCGATCTGGTGCTGGGCGCGGACGCGGGCGGCACCGACAACATCTCGGTCTGGTTCAACGACTACAGCAGCTCGCCTCTCTTCCTGAGCACGCCCGACTACACCCGTCTGGCGCCACAGTCGGTGGCGTGCATGGCGCTCGACACCGTCGACGCTGCCGCGCCCAAGTCGCGCCTCGACCTCGTGACCGGCACCAAGCTGAGCACGACGCCGGCCGGCAACTTCTTCGTGTGGTTCAATCAGGGAAACCCGAACGAGGGCTTCTTCCCGGCCACGTACAGCACCAGCCGCAACTACCGGACGAGCGATCTGGGCGACGTGCAGGCGGTGCTCACCATGGACTGCGCGGGTGGCGCCACTGCGGACCAGGTGGACATCATCGTCGGCACGAAATCCCCGACTGCGGGGCAGGGCACGATCGAAGTGTGGTCGAGTGACAACGCGGCGGTGCCTGCCTTCACCCGTCAGGATATCTATCCGCCGAGCGGCTCGATCCCGAGCAACCAGCTGGGCGAAGTGACGTGCATGACCCTCGCCGACATCGATGGCGACGGTCGTCGCGACCTGATGGTGGGCACGCGGCTGAGCAGCTATAGCGGCCAGGTGATTGCCTTCCGGAACGTGAGCAAGGTCAACGGCGCCCGTTTCGTCTATCAGACCAAGGTCACGCTCGCGACCGAAGCGGTGACTTCTATCGCATGCGGTGACTTCGACAGCGACGGCAAGGTCGACGTGGTGGTCGGCACCCAGACCAGCGGCACGACCGGCCATCTGATCCAGTACAAGAACGCGACCGCGGCCGGAATCTGGTCGTTCATCAACGTGCGCAGCGTCGACACCCCGGGCTTCCCGATGGCGGTGACAGTGGCCGACATGGGTGGTACGTCCCGCAGCGACATCATCTGCGGCACGCGCGCCGACGTGGCCACGTTCGCGGGAGCCCTGCGCATCTACTACATGGACTCGGGGCTGCTGCCCTTCTCGCCGAACGATCCTTCGAGCGGCTCGCTCGTCAACATGGTGCCCGCTCTCACGGTCAACAACTTCAACTACGGCGTGAAGCCCTCGGTGCCGAGCGCTCCGTACCTGAAAGACTTTGCATGCGGTGTCAAGACCAGCGCGACCAACGGTCAGTTGATCGTGTTCATCCGATAGGAGTGTCAGGAATGAATCCGCTACGCGAACCCCTGCGCAACGAACGCGGCATCGGCCTGGTGGTGGCGCTGCTGGTGCTGCTGGTGCTGTCGCTGCTGGCCGCGGTGCTGATGATGTCGATCAACACCAATACGAAGATCGCAGGGCACAGCATGCGCGAGTCCCAGGCGCTCAACACCGCGGAAGCGGGCATCGCCGAGGCGCTGGCGCAGGTCCGCGCCCAGAACATCATGACCTCGCTCACGAATCCGCGCTCGGTGGGCCAGATCTACAACGTTGCCGCAGGCAGCGTCCCGACGCCGGGCAATGCGGACTCGCAGTTCGTCGAGACCGCACAGCCCGCCGGAACCTGGCTTGACTACAGCAGGCCTACCCGCGGTCCTGACGTGCTGACCGTGACCTATCTGACCGATCCGGCCAAGACCGTGATCTACAAGTACGACGCGTCCTTGACGCCCCCGATTCAGACGGCCAGCGGGCTGCCGATCATGGTGATCACCTCGGTCGGCCGCAAGGGCGCGGATGCGCGCAAGATCGTCGCGCAGGTGATCGTCAAGCCGATCGTCGCGAACATCAAGGCGGCGCTCGCCGCCAATGTGGACATCAATTTCATCGGCAACGCGGTGGTGTGCGGCTACAACCACTCGGGCAGCACGCCGACCGGACAGGGAGCCATGGGCCGGGGTACCGCGCCCGACTGCTTCCCTTACGAGACCGGCGCCGGCAACATGCCCGCCTCGTGGACCACGACAGGTTCCAACAATGGCGGCGCTTCCGCCACCTACTCGCCCGTCGTCCCCGCGAACCAGATGAATCAGGTCGGCTTCTACGCGGGCCCCTGGTCGGCGCTCGGCATGACCCAGGCCGAATTCTTTTCCTGGATCGGTCCCGCCAGGAGCTCGTGGCTGCCGAATGGAATCGGTTACTACGCCGGCGACCTCGGCATTCACGGCGGCACCGGCGAAGGCATGACCTACGTGGGCGGGGATCTCACCATCAACTCCGGCTTCGTCTACAGGGGCCTGCTCTACGTCGAAGGTGACCTCAAGATGAACGGCCAGGCGTGGGTTCTGGGCGGCATCATCGTCAAGGGCACGACCCAGGTGAAGCAGAACGGTGGTTCGACCCTGCTCTTCAGTTCCGAGGCCATCATGCAGGCGCTCTCACGCTACGGCAGCCAGTTCACCACGCTGTCGTGGATCGAGACGCCGCTCTAGGCCTCTGCTTTCACGCTTTCGCTCGAGAATGTCACGGGCTCCCGGCTTGACGCCGCAGGGAGCCCGTGACACTTTGCTCCCGCTGTCCAGGGCTGTGACGGGGACGAGTAGGCGCGGGAGCGGGCAGGAGCGAGCCGGGGGCGGTGAGAGCCCGGCGCCAGGGCACGCGCCGAAGATCACCCCCGAGCTGCCGGCGGAAAGGCTTCGCGCCGCGAAGGCCGAGTAGAGCCGGACGAAGGCTCCCACGAAAGTGGAGCAGAGCGCGATCGCGCTCGTAGAGGCTTGGCGCCGCGAGGCGCGAGCGAAGTTGGGTGGTACCGCGACTTCGTCGCCCCAACGGAATTCCGTTGGGGCGTTTCTGTTTTCGGACCTCGAGGTCCGGGAGGACGAGATGGCGGGCTATCGCGACACGCTCAATCTGCCGAAGACCGACTTTCCCATGAAGGCCGATCTCACGCGGCGCGAGCCGGAGCGGCTGGCATGGTGGAAGGAACGCGAGCTCTACTCGAAACTTCGCGCCGCACGCGCCGGATCCCGAGTGTGGCTGCTGCACGACGGCCCCCCCTACTCGAACGGTCACCTGCACATGGGCACCGCGGCCAACAAGATCTGGAAGGACGCGGCGATCCGCAGCGCCTCCTTGCTCGGTTGCGACGCGCCCTACGTTCCGGGGTGGGACAACCACGGCATGCCGATCGAAATCCAGGTCGGCAAGGAATTTCGCGAGAAGAAGCTGACACCCGACCGGCTCGAGCTGCGCCGCCGCTGCCGCAGCTATGCGGCCGAGTGGGTCGAGATCCAGCGCCGCGAGTTCGAGCGGCTCGGCGTGTGGGGCGAGTGGGAACACCCCTACCTCACCATGGACTCGCATTTCGAAGCCGCGATCGTGGACACCCTGGCGACGCTGGCCGGGCGCGGCTACATCCAGCGCGGCCTGCGTTCGATCCACTGGTGCCCGACCGACAAGACCGCGCTCGCCGAGGCGGAGATCGAGTATCAGGACGACTCCTCGGCCTCGATCTACGTTTCCTTCCCGCTCCGCTCCGACCCTTCGGGAGTGCTTCTCGCGTGGCCCGGTACCGCCGCTCTGGCCTGGACCACGACGCCGTGGACGCTGCCCGCGAACCTCGGACTGATGGTGGACCCTGCGGCCGAGTATGCGGTAGTGCGCGTGGGCGAGAGCCGATGGATCATCGCGAAACCGCGGGTCGCGGCGGTCGCGGAAGCGGCTGGCTGGAAGCAGCACACGGTCGAGGGCACCTTGCCGGGCCGCGCCCTCGTTGGCCTCGTGTTCGAGGGCCCGTGGGGTGGCGACTCGCGCGTGGTCGACGGCACGCCGTTCGTCAGCATGGAGGATGGCACCGGGCTGGTGCACACCGCGCCCGGGCATGGCAAGGAGGACTTCGCGGTGGGCATGCGCAACTCGCTCGGCGTGCTCTGCCCGGTCGACGAGGCGGGCCGCTTCACCGCGGGCGCCGAGCCGTTCGTCGGACGCAGCGTGCTCGAGGTCAATCCGGACATCGTCGCCTGGCTCGGCGAGCGAGGGCGACGGGTCGCCTCAGGCACGATCATGCACTCCTATCCGCATTGCTGGCGCTGCCGCCAGCCGGTGATCTTCCGCGCCACCAAGCAGTGGTTCATGATCATCGACCATGCTCCCGCAGCATTGCGCCCGGGCGAACCGGCGATGAGCCATCGCGAGCGAGCGCTCCAGGCAATCCAGAAGGACGTGCGCTGGGATCCGGCCAATTCGCTCAACCGCATCCGCGAGTCCGTGAGGCTGCGTCCCGACTGGTGTATCTCGCGCCAGCGCGCGTGGGGCGTCGGGATCCCGGCGGTGTACTGCGAGTCCTGCGAAGAGGCCACGCTCGACCCCGGGGTCATGCGAAAGGCCGCCGCGCTCATTCGCGAGCACGGCTCGGACGCGTGGTACGAGGGCGACGTCGCATCGTTCCTTCCGGAGGGTTTCCGCTGCGGCGCCTGCGGTGCGAACGGGCCGTTCCGCCGGGAGACCGACATCCTCGATGTGTGGTTCGACTCGGGCTCGACCCATCGGGCGGTGAAGGAAACCCATCCCGCGCTTCGCGAAGTGTGGGAGCGCGCGCGCGCGAGCGGCGGCCGCATCGCGTACTTCGAGGGACCGGACCAGCATCGCGGCTGGTTCAACTCCTCGCTCATGATCGGGATCGGCGCCGACGATCGGGCGCCTTACACCGACGTGCTCACCCACGGCTGGGTGCTGGATGCGCAGGGCCGCGCCATGCACAAGTCGCTGGGCAACGTGACGAACCCCGAGGAAATCATCAAGCGCAGCGGTGCCGAGATCGTGCGCTGGTGGGCGCTGGCCGCCGACTGGCGCACCGACGTGCGGATCGGGGACGAAATCCTGCAGCGCGTGTCCGATGCCTACCGGAAGGTGCGGAACACGTTCCGCTTCCTGCTCGGGAATCTCGAGGGATTCAGTGCCGCCGACGCGCTGCCGCGAGACCAGCTGACTGCGGTGGATCGGGTGTTCGCCTCGCATCTGGCGGAGCGCGTCAACCTCATGAAGCGGGACACCGAAGCACTGCTGTTCCATCGCGTGCTCGACGCGCTGCTCGACATCTGCACCGTGGACCTGTCCTCGGTGTTCCTCGATGTGGCCAAGGACCGGCTCTACACCCTTGCCCCCGACGATCCGCTTCGGCGCTCGGCGCAGACCGTGCTGTGGCAGGCGCTGCACGACCTGGTGATCGCGGCCTCACCCGCGCTTGTCTTCACGTGCGATGAGGTGTGGCAGTTCCATCCGGGCCTCACCGCAGAATGCGAGAGCGTGCACCTCGCGCTCTGGCCGGAGCGCAAAGCAGATCCCGGCGCGGCGGAGGAGTGGGCGCTCCTGCACTCGGTGCGCGACGCGGTCAACGCCGCGATCGAGCCGCTTCGCGCCACGAAGGCGCTCGCGGGGACGCCGGAAGCGGAAGTCACGGTGACCGTCCCGCCGACTCTGGCGCACCGGCTCGCGCCCTACCTCGGCGAACTGGCGGGATTCCTGATCGTCGCCGAAGCTCGCGTGCGCGAGGGGCGCGAGGGCCAGGAGATCGAAGTCGCGGTGACGAAGACCGCCTACGCGCGCTGCGAGCGCTGCTGGACGCATCGCCGCGACGTCGCGCCCGATGGCCCGACGGCGGGACTCTGTGCGCGCTGTACGGGAGTGCTCGAGGCGGCCGCTCGCGCCACACGAAGCTGAATCACCCTTCCAGCCAGGGCGCGGGCTTCGGTGACGCACCGACTTCGGCCTCGCGTCGACTTCGGTGATGCGCTTGTCGCTAGCGTCCGCTTTCCAGCTTGAGCTCGGACTGGCGTGGGTAGCGGCGCTTGAGATCGTCCACCAGCTTGCGAAACGCGGGCGCGTCGCCCTGGAGCGGCACGCGGTCGGTGTCGATCTCCAGCACTTCGAGCTCCCCGCTCGCGCGCTTCATCCACGAGTCGTAGGCGCGATTGAGTCGCGAGATGTAGTCGATCCCGATCCCCTTCTCGCTCTCCCGGCCGCGTTTGGCGATCCGCTCCATCAGCGCCTCGGGGCTGGCCTTCAGGTAGATGATCAGGTCGGGCTTGCGCAGGTACGAGACCAGGATCTCGAACAGTGAAGTGTAGTTCTGGTAGTCCACGTCGGTCATCGAGCCCTGCTCGCGCAGCACGCGCGCGAAGATCTCGGCGTCCTCGTAGATGGTGCGGTCCTGGATGAACGGCTGCGCGCTCTTGCCGATCTCGACCTGCGCCTTGAAGCGCTCGCTCAGGAAGTAGATCTGCAGGTGGAAGCTCCACCGCGTCATGTCGGCGTAGAAGGGATCCAGGTACGGATTCTGAATCACCGGTTCGTAGTACGCGATCCAGCCGAGCTCGGCGCTCAGCCGGTCGGTGAGTTCGGTCTTGCCGACTCCGATGTTGCCCGCGATCGCGAGGAAGTAGCCCTGATTCAATGTCAGGTCCTTGCCGTGTGTCCGAGAGTTGTCACAACGCGCGAGTCAGTTGACGGCTCCCGAACATCTGGTCGCGAATTTCGCTCGAGGCCCGCGCTGATACTTGCCGCGCAGAAAAAATCGGAACCTTCCGTGCGTCTTGGGCGTCTGTATATCGTGCGTTCGAAGTTGGGGGGATAGTTCGAGGATACTCGCGTGCGGCCCGCGATTCTGAGAATGATGCCCCCCATTTTCTTCACCCCGCCTCGGCATTGCCGGACGGGGTGAACGTTTTTTGAGCGTCGCGCTTCTCCGATGATTCCGGACTTCCCACCGTATATGCGATCAGAATCTCACGCGGAGCGCCGCCACGATCGGAGCATGCGCCTCGAAGCTCGCCGGAGCGATGCTCACGGTGACCGATTTCTTCGAGACGGTCGGAAAGCGGACTAGCGTCTCGATGAAAGAGATCGCGTAGACGCCGCCGACCACGCCCTGCGCGATCCTTCGCAGGCGAAGCGCACCGTCGCGCTCGTTCACCGCAGCCTGCAGCGCCGCGCGTGCGGCGCTGACCTGGGCCGCCGTGGTCGAGGCGTTGAGCCGGGCACGGGCTTCCTCGACGCCATCCTGCCGATCCTGGTAGCGCAGCCAGGAGAGCCCGAATCCCGCTCCCGCCAGCGCCGCCGCGCCGAGGAAGGCAGATCCCGAGGCCGGATGGCTGCTGTAGAACTGGCCCCAGCCGGGCACGACCGCCGAGCGCAACCCCGCTCCCGCCAAGCTCTTATGACGCAGGGTCATCCACACCGTGTCCGGCGAGACGCCGTCGAAGTTCAGCACGCGCCGCCAGGTGTTGAAGCCCGGCTCCGTGCTGCGCAGCTCGTAGCGTCCGGTTACCCGCGGCGCCAGCGTCAGCGGAGTGCGCCCGGAAATCTCGACGGCGCCCTTGATCTGGAACGAGGCGCCCGGCGGACGAGACAGCACGGTCAGGGTGCCGGTCGGGGTCGGAATGGCGGCTCGAGCGGGCGGGGCCAGACCGAGCGACGCGGCGAGAACGAACGGCACGACACTTCGCTTCATGCCCCCTCCCGGTCGGGCTCGACCTCATCATCCATCTCATCCGCCGCACCCGCGCCATCCGGTTTCCGGAAGCGGCTGGCGTCGATGCCGTGCTTGCGCAGCAGGTCGTGAAAAGTCGGGCGGCTCACGTCGACCTCGCGCGCGGCACGCGTGATGTTCCCCGCGTTCCTCGTGAGCGCCTCGCTGATCAGCGTGCGCTCCACCTCGTCGCGCGCCACCTGCAAGGATCGCAGCGGCGTCGAGGGGGCATCCTCGGCGAGCTCGAGATCCTCGGGCCGCAGGCAGGCGTCCTGCGCAAGGATCACCGCGCGTTGCACGCGGTTCTCCAGCTCACGCACGTTCCCGGGCCACGGGTGGTTCAGGATCGAGCGCAGCGCCGACTGGGTGAAGCCCTTCAGCTTGCGCTTGTAGTGCCGCGTGTAGAACTCGAGAAAGTATTCGGCCAGCATGCGCAGGTCGTCTCCCCGATCGCGCAGCGGCGGCACCAGGATGTTGACCACGCTCAACCGGTAGTACAGGTCCTCGCGGAATCGCCCCGCGGCCATCGCGACCTTCAGATCGTAATTGGTCGCCGCGACCACGCGCGCGTCCACGCGCTGCGCGTCGCGACCGCCGACACGCTCGACCACGTGATCCTGCAGGAAGCGCAGCAGCTTGACCTGCAGATGGGTCGGGAGCTCTCCGATCTCATCGAGGAAGATGGTCCCGCCCTCGGCGATCTCGAACTTTCCCTCGCGCGTGCGATACGCGTCGGTAAAGGCGCCCCGCTCGTGGCCGAACAGCTCGCTCTCGAGCAGGTTCTCGGGGATCGCGCCGCAGTGGATGGGCACGAACGGCCCCTCCGCGCGCCGGCTCGCCTGATGGATGGCGTGCGCCACCAGCTCCTTACCGGTGCCGTTCTCCCCGACCACCAGCACGGTGGCGTCGGTCTCAGCGACGCGCTGGATCAGGGTGAAGACCTTGCGGATGGAATCCGACTCGCCGACCAGCCGGTGATAGCGCTTGCGCCCGTCGCGGGCGTCGGGATCGTGCGCCTGCTCGATGGCGCGCACGTGAAACGCGCGCTTGAGGATCGCCTTCAGCTCTTCGAGCTGGATCGGCTTCGCGTACCAGTCCACCGCGCCACGACGCAGCGCGTTCAGCGCGGTCTCGCGATTGTCGTTGCCGGTGACCATGATCACTTTCGTGAACGGGAAGCGGTCCACGATCTCGTCGAGCAGCTGCAGCCCCTCCTGCGAGGGGCCGCCCGGCGGGCTCAGGTTGACGTCGAGCGTGACCACGCTCGGCTGCTCGTCGCGCAGCAGCCGCCGCGCCTCGTCGACACTGGCCGCGGTCAACACCTCGTATTCCGGCGCGAGCCCCCACTCGAGCTGATTGCGGATCGACTCCTCGTCGTCCACGATCAGGACGGTCGCATCACTCATCGCGCGCCCGCCTCGGCCGATTCCGCAGGCACAGCGACGACTGGCAGCGAGACCGTGAAACGGGTCCCAACCCCTTCGCGGCTGTCGACCGCGATCGCGCCGCCGTGGGCTTCGACGATGCTGCGGCACTGCATCAGTCCGATGCCGAGCCCGCCTGCCTTGGTGGTCGCGAACGGCCTGAACAGCCCGGTGCGCAGGAACTCCTCGCTCATCCCGCGTCCGTTGTCGCGCACCTCGACCACCAGTCGGCGAGGCCGCTGCGCCTCGTCGCCCTCGATCTCGACCGCGAGCTCGATGTGCCCGTTCGGACCCAGCGACTCGCGCGCGTTGGTCAGCAGGTTGGTGAGGAGGCGCAGCACCAGGCGCGGGTCGACCTGCACCGGGTCGAGGCCGCGGCAGGTCACGCTCAGACGCACACCGTCGCTCTCGCCCGGCTGCAGGCCCGAGGCCTGAATCGCCTCGTCCACCAAGGATCGCACCGCGACCGACTCGGGCTTCATCTCGGGCGCCCGCGACACCGCGGCAACCTGGTTCATCAGCTCGCGCAGGTTCGCCACCGTGCGTTCGACCACTGCCAGCGCGTCGCGCTGGAACTCGGGGTTCGCAAGGTGCTTGCGCGCGTTCTCGACAACCAGCGACAGACCCGAGACGTGATTCTTGATGTCGTGCAGCACGAACGTGGAGAGCCGGTTGAGCGATTCGAGCTGGCGCGTCTCGGCGAGCTGCTCGGCCTGACGCGCGAACCACAGCGCGGCCGCGATCTGGCGGGACATCGCGCCAAGGAATTCCACGTCTTCGTAGGTGTAGTCGTCGTCGGTGCGCTTCTCCGACAGCCACAGCAGGCCCACCATCAGATCGCCCACGCACAAGGGCGAACACACCGCGGCGTTCAGCGCCTGGACCAGCTCGCGGTTCTCGACCACCGCGGGCAGCAGGTCGAGATCCTGCGACAGATCGTGAAGCTGCACCGGCACCCGCACGCGATCCAGCTGAACCACCAGCGGATTCGACCTGGCCACCGACTCGGGAAGCCCGGGCGGACCGTGGACGCGGCGCATGCGCGGCTCTTCCGCCACCGAGCGGCGAGAATCCAGCAGATAGAGGGCGACCCGCTCGCTGTCGAACACCGAGCACACCAGCGTCTCGATCTGACGGCACAGGTCCTCGAGCCGCGCGGTCGGCGTGATCGCGCCGCTGACCCGCTCCCATTCCCGCCGGTAGTCGTAGCGGTTCGCGTAGAAATTGCGATCGATGAACCGCTTGATCGAGCGATTCGCCCGCGGGCTCAGCATGAGCATCACGCCACCGCCGCCGACCAGCAGGTAGAAGGTGAGACTCACCGAACGCTTCCACTCCGGCGTCAGCACCGGCAGCAGCTTGGAGAGCACCGCCATGGTGAGCAGGAATCCGCCGGCCAGAGTCAGCGAGACCGAGGAGTAGTAGATGACCGGACGCGCGACCGGAACGCTCATGTCCGAGAGGCGGCGGCGCGCCAGCGCCAGCGCGGTCACGGTGCCCGCGATGAACATCGGCGCGGCGCTCGCGACCAGCCACTCGATCCGCAGCCCGCCGTAGAGCAGGCCTGCCGAAACCACCAGCAGGTCCGCGAGGATGCCGATCAGGAACGCCACGAACATCGGCCGCAGCCTGCGTTGCGCGGTGGCGGGCGCGGTCCGCAGCATGCGCTCGAGATTCATCACCACCGCGACCATCACCAGCACCAGGTACATCAGGTAGATCTTGCCCATCGGCCCGAGCACGATCACCGCGTCGCTGCCGATGCCCTGGACTTCGCGCACGACGAACGGCGTGGCGGTCGCGTAGAACATCGCGACGCAACCGGCCAGGGCGAGCGCCAGATACGCGCCCGCATTCCGGATCTGGACCCACGGATCCGGACGCGACAGCACCACGCTCAGCGTCAGCCACAGCCACGACGCCAGCGCGGAGCAGCCGGCGATGTACATCGCCCAGGTGCGGGCGTGCTCGCTCGAGTCGGCCCTCAGGATTCCGATGGTGCCGGCCTGGAGTGCCGCCATGACCAGGAACGCGGCCGAGAAGATGATCGTGGTGAGGAACTGCCCGCGCCGCAGCAACGCGAACAGCCCGATCATCGCCGCGAGCAGTGCGCTCGCGGTGACCAGACTGACCTGGGAAGGGGTCGCCGAAAAGTCCACCATGCCTCCGCTCAACTGCGTTCCGCGCCGAGCCGCGTCAGTGCAGCCATCGCGCGGCGCCGCGCACCCGCGTCGCGGGCGCGCTCCACCACCTCACGGTACAGCATGATCGCCCGATTCCTGTCGTTCAGCTGATTCTCGGCCAGGTCCGCCCCGCGCAGCGCCGATCCGATCCCGATCGCGGTGGCCGGATAACGCCGCCACAGATCCACGAGCGCATCGTACGCCGCCGCGGCGTCACCCATCGCGACCAGGATGTCCGCGCGGGTGCGCCGAACGTTGGCCTGCACCGTCTCGTCCCGCTGCGCCGCCATCATCTGATCGAGTGTCTCCAGCGCCCGCTTTCCCTCGCGAGCGGCCACATCGCGCTCACCGCGCTCGGCATGATGCCTCACGATCCGGGTCAACCCCTCGAGGCTCAGGGAATCGGTGGGCTGCACCGCGGCGAGCGCGCGGAACTCGGTGCGCGCCTGCTCCCATCGACCCTGTCCCTCGAACAGCACGCCGCGCCGGAACATCGCCTCGGCGCTCGCATTGGGCGCGTCCGAATACGCGTCGAGAAAGCGCTGGTAGGCCACCAGCGCCGAATCGGTCGTGCCACGAGCTTCCCACACCCGGGCCGAGAGCAGAATCGCCCCCGGCCGCACGATCTCGTCGAATCCGCGCTCAGCCCACGAGGTGTACGCCAGCGCGGAATCGGGCCGGCCGGCCTCGAGCGATCGGCGCGCGAGCCCGAGCACGATCCACGGCGCGACCCGGTTGCTCGCGGTATCGCTCAACGCCGCTCGCAACGCATCGAGCGACTCCTCCCAGTGTCCGCGCGCGGCACGCGTGTCCGACAACCGCGTCCACAGGTCGGGCGCGGCGCGCTTGCCGTGCTGGCGCATCAGCTCCTTTTCGATCCGCCGTTCGCTGACCGCCAGCACCGAATCCGCACCCGCCGGGTCGCCAGCAGCCCGGCGCGCGTTCGCCACGCGCAGCGCCGCATCCGGCACCGGAAGGAACGCCTCGCCGCTCGCGGCGTCCACCAGCGGAAAGCCCGAGGCCACCCGCGCCCAGGCCTCGAGCGCCTCCCGCTCGCGCCCGGTGCGTCCCAGCAGCCGCGCGCGCGCGACCGTCGCTTCGAGCGCGACCGGGAACACGCCGGGGTAGTCGCGCTCGATGCGCGCGTAGGACTCGAGCGCGGCGGGGAGGCGCCCGCGCAGTTCCTCGATGCGCGCGGCCGCGATCGCGGCCCTGCCCGAGACCAGCCCGACATCGAAGGCGGCCGGAGATTGTCCGGCACGCCCCCAGCGCGACGCCGGATAGCGCTCGGCAATGATCGCGAACCGGCGCTCCACGCGCGCGTAGTCGCGATCGGTGGCGAGACGCGGGTTGAGCTGCAGCCGGTCCACGTCGCGACGCGCGTGCCACAGATCGCGCTCGGCGCGCCAGCGCGTCCACAGCGCCTGATCCCCGCACCCGGTCAGCACGAGCAGGCCGATGAGCGCGATTCCGACGGCGACCGCGCGTCTCACGTATCCTCCCTTCGCACCAGGCTCAGATACACCAGGGTCGCGCTGCCCGTGAGCAGGAACCAGAGCGCGAGACCGATCAGGCCCTGCACGGCCACCACCCATCCGGTGAGCTCCGGAACGCCGCGGTCCACGATCACGCCCGCCCGGTCCGAGATGTAGTGAATCGGCAGGAGCGGCGTAATCAGCAGCCCGCCGATGAAGGTCGCCGCCCAGAAGCCTCGCGCCCAGGTTTCGGGCAATCCGGCGAGCGCGGAAAGCACGGACCTGCGCTCGAGGACGACCAGCGCGCTCACGTAGAAGAACAGCGACTGGAGCACGACCGAGATGCCGAGGATCAGGAAGTAGACGATGCCCTGAACCAGCTGACCGCTGCTGCGCGAGGTCAGGAAGTCCTGGGACCAGTGGCCGAGCCCGAACACCAGCAGGTTGAACGGGAGGTTGGCGAGGATCAGGGCGAGCGAGCGTCGCCACGCCTCGCCGAAACCGGCCGAAGCGGAAGGCTTCGTCCCGTGGAAGAAGTCGGCAAACATCACGGTGGCCGCGCCGACCACGATCGCCCCGACCACGGCGCCGATGAACACATCGGCCTGCGCATAGAGCCCGGGCAGCACGCGGAACAGGTTCGGGTAGCGCAACGTCGTCTCCCCCGACACCTGGCGCAGCAGCGGCACCATGAACCACGAGAGCAGCGGGTGCGCGAACCACACCAGTGCGAGCACCACCAGCGCCTCGCTCGCGGCGAGCAGAGCGAACGGAGCCCACAGCCGGCCGCGGCGCATTGCCGCGAACACCCGGATCAGCGACTGCCACGCCACCGCAATCTGTTCGAAGAGGTTCACGAGGGACGGCTCCCGCTCTGGGCGGCAGCGAAGACCGCGGGAAGGCCGCGCGCCACCTTGCCCGCGAACTCGTCGAGCGCCGCGGCGGTCCGGGCTTCGTTGCCGTCACGGATCAGCGCCTCGACTCGCACGAAAGCACCCCACGAGCGGTTTTCGAGCGCTCCTGCCATCGCCATGCGGTTGCGAAACGCGTTCTTGTCGGTCGTGGTCAGCCCGGCGGTCGTCCACC
This sequence comes from Candidatus Eiseniibacteriota bacterium, assembly GCA_031370785.1. Taxonomy (GTDB): domain Bacteria; phylum Eisenbacteria; class RBG-16-71-46; order RBG-16-71-46; family RBG-16-71-46; genus DATJGS01. Next base: position 52,511 of record JANMQY010000058.1, on the reverse strand, counting down.
AGTAGTAGACCAGGCGATCGTCGTGCGCGCGTTCGGCCACGAACCTGTTGACCTCGAGACCGGCCGGGCTGCCGTCGTCCAGACGGTGCAGCCCCGGACGCTCCACGATGTAGCCCTGCGACTCGTAGCACAGCTGCGGTTCGTGCGCGCCGTAGCGACGGTTCTGGTGGTACACGATGCACAGCCATGCAACCTCCTGATCGCGCTCGTAGCGACGGATCAGCACCGCGTCGGCCTTGAGCTCGTCGATCACCGCATCCTCGAACGACAGCTCGGTGCCGTTCCACGCGCCGAATCGCGCCGGAGTCGAGGTGAGCGCACCGCGTCCCGCCGCGAGGTTCTCGGGCGGATGGAGCACGACGTAGCCTGCGGTCATGGCGAGCAGCGCGAGCGCCGCGACGAACCGGATCATTGTGCCGCCTTTGCACGGGGCCTGGGCGTGAGCAGTGCGCGCACGCCCATCAGCCCGATCAACGCCACCAGATAGATGACGTAGCCCGACAGGTCGTGGAACTGACCGGCCGCCTCCTTCACCCCGACATAGTGCCCGACCACGATGACCAGCGTGATGCGCACCGCGTTGCCGATCATCGCGATTGGAACCGCTGAGAACAGGATGATTGCCTTGCGCCACCATCCGCCGGGCTGCACGTACGCGAACACCGCGCCGGTGGCGAGCAGGGCGAGCAGCGAGCGCAGCCCGCTGCACGGATTCTCCATGCGCAGCTCGCCGCTGCCCAGGTAGAGGGTCATGCCGCTGCGCTGCAGGGTCACCCCCAGCGCCTCGGCGGCACGGGTCGAGAGCTGCACGGTGATCTCCTTGAGCGCGTAGCTGATCTGGTTCATCAGGATCGGCGGGAAGGTGAGCATGAACACCAGGTAGCCGATCGGGAACGCCAGCACCCTGGTGGCGGGCACTCCCAGGAAGGTGAGGGAGAGTCCATACAGCACCACGATCAGCGACCAGCCCTCGAGCGCGAACAGGTCGGCCCGGATGCCCAGCACCTGCATCGTGCAGCCCAGCGCCAGCACCGCGATCCCGCGCGCGGCGGGATGTGCCCCCGCCTTCGCCAGGTCGTGCCGCCTGAGCCATATCAGCGCCGCCGAGGTCAGCGGGATCAGCGGACCGTGCGAATAGTTGTCGTTGGTGGTCCAGATGGTCCACAGCTCGACGGCGGTGCGGTGATAGGTGGCGACGAGCAGCGCCACCAGTGCCACGGCCTGCGCAATCGCCCAGCCGCGGCCTTTCACTGCCGTCTCGGCCGGACGGACGCTCACCGATTGCACGCTCATGGCAGGGCCTCCATCAGTCAGTACACGCCACGCGAAGAGAACAGGGTGACCAGAGTGCGCAGCCCGACGACCAGGTCCAGCCCCGGCGACACATGCTCCAGATAATATCGGTCGAACGCCACCTTGTCGCGCATCGGGATTTCGTCGCGGCCGTTCACCTGGGCCCAGCCGGTGACTCCGGGCCGCAGCGCATCCACTTCGGCGGACTGCCGCATCGAGATCAGATCGTGCTGATTGAACAGCGCGGGGCGCGGTCCGATCAGGCTCATGTCGCCGCGCACCACGTTCCAGAGCTGCGGCAGTTCATCGAGGCTGGTGCGCCTGAGCAGACGGCCGAGGCGCGTTACCCGATTCGTTCCCGGAGTCATCAGGTGGGTGGCGAGATCGGGAGTCCCCACCGTCATGGTGCGGAACTTGAGAATGGTGAACTCGCTCGAGCCTCTTCCAATGCGACGCTGGCGGAACAGCGCGGGACCCGGGGAATCCATGCGCACCGCGAGCGCGGTGATCAGCAACACCGGTGACAGCACCACCAGCAGGGTCGCGGCGATCGCGAGGTCGAGCGCGCGCTTGAGCGTGCCGTATGCGCCCGATGGCCTCGGCGCGACCGCCCGGCCATGCGCGGCGTGATGCGCTTCTTCGAGCACCGCGACCAGGCGGTTTCCGAGCGCGCGCCTCGAGTAGTGGGATTCGACGAACGGCGGCCCGGCGGCGGCGAGCGCCGCGCGATGAGCGGGGTCCGCGACCAGGCGCTCGATCGCCGAGGCGAGCGCGGCGCCGTCCCCCGGCGCCACCACCTCGCCTCCGCCCGAGGCGCGCAGGACCTCGGCCGCATCGCCGCGCACCGCGGCCACGACCGGGCGTCCGCACGCCAGATAGTCGAACAGCTTGACCGGAATGGTTTCCCCCGAGAATTCGTGAGCGCGGGTGGTGGCCACGCATGCGTCGGCGTGGTGAATCACCTCGACCAGCTGCTCGGGAGAGACGCTCGGACGGAATTCGACGTTGGTCAGGTGCGCCTCGGCAACGCGGCGCTCGAGCGCCGGCTTGGCCACTCCATCGCCGACCAGCAGGAAGCGGATGTCGTCGCGTCCTTTCAGGCGCGCGGCCGCATCGAGCAGCACCTCCATGCCGTGCACCAGCCCGTGGGTGCCGGCGTAGAGCACCGTGAACGGGCCGCCTCCGTTGCGCTCGGCAGCCGGCGTGAATCGCTCGGTGTCGGCGCCGTTGGTGATCAGCTCGATGCGGCCCGCCGCGACACCGCGGCCCTCGAGCTGGCGCTTCATGCCCGGCGTCACCGCGATCAGGCGCGCGGCGCGCGCGTGGAGGAATCCGGCCAGCGCGCCGAGCGCGGCAGTCGCGAGCCCGGGCTTCATCTCTCCGAGGGCGACCGCGGCTCGCGGCCAGTCGTCGCGCACGTCGATCACCAGCGGCGCGGAGTTGCGGACGGAAGCGAGCCAGGCAACCACCCCGAGAAAGAGTGGAGGAGTGGTCGCGAACACCACGTCCGGGCGCGGTCCGCCGAGCGCGACCGGGAGCGCGCTCCACGCAAAGGTGGCGTGATTCCACAGGCGGGTAAAAGGTGTCTTTCGCGGGGTCGAGTGCAGCCACACGCGCTCGATCGCGAGCCCGCCATCGCGCTCCGTGGCGCGACGCACCCGGGCGTACTCGGGGCGGATCACGCCCGACGGATGATTCGGAAGCCCGGTCACCACCCGCACCTCGTGCCCCGCGCGTTCGAGGGCGCGCGCGAAATGCAGCGCGCGAGCCGGTGCGGCGCCGGTCTCGGGCGGCCAGTACTGGGTGATGAACAGGACACGCACCGGTCGCCCTCCCTTAGGCCTTCGCCGCCACGACCAGCTGGCGACGCGCCGAGGCATGACCGAGCCACCACAGCGACTGGAGCGGCTGAAGGACGCCGGCGTAGAGCGGCTCGGGAGCGGCGCCGAGCCCGCCCCAGTACAGCTCATGGTGCACGACCTTGAGGCCGTTCGCTCCCATCACCTCGCGCATCTCGCGCGGCGGGAAGGTGCGTTCGACCGCGTAGGCGTGGCGCTGTCCGTCCGGAGCCACGTACTCCTGATGCACCTCGTCGCGCAGCCTCGAGAGACGCGCGATGTGCTCCGGGTGCGCGCCGTTGATGTCGCCCACCACCAGCACTCCTCCCGGGCGCAGGTGATCGCGCACCGCCTGCAGGAAGCCGTCCAGCGGGTCGATGTGCGAGAGCGCGTTGTACACCCACACCAGATCCACGTCGCGCTCCCAGTCGCGGGTGAGATCGGCGCGCGTGTAACGCACCTCGAGCGGACGTCCGGTGGATTCGCGATAGAACTTCGCGCGGCGTTCGGCCGCGCTCAGCCGGTCGGGCCTCAGATCGGCGCCGACCACATCCGCGCCGACCGCGGCGTAGAGCATGGAGTAGGTGCCGAAGCCGGATCCGGCGTCCATCACCCGCGGCCGATCGCGCCGCGCCAGCCAGCGCGCGGTCCATCCCGCATCCCCGCGCCAGAAGCCGCGCAGATAGCGGCGGATCGCGCGCTCGTCAGCAGGCGCGGGCAGATTCCGGTAGTAGTTTCCGAAGGCCTCGCGCTCACCCTCGGGCAGGAACGTGGCATGCGCCGGCCGTTCCACCTGGATGGTCCAGCGCACGAAATCCTCGAATGCGCTCTTCGCTGCCGCCTGCGTCATCATGCCGGCTCCTTCTCGCGCGCCGCGCGCACGCCACGCCACCACGCCGCCAGCTTCGGCCGCGCGACATGCAGCATCCCGGTCACGTGATTGTGCAAGCTCCAGATCGCTCCGCCACCCAGGCGGCAGGTCACCTCGACCCGCTCGCCGCCCATCTCGCGCTTGAATTCGGTGACACCGCCCCAGTTCATCCAGTGACAGCCGTGATCGCGGCCGCGGCGCAACGCCTCGATCGCGAGCAGCACATTCGCGCCCGCCCGCTTGGCCTCGAGCGTCGAAGCATTGGTGCGGTAGTCGAGCGCGCCGTGTGGCCGCATTCCGAAGCCCGACCCGGCCTGGACGACGCCATCGCGCACCGCAACCAGCAGCCACATCCACGGCAGCTCCCACTCCCGCCACGATTCGCCCGGAGCCGGAGCGTCGGGAGTCGTCTGGCTCGCATTTCCGCGCCGGCGCTCGGTCTCGCCCTGCAGCCGGTGAAAAGCCGCCATCTCCTCGTGAGTCGAAGCCACGACCACGCTAAAGCCCTCCTTCAGCGCCCGCTTGTGCTGCCGGCGCTTGTTCGTGTCGAGCGATCGCAGGATTGCATCGTCGTCCATGTCGAGCCGGCGCAGCAGCGTTGCTCCGGCAAGGAACGCCGGTCTGGCGTGGGGAGCCGGGTGCGGAACGTGACACACCAGCCACCGCCCGCCCGCGAGCGCCGCGGCGTGACAGAACAACCATTCGCTTTCCTCCCGGGTGAGCCCGGCCGGATCGCGTCGCGCCGCGTCCTCGACCGCCAGCTGCCAGCGCCAGGGCCAGCCCGAGACCCATCCGCCGCGCTCTTCGCGCAGCACCACCAGCCCGCCGCGACCCGCCTCGTCCACGCACGCGCACAGCGAGTGCCGCCCGCGCCCGGCCTCCCATGCGATCGCCGCCGGATCGAATCCGAAGTGCGCATTCGGAGTATTCGCGAGCCGGGCGTTCCATGCCGCGAGAAAGCCTTCCGGTGGAGTCTCGCGCGTTCGCCACACTTTCAGTGACGCGGTCACGTCGACCTCCCCATGCGGCGCAGCGCGCTCCACAGCAGAGGCAGGTGGCGCGGCCGCACCGAACCCAGCAGGCGGGCCACGCGCCCGAACCTGCGCTGGCGAAGGTAGGTGCCCAGGCTCTCCAGCTCGTAGCGCAGCAGCTGCGGCGCGGACTCTGCCGCGAAGCGCGCGCCCGCGTCCTCGAGCCCCGCGCTCAGGCGAACCAGCCGCGCGGCGATTGCCTCGCCCTCGGCGCCGGTCGCGAGCCCAGGCACTCCGGTCGCGTCCAGTGCGAGCGGCGCCAGGTCGAGCCCTGGCGCATCCGCGATGAGCACGGTGAACACCGCGCTCTCACGGCGCGATACGCCGGCGATCGTTGCCTCGAAATCTCCCGCGGCCGGATCGAACACCGCATCGCCGAGGCTGAACAGGGTCAGCGCCCTTCCGTGGCGGCGGAAGCCCTGCATGACGTGCGGGTGATGCCCCAGCACCAGGTCGGCGCCCCATCGCTCCAGACGCTCCGCCCATTCCATCACGCGCGGTGGCGGATAGTCGACGTACATCGACCCCCAGTGCGCGCTCACCACCAGCAGGTCGGCCTCGCCGCGCCAGCGCTCGAGATCGGCGCGCACCACGCTCTCTTCCAGCGGCGCGAATCCCGCACGCGACGAGGTGGCGGCATTCTCGGACGGTGTCGCGTAGGCCAGCACTCGCACCCGGCGTCCCGCCAGCTCGAACCTCGCAGGGCGGCGCGCCTCGTCCAGGTCCGGCCCCGCTCCGATCGCCTCGAGCCCGGCCGCGCGACAGGTCTCGAGCGTCCGCAGGAGTCCCCGCTCGCCGCAGTCCATCAGGTGATTGTTCGCGAGCGAGACCACGCGCACGCCGGCGCGGACCAGCGCCGCCGGCAGCTCGGGATCGTGGTGGAACTCGGCCGCGCGTCCGGGCTCCACCCACGCGGCTTCCGCCACCGGGAATTCGAGATTGGCGAATCCCCAGTCGGCCGAGCGCAGCGCAGGTGCGAGCGCGGTGAGCGGGGCATCGAAGCCGTCGCGGTGGGCGCGGGCGCGCGCGCGAGCCAGCACGGCGACGTCGCCTACCGCCGCGAGGCGCATGGTCACTCTGCCGGTCGGCTCAAGCAGTCGCATGACGCCCCTCTCCCGCGGCTCCGAGCGGAGCCTCGACCGGGCCGCCGAGCGCGCGTCGGTAGAGCGCCTCGGTCTCGGCCACCATGCGCTCGGCGGTGAAGCGCTCGAGGAAGCGCTCGCGCGCCGCGTGGCCCATCGCCTCACGTCGCGCGCGATCGTCGAGCAGCGAAGCGAGCGCCTCCGCGAAGGACGCGACATCATCCACTGGAACCAGCCTGCCGCTCGTGCCCTCGGCGATCGCCTCGCCGTTTCCGCCCACGCGCGTCGCGACCGCGGCGCGCCCAGCACGCATCGCCTCGAGCAGGGTGACCGAGAGCCCTTCGCGCTCGGAACTCAGCGCGTACAGGTCCGCGGCCTGCATCAGGGCGCCGACATCCTCACGCGCACCGAGCAGTCGCACGCGCGCGCCCGAAGCACGGGCGCCGGCCGGTGCGTCGCCGGCAGCGGCCGGAGCTTGGACCGCCGCGATGCGCTCTTCGAGCGCGGCGCGCAGCGGGCCCTCGCCCGCGATCAGCAGCCGGGCTCGGGGCCTGCTCCCGGCAACCCGCGCGAAGGCGTCGATCAGAACGTGATGGGCCTTCTGCCGGGTGAGGCTGCCGACGCTGAGCACACACAGATCCTCCGGCGCCAGTCCGAGTGCGGCGCGGCCCGCAGCACGCGCAGCGCCCGGCTCGCCCGCGGGCAGCTCATCCACGCCGTTCATGATGGTCACGAAACGCGAGGCGAGATCGCCCATGCGGCGCACGTGCGATTCCCGGACCGCCTCGCACACGCACACCACCGCGGCGGTCCGATGTGTCGCCAGCCGCTCGAGCCACGGATAGAACGCCGAGTGGCGCCCCGGGTAGTGCAGGCTGTGCTCGGTGCGCAGCACCGCGTGTACCCCGGCCAGCGCCGCGGCGCCGACCGCGTACAACGCTCCGGTCGGATTGTGCCCGTTCACGACGTCGATGCGCTCCTCCCGCATGCGGCGCGCGAGCGCCAGCAGCCCGCCGGCGCGCGCCTGCACTCCGGCGCGTCCCGGGCGGCGCAGCACATCGACCGATGCGCCGAGCGCGCGCGCCTGCTCGAGCGCCGGCCCTCCTCGGTTGAGCGCGCACACCGTGCTCTCGACCCCGGGCCCGGCGTGCCGCACGTGTTCGACCACCAGCGACTCGGCGCCACCCTGGTGCATGGCCTCGATCACGTGCATCACTTTCAGCGCCCGACTCATCGCGCCGCCACCCGGGGCGCGGCCTCGCCCGCTGCGGCCCCACGCTCGAAGAGCGCGAACAGCCGCTCGAAGTTCCGCTCCGCATCGAACCGTTCGCCCACGTCGGCGCGCGCCCGGGACCCCAGCGCATCCAACCGGGACGGCTCGCGCAGCAGCGGCTCGATCGCATCGGCCAGGGAGGTCGCATCTCCGGAGGCGCACAGCGCGCCGTTCACGCCGTGCACGATCGCCTCCTCCAGTCCGGCCGCGCGCGTGCCGGCGCAGGGGACGCCCATCGCCATGGCCTCGATCACCACGTTCGGAATGCCGTCGCGCCGGCCGTTGGCGAGCACACGGCTCGGGGCCAGCAGCATCCACGCGCGACGATACAGCGGCACCAGCGCTTCATGGGTGAGACTGCCGAGGAACTCCACCTGCTTGGCGACACCCAGGTCGCGTGCCAGCGCCTCGAGCGTCCCGCGCTGCGGCCCGTCGCCCACGATCGCCAGATGCGGGGTCAGCCCACGTTGCTTGAGAATGCCGAGCGCGCGCAGCGCATCGTCGAAGCCCTTGGGCGGCGAGAGCCGGCCGACTGCGAGCAGCAGCGGCTCCTCGGCGCGAACGCGCCCCGCACCGTCGAAGCGCGCGCGATCCACGCCGTGATAGATCCATTCGACGCGCGCCCCGGGACCGGCCAGCGTGCGCAGCATTTCGGCATTGCCGCGCACGCACGCCGAGGTGAAGTCCGCGGCGCGCGCCTTGTGCGCGAGGAACGCCTGGGTGCGATACAGGTCCGCCCCGGCGTGGGCCGACATGCTGAAGCTCCTCCCGGTGAGCCGCGAAGCCAGGTAGGCGACGCTGGCCGGGAAGTGTGCCCATGCGCCGTGCACGCGCTCGAGATCCTCGCGCTCGACCAGGCTCGCCACGCACGCCGCGGCCGGCAGGTAGCCGAGATGTCCGATCAAAGCGTAGAGGCTGCCGCGCGATGCCCACAGCATGATCGCGCTCTCGCGGAGCAGCACGTGAGGCCGGCGCACCAGCCAGCCGAGCAGCGCGGCCCACGATGCCGGATCGAAAACGCTCCCGACCGAGCGGGTGAGCGGGAGAAGGTGAGCGTGGGCCGGCTGGTATTCGTGCCCGATGCCGCGCAAGGTGAATACACGCACCCGCACGCCGCGCGCGTGGAGGCGGGCCACCTCGCTCTCGACGAACGCGGCAAGCGTAGGAAAGGTCGTGGTGACGTAGGCCACCGAGGTCACGCGACTGCCCTCCCCGCCGCCTGCGCGTAGAACGACTCGTGGCGCCGTGCCATGGCGTCGATGCTCATGTTCTGCTCTGTCATCCGCCTCGCCGCCGCGCCGCGGCGCCGTGCCTCCTCGGGCCTCGCGAGCACGTCGGCCAGCGCATCGGCCAGCGCCACGGGTGATCCCGGCGGCACCAGCCATCCGGTCTCGCCATCGCGCAACACCTCCGGAGTGCCGCCGACCGCGGTCGCGACCGCGGCGCGTCCGGCGGCCATCGCCTCGAGCAGCGCGTTGGGAATGCCCTCTTCGCGGGACGAGAGCACGAACACGTTCATTTCGGGCAGCAATCGCTCGACGTCGGCCCGCTCCCCGAGCAGGCGGACGCGGTCCGCCAGGCCCAGCGCCGCGATGCGTGCCTCGAGCGCGGCGCGCTCCGGCCCATCGCCCACCAGGGCGGCCCGGAACGGAATGCCACGCGCGCCAAGCAGGGCAAGCGCATCCACCAGCGTCGCGTAGTCCTTACGCGCGGCGAGGCAGCCCACGCTGCCCACCAGCGGCGTGCCGTCGCCATCGAACGGCCAGCGCTCGGGAAGGGCGGCGCGCCGGCCGCCGCCATCGGCGCCAGGCGCATGGACGATGAAGCGTGCGGTGTCCACGCCGTTCGGAATCACGGTGATGCGCTCTCGCGGCACACCCATCGCGGCAACCGTGTCGGCGACTGCCTCGCTCACCGCGGTGACGTGCGTCGCGTTTCGGTGGATCCAGCGCTGCATCGCACGCTGGCGCGGAGTCTCGAACGCATCCACATTGCGCTTGGCCACCACCACCGCGCGCACCCCGCACAGTCGTCCCGCCAGCACCGCCAGCAGGTTCGGACCGAACAGATAGCCGTGGATCACATCGGGACGAAAGCGGCGGACCTGACTCGCGAGACGCGCCAGCGCGCGAACGCCGGCCGGTCCGTAGAGGCGGCGGCCCACGCCCAGCTCGTGGACCGGCCAGCCCAGCCCCAGGACTTCGGCGCTGAACTGACCCTCGCGCCGGAAGCACGCGATCTCCACCTCGAAGCGCGTGCGGTCGATGCGCCGCCACAGCTCGAGCAGATGGCGCTCGGCTCCGCCCGCGACGAAGTTGCCCACCACGAACAGAACGCGCAGGCGCGGTGGCGGGTTCATGTTGCGGCCTCGACGCCACGCGCCCAATCGAACGCGCCGTCCAGCTCGGCGAGCGTCAGGCGGCGCGAGAAGACGCCGGTCGGCCCGAGGCACGCGCCATCCGAGAGAGCGCGGCGGCGCAGCTCGAGACGCGGCGCGTCCGGACCGTTGTCGCCGCGGCGAGTGGTGACCGCGTGCTCGAGCTCGAGCCGGGCCGCGATCGCGACGCTGCTCGCGTCGTAGTCGCCACCCGGGTACGCGAAACCGCGCGACCGCACACCGAGCCGGCGCTCGATGAGATCGATCGAGCCTGAGATCTCGGCATCCTGGCGATCCGGAGTCAGGAGACTCAGATGCGGATGCGAGAGCGTGTGTGCCCCGATCTCCATCCCGCCGCCGCCCAGGGCGCGCGCTTCCTCCCACGTGGCCAGCTCGCAGGGCGCCTCGCCGCGCACGTGCAGGAGGTCGCGCAGCGATTCGAGCCGGCGCTGCCGCAGCTCGGGGGTCACGCGCATCAGCGGCTCGAGGGCCGCGATCGCGCGCGCGCGGCCGGCGGGCTCCTCCAGCTCGAGCCGGATGCGCCTGCCCTCGATCTCGAACGTCGCCTGGCTCATTTCGGCGCGCTCGAGCCGCCACGCCAGCTGATCCCACCATGGCGCGGTGCGCTCCTCGATCAGTCCTGCGGCAAGGTAGAACGTCGCGTGCGCGCCGTGGCGTTCGAGCAGCGGAAGCGCACGGGTCAGGTTGTCCCGGTAACCGTCGTCGAAGGTCATCGCGACGCGCCGGCCGCTGCGCGCGCCCGAAAGCCATCGCACACCTTCCGCGACCGTGACCGGCGCGAGCCCGATCGCGCGGAGCAGCTCGAGCTGCGCGGCGAACACGCTTTCGCCGACCCCGAGGCGATAGATCGGGCTCTCGGCGTCGGCGTACACGCGGTGGTGGCGCACGATGATCAGACTCGCCACCTTCGGCTGAGGCGTGCGGTGCGCGAAGCTCATCATCCAGCGCAGCGCGCGCCCGCTCATGCCGTGCTCTCCGGCCGATCGAGCAGTGCGTCGTTCACGAGGGCGCATGCGATCCAGAAATTTCCGGTGATGAGAATGGAGAAGAACCGGTCGCCGAATGCGCACGACACCGCCATGGCCAGCGTTGCCGCGGCGACCCCCACCGACAGCTGGCGGTCGAATCGACTGCGCGCGGTGCGTACTCCCTCCATCGTCATCTTCCAGCACGACCACAGCAGCCAGAGGAAGATCAGCAGACCGAACACGCCCATTTCACCGAGGAACCGCAGGTAGGTGTTGTGTGCGCTGTCCTTGACCTCGAGGCCCAGATTTTCCCCGGTCTCGGGCAGCACCCAGCCGAGCCCGGTGAATCCGACGCCGTCGAGCGGGTGATCCGCCACCACCGCGAGGATCGCGTGCCACGTATCCACACGAATCTGCGCCGAGGCTTCGAGTCCCGACTCGGTGCCCGCCTCGCTCTCGATCTCGGTCCCGCTCAGTCGCTGCATCATGTAGGACGGCATCCACAGCGGCGAGCTGACCATGACGACGAGCAGGATGAAGGTGAGGATGCGCGAACTGCGCAGCGCGACGAAAAGCAAGCTCGCGGCCAGCGCGACCAGCGCTCCGCGTGAGACCGAGAGCAGCACCGCGTAGGTTCCCGCCACCACCGCGCCGAGCAGCAACAGCTTGCCGAACCATTTCCGCGTCGCCGGGATCAGGGCCGCGCTGAACGCCGTGAACATCGCGAGGAACGCGCCCAGCTCGTTGGACTGGCCGAACGAGCCGATCGCGCGGGCGCCGCGGCCATTGCGGCCGTACACGATGGTGGTCAGGGCCTCGGCGAGCAGGCCGAGCACGATCGCCCACCCCATCACGCGGCGGTCCTTCTCGCCGCGCACCATGGCCAGCGCGAGGAAGTAGACGGTGAAGGTCATCGAGCAGCGCAGCAGCGCCATCGCCGACTCCGAGGCCCGGAACGTATAGCCGGTCGGGAATGCCGCCCCGCGCACGATGGAGAGCCCCGCGATCAGGATCAGCGCCCCAAGCGGGTAGGCCAGTCGGCCGCGCCGGAACACCGGCTGTTGATTCATGATCCGGGCCAGCGCAAATGTCGAGAACACGGTGAACAGCAGGGCGTTGAGCGTGTTGACGCCCGGGACCGGCAGCTTCGGCAGCCACGGCAGGAACGGGGTCGCGATCGGAAGCAGGAACAGGCCGAAGCGCGGGCGCATCAGGATGGTGGCGATCAAGGCGGCGCCGAGCAGCACCTTGACGATGCGATGCGGATCCTGATTGAAGCCGTAGTCCAGCATCACGAACAGACCGATCGCCAGCGCCGCGATCAGCATGCTTAGCGCGATCGGGACCCCGGCCGGAAGCGAGCGCGCCTGACGCCTCGCCGCGTCCCGCACTTCGTGGATCGGGGTGACGCCCATCGGATTTGGCGTCTGACTCACCGCAGGCCTCCGTTCGCTGCCGCATCCGGTCGCCCGCCGGGCCTGAGGCTCACGCGCCGCACCCGCGCGTGCGGTGCCGCGGTGGCGGTCGCCCAGCCCTGGCTGCGCAATCCGGAGAAGGCGGCCCGCGGGAGTCGGCTCATGATCCAGGCGACGGTGACCGGCAGCGCCCGCTCCGGAAACAGCCACCCCTTGGAGAAATGCACGCGCGCCTCGGTGTTCCGTCCCTCGCGCATCGCGGTCATCCCGAGCTTGAAATGCGCCAGCGCCTCGCGCCGCCGCGCCGCGCGGCGCAGGTCCGGACTGAGCGTCTGATCCTCCGTAAGGCGCCGGAACAGCGTGATGTCGCCGGTGAGCCGGGCTTCGACCTGGCGGGTGAGCCCGCCCGGACGATGCTGATAGCGCACCAGCGCCTGCCGCGAGGCCGCGGCCGGCCAGCGCCGGGCGAGGCGGATCCACAGATCGAGATCCTCGGCATGACTCAGGCGTTCGTCGAATCCGCCCAGCGTCTCGAGCGCGTCGCGACGCGCCAGCACCGAGGAGGTCAGCACGAAGTTGACCTCGATCAGCTCGCGCGCCGGATAGCCGACGTACCGATCCGGGAGGTCAACGTACGTCGCGAGCCACGATGAGCGTATCTCGCCCTCGAGATTCCGGAACGCGCCATCGCTGAAGAACCACGCCGCCTCGGGGGCGGCGGCCAGCGCCGCATTCGCAGTCTCGAGCTTGTGCGCGTACCAGAGGTCGTCGGCGTCGAGCAGCGCGATCCAGCGCGTACGCGCCTCGCGCCAGCCGCGATTGCGCGCCGCGGCCGCACTTCCGAAGCGCCCGCGCACCACGCGCACCGGCGTGCCGCGTCCGGCGCGGCGCACTCCGGCGGGACCGAATGCGTGCGCGACCGCATCCCCGGTACCGTCATCCGAGCCGTCGTCCACCACCACCACCTCGACCGGCGGAAGGGTCTGGGCGAGCGCCGAGTCCACGGCTTCGAGCACGTCGGGCAGCCCGTTGTGCGCCGGGATCACCGCCGTGACCTCGAGCCCCGTGCTCACGTCGCCTCTCCCGGCGCGAGCGTGCGCGGCTGGCGACGATTGCGGCGCAGGACGTCTTTGGCCCAGGCGGAGCGCATCAGCCTCGGCACGGCGTAGCCGGGCAGCACTGCGCTCGCGGCAGCGACCAGGCGGCGGCGCAGCGGACCCGCCATGGCGGCGCGCGCCATGTGCCCACGACCTTCGGGCCAGCGTCCGGAGCGGAAGCAGGTGATGCCCAGATCCAGCTCGAGCGCCGCGGCTCGCTCGGCTGCGATGCTCTGCACGCGAGGGCGGCGGCCGTAACGGCCCTTCGCGGCGCGGCGCATGACCGTCAGGTCGTCGCGGTAGCGCGGCTCGAGATTGCGCGAGAGCGATCCCGGGTGCGAGAAGTAGTAGATGAGCGGCTCGGCCAGGATCGCGCCCGGGTAGCGGGCCGCGCAGCGCAGCCACAGGTCGTAGTCATAGGCGCGCTCGATCTCGGGATCGAGCCCTCCGATCTCGTGATAGGCGTGGCGTTCCACCATCATCGAGCTGAGCAGCGGAAAGCAGCGCTCGATGAGCAACGGCATCAGGTCCCCGTGCAGATCGCGCAAGGGCGTGAAGTATTCGGACAACCACGATTCGCGGATGACTCCCTCTGCCGACACGAGTTCGCCGTCGGTTCCGCAGTAGCGCACTTCGGGATGGCGCTCGAGGTAGGCGAGCTGACGCTCGAGCTTGACCGGCTTCCACCAGTCGTCGGCGTCGAGGAATGCCAGCCAGTCACCGGTCGCCTGCTCCAGTCCGACACGGCGGGTCGCCGAGGCGTTGCGGTGCGGAAGGCGCAGCACGCGGATGAAGCCGCTGTAGCGGCTCTCGACCAGATCGGCCATGCCGTCGGTCGACCCGTCGTCGCACACCAGCACCTCGTCGGGTCGCCGGCTCTGGGCGACCAGGCCGTCGAGCGCGCGCTCGATACACCATGCGGCGTTGTAGGCTGCAATCACGACGCTGACTCTCGGGGTCATGGATGCGACTCTCCGATCGTTGCCTCGCGCGCCCCGAGCAGGCCCGGCAGCATGCGGCCCCAGCGTTGGCGCTCGATGCCGGTGATCGAGAAGCGCCACGCCGCGACCGCGAACACCACCCAGCATCCCCCGATCGCCGCCGCGAGCGGCAGCCAGCCGAGCGGATGCCAGACCCGCTCCACGACGATCGCGGGCACGAGGAACGCAAGGCACACCAGCCCCGGTTGCAGCAGTCCCTCCCACGTGTAGCGGGCCGCGGGCAGCCCGAGCGCGCGACAGACGTAGATCTGGGTGGCGATCCCGCCCACCAGCGCCAGCGGGACCGCGGTGCCCAGGGCGACGCCGGCCAGACCCCACGTCTTCACCCACCACAGCGACAGCGCCAGATTGAGCGCGGCGTTGATCAACGCGAGTCCGACCACCCCGCGGTGGCGGCTGATGCCGTAGAGCAGCGAGGAGGCGGTGCTCTGCGGCAGCGAGAGCAGCGTGGGCAGGCTGAGCAGCACCAGGATCTGCGCGGCGCTGGCCTGAGGGCCGTGCGGCGAGAGCACGCTCGCGAACGACGCGGTGGTCGCGTAGCGGGGTCCGACCCAGGTGACGATCAGGTTTTCGCCGAACACGATCAACGCGAGCAGCACCGGCCAGCACATCAGCACCGAATACTTGCTCCCGACGATCAGCAGGGCGTGAAGCTTGCCCCGCTCGCCCAGGGTGTCCAGCTCGCTGGCGGTCGGCGACAGCACCCAGGTCGCGCTGTAAACCAGCGAGCGCGCATTGTCGACCAGTCCCGAGGCCAGCGCGAAGGGCGTCACCAGCGCCGCCCCCAGGAACGCAGTGATGACCAGCGCGTCGGTCTGGAACGCGATGCTGGTCGCCAGCGCGCCCACGAACGCGAATCCGCTGTAGCTGCCGATCAGGGTGAGATGCGCGGCGTCGATCGACCGGACACTCAGCTTCAGGCCGGGCAGCAGCCGCCGCACCGCCATCCACGAGAGCAGATGTCCCAGCCCGTTCATGGCAAGCGAGGCCCACGCCAGCCCGATCAAGCCCCAGCCCAGCCGCAACACCGCGACGAACGCCAGCGCGCGCAGTATGCCGACCAGTATTCCGATCCCGTTGGCGATGTCGTAGCGCTGAAGCCCGGAGAGCGTCGCGCCGAAGACGCCGAGCGGGAAGCCCAGCGCGAGCGAGGCGCCGGCCAGTATCACGACCGCGCGCGCCTCGTTCACCTGATGCGGCTCGATCTTGAACCAGTGCGTGAAGTTGGAAGCGAGGACCGCGGAGGCAATCAGCGTCACGAGGCCGACCGCGCCGTAGAGCAGCAGCGCGCTGGCCATGGTGCGCTCGAGACCCGCGCGGTCGCCGAGCGTGTGATCGCGGGACACGTAGCGCACCAGCGAGGGGCGGATGCCCTGGTCGAACAGTCCGAAGTAGCCGGTGAGCGAGAAGACGGTCACCCACAGGCCGTAATCCCCGTCGCCGAGCAGGTGGACCATGATCGGGGTGACGAGGAACCCGATCACCCCCGCCAGAAAGAAGCGGAGGTAGTTGGTGAGCACGTTCTTGAGCACGCGGACGCTGCGGATCACGACGTTCCTCCGACGAACCCGCGGCGGATCGCTCCTCCGCGGCTCCTCACCGTCTCCCGCGCCGGGTGCGCGCCGGGTGCGGCGCGCGGCACGCGAAACGATCGCGCATCGGAGCGCTCACCGGAGGTCGAACCGGGCCCGGACGAGATCCGGCGCACCGGCCCTGGCCCACGGGCAAATCTCAGGATTCTCCTCCCGCCACCTCGTTGCTGTAACCGTACGCGTTGTAGCGGTAGCCGTAGTAGTGGGGAAGGATCTCGCCGATGTCGTTCAGCAGCACGCCGAGCACATTGTCGCGTGCCTCGCGCTGCACCTTCACGCCGTATTCGGCCGCCTTGCGCACCGTGCTCCCGGCCTTGATCACGTACAGCACGCCTTCGACCGCGCGGCCGAGAATGAGCGGGTCGGGAACCGCGAGATTCGGCGGGGCATCGATCAGCACCAGCGCGTAGCGGGATGCCGCCTCGTTCAGGAACCACTCGACCGTCGACAGATCCACCAGCTCGGCCGCCGGGCGCTCGCTCTTGCCGGCCGCGAGGAAGTCCAGGTTCGGGAGCACGGTGGAGCGGATGAAACGTTCGTCGAAATTGCGCTGCGCCAGCATCTGCGCGAGGCCCCAGCTGCTGCTCGGCAGCCCGAGCGCCCGATGCAGGGACGGGCTGCGGAGGTCGAAATCGACGAGCAGCACCTTCTCCTTCAGCTCGCGCGCCATGGTAATGCCGAGCGAGGCGCTGGTCGTGGTCTTGCCTTCGCCGCGCGTGGCGCTGGTGATCATCAGGGTGTGTGGCAGCGCTTTTCCGCGGGTCCTCGCCAGCTTGAGGAACACCCGACGGAATTCGAGCCCGAGCGGGCTTTCGACCTTGAGCCGGTGGAGCAGCCCATGCTCGCGCGGTCCGGGGACGCCGGGCACCGCGGCCGGGGCGCTCTTCGTGCGCCGGCGCGAACGCTCCAGTTCTTCCACGCGCGGGATCGCGCCCAGCACCGGCAACCCGAGCAGGTTCTCCACGTCTTCCGCGTTCTTCATGGACTGGTCGTGCTGTTCCGCGACCAGCACCGCGCCAACTCCGATGATACCGCCGGCGATGAACGAGAGCAGGATGAGCATCAGCCGGTTCGGCTTGCCGGGCGACAGTGGACGATTGGCCGGATCGATCACGATGAAGCGCCCGCTGATCTTGGCATTCTCGAATGCCTCCGCGATCTGCGCGGAGGCCGACTGCTGCAGAAACGAGTTGTAGAGCGCTCGGTTGTTGTCCACCTCCTGCTGCACGCGCGCCACTTCGAGCTCGCGATTCGGGGCGGAGTACACCTGGCTCTGGAACGCGCCGACCTGTCCCGCGATCGCCGCGCGCCGCGCCTCGGTTCCCTGGGCCGCGGCCTGCGCCATGCGAAGGCGCACCAGCAGGTCGTGGGTGTCCGAGGGGAGGCTCGGCAGCGCGCGCACCGCGTTGGTCCCGAGCTGTTCCTCGAGCTCCGCGCTCTTGCGCGCGAGCTGGATGCGTATCGATGCGTCGTTGCTGCCGCTGACCATCGCGAGGCCGAGCTGCCGCTCGAGCCCCGACAGCTGGCCGAGCATGCTGGTGACCTCGGGGCTCCCCAATGTCGACGGGTCGTTCTCGCGCGCCTTGCCGTTGAGCTGAGCGCGCAGCGTGCGCACCTTCTGGCGCTGGTCCTCGAGTTCGCCTTCGGTCTGGTCGAGCAGCGCGCGGGCCTGCGGCAGATTGGTCGGGCTCACCGACGAGCCGGCCATGGAGCTGCCGAGTGCGGAGCGCCGCGCGGCCTCGAGCCGCGATTCGCTCTCCTCGAGCTTGTGCTTGTAGACCTGCTGCTGCTCGATGCTGAATTCCTGGGTCGCGCGCACCGCCTCGAGCTGGGAGGCCTTGGAGGAGACGACGAACTGATTGGCCATCGCCTCCGCGAACTTCCTGGCCCGGTCCGGCGTGTAGTCCCCGACCACGATCTGCAGGAAGTCGCCGCGCGCAGCCTTGATGGAGACCGCGTCGCGCAGGTAGTCGATGAGGAAGGCCTCGACCGCGTCGTCCTTCGGCAGCCCCGGATAGCGGCTCACGTGCTGAAGCGCCCAGGCGCGCGTGGTTGGGTCACTCTTGACGCCGCTCGCGATGAGCACGTTGCGCATGAACAGGCTGCTCTGCACCTGCCCGCGCATCAGGCTCGCCTGCTGGTCGGCGCTCTGCGCGCCGCCACCGATGCCGCCCAGTGTCCCGGTGAGCTGTTGCGGGCGTTCGAACTGGAGGGTGACCGAGCTGAAATAGATCGGTTTGAGCAGGAATGCCGCGGAAACCCCGGCAATGATCGCCACCGTCCATGGCAGCAGCAGCAGCCACTTGCGCCGAAGGAGGACGCGCAGCAGCTCGCCCGGATCGAGCGGTGGAGTGGCGGGAAGCCTCGCGTCCATTAGTTGCGATTCCTCTTGAGCACGTCGGACAGCACCACGATGTTGAGCACTTCGACCGCCAGCGGCAGCGTCTGCGCAAAGGCGTTGAAGGCGCGGCCCATCGCGCTCGACCCGGTCGAGGAGACGAACACGATATCGCCCGGCTTGACCACGAACGCCGAGCGCGAGCCATGCCTCAGCACGTCCTTGAGGTTGAGGCTGACCACCGCCTGCGACTGCCCCTGACGGGTCACGACCCGCACGTCGGACAGGTTGCCGCGCGGAGTGAGCCCGCCGGCGCCGGCCAGGATCACCCACAGGTCCTGCCCACCGGTCGCGGGATACACGCCCGGGCGCGCCACCTCGCCCAGCACGCCCACCCCGTCGCTCGCGGCGAATGAGCCGGTTCCCAGCGCGCCCGCGGGCACGATCACGGTGTCGCCCGGCTTGAGGGTGGGCAGATTCGCGATCACGCCGTCACGCAATGCGCTCGCGACATCAGCGGGCAGCGTGCGGCGTGCATCACCTTCACGGCGCACCACCTGCACGTTCGCGAGGTCCGCGCCCGGCACCGCACCGCCCGCCTGGCTGATCACGTCCACCAGGTTCGGAATCCTTTCGAAGCCATATCGGCTCGGGCGCGCCACCGCGCCCGAGACGTAGACGCTGTGGCTCAGGAACTCCTTGACCGTGATCGTGACCTGTGCGGTCACGCGCAGGTATTGCGAGAGCCGGTCACCGAGCCGGTCGGCCAGCTGCTTGGTCGTCTGGCCCACGGCCTTGACCTCGCCGATCGGAGCGAAGGTGATGTTGCCATCGCTTCCCACTGACACGGTGCGCTCTAGCTCGGGGTGCCCCCATACCGAGACCGCGATCACATCGTCGGGGCCGAGCACGTATTCTTCGGCGCGAGCCGCGGGTGGCGCGAGCAACGCAGTGAGCGCGAGCAACGCGGTCACCACGAACAGCTGCCAGGTTCTGCAGATCATTGCGTCACTCCTTTGACCGCGGATGGATGGGCCGGCACTTCGGTAATGCCCGGCGCCGCGGGGCCGGTGAAGGCGCGGCGCGGGTGTCGCAGCACAACCACAACGGTGCGCACCAGGGTGCGCAGGTCGAGAAGCACCGAGCGGTGATCGATGTAGTGCAGGTCGTACTGCACCCGGCGCGCGACGCCCTTCAGATCGATCTGCGTGCACTCCGCGATCTGCGCCAGCCCGGTCACACCGGGCAGAATCGTGAAGCGGCGCTCGTATTCCGGAATCATGTCCTTCCAGCGCAGCACCGAGTCCTCCCGCTCCGGAGACGGCCCGACCAGTGCCATCTCTCCACGCAACACGTTGAGCATGAACGGCAGCGTCTCGAGCCGGCGGCGCTGCACCCAGCGACTGACGGGCCCCAAGTCGGTGCGAAACCGGTCGCACGCCACCGGCTCACCGAGCAGATCCTGAGTCCGGCGTTCGATGCTGCGACGATCGATCGGGGTTTCCTGCCTTCCGCCGCGGCGGTGGGCGCGGCGCCGGGTCCTGCCCACCCGCAGCTCGCGCACCAGGATCTCGCGCTCTCCGCGCTGGCGCGCCTCGAGCGTGAGCAGCAGCCATAGCGGCGACGACAGCGCGAGCGCCGCAACCGCGACCGCGCCCTCGGCGACTCCGCGTGCCGCATCCGGCCAATCGCGCCTGGGCGCGGGGGTGCGCACCGGCGCGACCGCGGCCGGCAGCTCGACCACCGGAGTGGCCGGCACGGTCTCGATCGGGTCGTAGCGCGGCTCGAGGTACTCGGGCACCAGTCTCTGCAGCCCGCGCTTGATCGACTGGGCGTCGGCCTTCTGAGCCATGCGTTCCAGATCGGCGACCTCGGCGAGCAGGCTGGGCTCGTCACGTGCGTCGAGATCCCAGACCAGGATGCGCTCGTGCCGGGTGATGCGGGTCTGCTCCGCGTCGCTGTGCAGTTCCTCGTAGAGTTTTTCGCCCGGCCTCAGGCCCGTGAACACGATCTCGATGTCTTCGCCTTCACGCAGCCCGGCCATGCGGATGAGCTGGCGCGCCAGGTCCACGATCCTCACCTGCTCGCCCATGTCGAGCAGGAACACCTCTCCGCCCTTGCCCATCGCGCCGGCCTGCAGCACCAGTCGCACCGCCTCGGGGATGGTCATGAAATAGCGGCGCGTTTCGGGATGGGTGACCGTAATCGGACCGCCGCGCGCGAGCTGGCGCTGGAACAGCGGGATCACCGAGCCGTCGCTGCCGAGCACGTTGCCGAACCGCACCGCCACGAACCGGGTGAGGCTCAGTTGTGAGCGGCTCTGCAGCAGCATCTCGCATACCCGCTTCGAAGCGCCCATGACGCTGCTCGGATTCACCGCCTTGTCGGTCGAGATCAGCACGAACTTGCGCACGCCGTGACGGTCCGCCGCCTGCACCAGATGGCGCGTGCCGACGATGTTGTTGAGCACCGCCTCGCGCGGATTGGCCTCGAGCAGCGGCACGTGCTTGTGCGCCGCGGCGTGGAACACCACGGTCGGGTGGAAGCGGTCGAAGACCGCCTCGACGCCTTCGAAGTCCTTGATGTCGGCGACCACCACGTGCAGCGTCAGTCCCGGGTGCTGCGCGAGCAACTCGTGCTGGACGTAGTAGAGGCCGTTCTCGGCATGGTCGAGCAGGATCATCTCGGTCGCGCCGAAGGTCGCGATCTGGCGCGCCAGCTCCGAGCCGATCGAGCCGCCCGCGCCGGTCACCAGCACGCGCTGTCCGCGCAGGAATTCTCCGACTTCGTCCAGGTCGAGCTGGACCGGCTGGCGCCCGAGAAGGTCCTCGATGCGCATTTCGCGCACCTGCGAAAGCGCGCTGCGTCCCTGCTGCAGGCTGGAGAGCCCGGGCAGGGTCTTGATCTGGACGTTGGCCTCGGCGCAGAAGCGAGCGATCTCGCGCACGACCTTGGCCGGCATGTCGGGGTCCGAGACGATCACCATCTCGGCGCGGCGCTCGAGCAGAACGCGCGGCAGGTCGGCGATGGTGCCGAGCACCTTGATCCCTTCGATCAGGTGCCCGGTGAGCCGCCCGTCGTCGTCGATGAACCCGACCGGCGTGAGCATCTCGGGGCCGTCCGGGGCGCGACGCATTTCCTGGATCAGGTGCACGCCGGTGTGGTCGGCGCCGACGACGAGGGTGCGTAGCGCGCGGCTCGGCGTGCGGCCCAGCACGCGCTCGCGCGACAGGCGCCACGCGAAGCGCACACCGCCGATCAGCACCAGCTCCCACAGCCACACCATGACGATCAGGCTGCGCGGGAACAGCGCCTCGGGGCTGAACAGCATGATCGCTACCAGCGATGCGGCGCTGAGCGTCACACCCTTGCAGATCTGGAACAGGGTGACCGTGCTCGCATAGCGCCACAGGCCGTGGTAGAGACCCGAGAGCAGGAATCCCAGCAGCGAGAGCGCCGTGAACCACGGGGCGACCATGAGGTACCCGGTCCAGTAGTGTGGCGGGATGACGCCCTCGAAACGCAGCACCAGTGCCGCCAGATACGCGAGCTGCAGGAGCAGCGCGTATCCGAGGGTCAGGACCAGTGTGCGCGGCGCTTTCTTCAGGCCCATCGAATCGATCCCGGCGGCCGAGGGGCCGCCCCTCCGAGTTCGAAATTCATCTGGGACGGTCTGGAGCTTCGGCCGGCCGAAGGACCACCATTGCGCCCAGCGAGAGCGGCGGGCCATGGGTGCGCAGGGATCCGGAAGGGCTTCAGGTGGAATCCACTATAGGAAGTTGCAATGCGTCCTAGCAAAGCAAGCGCCGCGCCGATCGGAAGGTGCCGCTGGAACCCCGGCCCCAGGGCCAGATTTCGACCCGGAATTCAGTGGGACCGGTGGCGCCGCGCGACCCTTCGGGCCCGGTCTTGCACAGACATATTAGGCGGCTGTGGAAATTGCTGTCAAGAATCGGACCTGGAACGGGTTACGTCGCGCGATCGGAGCCCCGACCGCCCCCGCGGGCACACCCCAGCCGGGAGGATCGGTTCACGTTGCGTCGGGTCCCACTCCCCTTCCATCCCGCGACGCCGTCCGGGGGGGTGCTAAGGTGCGTTGCGCTCCCGAACCCAACCTTTTTGTAGAAGTGAGGAGGAAAACCGTGCTCGACCGGATCGAGAAGCTGGAGAGGCAGAATCGCAGGCTGTTCGCGCTCACCGCCGCCCTCACGATGGGCTTCTTACTGATCGTGGCGTGGCGCCTCCTTCCCGCTGATCCTAGCTTCGAGGGGACACGGTTCGCGCTGCGCGGCGCCGATGGTGTCAATCGGGGCGCCTTCGAGATTGCCGGCGACGGCACTCCGCAGGTGCGGCTCAACGACACCGCTGGAAAGGCGCGGGCGATGTTGTTCGTTCGCAGCGAAGGCGACATCGTGCTGCGTATGACCGGGCGGGAAGGCCAGGACCGCGTCCAATTGTGGGTGAACTCGCTGGGCACCCCGACCCTCCAGATGGCGGACTCGACCGGCCGGACGCGGATCGGAATGGGGCTCTCGAACGCGGGAGTGCCATCGCTCGTTCTGAACGACCCCGCGCTGCGCGAGGTCGCGCGCCTGCCTTGATCGCGCGGCGGCGTGGGCGGGGTGCCCGATGGCGAGTGGGGCCAGGAGCGGTGGGGTCTTCCGGAAGGGTGGGGAGCGACGGGGGTCCCCACGAGTCATCGGGCACCCCGCCCACGCCGCCGCGCGATCACGGCTCGAGCGCCAGAATCGCGCGCGCTTCGGCGGCGATGCCCTCCTCGAACGAGCGCGGCCTGAACTCGAGGTCGCGCATTGCGGGCGCGATGTCGACCGCCTTGGACTCGGCCAGGCGCAGCAGCTGCTCCGGGCTCACCGGGAACGGCACGCGGAGCGCTCGTGCGGCTCGCGCCGCCAGATGCGCCGGCGCGAGCGGCAGCCGAACCGGAAACGCGCGCACGCCGAGCGCCGCGCCCGAGATCCGGATCAGCTCGGCGAGTGCAAGCGCTTCGGGTCCGCCCACGTCATAGGCGTGACCAGCGCTCTGGGGCCGATCGAGCGCGGCTTCGATCGCTGCGCACAGATCCTCGACGTGCACCGGCTGCTGCGGCGTGCTCCCACCGCCGGGCACCGGCACCAGTGGCGAACGGCGCAGCCAGCGCAGCAGGCGCGCCAGGTTCCGATCGGCCGGAGTGCCGTAGATCATGCTCGGACGCAGGATCGTCCAGGCCGTATTCGAAGCGGCGAGCCGCGCTTCGCCGGCGCGCTTCGCGTCGGCTCCGGAGCTGGCGAGCCGGGTATAGACACCTGCCGAGCCCACGAAGATCGCGCGCCGCACTCCCGCCGACTCGAGCGCGTCGAGAAAGCGCGGCACCTGTGCGATTCCGGAGAGATGGACCAGCGCATCCGCGCCCAGGAACGTGACGCGCGACGCCGCCGGATCGCTCAGGTCCGCGCGTCGGACTTGGACCCCAGCCGACTCGAGCGCCGAGGCATCGCGTCCCGGACGCACGATGCCGATGACCGGACTCCCCGCCGCCATCAGGCGCGGGATGAGATGCGAGGCCACGAACCCGCGTGCACCGCTGATGGCGATCACGCGGGGTCCGGATTCGCTCACTTCAGCTCCACATCGGAGCGCACGTAGATCGTGACCTCGGGCGATACCGGAAGCCCATTGACGAGACGCTCGAGCGGACCGGGCGTGAATACGATCGGACGGTACGAAGCGCCAGAGGCCGCGTTCAGTGGATCCCACCACGACTCGCGCACCAGCGGATCGCGCTGAAAGTAGAAGCCGTCGAGCGACGAAACCAGCACCACGTCCCCGCGCGGTCCATGTGGATCGATCGCAATCGACTCTTCGGTCGTGTGCAGCAGCGTGCGATCGTGCGGGATCCGCGCCTGCAGCTGCGGATTGCCCGCGACCTCGATCACCGCGTCCGGCGGGACATGGGCCGCGATCCAGCGTTCCGCGGCGAGTCGTGGCTCGGCGAGCGAGACCGCCAGCAGCGTGGGGCCACCGGTCAGCGCCAGCAGCGCCGCGGCCGCGGCGACCGGACGCGCGTCACGCGAGACGTTTCGCGCGAGCCCGATGAATTCGCGCAGCCCGCGGGCGGCCAGCGGAAAGGCGATCAGGGTGAGCGGGAGCAGAAAGCGCGGGTAGACGTAGCCGACCGCACCGAGGAAGGTCACCAGGTAGACCGCGCAGCCGATCGCGCGCAGCCCCAGCCCCCGCCACGAGACGCCGAGCACGATCGCGATCGCCGCCGAAACCGTCGCCAGCCAGCCGAGCGTGAGCGGCAGCAGGGACACGGTGCGCCCCGCGAGTGCGATCAGTCCGCCGGCGCTGAGCGGGAACGAACGCGGGTAGCGCGCCTGCATGAACACGAACTTGTGATGTTCCCACCAGCCGCTGGTGTTGAACGGGAGCTGCCACACGATCGCGTACGCGATCAGCGCCGCCAGCGCCGGCAGGAGTGCGGCGCCGATTCGCGCGAGCGCGGAGCCGTCCGCGCCGCGGAGCGCTCGCACCATCGCGGCGACGACCACCACCAGTGCGAGCGGCGCCGCCTGTTCCTTGCACGCCACCGCGAGCGCCGCGCATGCCGCACCCAGCGCGAGGCGCGGCATCGAAGCGAGCGGAGCCTCGACCAGGTGGTACGCGAGCCACAGCCAGAACAGGTAGTGCATGTCCACGTTCGAAGTGCGCGCGTAGTAGCAGAACGTCGCGGAGCCGAGCGCGATCAGCGGCATCGCCCACGACGGCGGAGGCGCCGGCTGCGCGCGTTCGCGGCGCGCGGCGAGCGCGACGATGCCGAGCGCCATGAATGCGCTCACCAGGCGCACCGCGATCACGACCGCCGAAAGAGCGCGCTCGGGCTGGGCGAATCCGTACGGCCATTCCGCCGAAGGATGCGAGAGCCCGCCGCCGAGGCGGATCGCGGCCAGCACCGGCAGCGCGGCGAGCGCTCCCAGCAGATAGGGCAGCGGGCCGTACGACGACGACCAGCCGGATCCGAAATGATGCGCCAGGCCCTTGAGCACCGAGCCCGGCGCGATATTGTCGACGTCCCACGGATAGGTGGACGCCGCACCCCACCCGATCGGGACCAGGATCACCAGCGCCAGAGCCAGCCACAGCAGTGGAGCGGCGCGGCCGCGCCCGGCGACGGGATTCATCGGCCCGCGGCGATGCAGTGGGATGGTAGCGCTACGGGGATTCGAACCCCGGTCTGATGGCTGAGAACCACCTGTCCTGGACCCCTAGACGATAGCGCCGGAACACCATTCGGAGATGGACCGCGGCCGAAGGCGCGCGGCAGTTTACCATCGAGTTCACGCAGGTCAATAACCGCGCCGCATCACGAAACGGAACTCGCGCGCACGACGCGGGTCGAGGAAGAGATTGGCTGCCCGGCAAGGATTCGAACCTCGACTAACTGGTCCAGAGCCAGTCGTGCTACCGTTACACCACCGGGCAAACAAGCGGCGCGAGAATCTAGCAGAGCGTCTCGGCGCGAGGCAAGCTTCGGCGCCACGCCTACTTGCTCACGTTCGCGAGCGGCGATTCCGCTCGCCACTGCGACGCCGCCTCGCGCAGCCGGGCGACCGCGCGCTCCTTCCCCAGCAGCGACATCACCTCGAAGAGTCCCGGTGCGATCTTGCGTCCGGTGAGCGCGACGCGCGCCGCCGACATGAGCTCTCCAGGCTTGACCCCGAGCTCGGCGGCGAGGCCCCGGGTCGCGGCCTCGAGGCTTTCGAGCGAATACGCCGTGTCCTTCGCCAGCCGGTCGGCGAGTGCCTCGAGGCGGGGACCGACCTCAGGCTTCGCGCACAGCTCGTTCCATGCGACCGGATCCATCTCGAGCGTGTCCTTGAGCGCGAACGCCCCATAGAATTCGACGTCGGCGAGGGTCTTGAGCCGGTCGCCGATCGCGTGCACGAGCTGCGCGATCCATGCGGGAGATCGCCTGGAAACGTCGATGCCGCGCGCGGCGAGATAGGCCTCGACGCGACGCACCCGCTCCTCTTCGCTCAGGCGCTTGAGATGCTGGCCGTTCATCCACTCGAGCTTCTCGGTGTTGAACACCGCGGGACTCGAGCCGCAGCGCTCCAGCGAGAACAGCTGCTCCAGCTCGGCGAGCGAGAACAGCTCGCGGTTGTCTCCCGGAGACCAGCCGAGCAACGCGAGAAAGTTCACCATCGCCTCGGGCAGATAGCCGAGGTCGCGGTACGCCTCAACCGAAGTCGCGCCATGTCGCTTCGAGAGCCGCGAACCGTCCGCGCCGAGGATCATCGGCACGTGCGCGAACTCCGGCAACTCCCATCCGAATGCTCGATACAGCAGCAGCTGGCGTGGCGTGTTCGAGATGTGATCGTCACCACGGATCACGTGGCTGATCCTCATCTCGTGATCGTCCACCACACACGCGAAGTTGTAGGTCGGGAGCCCATCCGAGCGCAGGATCACGAAGTCGTCGAGCACCTCGCCGGGGAACGCGATCGTCCCCGCCACCCGATCGGTCCAGCCCACTTCCGTCACCTCGCCACGCACGAAGCGGAGCGCCGCACCGCGGCCCTCGGCCTCGAGCTTCGCGCGTGAGGCCGCATCGAGCGCGCGGCAGCGCCCGTCGTAACGCGGCGCCTCACTGCGCGTCATCTGCGCCTTGCGGCGCTCCTCGAGCTCCTCGCTGGTGCAGTAGCAGGGATAGGCTCGCCCGGCCGCGCGCAGGGCCTCGGCATGGCGCGCATACAGGGCGCGCCGCTCGCTCTGGAAGTAGGGACCCAACTCGCCGCCGACGCCCGGGCCCTCGTCCCAGTTCAGTCCCAGCCACTTCAGGCTGTCGAGGATCGCGGTGAGCGACTCATCGGTCGAGCGCGCGGCATCGGTGTCCTCGATGCGCAGCACGAACACGCCGCCGTGACGGCGGGCGTAGAGGTCGTTGAACAGCGCGGTGCGGGCGCCGCCCACGTGAAGGTAGCCGGTCGGGCTCGGGGCAAAGCGGACGCGGATACTCATGAGTGACGGATCTCCTCGCAAGGTGGTCGTGGAATCGGCGCACACTAGGGCGGCGCGGCGACACGGTCAAGGCGCGCCCGAACGCGAAGGGCGGACCCGGTCGGGTCCGCCCCTCGAGATTCGGCGGTGTGCGCCG
The DNA here is from genome assembly GCA_031370785.1 of Candidatus Eiseniibacteriota bacterium. Classification (GTDB taxonomy): domain Bacteria; phylum Eisenbacteria; class RBG-16-71-46; order RBG-16-71-46; family RBG-16-71-46; genus DATJGS01. The sequence goes on along the minus strand of JANMQY010000058.1, from coordinate 25,160 downwards.
GGGCTGCTAGCGGAGCACGACCAGCTTCTGCGTCCTGACCTCGCGACCGAGACTCAGGCGAACGAAATACACGCCGGCCGAAGCCGAGCCACCCCTGGTATCGCGCAGGTTCCACTGCTCGGAGAAGCGCCCGCTCTTCGCGACGCCGTGCCACAGGGTGTGCATGTGCCGGCCGCTCAGGTCGAAGACCGAGACGTCGAGCATCGAACCGACGCGATCCGCCGGAATCGCCCAGCGCACGCGCGTCCCGCCCCGCGCCGGGTTCGGCTGAGGCACCGCGAATTCGATCGAGCGCGGCAGTTCGCCCGCGACCGGGTCCACGCTCACGAACACCGGATTGCTGGCGAACCCGGTGCGCATCGCGTCGTGGTGGAACTGCGGCCATGGCGGCGGACCGTTCGGCGAGAACGCGAAGTCGTAGTCCCATACATAGAGGTTCTTGTCCCAGCCGGCGAGCACGATCTCGGTCTTGCCGTCGCCATCGATGTCACCGACCGCGGGCGTACCTCGGACCTCTCCGTTGAGTGGGATCGGAAAGCCCGCCAGGACCAGGCCGTTCTGGCCGCTGATCGCGGTGAGCGTCGCATCCTCGCTGCCCACGATCACGTCGTTCCATCCATCGCCGTTGATGTCCGCGACGATCGGGCTGCTCTCGCACGCATACAGGGTCAGCGAGCTGAAGCGCACGTTGTTCACCGGGGCGATCGGCACACCGTTGCGATTGAACACGTGCATCAGGCCGTCGGTTCCGGCCTGCACGATGTCGAGGAAACCGTCGTTGTCCATGTCGGCCAGCGCCGGCGATGGGGTCTTGCTGGTGCCGCCGCCCAGCACGCGCACCGGCCAGCCTGGCCTGCGCACTCCGGTGCTCGTGAACGCGTAGAGCGAGTCGTTCTTGCCCGCCACCACGATCTCGGGCTGCGTGTCGCCCGAGCCGTCGAGGAAACCGATCGCCGGCGAGGAGGTGATGGCGAGGCTGAGCTGGACCGGGAATCCGGGCAGATTGCTGCCGTCCGGCCGCCACGCGTAGAGCCTGCCGTCCGCGCCGCCCATGATGATGTCCATCTGACCGTTGCCGTCGAGATCGGCAAGCGCCGGCGTGCTGTAGTTGTAGTAGCCGTTCATCACCTTGAACACGCCGGTCGTGCCCGGATCCGAGTCGCCGTCGAGGAAGTCGCCGCCGTTGGCGCGCAACACGTAGAAATTCTGGCTGTTCGCGCCAAAGCAGATCTCCTTGCTCCCGTCGTTGTTCAGATCCCCGATTGCGGCCGACGACCAGACGTCGCCCGTCACGACCGGCCATCCCGGCTTCACGTTGCCCTGCTTGTCGAACACGTAGGCGCGCAGCGAATCCCAGGTGACGCCGATGATCTCCTTTTCGCCGTCACCGTCCAGGTCGGCGATGGACGGACCCGCGGCGTAGTAGAGACCGCGGCGCGTGAAATCTCCGAGCGTGGTGCCCTGACCGTCCGCATCGACCGGGGCGCTGCCGTCCGGATGCAGCACGTACAGGATTTCGGCCCCGGCCACGATGTCCATCGGGTAACCGGTGTAGATGTGGTCGATCGCGACCGGCGCCGGCGTGGTCCGAGCCATCGGAAGCGGGAACACCGTGTGATTCGGCGGATTGGTGATCGCTTCCGCGAAGTACGACTGCGTCGACTCGTTACCCGAGGAATCCACCGCGGACACTCGGAAGTAGTAGTGGGTGAGCGGCGCGAGATCCCCGTCGAGCGCATACGAGGTCCGGTCGGTGGGCACGAGGTTGGTTCTGACGTAGGGCCCGACCATGGAGGTCGACTGGTACACGACGTATCCGAGCAGATCGCTGTCCTCGGACTTCGTCCAGGTCAGCTTGATCGTGGTGCCCCCGCCCTTCGCGTTGACGTCGATCGGCTGCGCGGGATAGCCGAGATCGACGGTCGCAACGGAAAGCAGGCCGTAGGCATCCGACAGCCGCAGCTGCAGCAGGCCGGCGGGATCGATCACGCCGAACGAGAAGGAATCCGCACTCTTCTCCTGTCCCGCGGCGATGTCTCCCCACGACGCGGTGCTGTCGGTCACGGTGGTGAGCCCATCGAGGTTGCGCAGGATACCCGTTACGCCCGGTGCCGGCCCGGTGCCCCGGTTCCTGAGCTTCACGGTGTAGGTGATCGTCTCGCCCGCTTCGGGAATCCCGTTGGGCGTGCCTCCCGCATCCACGAGGCCGTGCGAGTAGTGCCGCAGTTCGGGCCCGCGCCCGGTGATCTGCAGCATCTCCACCTGATGGTCGCCGGCGGCATCGTTGATCGAGAGGCTGAATGGGATCTCGCGCTGATCGGGGAACGTGTACGGCACCTGGAAGCGGAAGCCGAGGAACGGATTCGCGGTCGCCCCCGGCGCGATCGTCCCGTACCCGATGCTCGGAAGCAGGAACGTCACCATCGGATCGGTCGTGCTCAGCGTCGCCACCACCGAGACCGCGGCGAGCGCGCCGTTGTTGCGCAGCGGAATGTGCACTTCCACCGTCTCGCCGGCATCGATGGTTGCATTGCCATTCCCGGCCGTCCCGCCCGTATTGTCATCGTCGATGATCGGACTCAGATCGGCGAGCACCGCGCGGGTCCCGGCGACCACCGGGATCGTCGCCAGATAGGGACGGCAGTCGTAGCCGGTGACGGTCAGCTTGAAATTGCCGAGGCTGTCGGGCTCGAACGGCAGCACCACGTTGCCCGCGCCGTCGGTCAGCGCCGAGGCGTACTCGTCATTGGCCTTCCATGCGGTCACGCGCGCCTGGTAGAGCGGCGTCGCACCGATCTGGACGTGCACCGGGAGCGTCGTGTCGCCGAGCGCGAACGAGGCCGCCGCGCTCACCGTCAGGGTGCGCGGCGTCCCGGTCCAGATGCGCAGCTCGGGATCGCCCAGCAGCAGCAGCGTGGTCTGCGTCCAGCGGTTCACGTTGTCGAATGCCGCCGAGCCGACGAACGGCAGCTTCTGCCGTGCCTGCAGCTCGCCGACCGCGGTGACGCTGTCGTGGTAGAGGAGCCTGAAGAATTCCTTCTGGTAGTTGCGCCCCGTGTTCGGGAAATCGAGACGGGTCGAGCCGATGTTGGTCACCGCGCCGCCGCCGGTCGCGTGGAGCATGGCCTCGCCGATGCTCGGGAAATCGATCGCGTTCGAGGTGCAGTTGATCGCGTACATGTTCATCAGCCGATTGCCGTTGGTGAGAGCCTGGGCATCGGCGTTGGTCATGTCCTCGTCGCCGCATGACATGACGTTTCGGTAGCCGTGTCCGACGTGCACCGCGACGTTGTAGCCACGGTTGAGCGAGTCGACCACGATCGAGCGCCGCTCCTGGAGGGAACCGGGCCACGCAGGGTAATTCTCATAAAGCCTCACGTAGTGCAGGGCGGGATTCGCCGCGACAAACGGAATCACGTCCTGCACCAGGTCCGCGCCGTCGGCCTGGATCTGCTGACCGGGCGACCACGGCTGCGGGAACAGCACCTCGGCGAAGAACAGCAGGTTCTTCTCGTAGTCGCCGAGCGGCGTGCTCTGGTACTGCAGAGACTTGTTCACGAACAACTGGGCATCAGCCACGGTCGAGACCGGCGCCCGGCCCACGAAAACTTCGGGAAGCAGGTCGGCCTGGTCTCCGAGATCGACGAAGGTCCTCTGCCCTTCGCCGTAGAGATGATTGCCGTTGGCGTTCCAGTTGCCGTCGAGACACTCGAAGTACATGTCGCTCGGGATGTCCTCGCTGGTGAAATATGTGGTGTGGCACATGCGCTCCGGAACGACGTCGGTGTCGCCTCCGAGCAGGACCCACTGCGTGCCCCAGCGCGTGTAGCAGTCGCGAATGAACTGGCGAATGCAATCCGCGTCATCGGTCGCGGACGGATAGTTCTGGCGGATGAACGAGATGGTGCGCACCACGGCGGGCACGCCCGAGCGGGTCTTCCAGTCGGCAAGACGCTGGAACTCGGAGGCCATGTCGTCGCGGGTCACGATCACGTACTCCACCGGACTGCCGAGCAGCGACGGCACCTGCGTCGCGCGGAACGGGCGGGCGCCGCGCGTCGGTCCGCCGGCTCGCACTGCGGCCCCGGATCCGAACGCCTGGCCCTCATCGACGCTGACCGCCGCATCGGCGAGGCGTGCCGAAAGATCGAGGTCACCGCGCCGCGGCTCCCACTGGCGCACGATGCGCTCGCGCTTGAGCGGCGTTCCGGGATCGCTCTCGAGAGTGAGGCGAACGCGCAGCCGGGTGACACGCTCGAGCCGGCCGCTCGCCGCATCCCAGCGCACCGGGCTCACCAGCAGCATGGCCACTCCGTGCCCGGCCTGATAGCCCTGCGTTCCGACTCGTACCGGCGTCTCGGGCTGAAATCCGGCGCGGGCGAAGCGTTCGGGATCGGGTGTCGAGCGCTCGATCGGCCCCAGGCCCGGTTTGGGAATGACCGCACTCGGGAGTGCGGCGCGCGCGCGCAGCAGTTCGGTTTCGATCGAGATCACTTCGACCGACGAGACCCTCTGTCCTTCGGGCAGGTCGACGCGCTGGGAGATCCACGGCAGGTCGGGAAGACCGGCGGCGTCCTCCGCGGCTCCGCCTTCAAACTCCACCTGGGTGATGGCGCCGCGATCGGTGAGTCGCACGCGCTCCTGCGCGAATCGGAACTCGCGCTCGAGTGTCGAACCGGCCGAGACCGGTACTGCCATTGCAAGCATCACGGCAACGCACAGGGTCTGGGCCATCCATCGAGACGTCATCAAGGTGTGTTCCCCGCTATGAAGGTCGTGGAGCGTCTCGAGCGCGGCGCGAAGGAATGATCACTGGGCACGCGCGAACGGTCTGAAGTGGGCATCGAGTGCACTGAACAAGGGTGTCATCACTGGCCCGAGAGGTCCGGGGAGCCATAACAATAAGGAACGGTTCAGACCACGGTCAACGGATTAACGCACCTTGGGTTGAGGCGTGACCCGGGAGGTGAGTTCTGGCCCGAATTGCGGGTGAAAATGCACTTCACTGCCGCCCGGGCGCTCCAGCCAGCGCCACGGCAGGCGAACCAGCGGCAGGGCAACCAGTTCTTCCTCGAGCCGGGCCTGGGCGGCGGCGGCCGGAAAAGGTCCCGCCCCCGCGCGCGCTTCGGCAATCCATGGGTCGAATTCCCGGGTGCGCCATCCGGTCCGGAAGGTCCCGACCGCAGGGCCGCGTAACGGCATGACCAGCAACGCCAGCTCGGCTTCGGGTCCGGGCATCAGGGCCTGCGACTCGACCAGCAGCGCCTGAGATTGTCCGACCAGCGCTTCGCGGGAGGCGGCGCTCCCGCGCAAAGGCTTCAGCTCGGCATACACGTTCAGCCGCGACCATGCGCCCTGCATCTCGCGCGCCACGCCGCCGCCCGCGCCGTCTGCGTCGAACGAGAGCGTGATGTGAAACGAGCGGCCCAGCTTTCCGCGGTCCAGCCACTGCGCCACCTCGGCGGCATCGAGCCTGGGATAGGTGAAGGGCCCCGCCCCGGCGAGCCACGGGGCGGGCTCGAGCGCGGCGCGCCCGAGCGCCGCCTGCAGCTCGGCGCGGTTGAGCCCGTGCGCCAGCGCATGGCGCGCGGCGAGACCGGTCGTCGGCGGCACGTCGGCACGCGTCACCAGCAGCAGCCGTCGCACCGGAACCGCGGCGCGCTCGTTCACACGAAAGCCACTCACCATGTCCTCGCCGAGCAGGGCGGGCGGAATCGGCCAGACCAGATCCGGCGACGACGCGCGCAGCACCGCGCGAAACCGGGCTTCGCCGATCACGAATCGCATCGCGATCGTGTCCGGCCCCGCGATCCAGCGCGCCAGCGCGCTTCTCGGCGCGCGCGCCAGCACCATCCGGCGTCCCGGCTCGACATACGCGACGCGATACGGACCCACCCCGACGACCCTGGACCAGGGCTCACCGATGGCGCGGCTCTTCCACGGCGTCGCCACCCCTGGAAGCGCGAGCTTGCGCGGCAGGCGCGGATCGGGACGCGCCAGGCGCAGCACCAGTGTGTGTGCGTCCGGAGTCTCGATGCCGAGCTCGGGCAGTGGGCGCCCTGCGCGCACCGCGTCCATGCCTCGCACCGCGCGCAGCAGCCACAGCTTGGTGCAGTGGTCGGTGCGATTGAGCCCGGCGCTGATCGCGACGCGGAAGTCGTTGCTGGTGCACGGCGTGCCGTCGGTGAAGACGAGATCGCGGCGCAGCACGAGCGTGCAGGTGAGATGATCGGCCGACACGGTGAAGTGCTCGGCGCCCGCGGGAACGATGCGGCCCGCGGAATCCTGATCCAGCAACCCGCGCGACAGGAGCCGCTGCAGCGCCCAGCGCGTGGGGTCCGGAGGACCGTCGGGATCGAACGTCGGCGCCGCCTGGCTCACCAGCCAGTGCGCGGTCACCGGAGGCGATGCTCTTCGGCCGCATCCGCCCGCAATGAGCGCGAGCAGCGCTGCGGCGATGGGCAAGCGTGCACGCGGGAACATGAATCGCGCAGTCTAGAGACACCGGACCCGAGCCACAAGATTGCCGCCTCACCGGCGCGGGTGCTAGCGTGCGGCCATGATCCGTGCCCCCCACGCCGCGCGGCTCGAACGCGCGCGCGGCATGCTGAACGAAGAGCGCGCCGACTGGCTGCTGGTTCCCGCCTCGGCCGATTTCCTGTGGCTGACCGGAGCGCCCGCGCGTCACAGCGAACGGCTGGTCGCGCTCGCGCTGCCGCGACGCGGAGATCCGCTGTGCATCGTGCCGCGTCTCGAAGCGGACGCGCTCGCGGAAGGCTGTCCCTGGCTCGAGCTCGAAGTGTGGGACGAGAGCGAGGACCCGTTCGAGCGCCTGTTCCGCAGGCTCGACCTCGCGCGCGGCCCCTCGGTACTGATCGGCGAGGGACTGCGCACCTCGACCGTGCTCCGGCTCGCCGCGCACGCGCGCTGCCGCCCGGCGGCCGACGCGCTCGGCATGCTGCGTGCGGTCAAGGACGCCGAGGAACTGCGCCTGCTGGCGGAGGCGGCCGCCCACGCCGACGCGATCGTCGAGGAGAGCGCGGACTTCGTGCGCGCCGGCATGACCGAGCGCGAGGTCGCGGCTTTCGTCTTCGCACGCTTCGACGCGCTCGGCGATCGTGACTCATGGGCGATCGTCGCGAGCGGCCCGAACGCGGCGCTCCCCCATCATTTCACTTCGGAGCGCGTGATCGGCGAGGGTGACGTGCTGCTGCTCGACCTCGGGGCATTCACCGGCGGCTACGGCTCGGACATCACGCGCACCTACTGGCTCGGCGAGCCCGAAGCCGAGGCCGAGCGGATCTACCCGATCGTCAATCGGGCGCGCGAAGCTGGAATCCAGGCGGCTCGCGCGGGAACGCCCGCCGAGCAGGTGGATCGCGCCGCGCGCGGCGTGATCGCGAGCGCCGGATACGGCGAGCGCTTTCCGCACCGCACCGGGCATGGGGTCGGTCTCGAGGTACACGAGATGCCCTACCTGGTGGAGGGCAACCGCCTCCCGCTCGCCTCCGGCATGGTGCACAGCGTCGAGCCCGGCATCTACCTTCACGGCCGATTCGGCGTGCGCCTCGAGGATCTGGTGGTGGTCGAGTCGAACGGCGCGCGCCGGCTCAATCGCGCTCCGCTCGACCCGCGGCCGCCGCGGATGCGCGGGTGAGCGCCACTCACGAGGCGGCGCGCCACACCGCAGGGGTCGACGAGATCCTCGAGCAGCTCAACCCGGAGCAGCACGAGGCGGTCACGCACGGCGAGGGACCGCTGCTGATCGTGGCCGGCGCGGGCACCGGCAAGACCCAGGTCATCACGCGGCGAATCGCATGGCTGATCGCGACCCGGCGCGCGCGTCCCGAACAGATCCTGGCGCTCACCTTCACCGACAAGGCTGCCGCGGAGATGGAGTCGCGGGTCGACGTGCTGGTTCCCTACGGGCTGGTGGGCGCGACGATCGCGACCTTTCATGCGTTCGGCGACCGGCTGGTGCGCGAGCACGCGGTGGAGCTCGGCCTCACTTCGCAGCTCCGCGTCGAGAGCGACGCCGAGATCCTGGTGTTCCTGCGTGAGCGCCTGTTCGAGCTCGGACTCAGTCGCTATCTGCCGCTCGGTTCCCCCGACGCGCATCTTTCGGCGCTGGTCAACGTGTTCGACCGCGCGCGCGACGAGGACGTCTCTCCCGAGCAGTACCTCGCCTTCGCCGAGCGCCTCGCGGCCGAAGCCGGCGATGATCCGGCGAAACGCGATCGCGCCGAGGCCGAGATCGAGAAGGCGCGGGCCTATGCGGCCTATCAGCGGCTGCTCGCCGAGGCCGGGCGGGTCGACTTCGGCTCGCAGATCAGCCTCGCGCTTCGCCTGCTGCGTGAGCGCGCCTATCTGCGCCGCGAGTACCGGGACCGCTTCCGCTACATCCTGGTCGATGAATTCCAGGACACCAACCACGTGCAGTTCGAGCTGGTGCGGACCCTGGCCGGGGAGCGCCGGAATCTGACCGTGGTCGGCGACGACGATCAGAGCATCTATCGCTTCCGCGGCGCCAAGGTCGAGAACCTGCTCGGATTCGTGGAAGCATTTCCCGGGTCACGCGTGCTGATGCTGCGCCGCAACTATCGCTCCGGGCAGTCCATCCTCGATCTCGCCCATCGCATGATCCAGTTCAACAATCCGGCACGCCTCGAGGCACGCGATCCGGAGCGCTTCGCGAAGAGCCTGATCGCCGCGCGCGAAACTCCCGGCCATGTCGAGCACCGCAGTTTCGCCGCCGCCGGGGAAGAAACCGACTGGGTGGTCGAAGAGATCGCGGGCCTGATCGAGCGCGGCGAGTGCGCGGCACGCGACATCGCAATCCTCGCGCGCACGCACGCGCACCTCGATCCGTACGCGCTCGCGCTGCGCGCGCGCGGCATCCATTTTCATCGCACTTCGACGCGCAGCCTCTATCAGCGCCCGGAAGTGCGGCTGTGCCTGAATCTGCTGCGCACGCTCGCCGATCCCGCCGACGGCGCGGCCAGCTACGTCGTGCTCGGCGATCCGTTGTTCGGAGTCGACCCGGTGGATCTGGCCGGGCTCGCGGCGCGTGCGTCGCGCACCAATCGCGCGCTGCTGCGCGTGGCCGGCGAGGCGGCGCTCGATCCGAAGGCCGAGCTGGCGCCCGAATCGCGCGAGGCGATCCGGCGCTTCCTCGACCTGCACGCGCGGCTCGCGGCGAGCGCGGTGCGCCGTCCGACCACCGAGGTCCTGTACGAGTTCGTGACCGAGAGCGGCCTGATCGGTCGCCTCTCGCACGAGGACACGCCTGAGGCCGCCGAACAGCTGCAGAACCTCAACAAGCTGTTCGGAATCGTGCAGCGCGTCGGGCCACTGCTGAAGAGCGACCGCGTTCCCTATTTCATGGGACACCTCGATCTGCTGATCGAGGCCGGCGACAATCCGCAGGCGGCGGTGGTGGAGGCCGACCAGGATGCGGTGCAGCTGCTCACCGCGCACCACGCCAAGGGACTTGAGTTCCCGATCGTATTCATGGTGCAACTCGTCGAGCAGCGCTTCCCGCTCCAGATGCGCTCGGATGCTCTGCCCTTCCCGCCCGAGCTGCAGCACGGCGAATCCGATCCGCGCGCGGATCACGAGCGCGAAGAGCGACGGCTGTTCTACGTCGGGATGACCCGGGCTCGCGACCGACTGGTGCTATGTGACGCCATCGACTACGGCGACAAGCTCACCAAGAAGGTCAGCCGGTTCGTGGTCGAGGCGCTGGGCCTGCCCGTGCCGCTCAAGCGCACCCGGACCGCATCGGCGCTCGAGTCGATCGCACGCTTCGCTCCCGGCGCCGAGCCGACGGCGCTTAACCCCGGCCCGATCCCCGACGATCGCCCGCTGCGCCTCTCCAACGGACAGATCGACGACTTCCTGACCTGCCCGCTCAAATACCGCTACGCGCATGTCGTTCAGGTTCCGCTCGGCACCGACCCGCGCGCGATGTACGGCATCGCGATCCATCATGCGATCCGCATCTACCATCAGAGCCGGATCAAGGGCCTGCCGATCACCGCGGATGACGTGGTCTCGGCCTTCGAGCAGATGTGGTCGAGCGAGGGGTTCTACTCGCGCGAGCACGAGGACCTTCAGCTCGCCGCCGGGTGCGAGGCGCTGCGTCGCTTCGTGGCCCGCGAAGAGGCCTCGGGCCGCGTGCCGCTCGCGGCCGAGATGGAGTTCAAGTTCAAGCTAGGGAACGACATGGTGGTCGGACGCTGGGATCGCATCGACGAGGACCCCGACGGCATCGTGCTCGTGGACTACAAGACCTCCGAGATCGCGGATGCCGAGAAGGCGAAGGAGCGCGCGGTGCGCAGCCTGAAGGAGGAGCAACTCGGCCTCTACGCGCTCGCCTACCTGGAAACCCGCGGCGTGCTGCCGGCGCGCGTCCAGCTCGCCTTCGTCGACAGCGGCGTGGTCGGCGAGGCGGCAGTCGAGCCCGAGCATCTCGAACGGGCGCGCGAGCGCGTGGCGGAAGCCGCGCGTGGCATCCGCGCTGCCGAGTTCCCGGCCGATCCCGATCAGCGCAAGTGCGGCTACTGCCCGTACAGCCGGTTCTGCCCGCACAGCGTGGCGCGGGGCGGCGCGTGACCGCGCCCGATCCCTCTTCACTGCGCGATGCGGCGGTCGAGCTCGCGCTCGAGGCGGGGGCCGTGCTGCGCGAAGGCTACGGGCGACTGCACCGCCCGGAGCACAAGGGACGCATCGATCTCGTGACCGAGTACGACCGGCGCTCGGAGCGCGTGCTGCTCGATGGGATAAGCCGGCGCTTCCCGGACCACGCCGTGCTCGCCGAGGAGTCGGGCGCGCAGGTGCGCGAGAGCCGCGTTCGCTGGGTGGTGGATCCGCTCGACGGCACCACCAACTTCGCGCACAACTACCCGTTCTTCTGCGTCTCGGTGGGCGTCGAGGTGGATGGCGCGCTGGCGGCGGGCGCGGTGTTCGATCCGGTGCGTGAGGAGATGTTCGCCGCCGCGGGGGGCGCGGGCGCGAGCCTGAACGGCGGTCCGCTCAGGGTCAGCGACATCGAGCGGCTCGAGGACGCACTGCTGGTCACCGGCTTCCCGTACGACGTGCGCGAGCACCCCGAGCGGAGCCTGCCGTCGTTTCAGGCGTTCCTGATGCGTGCTCAGGGCATCCGGCGCGACGGTTCGGCCGCGCTCAATCTGTGCTATCTCGCCGCCGGAAGGTTCGATGGGTTCTGGGAAGGGCATCTGTCGGCGTGGGACATGGCCGCCGGAGTTCTGATCGTGCGCGAGGCCGGGGGCACGGTCACGAACTATGCGGGCGGGGCCTTCGCGCTCGATGGGCGGCAGATCCTCGCCAGCAATGGGCGGCTGCACCAGGAGATGAAGTCGGTGCTCGCCCTCTCGCGCGCCGCGACTGCCTGAGCGTGCTCCGCCACCGGAAAGCGCAGCCATGCCCAGGCACGAATCCTGGGCCGGGCCTGAATTTCAGAACTAGGCGGCGATACGCCCGGGCGGGAGCCCGAGCTTGTGCTTCACCTTCGCAACCAGATCCTTCATCTCGTACGGCTTGGTGATGAACCCATCCGCCCCCATGTCGTGCGCGAGGCGACGGTCCTGTTCCCCGGAGCGGGCGCTCAGGATCAAGATGGGCACGGCGCGATAGCGCTCATCGAACTTGAGCGAGCGACACACTTTGTAGCCGTCGAGCTTGGGCAGCATGAGATCGAGCAGCACCAGCGCGGGCTTGCACTCACGCGCCATGCGCAACCCCTCCTCGCCGTCGGAGGCCTCGAGGACTTCGAAGCCCTCGGCCTCGAGGCCAATGCGAAGCACCGACACCAGATCGGCCTCGTCGTCGACGACCAGAATACGAATATGGTTATCGGACATCGTGTCCCCTGGGTGAGACTTCCCTATACGACCGTTATCGGAAGGGCGGGCGCGGAACTGTAGGTTGTTTCCGGGGCGTCTCTAACGAGTCGGGACCGGGGTCCGCGCCGCCAGGGCGGGCGGCTGGCGCACGAATTCCGCGTCGGCGCTGGCTTCACTGCCGGCGATCAGGTCGCGCACCCGGATCTCGAGCCGATACCGCCCGGGCGGCAGCGACTGCACCGGGACGGTCACGAACTGGCGCCTGAGGCTTCCCGGGTTCTGCTCGCGCCGGCTTGCGATCAGGGGCGCGGGCTCGCGCCGCGGGGCGAGCGCCCGCTGGACCCAGATGCGCTTGTCCTTCTCGGAAGAGCGCACCGTATAGATGTACTCGAACTGCGCCTGGCCATCGGCGCCCGGCGCGAGGTGGTAGATCTCGAAATAGGCGCTGAGCGGATCGCCGGCCGCGACGCTCGCGGAAGGGTTGCCGGCCAGTTGAACCGCGCCTGCTCCGACCTCGGGCGCACCGCACGTGATCACCACGTCGCTGAGCGAGAGCACGGCGCCCTGCGGAGCGAGGTCCACTTCCCCGCGATGGACTCCGCGCGCGCCTGCGCGCCCGCGCACCGAAATGCCCACGGAGTAATGGCCGGGCGGCAGCGCGGTCGCGAAGTCGGCGGTGCGGCGGGCGAGCGGGTCGCACGGCGAGGGCGAAAGCGCGCGCCGCGCCCGAGCGACTTCGGTCTGGAGCGAGTCCATCACCACCCACTCCGCCCACAGACTTTCCGCGGGAGTGCCCGGAACCTCGAGCTGGACGAGCAGCCGCGGGGCATGTTCGCCCTCGAAACGCGCCAGCGCCCCCTTGACCGGCATCGAGTGCGCGCCGGGCGGGTAGAGCGGGAACACCCCGCGACCCATGCCGGTCGCGAGGGCGTCGCCAAGCTGGGCCAGCGAGTCGGGATCGGGACGGGGATCCGGATCCCGGTCGTACGTGATCGGCAGCAGGTAGTACTCGGACAGCAGACGATCCTGAAGCGTGACCTTCATCCCCAGGCTGCGGTAGTCCCACACCAGGGTGTTCGCGGGAAACTCTCCGTGGTTCCCGAGGTGGACCACCATCGGGCTGCCGATCGGGTTGTAGGCCGCGCTGTCGGGAGGGCCGTATCGCACGTAGACCTCACCGCGCTCGTCCCACTCGCGGCGATGGGCGTCGTAGTAGAGGAAGTACGCCTGCGCGCAGCGCGCCCAGTACTCGAGCTGCGCTTCGTTGGCGATCGTCGTGGGATCGGGATCGTGTTCCTTCCAGAAGCGCCGCACGTAATCGAATTGCATCAGCAGCGGCAGGCGGTGCATCGCCATCGTGTCCTGCTCGGTGGCGAGCGGACTGATGTCTTCGAAGCGCGAGCGCACGTTCCGGGCGAGCCTGGGGACTGCGCGGCCGAACAGGCTGTCGGCGCGCTCGACATCGCCGCCACGCCACGCGCACGAGGCCGCCGCCAGCTGCGCGTCGGAGTTGCCGGGCGCGGCCTCGAGCGCCCGCGTCGCCGCGGCGGTCGCCGCCGGCAGGTTGCCTTCGGCAACGCCCAGCGTCGAGAGCATGACCCAGCACTCGGCACGCGACGGATCGCGCTGCGCCGCCGCGTTGAAATTGTCGATCGCGCGGGTGAGCGAGCCCCGGTCCAGGTACTTGAGCCAGTCGCGCCGCCACACCTGGCCGAGTCCGAAGCGCGCCGCGCCTTCTTCGGGCGCCAGGCGTGAGACGCGCTCGTACCGCGTGCGCGCGCTCTTGAGGAATCCGGCCGCGTAGTAGGCGCGAGCCAGCTCGAGCTCGTAGTCGGCCCGGCCGGAATCGAGCAGCGTCGCCTGCTCCAGTTCGCGTAGCGCCATGCGCCGCGCGTCCACCGTCCCGCGCGCGAGGTGACGGCGCGCCTGCTCCGCAAGCTCGGAGGCCCGCGCGCTGCGCTCGCCCGGCGTGCCCGCGGCGGGCGGCGATGGAGTAGCGCCGACCGAGGATGCCGCGAGAGACAGGGTGATGACGATCAGACCCACGTGCTTCGCAAAGGCGCGCATTCGACTCCAGGTTCCCCGGCCGCGCTCAGTATCGCGGCCCGCGCACTCGCCGGTCAATGCTTTCGCGGGCGTTCCCACCTCGCTTGACGCCCCGGTCGGGCCTCGGGCAGGATGCGCGATCGCGTGAACGATTCTTCAAGTGTTCAACCCGGAGATCCCATGAGCGTTTCACGAATTCGCGCCGCGGCGACGCGGGCGGCCTCGCGCCCGCCGGCCCGACGCCGCGCGGACGCGCGACCGGCACGCCCCGACGCGAGAGCCGGGCGAGCCGCCACGGGCGCGGGCGCGCTGCGCTACGAGCACCTGCGCCTCGCGCTGGAAGACCATGCGCTGGTCGAGCGCCTCGCGCGCACGTTCAAGGCGCTCGGCGATCCGACCCGCAGCAAGCTGGTGTTCGCGCTTTCGATCCACGAGATGTGCGTGAGCGATCTGGCGGAAGCGCTCGGAGCCACGCTCTCGGCGACCTCGCATCAGCTGCGCATCCTGCGCGACCTCGACATCGTGCGCGTGCGCCGCGCGGGCAAGAGCCAGCTCTACGCGCTGAACGAGCATGCGTTCGGCTTCTGCGCTCCGCGCGTCTGCCAGGCGTGGAAGCGCACCCTCGAAGGCGACACCGGCCCGCGACTGCCGCAGAGCGCGCCGCATGCGAAGGGACGCGACCATGTTTGAGGCGCTGGTCATTACGCTGCGCGAAGGCGTCGAAGCGACCCTGGTGCTGGCGATCGCGGTGAGCGTGCTGCGCCGCAGCGGCGCGGCGCATCTGACCGGCGCGCTCTACGCCGGCGCGCTGGTGGCGCTCGCCGCCTCGGTCGGCGTCGGAGCGCTGGCCAGCCACCTCACCTACGACCAGGAGCTGGCCGAGGGCATCGCCAAGCTGGTCGGCGCCGCGCTGGTGCTCAGCCTCACGGTATGGATGTGGCGCTCCGGACCCAACATGAAGCGCGAAGTCGAAAGCGGGCTCGAGCGCGCGACCGGCGGGTCGGGCGCGTTCGGGGTCGGACTGTTCGCGTTCGGAATGGTGTTTCGCGAGGGGGTCGAGACCGCGATCTTCCTCTCGGCGGCAGGCTTCAACAGCCAGGGGGTCGGGCTGTGGATCGGCGCGCTGGCCGGGCTCGCGCTCGCAATCCTGTTCGGCGCGCTGTTCATCCGTGGCACGCTGCGCGTTCCGCTCAAGCCCTTCTTCTCGCTGACTTCCGCGGTGCTGCTGCTGATCGCGGCCCAGCTGCTGGTCGGCGGGCTCCACGAGTTGAGCGAGGCGCAGGTTCTGCCCTCGAGCCGAACCGAGATGGCGGTGATCGGCCCGATCGTCAAGAACGAGCTGCTTCTGTTCACGCTGACCGTCGCGCTCGCCGCAGGCTGGCTGCTGTTCGGTCCGTCCACAAGGCCACTCAAGGCTCCGGCAGGCGCAGCAGACGGTCCCGAGGCCCGGCTCGAGCGCGCCGAGCGCGCGAGCGAGCGGGTGCGCCGGCGCTGGACCGGCGTGGTGGCGGTGCTGGTGGTGGGCTTCCTCGCCACCGCGTTCGTGCAGAACTCACGTCTGCCCGATCGCCCGCCCGCGCAGCCGCTCGAGATCTCGGGCGACTCGCTCGGGTTCGATGCCACGACGCTCTCCGATGGCCACGCCCACTTCTTCTCCGTGCTGCTTCCCGATCCCGCCTCGGGCACCGCCCAGTCCGTACGCTTCTTCGCGATCCGCAATGGAGAAGAGGTCCGCACCTGCTTCGACGCCTGCCAGATCTGCGGCGACAAGGGCTACTTCGAGGACGGCGGCGCGCTGGTGTGCCGCAACTGCACCTCGCCGATCGCGATCGCCACGCTCGGGCGCGGCGGGGGCTGCAATCCGATTCCGCTCCCCAGCCACCTCGAGGGCAGCCGGGTCGTGCTTCATGCGGCGGCGCTGATGGCAGTGCGGCCGCACCTGAAGGGACGCTGAAGCGTGCTGGG
Organism: Candidatus Eiseniibacteriota bacterium; assembly: GCA_031370785.1. GTDB lineage: Bacteria > Eisenbacteria > RBG-16-71-46 > RBG-16-71-46 > RBG-16-71-46 > DATJGS01. The sequence goes on along the minus strand of JANMQY010000058.1, from coordinate 9,285 downwards.
GCGGATGCTGTGGGGCTCGCTTCGCGCGCGTCGCGCGCGGGTGGCGCTCGCGTTGATGGCGGTGACGCTGGGAGTCGCGGTCGCGACCGCGCTGGCCACGCTGGCGCTACGCGTCGGTGACGATCTGGCGCGCACGCTGCGCGCCGCGGGTCCCAACTTCGTCGCGCTGCCCGCCGGCGCGCGCTGGCCGCTCGACGTGGGCGGCGCCACCTTCGAGCCGGCGCGCGCCGGAGTCGCGCTCGGCGACAGCGCGGTAGCCGCGCTCAAGAGCACGTTCTGGAAGAACAACGTGCTCGAGGCCGCGCCCGAGCTCACGCTCTCGGTCGAGATCGACGGCACGCGCGCCCCGCTGCGTGGAACCTGGTTCAGCCGCAGCATCGCGGCAGGCGGAGAGATCTGGAGCACGGGGCTCGCGAGACTCCATCCGACATGGAAGGTCGCGGGGCGCTGGCCGCACGAGGAAGGCGACGAGATCGCACTCGGCCGCCGGCTGGCCACGCAAATCGGCGCGACGCCCGGCAGTCAGGTCACGATGGTCTCGGGCGAGCGCCGGATGAGCGCAGTGGTGACCGGCGTGGTCGCGGCCGACGGGTTCGAGGACCGCGCGGCATGGGTGCCGCTCGCGCTCGCACAGCAGCTGGCCGGCCGGCCGGGCGAGGTGGATCGGGTGTGGGTGAGCGTGCTGGTGCGCCCCGCGCCGCGCGGCGCGCCCCCCGATCCGGTGCGCGATCCCAAGGGCTACGAGCGCTACAGCTGCGGCGCGTTCCCGGCAAACGTCGCAAAGGGACTCGGCGAACGTCTCGCCGCCGACGTCATCCCGCTTTCGGAGCGCGTGGCCGGCGAAGAGCACGTGGTCGGGCGCCTCAACCTGCTGATGCTGCTGCTCGGCCTCGCCGCGGTGACCGCCTCGACGCTCGGGCTGCTCTCGACCACGGCGGCGACGGTCGTCGAGCGCCGCGCCGAGGTCGCGCTGCTTCGCGTGCTGGGCGCTTCGTCGCAGCAGCTCTCGATCCTGTTGTTCGGCGAGACGCTGCTGGTCTCGCTCGCGGGCGGCGTGCTCGGCTGGGGGCTCGGCAGTCTTGCCGCGGCCGCGATCCGCGGCGACACCTTCGGCTCGGGAGGCTCGGTACAGCCGCTCCTGCTCCCGCTGGCGCTGGTTCTCGCGGCGGGCGTGGCCTGGTTCGGCACGGTCGGTCCGCTGCGCGTGGCGATCGGCTCGGAACCGGCGACGGTGCTCCGCGGCCATGCGTGATCCGCGGATGGAAATGCGCCTGGCCTGGGCGGGAATGTGGCGCCGTCGAGGGACCGCGACGCTGGCGGTCATGGCGATCGCGATCGGCGCCTCGGTCGCCTCGGCCCTGCTTCACGTCTCGCGCGACGTCGGGGATCAGCTCTCGCACGAGCTGCGCGCACTCGGACCCAACCTGCTGCTGGTGCCCGACACGCTCGATGGCGGAACCGGCGGCGCGACGCTCGGAGCGCCCGGCGCGTTTCTGCCCGAGCGTGCGATGCGCGAGCGCCTGCGTGCCGCCGGCATCGATCACGCGCCGCAGCTGGTCGTGATCGCGCGCGCGAACGGGCAATCCGTTCCGGTGATCGGAACCGATCTCGCGGCCGCGCGACGGCTCCATCCCGCGTGGCGCGTGGAAGACGGCGACGGAGCAACCCTGATTGGCCGGCGCCTCGCGGAGAGACTCGGGGTAAGTCCCGGGGGACGGCTCGTGCTCGAAGGCGCCGGCGGACGCACGAGGACACTTCCGGTCGGCGCCCGGATCGAGGCCGGCGGCGCGGACGACGACGCGTTCTGGATCCCGCTCGCGGAGGCACAGGCTCTGAGCGGCCGCCCCGATCAGGTGAGCCTGTTCCAGGCGCGCATCGAAGGCGGCGCGCCGGCTGCGGTGCGCGCCACCGCGAATCTCGAGCGCGGAGGAGGCGCACGCGTGATGGTGCTGCACGCGCTCACCGACACCGAGGCCGGATTGCTCGAGCGCATGCGCCGCCTGATGGCGCTGGTCACCGCCGCGGCGCTGGTCGCCGCCGGGCTCTGCGCGTTCGGCACGCTCACCGACCTCGCGCTCGAGCGGCGGCGCGATGTGGCGCTGATGAAGTCGCTCGGCGCGACGCGGCGCGACGTGATCCGGCTGTTCGCGAGCGAGTCGCTGATGATCGGCCTGCTCGGCGGCGCGTTCGGCTGGCTGATCGGCCTCGGGTTCGCGGGCATCATCGGACGCGAGGTCTTCCACACCTCGATCGCGCTGCGCGGCGATGTACCGCTGATCGTGCTCGGCCTGTCGCTCGCGGTCGCGGCGATGGCCGGCCTCGGGCCGATCCGTCTCGCGCTTGCGGTCGAGCCGGCCGCGGCACTCAAGGGAGACTGAAGATGGCCGAGCCGCTGGTCCGACTGGAGCGCGTCTCGAGGCACTACGGTGCCCTGCGCGCGCTCGATCAGGTGGACCTCGAGATCCGGGCCGGCGAGTGGCTCGCGGTGATGGGGCCGTCGGGCTCGGGCAAGAGCACGCTGGTCAATCTGCTCGGCGCCCTGGATCGGCCGACCTCCGGGCGCGTGATCGTGGATGGCGCCGACCTGAGCGCACTCTCGGAGAGCGGGCGGGTGCGCTTCCGCCGTACGCGGGTCGGCATGATCTTCCAGCAGTTCCACCTGTTCGCGTTCCTGAGTGCGGTCGAGAACATCATGGTCGCGCAGCACTACCACTCGGTCGCCGACGAGCGCGAGGCGCTGGCGGCGCTCGAGCGCGTCGGGCTCAAGGATCGGGCGCGGCATCTGCCGGCGCAGCTTTCGGGCGGAGAGCAGCAGCGCGTGTGCGTGGCGCGCGCGCTCATCAACAGACCTAAGCTCATCCTGGCCGACGAGCCCACCGGAAACCTCGATGCCGACAACGAGGATCGCGTGCTCCGGCTGCTGCGCGAGCTGCACGCCGAGGGCCACACCATCGTGACCGTGACCCACGCGCCGCGCATCGGCCACCTCGCGGACCGGCGCGTCGAGCTGCGCCACGGACAGCTCGCCGATCTCACCGTGCCGAGCGAAGAGATCGAGCGCCGCTACGACGAGGTGCTGGTGCAGATGTGGAGCCTGGAAGAGGACGGGCGGGTGCCCGAGGCGCGCCGCATCCGGGTTCCGGACGTGGTCGACAATCGCCGCACGCTGCTCGGCATGTTCGAGAGCGGCCTCGTGTTCCAGCCCGGCGAGACGCTCGAGTTCACGCCGCGCGGGCGCGAGCGGGCGAGAGATCTGGTGCGCCGCCGCCGCCTCGCCGAAGTGCTGTTCACCTCGGCGATGCACCTGCCCGAGCCCGAGGTCGAGATGGCGGCGTGCCGCATGGAACACATCATCGATCCCGAGGTGACCGACAGCATCTGCTCGTTCCTCGGACATCCGCGGCGCTGCCCGCACGGCAAGTCGATTCCGACCGGCGATTGCTGCGATCTGCCGATCGTTTCGTAGATGGCTGCCGCGGCCCCCTTCTCGCTGAGCGCGCTGCTCGCCCGCCCACCGAACGAGCTGGACGTGATCGACGTGCGTGGCGAGGATGCGTTCGCGGCCGCACACCTCGCGGACAGCGGGCACATTCCGCTCGCCGAGCTGAAGGCGCGCCGCTCCGAACTGCCGCCGCCCGGGCGCAGCGTGATCGCAATCGGCGCGGACGCGGAGGAAGCGCACGCCGCGGCGTCGGCACTGATCGAGATGGGCTGGCCTGAAGCGCGCGTCGCATGCGGATGGCCGGGCTCGGGAGAGCTCGAGCGCGATCCGGCGCGCTGGGTGACCGGTCCACCCGCAAGGCTGTGGCGTCCCGCTCCATTCCTCGAGGAAGCGCTCGCGCGGTTTCGCGATGTGGTGCCCGACGGTCCTGCCGCCGACATTGCCGCGGGCGCGGGACGCGACGCGGTGTGGCTCGCCCTTCAGGGCTTCCAGGTCGAGGCGTGGGATCACGACGCCGAGGCGCTGGCGGGCGGCGAGGCGCTCGCTGCCCGCCACGGAGTCGCCCTGCGCAGCGTCGTGTGCGACCTCGAGCACGACGCCGCAGCGCTTCCGGAATCGCGCTTCGCGCTCGTCACCTGTTTCCGCTTCCTCCACCGCGCGCTGCTGCCACGCCTGGCGACCGCGCTCACCCCCGGCGGAGTGCTGATCTACGAGACCTACCGCACGGGCCAGGAACGGTTCGGTCGCCCGAAGAACCGTCGCTATCTGCTCGAGAGCGGCGAGCTCGTTGCGGCATTCGCAGGGCTCGAGATCCTGCTCAGTGAAGAGCCCGACCCCACCGAGGGGCCAGTCACGTCGCGCCTGATCGCGCGCCACTCATGAAAACCGACAACGCCCGGCGCGGCACTTCCCCCGACCGGCGCGGGTCGCGCGCATTCTGCGTGAACCGAAAGCTGTAGAAAGGCTATCTTAGCGACATGCTCTATCCCCTCCTGCAGTCTCGTGCGGTCGTGCTTCGCGCGCCCGCGGCCCTACGATTCATGATTCGAATCCACACCCTTCTCGCAGTTCTCCTGATGATCGCTGCGCTCGCAACTTCATGCGCACCCAAGGCAGGTGGCAAGGGCGGGTTCCAGATGCCCCCCACTCCGGTCGAGGTCGCCGAAGTCCGGTCGCAGACGGTGCGGGACGAATTCCACGCGGTCGGCTCGATCGAATCCGACGAGAATATCCAGGTCGTGAGCGAACTGCCCGGCAAGGTGATCGCGCTCCCGTTCACTGAGGGCCAGCACGTGAAGGCCGGTGCGCTGCTCGCCCAGCTCGACGACCGCGAGTACGCTGCCGACGCGAAGCGCGCCGAGGCGCAACGCTCGCTGGCGGCGGGCAACTTCGAGCGCGCGCAGAAGCTGTTCGAGCAGAATGCGATCTCGGCGAGCGAGCGCGACAACGCGCGCGCCGCGCTGGATGTGGCCGAGGCCAATGCCTCGCAGGCCAAGGTGCGGCTCGAGAAGACCCGCATCCGCGCGCCTTTCGATGGCGTGGTCGGCACGCGCAAGGTCTCGGTCGGCGCCTACCTCAGGGTCGGCGATCCGATCACCGACCTCGCGCGCCTGAGCACGCTCAAAGTGACGTTCGCCGCGCCCGAGCGCCTGATGGGCGAGATGCGTCCCGGACGGGTGGTGGTGATCACGACGCCGGCCTATCCCGGACAGCCCTTCGAGGGCCGCCTGGCCGTCATCAACCCGATGGTGGATCCCGACACGCGCACGGTGCGCCTGGTCGCGCGCATTCCCAACACCGGCGGCCGGCTCAGGCCCGGAATGTCGGCCGATGTCGCGCTCACCGTCTCCGAGCGTGGCAAGGCGCTGACCATTCCCGACGAAGCGGTGTTCGCCGAAGGCGGCCAGAACTTCGTGTTCGTGGTCAAGCCCGACAGCACGGTGGCGAAGGCCGCGATCCAGATCGGTACCCGTGATTCCTCGCGGGTCGAGGTGGTGCGGGGCCTCGAGCCCGGACAGCGCGTGGTGAGCGCCGGCCACCAGAAGCTGTACGAGGGAGCCCACGTCATGCCGGTGGTGAGTCAATGAAGCTCAGCGAGATCTCGATCGAGCGTCCGGTCCTCGCGACCGTGATGAGCCTCACGATTCTGCTGTTCGGCGCACTGTCCTTCACCTTCCTTCCGGTGCGCGAATATCCGGACATCGACGCCCCGGTGGTGAGCGTGAACACGTTCTACCGCGGCGCGAGCCCGCAGGTGGTCGAGACCGAGATCACCGACATCCTCGAGGAGCAGCTCTCGACGCTCGAAGGCGTCAAGCTCATCACCTCCTCATCGCAGGAGCAGTCCTCCACCATCACCATCGAGTTCAATCTCAATCGCGACGTGGACAAGGCCGCGAACGACGTGCGTGACCGGGTCTCTCGCGTGCGTGGAGACCTTCCGGCGACCGCGGATGAGCCGGTGGTGGCGAAGCAGGACGTCAATGCGCAGCCGATCATCTGGCTTGCCCTGTTCGGAAAGGGCTTCAACACGCTCGAGCTTTCCGACGTGGCCTACAACGTGTTCGTCGACAAGCTCCAGCGCCTGGACGGCGTCGGCGCGGTGGTCATCGGCGGCAATCGCCGCTACGCGATGCGGGTGTGGCTCGACCCGCAGCGGCTCGCGGCATACGGCATGACGGTTGCGGACATCGAACGCGCCCTGCGCGGGCAGAACGCAGAGATCCCCTCGGGCAGGATCGAGGGCCGCGGGCGCGAGTTCTCGGTGCACACCCGCGGCGATCTTGCGAGCCCCGAAGAATTCAGCGCGATCATCGTCTCGAATCAGAACGGCAAGCCGGTGCACCTGAGCGATGTCGCGCAGATCCAGGTCGGCGCCGAAGACGACCGCAACATCGCGCGCTACAATCGCGCTCCCGCGGTCGGACTCGGAGTCGTCAAGCAGCAGAAGGCGAGCACGGTGGACGTCGGGCACGCGGTGCGCGATGCCATCCCCACCCTGCGTCAGTCGCTGCCGGCGGGCATGCATCTCGAAGTCGCCTACGACTCCTCGACCTTCATCGACGACTCGATCCGCGAGGTGGTGATCTCGCTCGCCGTGGCGGTGCTTCTCGTGTTCGTGGTGATCTTCGTGTTCCTCGGGAGCCTGCGCGCCACGCTGATTCCGGCGGTGGCGATCCCGGTCTCGGTGATCGGCACCTTCACCGTCACCTACCTGCTCGGCTTCAGCCTCAATATCCTGACCCTGCTCGCACTGGTGCTGGCCATCGGTCTGGTCGTCGACGACGCCATCGTCATGCTCGAGAACATTCACCGCCACATGGAAATGGGCAAGAGCCGCATGCGTGCGGCGCTCGAGGGCGCACAGGAGATCGGATTCGCGATCATGGCCACCACCATCGCGCTGGTCGCGGTGTTCGTGCCGGTCGCGTTCCTGACCGGCCGGATCGGGCGACTGTTCAACGAATTCGGGATCGCGGTCGCGGTCTCGGTGCTGATCTCGGGGTTCGTCGCGCTGACCCTCACCCCGATGCTGTGCTCGCGGATCCTGCGTCGCGACGGCGAGCACGACAGCAAGGGCGATGCCGCAGCCGCGGGCGACGGCGAGCCCACGCATTCCAGCGGCGATGGAGTGCACGCCGCGCCGGCGCGTGCAGCCAAGGTCTCCGCGTTCAACCGGCTGTTCGGGCGCATCAACAACGGCTACGAGCGCGGGCTGCGCTATGCGGTGTCGCACCGCCGCATGGTCATGATCGCGACCCTGCTCGTCGTGATCTCGATCGGCGGACTGTTCCAGCTGCTGCCGCGCGAGCTGGTTCCGAGCGAAGACCGCGGCTGGATCTTCACCGTGGTCCGCTCGCCCGAGGGCGCCACGCTCGAATACACCAATCGCTACACCCAGGTGATCGAGGAAATCTACGAGGGCCTGCCCTACACCTCGCGAATGTTCACCGCGATCGGCCTGTTCGGACCGGTCACCGACGGCTTCATGTTCGTCGGGCTCAAGCCTCCCAACCAGCGCCCGCCCTCGCAGGCGATCGCGCAGATGATCTTCCCGCGCCTGATGGGCATTCCGGGCGTGCTCGCCTTCGCGTTTCCGCCTCCCGGGCTGGGCGGCGGGTTCGGCGGGGCGGTTCAGTTCGTGCTCCAGGCCGATACCTACGAGGCGCTGGCGCGCGCCACCGGCGTGATGATCCAGGAGGCGCAGAAGCTCGGATACCTGGTCAACATGGACACCGACCTCAAGCTGAACAAGCCGCAGCTCGAGATCGAAATCGACCGCGAGCGCGCGGCCGAGCTCGGCGTTTCGGTGGCCGACATCGGGGCGACGCTGCAGACGCTGCTCGGCGGCCAGCGTGTGACCCGGTTCAAGCGTGGCAATCACCAGTACGAGGTCATGCTTCAGGTGCCAAAGGTGGACCGCTCGCGCCCGTCCATGATCGACGGACTGTATGTGCGCGGCACCAGGGGGCTGGTGCAGCTCGCGAGCGTCACTCACGTCCGTGAGAGTGTGGCACCGCGCGAGCTCAACCATTTCAACCGGGTGCGCTCGGCGACGCTCTCGGCGAGCCTCGCTCCCGGCGTGACCATCGGCAAGGCGCTCAGCGATCTCAACGGCATCGCGAAGAAGGCGCTGCCGGCGGGCGTCCGCACCGACCTCGCCGGAGAATCGCGCGAGTTCGCCGAGTCGAGCGGTGGGCTGAACCTGCTGTTCATCATCGCTCTGGTGTTCATCTTCCTGGTGCTGGCCGCGCAGTTCGAGAGCTTCGTCCACCCGATGACCATTCTGCTCTCGGTGCCGCTGGCGGTCTTCGGCGCGCTGCTCACGCTGTTCATCTTCCGCATGTCGATCAACATCTATTCCCAGATCGGACTGATCATGCTGATCGGTCTGGTGACCAAGAACGGCATCCTGATCGTCGAGTTCGCGAACCAGCGTCGAGCGCAGGGCATGCCGATCAACGACGCGGTGGTCGGCGCAGCGGTCATCCGCCTGCGCCCGATCCTGATGACCACGCTCGCGACCATCTTCGGCATCCTGCCGATCGCGGTCGGCCTCGGCGCCGGCGCGGAATCACGAAAGCCGCTCGGCATGGCGGTCGTAGGCGGCATGGTGTTCTCGACCCTGCTCACGCTGATCGTGGTGCCGGTCGTGTACACGCTGCTGGCGCGTTTCGCTGGCGACCCGCGACGGGTCGGTGCCACGGAGGATGTCGCGGTAGCGGGCAGGGCGCCCGGTGCGCTCCCTGCGCACGCCTCGGTGCGCTCCATCGACCTCGCGGGTACACCGGCGACGGGTGGGGCGTCTGGCCTGAGCGACTGAGCCCGGGAGACTGGCCGAGCCCTCAGGGCTCAGGGTCGGGCACGGACTTGCCCGCTCTCGCGCCGTGCCGGACGCCCGAATTGCGCGGCCCTCGCTCCAATCGAACAGCTCCCAACCGCTACATGCGGAGTTTCGTGCTCCATTCCGGATCGGGAGCAGGGCCGACGCTCGCCCGAGCGAAATTCATTCGCAGGATTCACGGACTTTCCCTTGACCCGCGAAAGCCGGCATGTAATCGTTTTCAACGACCGCCACGAACGGGCGCGGCACCCTTGCCTTCGCCCGTCCCCCCATCGGCTTTCCGAACTTGAGGAAGGCCGCCGCGGGACCTCGCAACGGACGCGTTAAGGGCGTAACGGTCGCGTCACGTCTTTCGGCCGTGTTCCTTGCATGTCGTACCGCGAGCTGCGTTGTTGCCGCAGCCCCCACAGCTCCTCACCCCTCTTAAGGAGGAACGCATGAAGCGGATCAACTACCTCGGCACCGGACTCGCACTCGCGCTCGGACTGTTTGCGAGCGT
>JANMQY010000051.1:0-2049 GCA_031370785.1 Candidatus Eiseniibacteriota bacterium | reverse complement strand
CGAGGCGCGCCGCCTCGGCGCCTCGCGGGTGGTATCCGCGGGCATTCCTCGGCGAGCAGAGCTACTGGACCGTAGTCGGAGAGGACGGTGGACGCTACAAGGCGCTGCTTGGTGAGGATGGGGCGCTCGAGGTCGGGAAAGGATTGTTCTCGATCGAGCCGTTCCTCGGCTACCACGGGCGCATCCTCACCTGGGCGGACGTTCGATCGAGCCAGAGACTCGCGCCGCTCCTGTTTCCGGAAGTGCGCTGGGACGCGGGTTCGGTCGGCCTTACGGTGTCTGCGTTCCCGGTTGGGCACGGCGCCGAATCGGCAATCATCGCTCGCTATCGAGTCGAGAATCGTGGGGACGCGCCGGATAGCATTCGCTTGTTCCTGGCCGCCCGTCCGTATCAGGTCAACCCGCCCACGCAATTCCTGAATACCACAGGGGGAGTCGCGACGATCGACAAGATCACGACCGGTGTCAGCATGATCCGGGTCAACGGCGATCGGGACATCGTGAGCCTGAGCCCACTGTCTCAGATTGGCGTTGCGAGCACCGAGGACGGCGACCTCGTTGGACTGCTCGCCGAGGGGTACCTGCCCGTGTCAGCCGAAGGAATTCCCAACCGATCGCCTTGTTCAGGTGTCTTCGTCTACCGCCTTGAAGTGCCGGCGCATGGCGAGCGCGAGGTAGACATTCTCGTGCCGCTGAGACCGCGCTCAGCCTCGCTCGAAGGGCTCGGTGCACCCATGTGTTCTCCCGCGCAGATCGCCGCCCTCGAAGACTCCTGCGCCGCGGTGTGGCGGCGACGCCTCGACAAGGTCTCGATCTCGCTGCCGGGAGCACCCGCGGGCACAACGCGCACGCTCGCCGCGCAGGTCGCATGGATGCGGATCGAGCGCGACAGCGCGGGGCTTCAGCCCGGCGTGCGCGCGTACGACCGCACCTGGATTCGCGACGGCGCGCTCATGGCTTCGGCGCTGCTGAGCATGGGGCAGGAGGACGCGGTCCGCGAGTTCATCGACTGGTTCGCGCCGTTCCAGTACGCGGACGGAAAGATTCCGTGCTGCGTCGATGCGCGCGGCGCCGATCCGGTCCCGGAGCACGACAGCGACGGAGAGTTCATCTGGCTGATCGCCGAGTACCATCGCTTCACCGGCGACCGCGCCCTGCTCGAGCGACACTGGCCCGCGGTTCGAGCGGCGGCCGGCCATCTCGACCGATTGCGCTTGGAGCGACGGACGCCCGAGTGGCGGGCACCGGGCAAGGAGTCGTTCTTCGGGATACTTCCGCCTTCGATCAGCCATGAGGGCTACTCGGCGAAACCGCAGCACTCCTACTGGGACGACCTGTTCGCGTTGCGCGGCTTTCGCGATGCGACCTGGCTCGCCGGCGAGCTGGGGCTCGGCGCGGTGCGCGACAGCCTCGCGGCCGTTCGAGACACTTTCACCCACGACCTCGCGGCATCGGTGCGGGCAGCCATGGCCGCGCACCGGATCGACTACGTGCCGGGCTCGGCGGATCTCGGCGACTTCGACGCCACCTCGACCACAATCGCACTGACCCCGGTTCATGCGGGGGAGGTGCTGCCGCGAGCGGCGCTCGAGCGCACGTTCGAGAAGTACTGGGAGTTCTTCCGCGAGCGGCGCGACGGCGTGAAGCCATGGGACGCCTTCACGCCTTACGAGATGCGCGCGATCGGCTCGTTCGTGAGGCTCAACCAGCGCGAGCGTGCGAACGCGCTGCTCGAATATTTCATGCTCTATCGGCGCCCGGCCGGATGGGAGCAGTGGCCCGAGGTGGTGTGGCGCGACGAGCGCGCCCCGCATTTTCTCGGTGACCTGCCGCACGCCTGGGTGGGATCGGACTACGTGCGCTCGGTGCTCGACATGCTCGCCTACGATCGCGAGAGCGACGAGGCGCTGGTGCTGGCGGCCGGCGTGCCCGAATCGTGGCTGCGCCGGGTCCCCGCCGGGACGCCCGCGGTCGCGATCAAGGGTCTGCGCACGCGGTGGGGAAGCCTCGGCTATCGCATGAGCAGGACGCGCACCGGGCTTGTCGTGG
>JANMQY010000048.1:0-5719 GCA_031370785.1 Candidatus Eiseniibacteriota bacterium | reverse complement strand
GCGGGCAGCGCCTTGCCGCGCAGCTCGCGCACCGACTTCATGCCCTTCTCGTCGAGATAGTTCGAGAGGCCATCGATCATGTCTTCGACGATGCGATAGCCGTAGTGCATGGCGGCGGTGCACACCTGCACGCTGGTCGAGCCGAGCGCGATGAACTCGGCCGCATCGCGCCAGGTCGCGATTCCGCCGATGCCGGAGATGGGAATGGTGACGCGCGGGTCGCGCGCGAGCGCGCCCACCATGTGCAAGGCGATCGGCTTCACCGCGGGGCCGCAATAGCCGCCGTTGGTCGAGCGTCCGCCGACCACGGGATACGGCACGAACTTGTCGAGGTCGACGCCGATCAGGCTCTTGATGGTGTTGATGAGCGAGAGACCATGCGCGCCAGCTTGGACAGCCGCCACGCCTGGCTCCAAAATGTCACCGATGTTGGGCGTGAGCTTGATCAGCACGGGCACGGTCGAATACTCGACGGCCCAGCCGGCCACCACCTTCAGCACCTCCGGCTCCTGCCCGACCGCGGAGCCCATGCCGCGCTCGCACATGCCGTGCGGGCAGCCGAAGTTCAGCTCGAGCCCATCGCAGCCGGTGTCGACCGCGGCCTTGATGATGTCGCGCCAGTCCTCCTTCGACTCCACCATCAGCGAGACGATCACCGCGCGGTCCGGGTACTTCTTCTTCACCTCGCGGATCTCGCGCAGGTTCACCTCGAGCGGCCGGTCGGTGATCAGCTCGATGTTGTTGAACCCGACCATGCGCTGCGTGCCGACGTCGAGCGAACCGAATCGGCTCGAGGTGTCGACGATGGGATCGCCGAGCGTCTTCCACACGGCGCCGCCCCAGCCCATGTCGAAGGCGCGCATGATCTGATCGCCGGTATTGGTGGGCGGAGCGCTGGCGAGCCAGAAGGGGTTGGGGCTCTTGATGCCTGCGAAATCGATGGAGAGATCAGCCACTCAGATCCTCGCATGCAGCCGGCCGCAGGGCCGGTGGGTCCGGGGCTCACGGGCCACCATGAGATCGGGGGAATCGAAGGGAGCAGTCTAGCACTGGCGGCCGGGCCCGTGCGCGCCGTTCGCATCGAGGGCCCCGCCCTTCGGAGCGGGCATCGCGCCCTGCCTTCGACTTTTCCGTGGACTGCGCCAATGCCGAGGGGGATGTTACCGGGGCTGGGCTCTTGCCGACGTCGGAAGTAGCCGCGTCGGCTTCGTCTCTGTCCATGAATGCCGGAGGAAAGATGCGCCGCATCCTTATCGGGCTTATGGCAGCTGGTGCCTGTGCAATCGTCTCGAGTTCCGCGTGGGCGGGTGCACAGCAGTACCTCAATCCGAGCTTCAAGACGATCACCGCGAATCACAAGACCGTGGCGATCCTTCCATTCAAGGTATCGATCGACGCCAAGCGCCTCAAAGGCACAACGCCCGAGATGCTCCGCGCCAATGAACAGGAGGAGGGCCTCCAGTTCCAGAAGCAGCTCTACATCCGCCTGCTCCAGAAGTCGGCCGACGAGAAATACACGGTGGGATTCCAGGATGCGGATCAGACTCTCGTATTGCTTCAGAAAGCCGGGATCCCGGTCGATAGCACCACATTCCACAGCAAGGACGAGCTTGCGAAGATTCTCGGCGTCGACGCGATCATCTCGGGGACGATCCATCAGGCCCAGCCAACTTCACAGGGCATGGCCCTCGCGCAATCGTTTCTGGTGGGGGTTCATGGCTCGACCAATCGGGTCGATATCACGATCGCGATTCACAATGGCGCCGATGGCCAGCTTCTCTGGACCTACGATCACACCGACAGCGGCGGTGGGTTCACCGGCAGCATTTCGAACTCGGTGGACGCCATGGTGAAGTCGCTGTTGAAGAAAGTGGCGGGCAACTTTCCGTACAAGAACAAGTAGCTTCCCGAACATGACGGCCCGCCCTTCCCAGGGCGGGCCGTGCGCTTTGTTGTCGCGAGCCCCACCAGCGCGCGTGCGCTCCTCGCCGGCTCTCCCGCCCCGCTCGCCCGCCCCTGTGCGCTTCCCCGCGCGACCGGCATTGATGCAGACGGAGGGCCCGGGCCATGCGCTGGTCCGCCTCCACACATCACGCCCGAACACGCTTGCTCGGAGGTGCCTCATGTCTGGCCGAACCCCTGCCCCGCGATTGGTTCTCCCGATCGCCCTGCTCGCTCTCGCGTTCGCCGCGCGTCCCAGCTACGCGCTCTGGCCTACCGATCCCAGCATCAATGTGCCGCTGTGCACTGCGGCCGGCGCCCAAGAGATCCCTCACGCGGCCTCGGACGGGGCCGGCGGCGCGATCGTTGTTTGGGACGATGCCCGTGGCGCCGACCATGACATCTACGCGCGGCGCGTGGATGCTACCGGAAACCAGCTCTGGACCCTGGATGGCATTGCGGTCTGCGCGGTTGGCTCCGACCAGCAGATCCCGACCGTCGCATCGGATGGCTCGGGCGGCGCGTTCGTGGTGTGGCAGGACAAGCGAATCGCGCCGAACGGATGGGATATCTACGCGCAGCACATTCTGGCCTCGGGTGTCGTGGATCCGGCGTGGCCAGCGGCCGGGATTCCGATCTGCATGCTTCCCACCGACCAGACGGTTCCGATCGTGATCGCGGACGGAGCGGGCGGTGCGATCGTGGCGTGGGAGGACGAGCGCGGCAATGTCGATCTGCATCCCGACATCTACGCACAGCGGTTCAGCGTCACGGGCGCGATCCTGTGGGCCGCGAACGGCAAACCTGCGACCGAAGGGCCCGCCGCGCAATCGCACTATGCTCTGATCTCCGACGGTGCGGGCGGCGTGATCATCACATGGGAGGATGTTCGTACCGGTCAGTTGGACATCGCGGCGCAGCGTCTTCACGGCGCAACCGGGAATGAACTGTGGCTCCACAACGGAGTGCCGGTCTGCACGGCACCCGGCATTCAGTCCCAGCCGGTCATCACGACTGACGGTGCCGGCGGCGCCATCATCGCATGGGACGACAGTCGCAATCTCGACGGAGATACCTATGCTCAGCGTGTGAGCCCGGGCGGCGTGATGCTGTGGGCTCTGAATGGCATGCCGGTGTGCACCGCTCCCTTCGTACAGTCGCAAGTCGCGGTGGCCTCGGATGGCCTCGGCGGCGCAATCGCCGCGTGGTCCGACAATCGCAACGGGGGCGTGAATCGCGACATCTACGCGCAGCGGCTGAACTCGGGCGGGGCGCCGCAGTGGACTGTGAACGGCGTTGCGCTGTGCATCGAGCCGAGCGGCCAGCTAAGCCCGAGCATGGTTTCCGACACCAAGAACGGTGCGATTGTCGCATGGATCGACAACCGGGGGGGTGCGGGCGCCGACATTTATGCGCGGCGTGTGAGTGCGGCGGGCATTGCTCTGTGGACCGCGGATGGCGTGCCGATAACAACCGCGGCCAATCTGCAGTTGGGCCAGACCATGGTCGAGGACGGCGTGGGCGGCGCGGTGCTCGCATGGCAGGATGCTCGCGATTGGGGGACCAGCCTGGAGGACATCTACACGCAGCAGATCGGCGGGGGCGGCAAGCTCGGCGTCCCGGGCGGACCCGAACCCGGCACACCGCTCGGGCCCGGGTTCACGATCAGGATCCGCGAGAACTTCGTCTACCCGCCTGTCCATGCGGGTACCTCCGAAACCCCGGTCGTAGTCGGGCTGCCGTCTCAGGTCGAGCCGGGATTCGTCGTGCTGCTCGACGACTCGACCGGCGCCACGCCTCCTTCGGACCAGTGGAGCGACATCCTCTGGTTCCCCCCGTCCGATCCCGCGGGCGGCGGCTCGCAGGCGAAGTTCTTCTCGGGCCCAGTGGAGCGCCCGTTCACCGACGCCGACCTCGCGCCTTACGGGCTCTCGATCGCGCAGGTCCAGACCGGCAACACCCGCTACGTGAAGGAGAAGCTGCCGTTCGTCACGTTCGTGGCGATGGACTCGACCACCGCGGTCTCGGCGACCTATTACATCTATAGCGACGTGGACACGATCCCGCCGGGCGCGCCGCTCACGGCCGCCGGCGCGGGCACGTCGATCGAGATCCAGGAGCCGCCGGATGAATCGGGCGAAGCGGTCACGGTTCAGTTGCCGCAGCTCGTGCATCCGGGGTTCGTGGTGCTGCTCGACGACACCACCGGCTCGGCCGAGGACTCGACCAAATGGAGTGACGTGCTCTACTTCACCAGCTCGCCAACCGGCGCGCCTGGGCAGGCGATCCTGATCTCGGATCGTCCGCGCGTGGTCGGAGCTGGTGGAGGGGAGCGCGGAATCACGACCAGCGATCTCTCACCCTTCGGCTTCACGGTGCTCGATGTGATCGAGGGCAACACCTGGTACGTCGGCGAGCGCTCGCCCACGATCTATCCGGCCACCAATCCCGGGTTCGGGACCATGACTTACGTAATCGACGACGTCCCTGAGACCGGCGTGCTGCGGCCAGGGCCAGGCGCCGCGCTCGCGATTCGCGCCGTGGTCCCGAATCCCTCGCCGGGCCGCACTCGCATCGACTTCGAGATCCCGCGCGCCGGAAATGCGCGTCTCGAGGTGTTCGACCTGGCTGGAGCCCGCATCCGCACGCTGCTCGATGGCCCGGTCGAGCCGGGGCTGCGCTCGGTCACCTGGGACGGCCGCGCCGCCGGCGGACGCAGCGTCTCGGCGGGGGTCTATTTCGCGCGGCTCTCGTTCGCGGGCAAGACGGTCACCCGCCGAGTGCTGATCGGCCGGTGATGACCATGTCACGCTTGACGCCGGCTGCGGTTCGCCCTTTCAATCATCGGCATCGCGTCTCCGCTCCTGGCCCGGAGGTGCTGTGCCGCACCCTGCCGACGATTCCTCCGCTGGATCGCAGCCCGCCGTCGAGTCCACCGCGGTGCTGTTCGACCGCATCCGCCAGGGCGACGAGGCCGCGCGCCGGCGACTGTTCGAGCGCTTCCTCCCGATCCTTCAGCGCTGGGCGCACGGGCGGCTGCCGGGAAGCGCGCGCGGTCTGGCCGACACCGACGACCTGGTGCAGATCACGCTGATCCGGGCCCTGAATCGTCTGACGGAGTTCGAGCCGCGGCGCGAAGGCGCGTTCCTCTCCTATCTCCGGCAGATCCTGCTCAACTCGGTGCGCGAGGAGCTGCGCCGCGCGTCGCGCAAGCCGTCGGCCGCAAGCGTCGAGGACAGCCTGCCCGACCCATCGCCTTCGGTGATCGAACAGGCGGTCGGGCGCGAGACGATGGCGCGGTACGAAGGCGCGCTCGCGGCGCTGCCGGAGGAACATCGCGAGGCGGTGATCCTGAGGATCGAGTTCGACTACAGCTATCCGGAAATCGCCGAGGCGCTCGGCAGGCCATCGGCGAATGCGGCGCGCATGGCGGTCACGCGCGCGCTGGTGAAGCTCGCGGAGGTAATGGATGACGAACCCGGACGAGCATGACGAGGCGCTGACTCGGCTCGCCGAGGCGATCTCGGATCACCACCCGGTCAACTGGGCCGCCGCGACTCCGACCGGCGATCCAGCGCTCGAGCGCCTGCAGATGATCGAGGCGATTGCCGCCGCGCATCGAGCCGGGCGCGGCGCGGCAGATGATGGGGCGACAGCGCCGGATGGCGGAGCGGCGGCCGCGGGGCACGCCGGATCAGCGCCCGCGCCCGACGCCGCTCCGCCGCCTGCGGCCGGAGCCGGATCGTGGGGTCCGTTCCGGCTGATCGAGCGGCTCAGC
>JANMQY010000047.1:0-2030 GCA_031370785.1 Candidatus Eiseniibacteriota bacterium | reverse complement strand
TCTCGGTGCGCAGCAGCACGTTGCCGAGGATCGGCAGGCTTCCACGAGTCGAGACTGCGCGCCCGGCGATCTGGAGACCTCGAGCGAGGTTCTCCTGGAGGGAAGTGACCTTCACGCCCGTCCCCCGTCCTTCCTAAGGTTGTATCTATAACTAGTAGTCACTAGCAGTAGTGGTGTGGACTATGCGGCTTTCGACATCCTGACGTCTGTTTCGTCGCGCGGGCACTGCATTCGGTGATCCCGGACCGCTGGGAGCGCTGGTGGACGACCGAGGGATGGACTGCGGACGCCGCTGTATGACCATCGCGTGATTGTTCGCCTTCCGCACACATGAAGGTCCTCGGCACCCACTTGATGGTGGTCTGTCCACAAATGGGTGCGCTTATCCACACATTCGGTGGCCTTATCCACACGGAGATGACGAAATGAAACCCACCATTTTTCTGGGGAAATTGCGTGGCCGCGCCACTTGAGGCGTAGGCGACGCCCGAGCGAGCCTAAAACCCTGAACCTAACGAGGCTCCAACTCGGAGTAGAGCATCTCCCGGAGCGCGCCGACATCGCGGCGGAAGTCGTCGTTCTCGGCCATCTCGCGCTCGATCTTTTCGCACCCATGCAGGACCGTGGAGTGGTCGCGGCCGCCGAGGGCTTCGCCGATACGCAGCAGTGGCGCCTCGGTCTCTTCCCGCATGAGGTACATCGCGATCTGGCGCGGCAACACGATCTGTTTGTCGCGCGCCTTGCCGCGCAGCTGCTCCGCCGGCACCCCGTAATAGCGCGCGACCGTCTCGACGATCTTCGTCGGCGAAAGCGTCTTCTGTCGCGGGTTGTAGAGGATGTTCTGCAGGATCTCCTGCGCGAGTTGCGTGGTGACTGGCACCGCGTTCAGCGTGGCGTACGCGACGATCCGCGTGAGCGCGCCCTCGAGTTCGCGCACGTTCGATACGATGCGCTGCGCGAGGAAGTCGATGACCGGCGGCGGCACTGGCACTGATTGGATCTCCGCCTTGGCCCGCAGGATGGCGATGCGTGTTTCCAGGTCTGGGCTCGAGATGTCGGCGATGAGGCCCCACTCGAAGCGCGAGCGCAGTCGATCCTCAAGGCGCTCGATCGCCTTCGGGGGCCGGTCGCTTGAGAGCACGATCTGCTTGCCCTCCTCGTGGATCGCGTTGAACGTGTGGAAGAACTCTTCCTGCGTCCCCTCTTTTCCGGTGAGGAACTGGATGTCGTCGATGAGCAGCACGTCGATGCGCCGGTAGCGCTCGCGGAACTCCTCGCCCTTCTGCGCGCGGATCGAGTTGATGAACTCGTTCGTGAACTTCTCGCTCGTCGCGTACGCGACGCGCTTCTTCGGGTGACGGCTGATGACGGCATGCCCGATCGCGTGCATCAGGTGGGTCTTGCCAAGGCCGGACCCGCCATAGATGAAGAGCGGGTTGTACGAGTGGCCGGGCCGCTCAGCGACCGACAGGGCTGCGGCGTGCGGGAGCCGGTTATTCGATCCGACGACGAACGTCGAGAACGTGTAACGAGGGTTGAGGAGGGCGCCTAGGGCGTTGTCGCGAGGCCGTTCGGAGGCGTTCCCGGACGCCGGCGGCATGCCGCCCCCGGGTACTGAGGCGACCGGGCGGTCCGACCGAGCCGACGCCGCGGTCATGTTCACGAAACGCACGTCGACCGTGCGCGAGAGCAGGCGCTGAAGCGTTTCACGCACCTGCGTGCGGTATTTGTTCTCGAGCCACTCGCGCGCGAATGCGTTCGGGACGCCGATCATGAAGACGTCGTCCTCTTCGGAGACGATCGCGGTGTCTTTGAACCACGTGTCGTAGTTGCCCTTCGACAGGTTGAGCTGGATCTCGCCCAGGGCGGCCGACCACAGCTGTTTCAAGTTCAACGGCTCGCCTTCTCTCCGCTCGAACACGACGCTCCCCACAAAACGCGATGCGCAGATCCCACACCGATGAACAAAAAACAAGTTCGAGGTCCGCCCGCTGGAAGCCGCCGAACAGTAGCACCGGCCCGAATGGGCA
>JANMQY010000016.1:0-133710 GCA_031370785.1 Candidatus Eiseniibacteriota bacterium | reverse complement strand
GGCGCCAACCGCTTGCGGCGCAGCCTGCAGCCATCGGGTCCGGGCGAGAACGCGCAGGGCGCCGCGAGCAGATGGTGCACTAAGAAACGGCGGCGATCGTGCGCGATAGCCGATGTGAAGTGCGTGGCGCAAGGCGACGCGGCTCGCCCTGTCGCGAAAAGGATTGCGCGGCGCAAGCGATGGGGCGGTTGGCGCGGGGCGCCAGGGGGGATCCGCCCGAGGTCAGACGTGGGGCGGCTTCGCCGGGCGAAGATCCGGTGCGCTCAGGTGCGCTGTTTCTTCTTCTCCGCGGCGGGGAACAGCACGTTGTTGAGGATCAGGCGGTAGCCGGGCGAGTGGCGGTACTTCGAGAGATCGGTCGGCGGATCCCCCACCATGTGCTGATAATCCTCGGGATCGTGGCCGCCGAGGAACGTGAACGTGCCGCGCCCGTACTGCCCGTGCAGGTATTTCACCTCGTCGGTGCCCTCGACCTCGGCCAGGTCGAGCACGCCGCTCTTGATGCGCTGGCGGCGGAATCCCGTGCTCTGTCCGAGGAACTCGGGGACGGCGCTCACGTGATTCTGCACCAGCATGCTTGGCACCGGGTCGTTCTTGGCCGAGAAGTCGAACAGCGTGAACACCGCATTCGGCCCGCGCAGCGAAGCCTCCTGGGTCACGTCGATGTCCGAGAACCGGTAGACGATCGGATCGGTCTCGAGGCGGAAGTCGCGGAACGCGAGCGTGCGCGAGAAATCCAGCTTGCGCTGCGCGAGTGGATCCGGTGGATCGCCGTCGTACACGAAGTCGCTGATGTCGACGCCCTGCGCTGCGAGGGCGATGTCGTAGGTGTCGGTGGCCGAGCACATGCCGAACATGAACCCGCCGTGCCCGATGAAGTCCTTGATCGCGACCGCGACCGCGGCCTTGAGCTCGGACACCTTCGCGAATCCCATTTTCGCCGCCATCGCGCGCTGCACCGCCTCCTCCTCCTGATACCAGGGGAAGGCGTGATAGGCGCCGTAGAACTTGCCGTGCTGGCCGGTGAAGTCCTCGTGGTGCAGGTGCAGCCAGTCATACTTCGCGAGTCCGCCCTGGAGCACCTCCTGATCCCACACCGTCGCGTAGGGAATGTCCGCGTACTTGAGCGCGAGCGTCACCGCGTCGTCCCAGGGAGGCGTGTTGGGTGGAATGTAGACCGCGACCCGCGGCGGCTTCTCGAGCGCGACCGCCTCCATGTTGTTGTCGGCGATCTCGGCGCGCATCGTGGCCTCGGCCGCTCCGCCCATCGGCTCGTACGAGACGCCGCGCAGGTTGGCCTCGCGCTGCATCTCGGCGCCGTCTGGCAGCAGGAACGAGCCGCCGCGGTAATTGAGAAGCCACTCCGCCTTCGCGCCGCGGGTCAGCGCCCAGTAGGTGAAGCCGTAGGCCTTGAGATGGTCGGTCTGTTTTTCATCCATCGGCACCAGCAGCTTCGCGTGCGCGGGAGCGGGCGCGCTCATGCCGCCCAGCGCGAGCGCCGCGAACAGGACGATCGGCCATGCCTCGACCACCTCGGCATAGGAGCGCTCGCGCGGTCGTGAAGCTTCGCCGTCCACGGACTCAGCGTGCGGCGGGACGGCGCCCGCGGAACCCGCTTCGCCTTCGGGTCCGGGCGTGCCCGGACCGGTTCCCGCGAACCATACCGACCGACTGCGGCCGCGACCCAGCGCCAGCGCGAGCCCGAGGGTGACGAGCGCGAACAGGGCGAGCAGCAGCGCGAGTGGGGCCAGCACGATGGCGGCCGCGGGATGGAAGCGCCGCACGCGCGGAGCTCGCGAACCCGTGACGCCGGGAATTCCCAGACGGAACATCCGCTCTCCTAGAGGCGCCGGTCGCGCCGCAGCTGATCCAGCCGGCGGCGTACCTCGGGTGCGTTCCACGCGCGAGGGTAGCGCGCCAGACATTCTTCGTACTGCTCGATCGCGTGAGCCTCGTCGTGAAGCCGCGACAGATACAGGTCGCCCGCCTTCTGACGCGCGAGTGGCGCCAGCCGGTCTGAGGGAAGTGAGTCGGCCACCGCCAGCAGCGGTGCCAGCGCCGCGCGAGGGTCGCCCGCTTCGCGGAGCGCGCTCAGCTGGATCGCAGCATGTGCCCACATCGCGCCGTGCGGCAGCGCCCGGTAGAGCGAATCGGTGAGCGCGGTCGCGCGGGCGCCATCGCCGCGCCATGCCGCGTACGCCGCCCGCCCGAAGCCGATCATGGCTTCTTTCGGCCGCGCATCCTCGATGAGATACAGCCGCTCGAGCGCGGCCCCGGTGAAGCGGCCCGCCGGATCTTTCGCCACGCGCGTGTACCACGCGGCAGACGAGTCCATCTCGCCGGCGAAGAACAGTGCTTCGGCGTAACGGAATGCGCCCTCGTCCGAGCGCTCCGCGGTCGCGCGCAGCGCCGGAAGCGCGCGGTCCGGCGGTCCGTCGCGCAGATCGGCCAGAGCCCGCTCGAGCTCGAGGCCGGGATCGGAAGCCGCGGGTCCGCCGGTGTCGGAGAGCAGAGCGCGGGCCTCGGCGGTGCGGCCGCTCTCGCGCAGGTGGCGCGCCAGATCCAGGCGCAACCCCGCGTCCCACTCGCGCGTCGGGATGTCGTGAAGCGCGGCGGCGAGCCGCGGCGCCAGATCGCGCGGCGTGGTCGCGAAAGTGGCGAGATCCCACGCTCGGCGCGCGGTCGAGGCGCGCACACCGGCCGCGAGGGAACGGTCCGCGGCCATGTCGAGCAGCGCTTCGATCGCCCCGGTGGTGTCGCGGGTCACGCCGCTGCGCACCAGCTCCTCGGCGAAGGTCCAGCGCTGCGGCACCCTCGATCCGGCGTGATCGGCCCCGGCCAGTGCGCGCACCATCGCCTTCGCGTCTCCACCTCGCCACTCGAGCCGGGCCAGGCCGCGCGCAAGATCGGTGCGGACGGGCGCGGCGAGCGCCGCGCGGCGCAGCGCCTCACGCACCGCGCGCGGATCGGCCGGCGTGAGGCGCAACACGGTTTGAAGGGCCCACTCGCTCTCGAGCGGCGAGGCCGCCCACGCCTCGATCGCGATCTTCGCGGCATCGGTCGGCTGGCCGAGACGCTCGTAGGCTTCGCACAGCTCGCGGCCGAGAAGCACCGAGTCCTTCTGGAAGGCGCGCTCCTCGATCGCAAGGCGCCGCACCGTCGTCCAGTTGGACTGGTCGAGCTCGACTCGCGCGAGCTCGGTGAGGATCAGCGGATGATGCGGCACCTCGGAAAGCAGCCGGGCAAGCGAGTCGCGGGACGCGCGGAGCAGGCCCTGATCGCGCAGGCGAAGCGCGACGTGCAGCCGGACGACGTGCGCAGCATCGAGCGCGGCGGCGACGCGCCCGCTCCGGTCGGTCGCCGGGGCCTGGATGATCAGCGGCCGCCCGCCGTCCCCGATCTCGCGCACCTGCGCATGCGCTGTCGCGGCAAAGGCGACCAGCATGAGGTGGGAGAGGAGACGACCGGTCATCGCCGGCTCGCGTTCAGAGAACGCAGATAGGCTTCGATGAAGGCGCGGTACTGCGCCGGATAGCGGTCGGCCTCGGCCTTGAGCAGATCGAGACGCAGCCGGTCGGTTTCGCGCATGAGATCGCGCGGCAGCTCCGCGGGCGAGGCGCGGGAGATGTCGCCTCCGGTGCGCGATTCACGCTCGGGGTTGAAGTCACGCTGATTCACCGAGCGCTGGGCGTCGAGCAGCCGCGACAGGATGCGCTGCTGCTTCTCCTCGATCTCATCGCCGGCCGGGCCCGCGCGCAGCGCTTCCTCGACGTCCTGCATGTCGCGCCGCGCCGCGTCGAGCCGGCCGAGCAGCTGCCGGTTGCGCTCCTCGTCCTGCTGCATCTGCTCGACCTGCTCGCGGATGCGCTGCTGTTCCTGCGAGAGCCGCTGCATCTCCTGGCGGTCGCCGGTCGAAAGGCGCATCTGCTGGCTGAGGCGCTGCGCGAGCGAGCGACTCTCCTGATTGAGCTGGCTCTGCTGGCGGCCCATCTCGCCCATGCGCTCGGCGTTGTTGCGGCCGCCGGGATTCTCGCCGGGCTTCTGGCACATCGCGCTCTCGGTCTGGCGCAGCGAGAGCACCGCCTCGTTGAGCGCCGCGCTGCCGGTCCGTCCCGCCTCTTCGCCCTGCTGGCGGTCGCCGACGCCCATCTGACGCCCCGAAGCGGAGAAACTCTGGATCGCGCGCCCGAGCGACTCGCGCAGCCTGGGCGAGAGGAACGGAGTCTTGTCGGCGAGCGTGCTGAGCGAATCCGTGACCCGCGACACGCCTTCCGAAAGGTCGGTCTGACGGTCGGAGCGCTGCGCCAGCGGCGCGCTCGAAGAGAGGTTGCTCTCGCTCTCGCGCTGAAGCGAGACCAGGTCCTGCGCCGCGCGCCTCACCGCGGCGACGTCGGCGCCTTCGCGTTCGCGGCGCATCTGCTCGGAGAGCTGCTGGAAGCGCTGGCCGGCGCGCTTGAGACCCGCGCTCGCGCGCTGACCCTGCTGCAGAGCCTGCTGCGGCTTTCCGCCGCTGGTCGACTGTGCCGCTTCACTCTGCGGCTCGGCGGCCTCTTTGGTGAGCTCCTGTTGCGCCTGCTCCAGCTGCTGCTGGGCTTCGGCCCGATCCATCTGCTGCTGCGTCTGCTTCACGTCCTCGGCCAGCTTCTGCGAGCCTTTGGAGGCCTGCTGCTGTTTCTCGGAGAGCTTCGCGGCGTCTTTCGAGTCGTGCTCGGTGCCGTCCTTCTGCGATTCGGATGCGTGCTCCTGATTGAGCGCGTCCTGCTCGCGCTCGAGCTCCTCGGCGCGCTTCGAGAACGCGTCGAGCTTCTCCTCTTCGCGCAGGCGCTTCATCAGCTCGATCGAGCGCTCGAGGTTGGCCAGCGTCTCCTGGGTCTGCCTGCGCCATTCCGGCAGGTTCTGCTCCAGCGACTGCCGATCCATCTGCTCGAGCGCCTGCTGCATCTTCGCGAGCGCATCCTTGAGCTCCGGTGACTGGATCTGGTTCATCAACTCGGACAGCTCGCGCAGCTTGCGTGTCAGCTCCTCGCTGAACGCCTTGCGCTCGCCGGCCTGCTCGAGCGTCTGGCGCAGCTGCTGCGCTGCATCGTCGAGCTTCTGTGAGATCGCCGCCTGATGCTCGAGCGCGTTCTTCATCTCCTCCTGGCGCTCGAAGCTCTGCGCTCCCTGCGGCGTCGAGGTCGGCGCCTGGCGCGCCATCTTGTCGAGCTGCTTCTGAAGCTCGCGAGTCTGATCCGCGACCTTTTCGAGCGTGTTCTGCGAATGGGCCTGCTGCTGGTCGATGTTGTCGTAGAGCTGGGCGAGCGAGGGGAAACGCAGCTCGAAGGTCGGGCTCAGCGCCACCCCGCGGCCGGAGGCGTTGTTGTCGTAGAGGGCGAAGCGGAAGGTCGCGGTTTCCCCGGGAAGCAGCCCGAGCGAGGACGCATCCCAGCGCGAGGCGAGTCCGGCCTCGCGCGGCTCGCGCTCGAACCGTGCCAGAGGGACCCGGGTCCACGGCGCGGCCGGGTCCTTGCGCACCTGCAGCTCGAGTGCGGACAGCCCGAGGTCGTCCTGCCCGACCACGTCGAGCGGAATCTGCTGTCCCGCGGGCAGGTCGAGGTCGGTCAAGGGCACGCGCACCGCGATCACCGGCGGCGCATCGGCGAGCGGAGTGATGCGATAGCGCAGAGCCGTCTGGCCGGTGCCGGCGCGCGCATCGAGCCGCCATTCGCCTTCGCGCTCGATCGGCACCTCGCCAACCCAGCGGCGCGGGCTGAGCGAGCGGAAGCGCGCCGGCGCGCCGCCGGGGAGCGAGACTTGGAGCGCGGCGAGATCGCGGTCGAACGTGACCTCGACCCTGGCGTGCGTGCCGCGCAGCGCAGAGAGGTCGCCACTGGTCGAGGCGCCGCGCTGGAGCGGAAGCCGGGCGTAGGCAGGCGCGCGGTATTCGACGTCGAAGCTGACCGGCGCCGGCTCCCCCGAGAGCGTGATCGCGTACTGCGGGCTGGCGGTCCGCAACACCGCCACCCGGTAGTGATCCTCGCGCGTGATCGGCGGCAGGTCGAAGCGCCAGACCCGCGCACCTTCCGAAGTCCCCTCGAGCGTCGCCACCGGCGCCGGACCGTGATCGCGGGCGATGCGCGGCCGGGACGGCGTGCCGACCACGCGGGCGCGAATGGCGAGGGCTGCGCCGGGTGAGACGCGCACCGCGCCCGGCTCGACGCTCAATTCCACCGCGGGAGCCGCGGCGGAGGGATCGAGCAGCGTCGCCCACGAGCGCTGGGTGCGCGCCGGCGTGAGGATGCCGAGCGCGACCAGAAGCACGATTCCGGCGCCGAGCATCCACGCCGGGCGGCGCGGCTCGAGCCGCGGAGCGAGGCCGGCGAGGTCGAGCTGCCCGACGCGCTGCGCGGTTTCCCGCGAAAGCGCTTCGGCCAGTTCGCGCGAGCCATGGACCGGCGGCTGGACCTCGAGCTCGAGAGCATTGCGCAGCCAGGAGCGAACCGCGGGATGGCGCGACTCGATGCCTTCGAGGTAGGCGCTGAAACGCGGCACGCGCGCGATCTGACGCCGCGCGGCGAGCACCACCAGCGCGAGCGCCGCGAGCAGGGTCAGGGTGGCGCGCAGCCAGGCCGTAGTGGGGCCCGGCGGGACGAGCACGCCGAGCAGCACCGCGCCTGCGATCAGCAACACGATGGCGGCGAAGGCGCCGAACACGTGACGGAACATCCACGCGCGGCGGAGCGCGGCGTGGTGGCGGTGAAGCAGGGCGGGAAGCAGAGTCTCGGGCACGCGCTGTCCTGTCGTTCCGGTGCGGCCCGGTGGGAGGGCTACTGGCTCAGGGTGAAGTGCACGATGTTCAGCCCCATCAGCAGCGCAGCTTCGCGTTTGTTGGGCGGATCGTGGTGAATCTCCTCGTCCTCCAGACCGTCTCCCAGGTCGCAGTCGTACGAATAGAATACAACCAGCCTTCCGCCGTGAACAATTGCGAAGGCCCGGGCCGGGCCCCCGTCGTGCTCGTGGACTTTGGGAAGACCCGCCGGCAAATCGTAAAGCTGATGAAAAATCGGGTGCGAATAGGGCAGCTCGACGATCGGGTCGTCGGGGAAGACGCGCTTCATCTCGCGGCGGAACGAAGGGTCGATGCCGAAGTCGTCGTCCACCCACAGGAACCCGCCGGAGGTCAGGTAGCGGCGCAGGTTCTCGACCTCACCCGGCGTGAACTTCATGTTCCCGTGCCCGCACGCGAACACGAACGGGTACTGGAACAGCGCGGCGGATCCGGGCTCGACCACCGCCTCGTGGTCCCCGGCGACCCGGATCGCGGTGCGCGAGCGCACCGCGCGCAGCAGATTCACGATCGAGGTCCGGTCCTCGTACCAGTCGCCGCCGCCCCCGTACTTGAGGCGGGCGATTCCGAATTCGCGCGCTCCGGGCGGAATCGTCTGGGAGTAGGTGCCGGCCGGCGCGGCGAGTGCGAGCGCGGCGACGAGCGCGAAGCACCCGGCTCGGGCAGAATCCCTCATGCGTGCTCCCTGGACCCCAAGGGCCCCGCGGCCGGCGGTGGGCGCGACGTGGCATCGTTCGAAACCTGCCCGGCGGCTCGCGATGCGAGTCCGCGGGTGTGCCGGTCTCAGCGGCCGGAGGAGAAGGACCGGCGGCTCGCGACCATGCTCGGCGCTTCGAGCGGCGGCGCGCCGTGCATGTGCGTGAGCGGTGCAGCGCCGCCGCCCGGAGAAACCTTCACCCCACCGCGGAAATAGAGCGAATAGTCCGTGCCTGAACGCAGGGTGTCGAGATCGCCGCGCGTGAATCCGAGCAGGCGGCCGTCGCTGTCCACGGCGGCGATGCGCACGTTGTAGTCGCTGTTCCTCAGAATGATCTTGCGCGCAAACACCTTGCCGTTCGGGTCGCCGAGCTTGTAGGACGTGTCCGGAGCGCTCACGTATGCCACGAAGAAGTCACGAATCTGCCCGAGCGCGAGCGGCGCGGGCGCGCTGCTCAGCACCTTCTGGTCGGGCGTGGCCGCCGCGTACTGATAGACCTGGATCCAGTAGCCCGCCGCACCCGGAACCGCGCCCCATGAGGTCGTGAACAGCGAGTCGGCCGGGAACGCGATGCCGCTGTAACGCATGTTGGTGAGAGCGACCGGGGTCGCGGTGCCGACGTTGGTGAGCGGTGCGCCGGGAGTGATGGTGCCCGACACCAGGCCGCGACCAAGATAGGTGGCGGGCAGGAAGCCGTCATTTGGCTGGGTGTCCAGGAACTCGTAGATCTCGCTCTGGGATTCGAGCCAGCGCAGCCTGGGGCGCAGCAGGAAATCCTTGAGCGGCGCGTAGCCGCCGCCGGGCTGGCGCCGCAGGACCTGGTAGGCGTTCGCCGCGGTTCCATCCACGATATTGCCGACCATCACGCCGGGACCGTGCGCGTAGCGGTCGGTAACGCCGAGCAGCGGATCTTCGGGTCCGACGCCGATCGGCGGACGATCCGCGTAGTTCATGAGCTGGGTCGGATAGTCCGGGT
This sequence comes from Candidatus Eiseniibacteriota bacterium, assembly GCA_031370785.1. Classification (GTDB taxonomy): domain Bacteria; phylum Eisenbacteria; class RBG-16-71-46; order RBG-16-71-46; family RBG-16-71-46; genus DATJGS01. The sequence goes on along the minus strand of JANMQY010000016.1, from coordinate 125,211 downwards.
GGATGATGAGTCGCGCCTCCGACGAGAATGTTCCCTCGGGCGTGGTGAACGAAGGATCGACGCTGGTGATCTTCTTCGCGCAGCCCGCAGCGATCGCGATCAGCACGACGGCGAGGAGGCGCGAAGCGGATTTGCGATTCATTGCGAGCCTTTCGGTCATTCGGCCTGGATGCCCTTGCGGCGATCCAGCCAGATCCAGATGTCGAGCGCCAGCGCACTGGCGACGTAAACCGACGAGTAGGTCCCGAAGCCGACACCGACCAGCATCGCGAACGAGAAGGCCCGCAGCACTTCGCCGCCCCAGATGAACAGCGCGACGGCGGTCAGGAACACCGTCAGCGAGGTGATCATGGTGCGCGACAGGGTCTCGTTGACCGCCATGTCCATGGCGCGTGAGTGCTTCTCCTTGCGCAGCGCCTTGGAGCGTTCGCGGATGCGGTCGAATACGACGATGGTGTCGTTGATCGAGTAGCCAGCAATGGTGAGCAGCGCCGCGACCACGGTCAGGGACACCTCACGCCCGGTGAAGCACAGGAGTCCCAGGGTCACGAACACGTCGTGGAAGAGTGCCACCACGGCGCCGAATGCAAATTTGAACTCATATCGGATGCCGACGTAAAGCAGAATTCCGGCGAGGCTGCCGAGCACCGCCCACAAAGCCTTCTGGCGCAGCTCGCCTCCGACCTTGGGCCCGACCCGCTCGTTGCGCCGCAGCTCGACTTTGACCCCGTCGAACTTGCTCTCGATCGCCCGCTGAATCCCCGGGAACGCGTCCTGCCCCCCGATCTCTCCCTGAAGTCGGATCAGGTACTCGTCGCGATGGTCCCCGGTCATCTGCTGCAGCTCGTAGCCGTGCATTCCGGCCCCATCGAGCGCGGAGCGCACCTGGTCGGCGGGCAGCACGCGGCTGGTCCGCAGCTGGAGCAGGTTGCCTCCGGTGAAGTCCACGCTGTACTTCGGCCCTCCATGCATCACCAGCCAGATCGTGGTCGCGAGGAGCAGGGCGCCCGAGAACATGTACGTGAAGCGCCGGTAGCGCATGAACGGGATGTTGGTCCCGATGAGCAGCTGGATCATGAGTGCGGCCTCTCGGTCAGATGCTGATCCGCTCGGTCTTGCCCGCGCGGCTCAGCATGAAGTCGAAGATCATCCGCGTGAAGACGACTGCGGTGAACATGTTGGCGATCAGCCCGATGGTCAGCGTGACCGCGAAGCCCTTGATCGGGCCGGTGCCGAACTGGAACAGGAAGAGCGCGCTGATGATCGTGGTGACGTGGGCATCGAGAATGGTGCGGAACGCCTTGTCGTAGCCCAGCTGAACCGACTGGCGCACGCTCTTCTGGTTGCGCAGCTCTTCGCGGATGCGCTCGAAGATCAGAACGTTCGCGTCCACCGACATGCCGATGGTGAGCACGATGCCGGCGAGACCCGGCAGGGTCAGGGTCGCGCCGAACCCGGCCATGGCCGCGACCAGGTAGAAGATGTTGAGCACCATCGCCACGATCGCGATCAGGCCGGACAGCTGGTAGTAGATCGCCATGAACACGATCACCATCCCGGTTCCGATCAAGCCGGCGGTGATGCCCTCCTGGATCGAGTCGCTTCCCAGCGAGGGTCCGACCGATCGCTCCTCGATGATGCGCACCGGGGCCGGCAGTGCGCCGGCGCGCAGCACGATCGCGAGATCGCGCGCCGTCTGGGCGTCGAAGCTGCCGGTGATCGAAGCGCTGCCCGAGGGAATGCGCTCGCGGATGTTGGGCGCCGAGCTCACCACTCCGTCCAGCACGATCGCCAGCTGGCGGCCGACATTATTGCCGGTGACGCGCGCGAAGTCGGCGCGGCCCTTGGGCGTGAGCTTCATGGTGACGCCCCACGCGCCGGGGTTAGTCTGGTCGAGGCCGACCTGCGCCTCGGCCACCGCGATCGAGCCGCCAGTCATCTCGGGCTCTTTCTTGACCACGTAGAGCGCGCGTCCGGTGACGCCCTGGAAACTCTGATGGGCATCGCCCCACAGCAACTGGGAGTCGGCCGGAATGATCGAGTCGATGCCGGGCGTGGCGAGCAAACGCTCGACGGTCGGCAGATCCTCGTCGCGCACGAACGCCGAGCTCTCGAGCGAGAGCAGATGGCCGGTCAGTGGCGTGCGGCGCAGCGAGCTGTCGAGACCCGCGACTCCGCGCGCGGCGAGGAAGGCGTCCAGCTTGTCGAAGGTGTTCTTCACTTCTTCTGGAGTGCGCACCAGCTTGAATTCGAGCAGCGCGGTCTTGCCGATCAGGTCGATGGCGCGCTGGCGATCGGTGAGCCCCGGAAGCTGCACCGCGATCCGGTCCTCACCTTCCTTCTGGATCAGCGGCTCGGCCACGCCGAACTGGTCGATACGGTTACGGATGATCTCCATCGCGCGCTCGGGCGCGTCCTTGGCCTCGGCGGCATTCAGCCGCGAACGGTCCACCTCGAGCACCAGGTGCATGCCGCCCTGCAGGTCGAGTCCGAGATGGATGGCCTTCCTGCGCAGCTCCGCGAGCTGCTGCGCGGGAAGCTTGTCGCGCTGTGCCGGCGTGAGCGTGTAGTAGCGGTAGGAAGGATAGAGGTAGTAGGCGGCCAAGAGCGTCACCGCCAGCACCCCCACCAGCTTCCACTGGTCGGTGCGGGTCATCGGATCCCCCAGAGGTCAACAGCCGGGCGGCGCGAGGAAGGCGAGCGCCGCCCTGACGTGCGCAGGCAAAATGAGGGCGGGAGTCTAAGGGCGCGGCAACCGCGATGTCAAAGAATCGAGAGCTTCGGTGCGTCCGCGAGGCGCGGCTGCGGGCGAGCCCGTCATTGCTGCTCGAAACCGCGCTGCGAGTGCCGGGACTGGGGCCGGTTGGCGGCCGGCCCCGCGAAGTTCTGAACTGCTTGTGCTGGAGGGTTCGGGGTGAGGATGGTGTTGCGGATGTGGAGATGGGATCCCGGTTGATGCGAATCGTGTCTTCCGCAACAACCGTTCCAGCGGCCGAGTCCGTCGCAATCGCGCGCCGATTCGCCTCGCGCCGACGCTCGAGGTGTCGCGCGGCTGACGCCGTCGTCGACATTCGGACACCTTCGTGGGCAGGTTCGCGCGCGCGGACGCCAGGCCCCAAGTTCAGACCGTGGCGTGTCTTGACCTCGCTGTGGGCCCTCCCTATACTGCCGCGCTCATTCAGCACCGGGCCCACCGCTGAGCCGCTCCGATCGGACAGGGAGTTACCTTCGCATGATTTCACGCTTTCGCTGGGTGAGCATCGCGGCCTTTGCGCTGCTCACGGTCGCCTCGGTGTGCGCTGCCCAGGACTCGCTCTCCGTCAACACTCCGGCGGCGCCCGCGGCGATACCCGCGGTGACACCCGCGGCGACACCCGCAGCGGAGACCGGTCCGAAACGCGGGTTCGGTGGAATCGGCGGTCAGTTCGGCGGGTCGTTCCTGACTGGCGCCGAGGATTACTCGAAGGAATCTCTGGCCCGCATCTCGCTCGCTGGCACCTTCCGGTACTACGTCGGTCGATCGGTGCGCTGGCAGATCAGTCCGGGTTTCTTTTGGGCCGGCTATTCGCAGAAGAGCACGCCGGCGCCCTTCCAGGATCTGAACTTTCCGAACGACTCGACCAAGGACAACTACCTGACGCTGGTGGCGCCCGCGACCGCGCAGCTTCAGCTCGTGCTTCGTGGCAAGCAGTTCACCTGGCACGCCGGCGCCGGGGTCGGCGCGTACCGGGTGTGGGTCGAGAACCATCGCAAGGTGCTGAAGGACCCGGTGACGCTGCGCCTGCATCGCGGCGTCTATCCGGGCGCCACGTTCGAGCTCGGCGCGGAGAGATTCTTCAAGGGGCTCACCACCACCAGCGTCGAGCTGACGGTGGACGGGCATCACATCTTCGCGAAGCGCGACGACCAGTTTCCCTCGGGTTTCAACAGCACGCTCTCGGCAGTCGGGGTGCGCCTCGGCGGGAACTACTACTTCAACGTGGTGAAGCCTCGAAAGGCGCCGGACACGAAACTCCCGGCGTCCGGAAAGAAGCAGAAAAAGTGATTCACCAGGTCGCGGCGCTTTCCGCCGCGGCTTCGGCGTTTCAGGGGAGCTAGGGCGCGGTGAGCGACCGAGTGGCGTGGGAAGAGAAGGTGGGCCCCGAGGCCCTGACGTTCGACGACGTGCTGCTGGTGCCACGGCTCTCAGAGGTGCATCCGCGCGAGGTCGCGCTCGCCACCCGCTTCTCGCGCCACATCACGCTCAATGTCCCGATCGTGAGCGCCGCGATGGACACGGTCACCGAGTCCGAGCTCGCGATCGCGCTCGCGCGCGAGGGCGGGATCGGTGTGATCCACAAGAACCTCTCGATCGCCGACCAGAGCGCGCAGGTGGACCTGGTCAAGCGCTCCGAGAGCGGCATGATCGTGGATCCGGTGACGCTGCCGCCCAGCGCGACGGTGCGCGAGGCCCACGACGTCTGCGCCCGATTCCACATCTCGGGCGTGCCGATCACCGAGAACGGCAGGCTGGTCGGAATTCTCACCAACCGTGACCTGCGCTTCGAGGACGACGACACCCGTCGCGTCAGCGAGGTGATGACGCGCGAGCGCCTGATCACCGGGCCGGTCGGCACCACGCTCGAGCAGGCGCGCGCCATCCTGGCGAAGTACCGGATCGAGAAGCTGCCGATCGTGGACGAGAGCGGACGGCTCAAGGGCCTGATCACCGTCAAGGACATCGAGAAGCGCATCAAGCACCCGGACGCATGCAAGGACAAGCTCGGGCGCCTGCGCGTCGCCGCGGCGGTGGGCGCGTCCGGTGACTACCTCGAGCGCGCGGCGGAGCTGGTCAGGAACGGGGTGGATGCGCTGGTGCTGGACAGCGCGCACGCGCACTCGCGCGGCGTGCTCGCCGCGACCGAGAAGATGCGCGAGCGCTTTCCCGACGTCGATCTGGTGGTCGGCAACGTGGGCACCGGCGCGGGCGCGAAGGCGGTCGCCGGCGCCGGTGCCGACGCGGTCAAGGTCGGCATGGGTCCGGGTGCGATCTGCACCACGCGCGTGGTCACTGGCTCGGGAATGGCACAGATCACCGCCGTGCTCGAAGCGGCGAAAGCGCTCGAAGGCAGCGATGTTCCGATCATCGCCGACGGCGGGATCAAGTACACCGGCGATGTGGTCAAGGCGATCGCGGCGGGCGCGCACTCGGTGATGATCGGCAGCCTGTTCGCCGGCGTTGAGGAAAGCCCCGGCGAAGTCGTGCTCCTCGAGGGCCGATCCTTCAAGGTGTACCGCGGCATGGGCTCGCTCTCGGCGATGGCCGCCGCGCGCGGGAGCCGCGAGCGCTACTTCCAGGAGGGCACCGACGAGCTGTCGAAGCTGGTTCCCGAAGGCATCGAGGGCCGCGTGCCGTTCAAGGGTCCGCTTTCCACCTCGGTGTTCCAGATGGTCGGAGGCCTGCGCGCGGGCATGGGCTACTGCGGCGTGCGCACCATCGAGGAGCTGCGCACGCGCACGCGCTTCGTGCGCATCAGCTCGGCCGGCCTGCGCGAGAGCCATCCGCACGACATCACGATCACGAAGGAAGCGCCCAACTACGAGATTCGCTAGGACGCGCGCGTGAACACTCCCGTCCACCCGCGTCTCGACGCACCGCTGATCGCGATCCTGCTCGCCTCCCTCGCGCTCTCCCTCTCGCTCGCCACGTTCGTGCCGCTGTTCGACCCCGACGAGGGGCGCAACGCCGAGGTCGCGCGCGAGATGGCGAACGGCGGCGATCTGGTGATCCCGCATCTCGCCGGCATGCCGTACCTCGACAAGCCCCCGGCGCTGTTCTGGGCCGGGTCTCTCGCGATCCGTGCGCTCGGCCACACGCCGCTCGCTGCGCGCCTGCCTTCGATCGTCGCCGCGGTGCTGACGCTGTGGCTGGTCGGATCGCATGCCCTGCGCACCGGCGGCGCGCGATTCGCCCGCATCAGCGTCGCGCTGCTCGCCTCTGCACCACTGTTCGCCACGCTCTCGGCCTACGTGATCTTCGACATGCCACTCACCCTGTGCGTGACCGTGGTATGGCTCGGCGTGGCGCGCGAGCTGGTCGAAGGCAGATCGAATCGCCGGCGTCTCGCGATGTTCCTCGCGATCGGGCTCGGGCTGCTGCTCAAGGGCCCGGTCATGCTGGCATGGGTGATCGGCGGCAGCCTGGGGGCGGCACTGCTCATGCGTTCGAGATCCCCTGTTCGCTGGCTCGCCTGGTGGCCGGGATGGCTGGTCGCGCTCGGGCTGGCCGGCGGATGGTTCGCGCTCGCCACTGCGCGGTTCCCCGAGTATCCGCACTACGCGTTCGTCGAGGAGTCGATCGAGCGCATCGCCACCGGCTCGTTTCGTCGCGAGCAGCCGTGGTGGTTCGTGCCCGCGGTGCTGGTGGTCGGTGCGCTGCCCTGGTCGCTCGCCACCCCATGGAGCGTGGCCCGGGTGCGGCGCGCGGAGCCGGGCGTCCTGGCGACCGCGCGGGTCGGGCTCGGCTTCGTGCTGTTTGCCGTGATCTTCTTCACGCTCTCCCACTCGAAGCTGGTGACCTACCTGCTGCCCGCCTTCCCGCCGCTGGCCTGGGTCGCGGGCGCGGCGTGGAACGATCGTGCGCCCCAGAGAAGGTCGTGGGCGATTGCGGCAATCCTGCTGCTGGGCCTGCTGTGTGCGGTGCCGATCGTACTGACCGCGGGCTCCGACCCGATCGATGCGGACCTCGCGCCGAGCGGGGCCGCGCTCTCGCGCGCCATCGCCTCGCGCGGCCCGGGCGGGGTCCGGTACGAACGCTGCTATAGTCCGGGCACGGACTATCTCCTGGGACACGGCTCGAGCCTGGTCAGCCCGCGCGGCGCGGAGACCACCAGCAACTACCAGCTTCGCTATCGCGATTCTCTGATCGCGCGCGGGCAATGGACCCCGCTCGAGGCGCCGCCGCCCGGCGATCGCGCGGCATTCGTGGTTCGTCCGCGACGCGAGGCGTCCATGCCGCCGCCCGAAGGCAGCACCGAATTCTTCCGCGACGGACGCTTCGTCGCCTATCGCATGTCTTCACCTTCACCGCGCTGACCAGAGCGCATCAGGCGGCCCGAACATGTGTGGAATCGCGGGGCTGTGGGCCCCCGGCATGAGCGCCGAAGAGCGCGCGCACTGGGTGGCCGAGATGCTGCGTTCGCTCGAGCACCGCGGCCCGAGCGGCGGCGCGCTGTGGGGGGATGCGGGAGTGACGCTCGGGCTCAGCCGGCTCGCGATCGTCTCGCCGCTCTCTCCGACCCGGATCACCTCCAGCGCCGACGGCTCGGTGCACGCGGTGATGAACGGCGAGATCTACAACCACCAGGCGCTGCGCAGCGAGCTGGTGCGGCGCGGCACGATCGTCGAGGAAGGCGCCGACACCGCGGTGCTGCCGGGTCTGTACCAGGAGAATGCGACCCAGTTCCCGGAACGCCTCGATGGCATGTTTGCGATCGCGATCTGGGACGCCGGCGCGCGCCGCCTGACGCTCGCGCGCGACCGGGCCGGCGAGAAGCCGCTGTTCGTCTCGGTCACGGCGCGCGCGGTGGCATTCGCTTCGGAGCCGGGTGCGCTCGCGGCACTGCCGTGGGTGTCGCGTGATCCGGCGCCGGACGCGCTGGCGCGCTATCTCGTGCACGGCTACTTCGCGGGAACAGACTGCGCTTTCGCGTCGATCCGCCAGATCCCGGCCGCGCACGTCCTGGTGTTCGAGCACGGCGAGGAGCATCTGACCCGCTACTGGCGGCCGTGGGATGCGCTGGGCCGCGCTTCGTGCGAGGCAGGCGAGGCGCCGGCGAGGAGCCTGGATGCGCTCGAGCGGGCGGTGCGCTCGCGCCTGCCCGACGAGGTCCCGTTCGGCGTGTTCCTCTCGGGCGGCGTGGATTCCGGGCTGGTGGCGACTCTCGCGGCGCGCGCGCTCGGGAAGCGCTTCCCGACCTTCTGCCTGCGCATGCCGGTGCGTGGCTACGACGAGTCGGAGTACGCGCGCGAGGTCGCGCATTCGATCGGCTCGGAGCACCACGAGCTGAGCATGGACAGCGCCGAGGGCGAGGAGGCGCTCGAAAGCTTCGGGAGCGCGATGGACCAGCCGCTCGGCGATCCCAGCCTGCTGCCCACCTGGGCGATCGCGCGCCTGGCCTCGCGCCACGTGCCGGTGGTGCTGACCGGGGAGGGCGGCGATGAGCTGTTCGCCGGCTACCCGACCTACCTCGGGCATCGCTGGGCCGCGCTTGCCGCACGCCTTCCCGCGGCGGCTCGCGCCCGGCTGCTCGAGATCGCGAGACGCGCACGCCCATCGCACACGCATCTGAGCGTCGCGTACTTCGCGGAGCGCTTTCTCGAGGGCGCCGCGCTCCCGCCCTTCGAGCGCCACTTGGCATGGTTCGGCACCGCTCGCCCGGCCGAAGCGCTCGGGCTGCTCGCGCCCGGGCTGCGGGTCCGGGTGAGCGACGAGGCGCCGCTCGCGCACCTCGGCGCGTTCGAGCACGCGCTCGGGCATTCGGCGCTGGCCGCGCAGACGCGCCGTCCCGGGCTGACCGCGTATCAGCTGCTCGACTTCGAGACCTACCTGAGCGGCGATCTGCTCACCAAGGTGGACCGCTGCGCGATGGCGCACGGCGTGGAATCCCGAGCGCCGTTCCTGCAGCATGAGCTGATCGAGTTCGCGCTGGCCCTGCCCGACCGCGCGAAGCTGCGCGGCGGCAGCGGCAAGTGGGCGCTCAAGCGCGCGGCCTCGCGGCTGCTCCCGCGGCGCCTGCTGAGGCGGCGCAAGCAGGGCTTCTCACCGCCGTTCTCGGCGTGGGCGCGAGGTCCGCTCGAGCGCCAGGTGCGCGCGCGCCTCGAGCCGGGGCGGGTCGAACGCGCGGGCGTGCTCGACCCACACGCGGTCACGCGTCTGCTCGACAACCACGTCCAGGGGCGCGCCGAGCGCGGGCGAACGCTGTGGACCGTGCTCAGCCTGCAGATGTGGGCCGAGAGCTGGGTGCACTCGCGTGCGCGCGTTCCGGTCGCCGCCGCCTCGCTCGAGCCCGCTTCGAGCATCGCCATCCGCTGACAGCTTTCGAGCCCAGGTGAATGGGCCCCGGAGCGTATCTCTCCGGGGCCCGCTGCCGTTTCCGCGACTGGACTATCGCTTCGGCAGTTGAAACTTGAACTCGGGGTTGAGCTGGCGGATCTCGTCGACGACGCGTTCGAGGTTGGCCTCGGCCTCGCGGCTCGGCTCGCTCTTCCACGCGGTGTACAACTCGAGCAGCTCGTCCTGCTTGACGCGCAGCAGCTCCTGCTGCGAGTGCTCGTCCATCGACCGCTCGAGGTGATAGACCTCGCCCTGCGAAAGGCGCGTCATCAGGTCGAGGTACTCGCCGCGCATGTGTGACAGGATGCGGATGTACTTCTCGAAGCCCACCGAGAGCTTCTCGAGCACTTCGGCCACGCCCGCGTTCTTGCGGTGCATCTGCTGGCCGTACGAGTAGGCGAAGTGGTAGTAGGTCTTGCCACGGCCGATGTACGCCTCTTCGCTCGGCTGATGGCGGCGCGCGACGGCGGCGGCGGTAGGATTGTCGAAGATCCCGATCGAGATCAGGAGAAAGTCGGCGTTGGTCTTGTAGATCTGATACTTGAGCCGCGCGTCGCCGGAGTTGGCGAGCCTGCGGAACACGTCAGTGTCGTACTTCGACAGGAACTTGCGCGACTGCTCGACGTACTCGGGATTGATGAACGAGTGCAGGAGGTGAGCGAGGTAGACGTTCACGTCTTCGTCGTAGAAGTCCTGATTGCTGACCAGGCCTGTCTCCATGCGGCTGTAGAGCAGGCAATTGATCATGAAGTAGTACGTCGGCTGAAGATCCCGACTCGTTTCCTTGAGGTCGACGTAGTGTCGCGGGTTCATCGGGAAGCTCCTGTCGTAGTGCCGGAAACCAGAGGAGCCAGGGGTCCGGGCACGTCCCTTCCCAGAGGGTCATTGCATCTCGCATGCCACAGGGACGGGGAAGAGCGCCAGGGCCCATTTCTCGCGTGCGCTCGGGAGTTGCGCCATCCCGGACGGGCGATTGGAACCCTTCTGGCCAGTGGAACTTCGCGTCGACTGACCCCCGCGCTGGGGCTTCTGGCCCGTGACCGGAGGGCTGGCGCTCGTCGGGGCACGGCGTGAGCGCCTGAGACGGAGCGGCGCGCCGCGGGACGCAAAGTCGCAATGTCTGGCATTGCGTGTGAAGAGTCTTGATAGGCATTTCCCTTACAGGAGCGTGTGCGACAGCGCGATAGCGTCGCGGGCGGAGCGTCGCGTTCTGCACGCGCGCGCTTCCCGTCTCGGCGAACGACGTAGCCGGTGGTGGCCGTTCCGCGGAGCTCGAAACAGGGTTCGCGGGGGCACATGTCTTGCGAAAAGGCCGAACGTGAAGTCCTCGACGTCGTTTGCTCCCCAGGCGTGGCCGCGCCCTGACTCCCGCCGCAATGGATAAGCGAGCCAACACGACCGCGCCCTCTTCCGGCGCCGGACTGCGTGTCCGGCTGTGGATCGGCTGCCTCGGTTCCGAACTGCTCGTCGCCGCCGCCCTGTGGTGGCTGGTGCTACAGTCGGATCTTCCCGCGAGCGGACTGAATGCCGAGCTGCGCTGGGTGTGGCTGCCCGCGATCGCCGGCGGCGCGCTGATCGTCGGGGTGGTTCTCGCGCTCTGGCTCGATCGTGGCATCATCCGGGTTCTGCGCGGCCTCATCCGCAGCCTGGCTGCGGGTCAACCCTCCGAGCTGCGCGGCCTGCCCTCGGGCTGGGGCGAGCTCGGCGAGCTCACCGAGCGAGTTCAGGAAATCCTCGTGCGCCAGCGTCAGCTCGCGCGCGGCGGCACCGAGCAGGCCTCGCTGCAGGCCGAGATCGCGCGCCTTCGCGAATCGCTCGAGCGCTGGGATGCCGGCGCGCGCTGGCAGCCGCCGCCGCTTCAGACCGGACCGCTCAGCCTGATCTCGGCGGTTCTCGAGCGCACGCTTGCACGCGCCATGGGCACCCGGGCCGGCACCGGAGAGAACCTGCGTGGAGCGGCCGTGGAGCTGACCGAGTCACTCGGAGAGGCGCGCGAAACCGCCGAGCAGGCCGAGAGAGGATTCGTCGAAGCCACCGCGCTGCTCACGACCGTGCGCGAGCTGCATCGGCTGAGCGGCGAGCTTCAGCAGGCACTGGGCGCGCCCGCGACTGAGGCCGCCGTGCCCGACGCGGTCGAGCGCTACCGGAGGGCCGCATCGCACGCGATCGAGGAGCTGGTCGCTGCCTCGGGCGTCAGCGTCTCGCTGCTCGCCGAGGGCATGCTCAAGGTTCACGAGGTTTCCGAGCAGGTGCAGGTGGTCGCCAATCGCGCCACGCTCATCGCGCTCAACGCGGTCACCGCCGGGCGCGCCGGCGATAGGCCCGCGGAAACGTCCGAGGATCTCAAGACACTCGCGCGCGAAGTCCGCGCCGCCACCGATCGTGTCTCGGAGCTGGCGCGTGACGTGGAGCTCGACGTCTCGAATGCGACTCAGCGCATGACCGCCGTGCGCTCACGCGTCGCGGACGCACTCGAGAGCGTGCCAGATCCTGTCCTGGCGGGTCCGCAGTCCGACGACACGCTGCACCTGATGGAGCGCGTGCGCGAGATGGTTCAGGACGCGACCAGCAAGGGCGAGCGCCTCTCCGCCGCCGGGGAACGCGCCTCGCGTGCGGCGCAACGCCTGGCGCATCGACTCGAGGAAGAGGTTGCGTTGCTCGAGACTCTCGCGCGAAATCTCGCGCCTGAGGTTTCGAGCCCGGCCGCGGACCCCGCGCGTCTCATGGCCCCGGGCGAGGGCAGCGAGGCGGCAGGGCCGGGCGGGAAGCTGCGCCTGCTCGGGCGTGACGATCGTGCGACCGACGCCGAGGCTCGCGAACGAGGAGAGCGCTCGTGAACGATGCCAGCGTCGATGCCACCGCGCGCAAACTGGCGCGCGGCCTGCTCGAGGTGTTGACCCCCGCGCTCTCTCCGGGTGCGCCGGCGCCGGCTGTGGCGCTGGCGCGCGACATGGCGCAGGTGCTCTCGCTGGCCGGTCTCGACCGCGCGCTGGCCGTGTTCGAACCGCACGCAGGCCACGAGTGGCCCGCCGAGCTGCGCCCGATGATCGAACGCCTCGCGCGCCTCGCCGAGCAGTGTCGGGAAGAGGGCGATCCTGACGTTTTCCGGCGCGGCGACCTCGAACTCTCGGCGCTCGCCGCCGAGCTCGAGGGCCTCGAATGGAGCGCGCGCCCGAACGGCGCCGAGGGCGCGGTTCCGACGCTCGCGCTGTCAGAAGTGCTGGCCGAGTGGAGGATCGAGCCCACCCGTCCGGACCACGGAGTCTCCGGGGTGCGCGTGACCGCGCCGGTCGCGGCGGCGCTGCACGCTGCGCTCGACTGGCTGTTCGGCGCGCGACATCAGCGCAGCCTCGCAGCGCGGGTCGACGACGGTGCGCTCGAGCTGAGCGCCTCGGCCCCGGATTCTGCGGGATTCGCACCCGCCCACCACATGCTCACCTTCGCGGGAGGGAGTCTGTTCCCGGATCCCACGAGCGAAGCGCAGGGCCGCTGGACCATGCGCGTGCCGGTGTACGCCGCGCGCGACACGTTCCTCATGGTCGAGCACGGTGGTTTTCGCCTGGCGCTGCCGTGGCACGCCGTGCTGCGCGTCCAGATCCGCCGCGCCCCGCTCGGACCCGAGGAGACGCACGACACGGCCTCGCCGCCCACGCTCGCTCCGCTGGCGGAGCTGCGGGACAGGGGCGCCGATCGCCCGTTCGCGCTGCTCGGACTCGGACTCAAGCGCGCGTGGTTTCCCGCCGACCGACTGATCTGGCGTCTCGCCGCCGAGCCTTCCGCTGCCGCGGGCTCGCCGCCCGCGCCGGACTGGTCGAGAGCGGTGCGCACCGACGAGGGCGAGATCTTCTGGCTCGCCGACCCGGCGCTGCTGCTGCGCGACGTGGAGGCGACGCTGCCCGCGGTTGCGCTCGCGAATGAGATGCGCCGGGCTGCGGCGGCCGGGCGCGCGCCCGAGCTCGAGGCGCCGCGCATCGAAGCGCCCATGCTCGATGTCGAGTCCGCGATCCCGCTCGAGGCGCCGTCCGCCGAAACGCGGACGCCTCATCGAGACTCGCCGCCCCGACCCGAGCGCAAGCCGCTGTCGCAGTCGCGCAAGCATGGGGAGTCGCACATTCCGCTGCTCCGCGCCGCGGATGTCGAGCCGCTGCCGGCACCCGAGCCCGTGCGCGAGGAAGCGGAGCGCGCTCCCTCGCTCCGTGCTGGAATGAGGTCCGAGCCGACCTTCGATGCGCCGGCGGGACGTCGCGTGCTCGTCGCCGAGGATTCGATCATCGCGCAGATCTTTCTCATCCGCACCCTCGAGCACGAGGGCCTCGAGGTGTATGCGGTGAGCACGGCGGCCGAGCTGTTCATCGCGCTGACACACGACACCTGGAGCCTGGTGTGCGTCGATGTCGAGCTGCCGGATGCGCGCGGTGCCGACCTGCTGCGCGAGCTGCTCGAGCACGGCCCGGCTCGCGAGCGCATCGTTGCGCTGGTACGTGACGCCGAGGACGTGGCGACCGCGCGCTCGGCGGGCGTGACCCGCACTCTGTACAAGCCGTTCGAGCGCGAGCTGGTGAGGCAGATTCTGGAGAGTGTCGGGCTTCTCGATCGGAGCGCCGGGTGATTCCGGGACGGGGGAACGACCGCACTCACGACGCCACGCCGACCGTGCTGGTGGTGGACGATGATCGGCGCGTGGTCGAGCTGCTGGACATCGCCTTCAGCGCGAACGGGTTCAAGGTCTGGACCGCGGCCGACGGCGAGGAGGCCGTGAACAAGGCGCTCGCCGAGAAGCCGGACCTGCTGGTCATGGACGTGCGCCTGCCGAAGAAGAGCGGGCTCGAAGTGTGCGAGATGATCCGGCGCGATCCCGAGCACTTCCACATCCCGATCATCCTGGTCTCGGCCGCCTCCGAAACCGAGTCTCGCCTGCAGGGACTTCAGGCCGGCGCCGACGACTACCTGACCAAGCCGTTTTCGCCCAAGGAGCTGATCGCCCGCTCGCGCCGCCTGCTGGCACGCTCGGCCGAGGGTCGCGATGCGCGGCGCGAGAAGCGCGAGCTCGAGCGCGAGCTCACCCGCGTGCAGGACGAGGTGAAGCGCTCGCACCTCGAAACCCGGCGCGAGCAGCGCCTGCGCGAGCTGGCGTTCGGACTCGGGCGCGATCTGCACCGAACGCTCGACGTCGACGAGCTCACGCGCCGTCTCCTGCTCGAGACCCAGGGCCGCCTCGGCGTCGGCGCGGTGGCGTTGCTGCTGCCCGACGCAGAAGGCGCGTTCACGGCGCACGCGGTGCGCGGGGACGGGTTCGAGCGCTTCGCTGCGATTTCGATCGAGCGCACCAGTGCGCTCGCCACCATGGTGCGCGCGCTCGGGCGTCCGGTGCATCAGCGCGAGCTGGAACGTCTGCCCGAGCTGCGCGGCGAGATGCCGCCGTTGATCGGCTGTGGCTGCGCGCTGATCGCGCCGCTCGCGACGCCGGATGGTCTCGAAGCGCTGCTGATCGCCGACGAACGGCTCGACGGAATGGAGCTGGGCAGGACCGACCTCGAGCTGCTCGCGGGCCTGTGCGAGATCGCGGCGGCGGCGCTCTCCACCGCGCAGCGTTTCGCCGCCCAGCTCGACCGCCAGCTCGAGCTGCTGGCGATCTCAGCCTCCGATGCTTCGACCGCGCTGCGGCTCGAGGCGGCGCTGGTGGTGCATCGGGCCGCGCGCGCCACGCTGCTGCCGCCGCGCGCTCGCGGATTGGTCCGGCACGCCGCGGCGTTCGGGCGAGGGGTCACGGCGGGCGCTCTCAGGGTCGCGCTCGAGCGCATCGCCACGACCGAGTCGACCGGGCGCGCGAGCGAGCTGGTACGGCTGTGCGAGGGCGCTGAGCTCGGTGAGGATGGCCCCGGCGATCGCCCCGAGCTTCAGCGCGCCGCGGGACTGGTCGCGGCCGCATGGGCGCTGGCCGAACTGCGGGCGCGCGGAGCCGGCTTCGAAGACGCGATGGATCAGGCGCTCGAACGGGTGGCCTCGCGCCTCGATCCCGCGACCATTCAGGCGCTGCGCGCGGCGGCGCGCGAGGCCGCCTGGCTGGAGGGCAGCGCGGCGTAGCGGGATCGATCGGATTCCGGAAGGATGCGAAGCGGGGCGCCCCTCGAACGAGGAGCGCCCCGCCGCGTTGATGCACGCTCGAGCGTATCCGCTACCTGGTCGCCCCCGGCTTGATCCCGCCGAAATCCACCCTGGGCACCGCACGCGCCCCTTCGGGGATCTGGTAGTAAGGCGCTTCCTTGTAGCCGAAGGCCGATGCGAACAGATTGGTCGGGAAGCGCTTCACCAGCACGTTGTAGCTCTGCACTTCCTGGTTGTAGCGCATGCGTTCGGTGGCCAGGCGATTCTCGGTGCCGGCCAGCTCGTCCATCAGCTGGACGAAGGCCTCGTTGCTCTTGAGCTGCGGGTAGTTCTCGACGACCACCAGCAACCGTCCGAGCGCGGTGTCCATCGCCTGTCCGGCGGCGATCCCTTCCTGGGGCGTCTTCGCTCCGGCCATGCGCGCACGCGCCTCGGCGATCGCTCCGAAGACCGCCTGTTCCTGGGAAGCGGTCCCTTTGACGGTCTCGACCAGGTTTCCGATCAGGTCGTTTCGCCGCTGCAGCTGGTTGTCCACCTGCGCCCAGCGCTGCTTCACCGACTCGTTCGCGGTGACCAGCCGATTGTAGTTGCCCACCACGCACCCGCCGACGACGAGCAACAGGAGCGCCACCACCGCCAGTGCAACCAGACCTCCACGCTTCATTCCCTTCTCCTTTCAGGGCGCCGCGAGCTGCGCGGCGCGCACATTACCAGCTTCCTCCGCCACCGCCTCCGCCGCTCGAGCCGCCTCCGAATCCGCCGAATCCCCCGCCCCCGCCGCCGCCGCCAAAACCGCCTCCGAATCCGCCTCCGAGTCCGCCGCCCCATCCGCCCGGGCCCACGTACCATCCGCGCCTGCGCCGGCCACCCATCCCGGCCGCGCGCAGCACGAGCATGACGATCGCGAAGAACACCAGCATCGCGACCGCCGCCGGCGGCATGCCGCGCTCGCTGCTGCGGTCATAGCGCAGCTCCTGCCCGTTCCACTCGAGCTTCACGCCCTTCTCGGCCGCGATCCGCGCCGCGCAGGCCAGCACACCCGCGGTGATCGCGCCGGTGTAGTCGCCCTGACGCAGGAGCGGCACCATCTTCTCGCGAACGATGCGGGACTCGAGCCCATCCGGAAGCGTGCCTTCCAGCCCGTAGCCGGTCTCGAAGCGCACCTGATGCTCGTCGACCGCGACCAGCATGAGCAGGCCGTTGTCCTCGCCGTTTTTCCCGAGCTTCCAGCTCTCGAACACGCGCACCTTGTAGTCGGATGGGTCGAGCGGGGCGGTGCTCTTGACCGTGAGCACGGCGAATTCCGCGCCGGTCTTCTGCTTCAGCTGATCGAGAAAGCTCTCGAGCCTGGCGCGCGCGCCCTCGTCGATGACGCCCGCGAGATCGTTGACGAACCCGACCGGAGGAGGGATGGCCGGCTCCTGTGCGCGCGCGGCGGATGCCGCGGCCAGGAACAGCGCCAGTTCCAGAGGTAAGAGGAGGCGCGCGAGTGCGCGCCGGGCGCTCATGAGACGTGCATCTCGTCGATCGCGTTGACCAGTCGGTCCATCTCGACGAGGAATTTCCGGTAGAGGGCCAGGATCTCCTCGCTCTTGTAGCGGCGGGGGCTGTAGCGCATGAGTTGGGGTCCGAGCACGCCGGTGGCGTCGAGGCCGTAGACGTCGGCGAGGCGCTGGATCACCTTCGCCGAATCACCGGGCGGGGTCTCGCCGCGCAGACGCAGCAGGGTCCGAAACAGGGTCGCGAATCCGCTCGCGCTGCCGCGCACCACGCGCTCCAGCTCTTCGGGCCGGTCGTGTGCGAGCAGGTAGGTCTGGCGCAGCCGGATGTGCTTGCCGCGCAGCTCGTGCTCGCATTGCAGCCTGAGGAAGCCGGCCGGCACCTCGAGAGCCGCGACCAGGTCCTCGCCCTCGAGCAGCAGGTGCCGCTCGTGGATCTCCAGCCACTCGATCGGAAACACGTCGATCGAATGCTCGACCTGGCGCCGGCTGAGGAACAGCGGATCGATCCCCGCATTCGCGTCCTTCGCAGCCGCGGAAGCCTGGCACGCGGGGGCGATGCGCTCGAGCACGTCGGTGTCGAGCGTGCGCGCGACCACCAGCAGATTGATCCGCGACTGCTTCGCGTCGAACGACTGGGTGAGAACGCTGCCGGTGAGGTAGGCGGCGAGGAAGTCGGAACCGAGCGCGGCGCGCACCGGCGCGAGCCACTGCCGAGCCTGGGCGAGAGTCTCAGGGCAGGGCTCGATGCGCAGTTCACCATGCGTGAGCATGGTGGGACGCTAGACGCGCGCACGGGTGCGGTCAAGCCGCCGCGGCCCATTTCGGCGCCCGCTCCGGCTTGACCGTTCCGCGCGTCCCGCTTAACGTTCGAGCCTCTTTCCATCGGCTTTGCCCTGCGCTCCCCAAGGCCCCAGCCAGGAGAGCCGGAACCTGCACCCGCTCCGCCCGTGAGCCGGTCGGCACTTCAGGGAGGTGGGTTGCACGAGGTCCTGATCATCGGCGGCGGCCCGGCCGGCCTGACCGCCGGGATGTACTGCCGGATGCGCAAGATGAGCGTCCGCGTTCTCGACGCGGGCCGGCTCGGCGGGCAGCTGGTCTCGCTCTACGGCGACAAGCCGGTGCACGACTGGCCCGGCTACCATCACGTCATCGCTGGCGATCTGGCGGGAACGCTGACCGCCCACGCCCGCGCGCTCGAGGTCGAGATGGTGGAGCATCAGAAGGTCACCGGGCTCACCCGGCTCGCCGCGCAGGAGGGCTTCGAGCTGGCCGCGCGCGACGTGGTGAGCGGGGAAGAGCTGCGGCATCGGGGCCGCTGCGTGATCGTTGCGATCGGCGGCGGCGCGTTCGAGCCGCGCCGGTTGAAGGTGCCGCTCGAGGAGACGCTCGGCGAGGACATGCTCACCTATCGCATGCCGGACAAGGCGAAGGTGAAGGGTCTCGACGTGGTGGTGGTGGGTGGAGGCGATTCGGGCCTCGAAAGCGCGCAAAGCGCGCACCAGGCCGGGGCCCGGGTCACCCTGCTGCAGGTGCTCGATCGATTCACCGGGATGGAGAGCAACATCGATCTGGTCAATCAGATGGAGATCCCGCGCCACTTCAATACCCGGGTCAAGGCGCTCGAGATCGAGAACGGCAGGCTCAGGGCGGTGGTCGCGCAGACCAAGGGGCAGAGCGAGCCGCTGCGCGTCCCGTGCGACTATCTGGTCGTGAACATCGGGGCCGCGGTCAACCTCGACGCGGTGAAACAGTGGGGAATCGAAGTGGAAGGCAACCAGATCAAAGTGGATGGTCGCATGCACACTTCCGTCGAAGGGATCTTTGCGTGCGGCGACATCGTGACCTACGAAGGCAAGTACAAGCTGCTGCTCACCGCCTCGAGCGAAGGCTGCGTGGCCGCGAACTCGGCTTACATCTACGTCCGGAAACCATCGCGCGTCACCATGGGCGAGCTCTATACCTAGATCCGTGAAGGAGCGGGCCCAGGGGCCCGATCGACATACGTGAATCCGAAAACCAACGATTTCAGCATCCACGTCGCGACCGTCAACGGCTCGGGCAGTCAGACCGCGAACAGCGTGCTGTTGCGCGCGATCTTCCAGATGGGCATTCCGGTCAGCGGCAAGAACCTGTTCCCCTCGAACATCGCCGGGCTGCCGACCTGGTTCACCATCCGCGTCAGCCGGGACGGCTATCTCGCGCGCCGCGGTCACAACGATATCCTGGTCGTGATGAATCCGGAGACCGCGGCCGAGGACATCGCCGCGATGCCGGCGGGCAGCGTGATCGTGGTCAACGAGCAGATCCAGGTGCCGACGATCGCCGAGGACCGCATCGTGTACCGGGTGCCGATGCCGAAGCTCATGGAGCCGATCACCACCGACGTGCGCCTGCGCCGGCTCGTGGTCAACATGATCTACGTCGGCGTGCTGGCCGAGAAGCTCGGCATCGCCGAGGAGGAGGTCGAGCGCGCGCTCGACGCGCAGCTCGGCAGGAAGCCGAAGGCGCTCGCGCTCAATCACGCCGCGGTGCGCGCCGGCTGGGAGTACTCGCACCAGCATCTGCCGAAGGGCGATCCGTTCCGGCTCGAGCGCATGAACAGGACGCAGGGAAAGATCCTGATCGAGGGCAACACCGCGGGCGCGCTGGGCGCGATGTTCGGCGGCGTCACCGTCGTGACCTGGTATCCGATCACGCCCTCCTCGAGCCTGGTCGAATCCCTGATCGGCTACCTCGAGCGGCATCGCCGCGATCCGGCGAGCGGCGAGGCCACGTTCGCGGTGGTGCAGGCCGAGGACGAGATCGCCGCGATCGGCATGGTTCTCGGCGCCGGCTGGGCCGGCGCGCGCGCCATGACCTCGACCTCGGGCCCCGGCATCTCGCTGATGGCGGAGTTCACCGGCTACGGCTACTACGCCGAGATCCCGGCGGTAATCTGGGACATCCAGCGCATCGGGCCGAGCACCGGCTTGCCCACGCGCACCTCGCAGGCCGATCTCGCGTTCGTGCACGGGCTGTCGCACGGCGACACGAAGCATCCGGTGTTGCTCCCGTGCTCGGTGCGCGACTGCTACGACTTCGGCATGATGGCGTTCGATCTCGCCGAACGGCTGCAGACGCCGGTGTTCGTGCTTTCGGATCTCGATCTGGGCATGAACATGTGGATGAGCGATCCGTTCCCCTACCCCGCGAAGGCGTGGGATCGGGGCAAGGTGCTGACCGACGAGGATCTGGCGCAGCTTCCGAAGTTCGAGCGCTACCGCGACGTGGATGGCGACGGAATCCCGTTCCGCACGCTTCCGGGCACGAAGGATCCGAAGGGCACCTACTTCACCCGCGGATCGGGCCACGACGAAGCAGCGCGCTACACCGAGAGTCCCGAAGCGTACGCGCGCAACATGGACCGCCTCGCCAGGAAGATGGACACCGCGCGCCGGCTCGTGCCTCAGCCGGTGCTCGAGGAAGATCCGGGCGCCGAGGTCGGGCTGATTGCGTTCGGCTCGACGCACTGGGCGATGATCGAGGCGCGCGACCAGCTTCGCGAGTCGGGAGTGAGATCCGGCTACCTGCTGCTCAAGGCGCTGCCGTTCACCGAGCATCTCGCACGCTTCGTCGAGCGCTACCCGCGCGTCTACGTCGTCGAGCAGAACCGCGACGGCCAGATGGCGGATCTCATCCGCCTGGAATGCGCCGAGCACGCGACCCGGATTCATTCGGTACGCCACTACACCGGCATGCCGATCGACGCGCGGTTCGTGACCGACGCGGTGCTGGTGCAGGAGATGCGCGCCGCGGCGACCCCGGCCGCCCCTGTGGAAGGAGCGACCCGATGAGCACCGAAGCGGTCAATCGCATCGGCCTGACCCGCGCCGACTACGACGGAAGCAAGACCACGCTGTGCCCCGGTTGCGGACACAACGCGATCACGGGGGGCATCATCCAGGCCGCTTACGAAGCCGGTCTCGATCCGTCCCGCGTCGCCAAGCTGTCGGGGATCGGCTGCTCGAGCAAGACGCCGGCCTACTTCCTCGGCCGCACCCACGGCTTCAACGCGGTGCACGGGCGCATGCCCAGTATCGCGACCGGCGTGCACCTTGCGAATCGCGAGCTGCTGCTGATCGGCGTCTCGGGAGACGGCGACACCGCGAGCATCGGGCTCGGCCAGTTCTGCCACCTGGTGCGGCGCAACGTGCCGGTGATCTACATCATCGAGAACAACGGCGTGTACGGCCTGACCAAGGGCCAGTTCAGCGCGACCGCCGACGTGGGCAGCACCACCAAGGGCGGCGCGGTGAACGAGCTGATGCCCATCGACTGCTGCGCGATCGCGATCGAGCTGGGATGCGGCTTCGTGGCCCGCTCGTTCTCGGGCGACCAGAAACAGCTCCGTCCGCTGCTCAAGGCGGCGTTTGCGCATCCCGGCACCGCGGTGCTGGACGTGATCAGCCCGTGCGTGACGTTTGCGGATCACGAGGGCTCGACCAAATCCTACGCCGCGGTCAAGCAGCTCGATGCGCCGCTGCACGAGATCGACTTCGTGCCGTACTACGAGGACATCCACGTCGACTACGCGCCCGGCACCACTCGCGAGGTCCAGATGCCCGACGGCTCGCATATCGTGCTCAAGAAGCTGGCCGCGGACTACGATCCGACCAGCCGCGAAGCGGCCTTCACCGCGCTTCACGAAGCGCGCGAGGAAAAGAAGCTCGTGACCGGCCTGCTCTACGTGAACGAGGCGAAGAAGCCGTTCACCGAGGAGCTGAAGCTCACGCAGACGCCGCTCGCGCGCCTGCCGCTCGATCAGGTGCGCCCGTCGAAGGATGCGCTCGAGGCGATCATGGAGCAGCTCAAGACCGGCAAGGGGCTCTCCGCTCCAACCGGCGGCGGGTAGGATTCGCAGTACGGCCGCTTCGCGTGGGTCCGCCCGCGAAGCAATAGAGGAGGCCATGCACTTTCGCCAGTTCTACGTGGGTTGCCTCGCGCACGCGTCGTACCTGATCGGCGATCGCGGCGAGGCGGTGGTCGTGGATCCTTCCCGCGACGTGCAGATGTATCTCGACGAGGCCGAGGCGCATGGCCTCCGCATCGTCTCGGTGCTCGAGACCCACCTTCACGCCGACTTCGTCTCGGGACATCTCGAGCTCGCGCGACGCACCGGCGCGATGGTCGGCATCGGTGCCCGGGCCGAGGCGACGTTCCCGCACCGCGCGCTGCGAGACGGTGACGAGATCCGCGTCGGTGGCGTGCGCCTGCGCGTGCTCGAAACCCCCGGGCACACCCCGGAGAGTGTGTCGCTTCTCGTGTTCGAAAAGGAAACCGACTCAGGCCCATGGGGCGTGCTCACCGGAGACACGCTGTTCGTCGGCGACGTTGGCCGCGTCGACATTCTCTCCTCGCGCCTGCCGGTCGCGGAGCTGGCCGGGCTGATGTATGACAGCGTGCACTCGAAGCTGCTCGCGCTGCCGGACGAGACCCGCGTCTATCCGGCGCACGGGTCGGGCTCACTGTGCGGACGAAGTATCAGCAAAGACACCTGGAGTACGATTGGGCGCGAGCGCGCGATGAATCCCGCGCTTCGCCCGATGAGCCGCGAAGCGTTCGTCGCGGACATCACCCGCGACGTGCCCGAGACGCCGGCCTACTTCCTCCACTCGCGCGACTTGAACCGGACCGGGCCGCGTCTCGACCCCGAGCGGCCCATGCCGCCACGGCTCGCGCCGGCCGCATGCGCGGACGAGATCGCGCGCGGGGCGGTGCTGATCGACACGCGTCCCTCGGCCGAATACGGGACTGCCCATCCGCGGGACGCGCTCCACGTTGCGCTCGATGGGCAGTTCGCATCGTGGGTCGGAACCCTGGTGGGACCCGAGGACCGGCTGGTGCTGCTCGCAGCTCCCGAGCGCGAAGAGGAGGCGGTGATGCGGCTCGCGCGGGTGGGCTACGAGAACATCGCGGGAATTCTCGACGGCGGAATCGACGCCTGGCAGAGCGCAGGCCTTCCGGTCTCTCGGGTGCTGCAGGAACCTGCCGAGAGCGCGACGCATGGGGAGCGGCGAGTGCTCGACGTAAGACGCTCGGCGGAATGGAGCGCGTTCCATCTCGAGGATGCGACCCACGTGCCGCTTTCGCAGCTGCCGAAACGCATCGCCGAGCTCGACCGCGACGAGGAGTGGGTGGTGCTGTGCGCGAGCGGATTTCGCAGCAGCATCGCGACCAGCGTGCTCGAGCGCGCGGGTTTCACCCGGATCGTGAACGGCGTCGGCGGAATGGACGCCTATCGCGCCGCCGGCCGGCCGCTCGCGGCGGGCTAGGCTTCGCGGATCACGTAGTGGGCGCTCAGTGCCTCGCGCGCCCGCGCGAGATCGCGCTCGCGGACCAGCAGGTAGTCGGTATCGAAGGTCGAGAGCGCGAACAGCGGGATACCGGCCGCCGCGAGCGGCGATGCGAGTCCGACCAGAACGCCGGTTTCATCGAACGGAATCGGCCCTTCGAGCTTGAGCGCACGCCACCCGTGCTCGGCCTTCGTCAGCGAAGGCGGCAGGTCGTCTTCCGGGCACACGATCGACGTTTCTTCGCTGGTGCGGGTCAGCGACAGGAAATGTGACTCCGCATGGAACAGCCACGCCGGCAGTGGAGCGTCCGGATCGAGCCGGCACACCGCGAGCCGGCCGGGCTGAATGGTGATCGTGCGCGGCGGAAGGCTCACGCGTACTGCTCTTCCCCGTCGTCGTTCTCGACCACGATCGCGCTGCAAGGGCAGGCCTCGGCCGCCTCCAGCACCTTCTCGCGCGACGCGGCGTCGCCATCCAGCACGATCGCCTTCTGCTTCGAGTCGAGCGCGAAGACATCGGGCGCGATCTCGACGCACTGGGCATTGCCGCAGCACTGAACACGAAGGATTCGAACGATCATGGCTTTCCAAGGGGGTGATGGGGACTAAGGGAGCGGAATCCTTCCAGAATCCCCGGGCGCTGTAAAGAAGGTTGGTGTGCTAAAGTCGTTCGCTCAATCGAACGCTGGATGTCCCGACCGGGAGCGACCCCCGATGGATCCGATCACGCGATATCTGGACGAGCATCGTGACCGCTTCGTGGACGATCTGAAGGTGGTGCTGCGCATTCCGAGCGTGAGCGCGCAGCCGCAGCACAAGTCCGATGTCGAGCGCTGCGCGCGACACGTCGCGCAGGATCTGAAAGCCCTCGGCATGACCCGCGCGGACGTGGTGCCGACCGCCGGCCACCCCGTCGTCTACGCCGAGTGGCTCGGTGCGCCGGGCCGTCCCACCGCGCTGCTCTACGGACACTACGACGTGCAGCCGGCGGACCCGCTCAATCTCTGGTCCACGCCGCCCTTCGAGCCGACGGTGCGCGACGGCAAGCTGTTCGCGCGCGGCGCGGTCGACGACAAGGGGCAGGTGTACATGCACCTGAAGGCGATCGAAGCGCACATGAAGGTTTCGAAGGCGCTGCCGATCAACCTCAAGGTCGTGATCGAGGGCGAAGAGGAAGTGGGCAGCGAGAATCTCGCGAAGTTCCTGCGCGAGAAGCGCGCGATGCTCGACGCCGACGTGATCGTGGTCAGCGACACCAGCATGCCGGGCCCGGATCAGCCGGCGCTGTGCTACGCGCTGCGCGGCATCCTGTATACGCAGATCGAAGTGACCGGACCCTCGCACGATCTTCACTCGGGTGCATTCGGCGGCGCGGTGCAGAATCCCGCCAACGCGCTGGGCGTGATCATCACCGCGCTCAAGGACGGAGATGGGCGCATCACCGTGCCCGGCTTCTACGACCGGGTTCGAACCGTGCCTGCGGACGAACGCGCACGACTCAATCGCGAACAGCTCGATGAGAAGGCTTTCATTGCCGAGACCGGCGCGCCGATGGCGTGGGGCGAGCGCGGCTACACCACCGCCGAGCGGGTTTCGATCCGGCCGACGCTGGACGTGAACGGGATGTGGAGCGGTTACATCGAGGAGGGCAGCAAGACCGTGCTGCCTTCGCTCGCAGCGGCCAAGGTGAGCATGCGGCTGGTTCCGGATCAGGATCCGGCCGAGTTGTTCCCGCGCTTCGAAGCCTACGTGAAGAAGGTCGCTCCGCCGGGCGTGACCGTGAAAGTGATCGATCTGCACAGCGCGGCGCCGTACCTGACCGATCCGGGGCATCCGATGCTTCAGGCCGCGATGCGGGCGCTGGGGCGCGCGTGGCCAAAGCCGGCGGTGATGGTGCGCGAGGGCGGGTCGATTCCGGTGATGAGCACGTTCCAGGAGACGCATGGACTGCCGTCGATCCTGATGGGATTCGGACTCGACGACGACCAGGTGCACGCGCCCAACGAGAAGTTCTCGCTCTCGTCCTATTTCGGCGGCATGAAGAGCGTGGCGTACCTGTACGAGGAGCTGGCGCGAGGCGCCTGAGGCAGTGCATCCGGTGTGGCCGCTGAAACGGGCAGGCATGACTCTTCGAGTGTGGAAGCTCTCCAGCGTGTCGCTCGCGGCGCTCGCGATGTGGTTCGCGCTCGCGGCTGCGGCCCCCGGCGATCGCAAGGGCATCGTCTTTCGCGGACGACTCGCGGACCCCGAGAGCTGGCCGATCGAGAAGGTGCTGGTCGTGGTCGAGGGCGCGCGCGGCGCCTCGACACTCTCGGATCAGGACGGGCGCTGGTCCCTCACCGTGCCGCTCGCCACCCGCAGCGAGCTTGCGCACACGCCGATCTCCCTGACGCTGAAGGTTCGCGATGGGTGGCGCAGCTACTCGCTCGCGAACGGGCGCGGCGAGCTTCGCATCGAGCTGAGGAGCGAGGGCGTCTCGGACGGTGGCCCACTGCTCGCGGTGCGAGCGAGCGATGCGCGCGTCGCCGAGATCATTGCCGGCGCGCTGCGCGCCGAGGGTGACACGAGCGTCGTGGTCCCGGTGATGTTCGTCGGGCGCCCGCGCGGGGCCGCGACCGCGCGTGACACGGTTGACACCGCGCTCCCGGCTTACGAGCCGGTGCTTCTGATGAGCGCCGCGAGGTCGGCGCGGGATTCATCCTCGCACGCGCCCGCGACCCCACGCCCGGAACCCCTGGCCTCTTCGACGCCTTCGCTGACGTCGGCACCCGCGATCGCGCTCACCGCGCGCGCGACCACGCCGCCGATCACTCCGCCCGCGCGCGCTTCCGCCACCGGCTCCACGGATGCGGTCGCTTCCGAGCCGGCCTCCACGCCGAGGCCTGCGCCGGTCGAGCCGCCTTCGTCCGAGGGCGCGAGCCCGGCGCCGGCGGCAGACGCGCCGATCGATCCGGTGCCATGGAGCCGCGTGGAAGTGATCACGCCCTCACGGTACCGCTCGCTCGCCAAGAGCGACTCCGCGCTGCTCGCGCGCAGCGCGCGGGACTGCACGTGCCGGATCGAAGGCAGCATCGAGCTGCGCTCGGAACAGCCGCTGGCCCGCCGCCGACCGGTCGTGGTCGTGCTGAACGGAGAGGTGGCGTTGCGGGACACGGTCGACCTGTTCATGGGATCGCCGCGCTCGTTTGCGTTCCGCGATCTGCCATGCGGGCGCTATTCGCTCGACGTCCAGGTTCCCGGGACCACTCGGTTCCGGCTGGTCACACCGAGGGCGATGCGCACCGTCTTCTGCGCCCAGGGCGAGCTGCGCCAGATCCGCCTCGTGCTCGAGCCGCGCTGACGCATCGTTGACCGCTCCGGCGCGCGTGTCCTAGCCTCATCGCCTGCGCCACGCTGCTC
Source organism: Candidatus Eiseniibacteriota bacterium (assembly GCA_031370785.1). GTDB lineage: Bacteria > Eisenbacteria > RBG-16-71-46 > RBG-16-71-46 > RBG-16-71-46 > DATJGS01. Next base: position 98,780 of record JANMQY010000016.1, on the reverse strand, counting down.
GTTCCGATCCGGAGGCCGTCATGCCTGCCATTCGTCATCCGTCGGCCGCCGCCGCCGAAGCCGAAGCAGCGAAAGCCGGCGCGCACTCCGAGTCCGGAACCCATGCCGAAGACGACGCGGCCAAAGCCGCCCGGCGTCCGATCTCGAATGACGACCTGCTGCTCCTGGAGTGGGTGGCCGATCCACGCATCTCGCCCGATGGAAAGCGCGTGGCGTTCACCCGGGTGTGGGTGGATCGCGAGGCCGATGCGTATCGCACGCGAATCATGATCGCCGAGACCGACGGCTCGGGCGCGCGCGACCTGACTTCCGGGAGCCGCGACGCGCAACCGCGCTGGTCTCCCGACGGAACGCAGCTGGCATTCACCCGCGCCGAGGGCGATGACCCCGCACAGATCTGGGTGCTCCCGATGTACGGCGGCGAGGCGCGCCGACTGACCGAGCTCAAGGGCGGCGCGAGCGAGCCGGCATGGTCACCCGACGGAAAGCGCGTCGCGTTCCGCAGCGGCTTCAATCCCGCGCTCGACACCGAACCCGCTCCCAAGCCGAAAAACGCGCCTGCGCGCGTGGTCACGCGCCCGGTGTTCCGCTGGGACAACGACACGTTCACCGACTTCGACCACATGAAGCACGTATGGGTGGTGGACTCGGACGGCGGCACGCCTCGTGCACTCACCTGCGGCGCGTTCGAAGAGGGTCCGCCGACCTGGTCGCGCGACGGACTCTCGGTGCTGTTCGCGAGCGACCGGCGCGACGAACCGTGGTTCGGCAACGAACACGCCGACCTGTTCGCGGTGCCGGCCGCGCTCGAACAGCCCACCGAAGGCGCGGCGCTCAGGCCGATCACGTCGTTCTTAGGTCCGGTCGGCGCCTTTGCGGAGGGGCCGGGCGGGCGGTTCGCAATCATTGGATTCACGCAGCCAGAGCCTTCACGCTCGTACGACCGGCGCGACCTTCTGCTCGCGGAAGGCGCCTGGCCGATTCGCACGGTGCGCAACCTGAGCGGAGAGTTCGATGCCGACATCGGCGAAGGCGTCTCCTCCGACCAGCATCCGCCGCGCGGCGGAGGCGACACGCCGCTCGCATTCAGCGCCGATGGGCGCTCGATCGTGACCGTGGTCGGACGCCACGGCGCGGCGATGATGTGCCGGGTGAGCGTGGAAGACGGCGCGGTCGAGACCCTCACAGACGCCACCCACGAGGTGCTGCACGGAACCTCGACCGCGGACGGACTTCGCTGGGCGCTGACCCTCGGCGATGCATCGTCGCCGCTCGCGCTCTACGCGTTCGATGCCGGGAGCCGCAAGCTCACCCCGCTGTTCAATCCGAACCGCCGCCTGCTCGCCGAGCGCGCTCTCGGATCGATCGAGGAATTCTGGTACCCGTCGTTCGATGGGATGAAGATCCAGGCGTGGATCGTGAAGCCGCCCGAGTTCGATCCGACCCGGAAATATCCCTTGATCCTCGAGATCCACGGCGGGCCGCACACCGCGTACGGTCACAGCTTCTACCACGAGTTCCACACCCTGGCCGCGGCCGGATACATCGTTCTCTACACCAACCCGCGCGGCAGCACGACTTACGGGCAGGAGTTCGGCAACGCCATTCAGTACCGCTATCCCGGCGATGACTACCACGACCTGATGGCAGGGGTGGATGCGCTGATCGCGCGCGGGTTCATCGACGAGAAGCGCCTCGGAGTCACCGGCGGGTCGGGTGGCGGGTTGCTCACGAACTGGGTGATCGCCCAGACCGACCGCTTCAAGGCCGCGGTCACCCAGCGTTGCGTCGCCGACTGGATCTCGATGTGGTACTCGAGCGACTTCGCGCTGTTCAACGAGGCCTGGTTCCGGCGCCCGCCGTACGAGGATCCGCAGGAGTACCTCGAGCGATCCCCGGCGATGCTGGCCGCCCGCATCAACACGCCGCTGATGGTGATCCACAGCGAGGACGACTGGCGGACGCCGATCGGACAGGGCGAAGCGATGTTCCGCACCCTCAAGCGTCAGCGCAAGAGCGCGGTCATGGTGCGTTTCCCGGGCGAGGGCCACGAGCTTTCGCGCAGTGGAGCGCCCTCGCGTCGCGTTCAGCGCCTCGAACACATCCACAAGTGGTTCGACAAGTATCTGCGCGGAAAGAGCGTCCCCGACTACGACCGGTAGCGGCCGCGCGCTAATTGCTTCGGAAGTTGCCGAACTTGAGCTCGACCCCGAAGTCGGCCTGCTTGAGCAGCGCGATCACGCCCTGCAGCTCGTCCTTGATCGGCGAGGACACCCGGACGGTGTCGCCCTGGATCGCGGCCTGCACCTTCTTCAGCTTCGCGTCCTTGATGGTGCGCGCCACCTCGCGTGCCATGTCGGCGGTGAGCCCGTCCTGGATCTCGATCTCCTGTCGCACGGTCGCGCTCGCCGCGGGATCGATCTTGCCCGGCTTCATGTTGCGCAGCGGCACCTGACGTCGCGCCAGCTTGGTCTGCAGCACGTCCCAGATCGCTCCGACCTTGTACTCATCCGGCGCGGCCAGGACGATCTTCTTGTCCTTCTGGTTGAGCTCGATGCTGACCTTGAGCCCCTTGAAGTCGTAACGCTGAGTGATCTCCTTGGTCGCCTGATCCACGGCGTTGTGCACTTCCATGAAGTCCACTCCCGTGGTCACGTCGAACGAGCTGTTTCCCGCCACGATACCCTCCGGTGTTCAACGTGGTTTCGCGCGCCCGCGGCGCGGCCGCGGCGTGCGATGCGTAATCTCTCTTGCGGCGGCGGTGCGGCCTCCGCTCAGAACCTCGTGGCGCAGCGCCGCCAGCGCGCGGCGTTGCGCGTCCCACAGGTAGCGCTTTCCGGCAGCACTCGGCGTGAGGAAAGCATGCCGGTCGTGTTCGCGTGAGAGCCTGACTCGTGCCCCGGGTTCAATCTCGGCCGCGAACAGCGGCAGGATGCGCACGCTATCGCGCCGGGGGTCGAAGTACACGGTAACGCTCTGCAGCGCCCACCACTTCCTGGGCCTGAGGCCGGTCTCCTCCTCTACTTCGCGGCGCGCGGCCGCGAAAGCTCCTTCGCCGCGCTCGACGCCGCCCGTGATCGGCTGCCAGACCCCGGCCAGCGACCGGCTCGGGGAGCGCCGAAGCGTGAGCAGCTCGACCCGCCTCTTGCGGCGGCGAAAGACGTAGACCTCGACGTGGGCGGGGCGGATATCGGGCACGGTGGGGCAAGATAAGGCCATGGCGGCAGTGGCGCCAGAAGGGGGGAACGCCGAACTCGCGCGAGCGCCGGAACTGGCCGCGCGGCCAGTTGAGGCGGCCGACCCTCCGGGGGCCAGATGTCCGCGCAACTCGCTCCAGAGCGAGTTGCCCCGGCTCCATGTAGGGCCGGCCTATGTAGAGGAGTGGGCCCAGGCCCAGAAATGACCGGCTTCCGGGCAGTTTCCTGTTGACCGTTCCGGGCCCTTTCTCTAGAGTGCCTCCGCCTTCGGCAGCCGTTGAAATCTCGACGGTTGCCCCGTGTTTGTGAAAAGTTTCACCGGGGCGGACGTGATGCCGGAACCACCGCGGAACGAGTCGAAGTTCTCCGGGCTCAGGTCAGCCGGTATGCTGCTCGCCATTCCTACTCTGCTGATCGTGGCGCCCCTGCTCGGCGGCGGATTGGGCTGGCTGCTGGATCGACGACTGAAGTCCTCCCCATGGTTCCTCATCCTCGGGCTGATCCTGGGCTTCTTCGCCGCGGGACGTGAAACCTTCCTGATCTACCGCCGCTACATGGCAGAAGAGGAGCGCGGAAAGCGCCGCTGACCTCACGTCGGGCGCCGCACGCGGATATGGGCCTCGAGTTTCTCGCACGCGTCCGCACGACCACGCTCTGGGTGGGCGCGGTCGCATCGCTGATGATTGCGACCTACGCCTCGCCGCTTACCGGCCTGGCGTTCGGGGCCGGCGCGCTGTGGTCGCTCGTGAACCTCGCGCTGATCGAGCGTCTGATCGTCACGCTCACCGGTCTTAAGCGCACCCGGCCCGCCTCGCTGCGCCGCATCGGGCTCGCGCTGCTCGGCATGCTCGCGCTCTTCGCCGCGGGGCCGCTGCTGCTGACCCGGCTCGCGCCGCACTGGCTGATGGCCGGCTTCTTCCTTCCATTCACCGTGATCGTGCTCAAGGCCGCCGCGCGGCTGCTGCTCGAATCGCGCGCGTGGGCCGCGATCACGCGCCGCCCGTGGCGCGCGGCGCTGGTAGTGGTGGCGACCGTGGCACTCGCATGGGGCGCGCTCGGTGCGCTGCCACGCAGCGGTGTCGCGCGCGACGCCGGGAGCGCGGCGCTGGCCGCGAGCGAGACCGGCGCGGCCGAAGGCCACGCTGCCGAGACCACCGCGGCCGAGAGCCACGCGGCCGAAGGCGCCGAGCACGGCGAGGCGAAGAGCGAAGGTCCGCAAGAGTTCCCGAACGTGATCGGAATCCTGGCCGGAGCGTTTCCGCACGCGACCTGGGCGCATTTCCTCGAGCACTACGAAGTGCTGGTCTACTCGCTGTTCATCGCGCTGCTGCTGTGCTTCCTCGCCTTCCTCGCCAGTCGCAACGCGAAGATGTATCCAGGTCGGCTGCAGAACGCGGTCGAGGCTCTGGTCGAGGCGCTCCACGACTTCATCGTCGGGATCCTCGGCCCGAAATTCGGCCCGCGCTACGTGCCATTCCTCGGCACACTGTTCATCTACATCCTGGCGATGAACCTGTTCGGGCTGATCCCGTTCATGCACTCGCCGACCTCGAACCTGAACGTCACCGTCGCGCTCGCGCTGACGGTGTTCGTCTACGTGCAGTTTACCGGGTTCAGGGAGCTGGGCCTGGTCGGATACTTCGACCACATGCTCGGCAACCCGCGCGATGTGACCTCGTGGATCGTGGCGCCGCTGATCTTTCCGATCCACCTGCTCGGCGAGCTCGCCAAGCCGATCTCGCTCTCGTGCCGACTCTTCGGCAACATCTTCGGCGAGGACATGCTGCTGGTCGCCTTTGCGACCCTTGGCGTGACCATGCTGTCGTTCACGCACCTGCCGTTCGGTCTGCCGCTGCACCTGCCGTTCCTGTTCCTCGCGCTGCTCTCCAGCACCCTGCAGGCCCTGGTGTTCACCGTTCTCAGCACCATCTACTTCCTTCTCATGCTGCCGCACGACGATCACGAGCACGAAGAGGAAGCGCACCACGCCCACTCGCCACAAGTACAGGAGGGATGACTCAATGGATTTCCACGCGGCATTATCACTCGGCCTTCCCATCGGCATCGGCATCGCGGCCGTCGGCTCGGGCATCGGTCTGGGTCTGATCGGTCAGGGCGCCATGCAGGCGATCGGCCGTCAGCCGGAAGCGACCGCGAAGATTCAGCTCGCGATGATCATCATCGCGGCGCTGGCCGAAGCACTCACGATCTACGCGTTCGTGACCATGTTCCTGCTGTCGAGCAAGATCTAGAGACCTTGCTCGACGCGCGGTCCCCTGGCCGGTTCGGACGGGGCGCCGTCAAGGAGCGTGCATGAACCTGATCGACATCCGGCAAGTTCTCACCCAGATCATCGGCTTCCTGCTGATGCTGTGGATCCTGCGCAAGTACGCGTGGGGCCCGCTCAGCGGCATGCTCGAGGCGCGGCGCGAGAAGATTGCCGGTGACTTCAAGGCGGCGGACCGCGCGAAGGCAGAGGCCAACGACCTGAAGGTTGCTTACGAGCAGAAGCTGCGCGGCGCAGACGCCGAAGCCCGCCAGCGCATCCTGGCCGCGGTCGAAGACGGGCAGAAGGCGGCGGCCGAGATCAAGGCACAGGCGCAGGCCGAGGCCGCGCAGCGGGTGCAGCGCGCCGAGGACGAGATCCTGCGCGAGCGAGAGAAGGCCAAGGAGCAGTTCAAGGATCAGGTGGTGACGCTTTCGATCCTGACCGCCGAGAAGATCCTGCGGCAGAAGATCGACGACCCGACCCAGCGCAAGCTGGTCGGCGAGTTCGTGGACGAAGTCGGAGCGAAGAAATGAAGGACACCACTGTCGCGGCGCGTTACGCCCGGGCGCTGTTCATGATCACCGAGAAGCGCGGCGAGACGGTGCGCGCCCTCGAGGATCTGCAGGGTCTGCGCGAGGTGCTCCGTCACGATGGCAGGGTCGGGCGCTTCCTTGCTTCGCCCGAGACGCGCCTCGAGGACAAGCGCAAGGCGCTGCGGACCGGGCTCGAGAAGCATGTGCTGCGTACCGCGATCGTGTTTGTCGACCTGCTGCTGCGCAAGAAGCGTCTGGGCGAGTTCCCGACCATCGTGGATGAGTTCGAAGCGATCGTCGAGAAGGCGCAGGGCGTGCGTCGCGCCCACCTGGTCAGCGCGGTGCCGCTGACCGCGGCCGAGACCGAGAAGCTTCAGGCCGGACTGGAGCGCCGCACCGGCACCACGATCCGGCTCACCAGCGAGACCGATCCCGCCTTGATCGGCGGGGCGCTGGTGCGTATCGGCGATCGCGTGATCGACCGCTCGGTGCGCACCCTGCTCGACACGATTTCAAGGCGTCTACACGAGGTCAGCGTCTGATGGCGCTGCCTTCCATCACCTCTCATAGAATTCGGGGCTGACAGCATGTCCTTTCGACCGGAAGAAGTGAGCGCCGTGCTGGCGCAGGAACTCGAACGCTACGAGGCCAAGCTCGAAACCAAGAGCGTGGGCACCGTGCTCTCGGTGGGCGACGGCATCGCGCGTCTGTGGGGGCTGGAGGACGCCATGGCCGGTGAGCTCCTGACCTTCCCTGGCGATGTGATCGGGATGGTGCTGAACCTGGAAGAGGACAACGTCGGCGCGGTGCTGTTCGGCTCTGACAAGAACATCAAGGAGGGCGACCGCGTCGAGCGCACCGGGCGCATCGCCTCGGTGCCGGTCGGCAAGGCGATGATCGGCCGCGTGGTGAACGCGCTCGGAATTCCGGTCGACGGCAAGGGCCCGATCGGCTCGGACAAGTTCCGCAACATCGAATTCACTGCGCCCGGCGTGATCGACCGCCAGCCGGTGAAGGAGCCGCTGCAGACCGGGATCAAGGCCATCGACGCGATGATCCCGATCGGGCGCGGCCAGCGCGAGCTGATCATCGGCGACCGCCAGACCGGAAAGACCGCGATCGCGCTCGACACGATCATCAATCAGAAGGGCACCGGCGTGATCTGCGTGTACGTCGCGATCGGGCAGAAGGAGTCCACGGTCGCGAACGTGGTCGGCATCCTGGAGAAGCACGGCGCGATGGAGTACACCATCGTGGTCACCGCTTCGGCCTCGGAGCCGGCGCCGCTCCAGTACATCGCGCCCTACGCCGGGGTCGCGATGGGCGAGGAGTTCATGTACTCGGGCGGACACGTGCTGTGCGTGTACGACGACCTGAGCAAGCACGCCACCGCCTACCGCCAGCTCTCGCTGCTGCTGCGCCGTCCGCCGGGACGCGAAGCGTATCCCGGAGATGTCTTCTACTTGCACTCGCGCCTGCTCGAGCGCGCGGCCAAGCTGTCGGACGCGAAGGGCGGCGGCTCTCTCACTGCGCTGCCGTTCATCGAGACCCAGGCCGGCGACGTCTCGGCCTACATCCCGACCAACGTGATCTCGATCACCGACGGGCAGATCTTCCTCGAAGGCGATCTGTTCTACGCCGGCGTCCGCCCCGCCATCAACGTCGGGATCTCGGTGTCGCGCGTCGGCGGCAACGCGCAGATCAAGGCCATGCGCCAGGTCGCCGGCCGCCTTCGCCTGGACCTGGCGCAGTACCGCGCGCTTGCGGCATTCGCGCAGTTCGGCTCGGACCTCGACAAGCAGACCCAGGCGCAGCTCACGCGCGGCGAGCGCATGGTCGAGCTGCTCAAGCAGGACCAGTTCGAGCCGATGGCGGTCGAGAAGCAGGTGATCTCGATCTACACCGGCTCCAACGGATTCCTCGACGACCTGCCGGCGGTCGCGGTGCGCAGGTTCGAGAGCGAGTTCCTCGCGTTCGTCGACAAGAATTTTCCTGACATCGTGCTCAGCATCGCCAAGGCCAAGGTGATCTCGGATGCGGACGGCGCCAAGATCACCGAGGCCGTGAAGCAGTTCAAGGCGATCTTCAAGGCATAGGCCATGGCATCCCTGAAGGACCTCAGGCGGCGCATCCGCTCGACCAAGAGCACGCAGCAGATCACCAAGGCCATGGAGATGGTGGCTGCCTCCAAGCTGCGTCGCGCTCAGGCGCGCGCCGTCGCCGCGCGGCCCTACGCCGCCAAGCTCACCGAGATGCTCGGCAAGCTGGCCGGCGCGGCGAGCGAGCTCGAGAGCCCATTGTTCCGCGCGCGCGAGGCGAAGGTGACGGCGCTGGTGCTGGTGACCGCCGACCGCGGCCTGTGCGGCGCATACAACACGAACCTGATGCGCGAGGCCGAGACCCGACTGCGCGCCGCGGCGCCGGGCACGCTCAAGCTGGTGCTGGTGGGCCGCAAGGGCCGCGAGTACTTCAAGCGTCGTCGCTATCCGGTGCTCGCCACCCATGTCGATCTGCCGGCGGAGGCCAATCTCGATTTCGCGAAGAAGCTCACTGGCGATCTGATCGAGCTGTTCATGTCCGGTGCGGTGGATCGCGTCGAAGTGCTGTACACGCAGTTCATCTCGGCGCTCAACCGGCGGATCGTGAGCGAGGTGTTCCTGCCGGTAGGCGGCTCCGCGGTGGCGGGCGATGCCGCGGCTCCGCCGCCGCAGGATCGCGGCACCATCTTCGAGCCCAACCCGGAAGCGATCTTCGAGCAGCTGCTCCTGCGCTACGCCGGAGCCAAGATGTTCGCCGCGCTCGCCGATGCGCTTGCCGCCGAGCACTCCGCGCGCATGGTCGCGATGGGTGCGGCGCGCAAGAACGCCGGCGAGCTGGTGGACAGTCTCACCCTGTTGCGCAATCGCATGCGGCAGGCAGCCATCACCAAGGAAATCGCCGAGATCGTGGGCGGCGCCGAGGCACTCAGGTAGGAACGGACGACCGGTCGTCGCGGGAATCTCTCGCGACCCGGCTTGCGATACTCACAGGAGCGAACGATGAACGTCGGACGAGTCGTGCAGGTGATCGGGCCCACGGTGGACGTGGCGTTCGATCCGGACAAGCTGCCCAGAATCCTCAACGCGATCAAGATCGAGGACAGGGAACGCGGCATCAACCTCACCGTCGAGGCGGCGCTGCACGTGGGCGACAACGTGGTCCGTTGCATCGCCATGAGCTCGACCGACGGGCTGGTGCGCGGCATGGCGGCGACCGACTCAGGCGCGCCGATCACAGTGCCGGTCGGCGAGAGCGGCCTCGGGCGCATCTTCAACCTGTTGGGCGAGACCATCGACGGCAAGGGGCCGGTCAAGGCCGAGAAGTTCTATCCCATTCACCGCTCGCCGCCGCCGTTCGAGGAGCAGGAGGTCAGCAAGCAGCTGTTCGAGACCGGCATCAAGGTCGTGGACCTGCTCGCGCCCTACCAGCGCGGTGGCAAGGTCGGCCTGTTCGGAGGCGCCGGCGTCGGCAAGACCGTGCTCATCCAGGAGCTGATCCGCAACATCGCGACCCAGCATGGCGGCTTCTCGGTGTTCGCGGGCGTCGGCGAGCGGACCCGCGAGGGCAACGATCTCTATCGCGAGATGACCGAGTCGGGCGTGATCGCGAAGACGGTGATGGTGTTCGGGCAGATGAACGAGCCGCCCGGAGCGCGCCTGAGAGTCGGGCTCACCGGCGTGACCATGGCCGAGTACTTCCGCGACGAGCAGGGCAAGGACGTGCTGTTCTTCGTCGACAACATCTTCCGCTTCACGCAGGCCGGCTCCGAAGTGTCGGCGCTGCTCGGCCGCATGCCGAGCGCGGTCGGCTACCAGCCGACGCTCGCCACCGAGATGGGGGCGCTTCAGGAGCGCATCACCACCACGCGCAAGGGCTCGATCACCTCGGTGCAGGCGATCTACGTGCCGGCCGACGACCTCTCGGACCCCGCACCGGCGACAGCGTTCTCGCACCTCGATGCGACCACGGTGCTGGATCGCGCGATCTCGGAGCTAGGCATCTACCCCGCCGTCGATCCGCTCGGCTCGACCTCGCGCATCCTCGATCCCAAGATCGTGGGGAACGAGCACTACGACGTCGCGCGCTCGGTCCAGAAGGTGCTGCAGCGCTACAAGGACCTTCAGGACATCATCGCCATTCTCGGCATGGACGAGCTGAGCGAGGACGACAAAGTCACGGTGCAGCGCGCGCGCAAGATCCAGCGTTTCCTCTCGCAGCCGTTCTTCGTCGCCGAAGCGTTCACCGGTACCCCGGGCAAATACGTCAAGCTCGAGGACTCGATCAAGGGCTTCAAGATGATCGTGGCCGGCGAGCTGGACGAGCTGCCCGAGCAGGCCTTCTACATGAAGGGCGGCATCGAGGAAGTCATCGCGGACGCCGGCAAGATGGCGGCGCAGGTCTGACATGGCCGCCGAATTCCAGCTTTCGATCCTGACGCCCGAGCGCACCGTGTTCGAAGGCCCGGTCGAGTACGTGCAGGTGCCCGGCAGCGAAGGCTACCTGGGCGTGCTCGCGCACCATGCCGCGCTGGTGACCGCGCTCGCCGAAGGCCGGCTCACCGTGCGTCGCCGCGGCGGGACCGAAGAGGTGTGGCAGGTGACTGGCGGGTTCTTCGAGGTGTCGAACAATCAGGCTTCGGTGCTGGCCGATTCGGTGGGACCGGCGCGCGCCGCCTGAGACCGCGCGGAGCACCGCAAGGAACAGCGGTGTGCGCAGGACGCACGCCTTACGACTTCTCGCGCTCGCGAGGGGGATACAGCGATCAGTCGCCCGGCAAAGCACCGCCGGGCGATTTCGATTCTAGCGCGAGAGCGAATCCATGCTCGCGGACGAAGTCGACGCGCGCTCGGACTCGGAGAGCGCGCGGCCGACGACGGCGGCGCCCGGCAGTATGGATTTCGCGAGCACGCTGTCGCGCTGATGCTCGGTGAGCGTCGAGGCGGGTCGGTCGCTGCCGCTCGAACAGCCGGCCAGCGCGACCAGTGCCGCGGCCAGCAGCCAGAGTCTCGTATTCATGGGCATTCCTCCGGGATTGTCCGCAAGGGTGTTCGGCCGGGTCGCCGGGCGCCTGAAGGAGGATACGGTTCCCGGTCACGCCGGGGCGGTTTCTTCAGTAAGGTATGGCGATGATCGCAATCCGCCTTCGCGTCCGACCTGCCTTCAAGTTCAGGCGGCCGACCTGCAACTCGCTCCAGAGCGAGTTGCCCATCCGGGAGACCCGATGAAGTCGATCCGATCGACGACGCTCGCACTCGCCGCCCTGCTGGGCGCTGCGATTCTCACGACCTCCTGCGCCGCCGACGGCGCGAAGGGCAAGTCCAGCGCATCCGCTGCTGCCGCGTCCCGCGCCGGCGCTCCGGGCGAGACCACCTCCGCGCCTGGCGCGGGACTCGCCGAGGCCACATTCGCGGGTGGGTGCTTCTGGTGCGAGGAGACTGCCTTCGAGCAGCGTGACGGAGTGCTCTCGGTGACCTCCGGATACACCGGCGGGCAGAAGCTGAATCCGACGTACGAAGAGGTGAGCTCGGGAGTCACCGGACACGCCGAATCGGTCAACATCGTCTACGACCCTAAGAAGATCTCGTACGAACGCCTGCTCGAGATCTTCTGGCACAACGTGGATCCCACCCAGGCCGACGGGCAGTTCTGCGATCACGGGAATCAGTACCGCTCCGCGATCTTCTATCGCGACGAGAAGCAGCACCGTCTCGCCGAGGAGTCGAGGAAGAAGATCGAGGCTTCGGGGCGCTTCAGGAAGCCGATCGTCACCCAGATCGTCGCCGCCACCACGTTCTATCCGGCCGAGGAGTACCACCAGGACTTCTGGCGCAAGGATCCCGTGCGCTATCAGACTTACCGGCTGGGATGCGGGCGCGACCAGCGGCTGAAGCAGATCTGGGGCTCGCTCGACACGCACGTGGCGGGGCTGCACTAGGCCGAGGCTCTGGCCAGATTAGCGTGCGAGTTCCTGGTTGATTCGTTTCGCCGAGTTGTTCGCGTCTACCATCCCCCAGATCCACAGGATCGGCGTCGTGATGAATCCGATGATGATCCACGTCAGAGCTAGGGATACGCCGTAGAGAACTACGAACAGAACACCCTTGCCGATCTGCCCATTGTAGATTTGTCCGAGACCCATGAAGAAGAATGACAACACTGTCGCGATCGCTGGATTCTTGTAGAACTTTGGCGCTTCGGCCATAGCCATTCCTCCGGAGGATGCGGGCGCGCCCGCGCGTGGCTCCGATCACCTGCTCGAATTGGACTGTATCGGATTTCACCACGACCGCGACCGCCTGAATTCCAGGCTGCATCCGGCCATGGGTTGCTGCTAGTCTGCGCGACCATGGCGATTCCGCAGCAGGCCGCGCCCGTGCCGGATCCTCACGCATATCCTTTGAAGCCCGAAGGCGTGCGCGAGTTCACGCCGCGCGCCGTGATCACCGCGATGCTGGTCGCCGCGGTGATCGGCGCCTCCTACCCGTACATCGTCCTCAAGCTCGGGTTCGGCCCGAACATCTCGGTGGTCTCGGCGTTCTTCGGCTACCTCGCGCTCGGACTGTTCTCGAAGACCTTCAATCGCTGGGAGAACAACATCGTCCAGACCGCCGGTACGGCGGCGGGGCAGACCGCGTTCCTTTGCGTGATCATGGCCGCCTTCGATCTTCTGCGCGCGGAACCGAGCGCGCATTTCACTCAGACGCTGCCGCCCTTCACGGCCTTCCTGTGGCTGACCGCGGCGGGATTCCTCGGGGTGCTGCTCTCGGTCCCGATGCGCCAGCACTTCGTGGTGGACGAGAAGCTCACGTTCGCCGACGGCGTCGCGGCCGGGGAAACCCTGATCGTGCTCGACTCGCGGGGCAGCGAATCGCGCGGCGCGGCGCGCTCGCTCGCGCTCGGCGGGGTGTTTTCCGGGATTCTCATGGTCATCCGCGAGGACACCCGGGTGCTGGGCGAGGTGTTCTTCCGCGTGCCGGAGATGCTGAAGCTCGGCGCCACCGGCGCGATCATGAACGTCGGGCTCAGCTGGAGCCTGCTCAACATCGGCTCGGGGATGCTGGTCGGCATGCGCATCAACACCAGCATGCTGATCGGCACGATCGCGGCGTGGGTCATCGCGCCGCCGCTGCTGCTGCATCAGGGATGGGTCGGGCACATGGTGCGACGCGAGATGCTGTTCTGGATCATGTGGCCCGCGGTCGGAATACTGGTGGCCGGAGGGCTGACTGCGATGGCGCTGCGCTGGAGATCGCTGGTGGCGACCTTCCAGAACCTGGCGGGTGCGAAGATCAGCACCGGTGATTTCCCGCTCAAGTGGGTGATCTGGGGTTCGATCGCGAGCGCGATCGCGCTGGTGATCGTCCAGAAGCTGACGCTCGGGATGCCGGTCTGGCTCACCATCGCGGCGATCGTCTTCTCGATCCCGCTGATGCTGGTCGGCATCCGCGTGCTCGGGGAAACCAACTGGGGCCCGATCAGCACGCTCTCGAACATGATGCAGGGCATTTTCGGCGTGATCGCGCCCGGCGCGATCGGCCCCAACCTGGTGTCGACCGGTGTCACCGGCTCGATCGCGACCCAGTCCGAGGGGCTGATGCAGGACTACAAGACCGGCTATATGATCGGCAGCACGCCGCGCTTCCTGACTTACGCCCAGTTGATGGCGGTGCCGGTCGGCGCGCTGGCGGTGTCCTACGTCTACCCGTTGCTGCGCGACACGTACAAGATTGGCGGTGAGCACGGACTTCAGTCGCCGATCTCGCAGCGCTTCGTCGGGTTCGCGATGATTCTGTCACAGGGCGTGAGCGCTCTTCCGAAGGGCGCGATCGCGGCGCTGATCATCGGATCGCTGATCGGGATCGGGCTCACCGTGCTCGAGGAAACCCGGTTCAAGAAGTGGGTGCCGTCGCCGACCGGCATCGGCATCGGCATGCTGGTGCCGGGCAGCGCGATCGTCACCATGTTCGTGGGCGGCGCGCTCGCCGAGATCTGGCGCGCGGCCGCGAAGGCGAACTACGAGCGCCACGTCACGCCGCTGGCCTCGGGCTTCATCGCCGGCGAGGCGATCGTCGCGGTGATCATCCCGATCCTGGTTGCGACCCGCCTGCTCCATCTCCAGCCGTAGCCCGTGCCGGTTCACATCCTTCGCCCCAGCCGGATCACGTCCGCCGGCAACAGACCTAAACAGATCGAAGAATTCGTGGGTCGCGTGAACTCGGGCACCGAGGCGCTGAGCATCGCGCGCATGAAGAGTCCGGCTGGCTGGATCGAGCCGGCGCAGACGCCCCGGTTCGACGAATATACGGTGGTGCTGCGCGGCATGCTGCGCGTGACCCACGTGGGCGGCGAGATCGACGTGCGCGAGGGCGAAGCGGTGATCGCGAAGGCGGGCGAGTGGGTGAGGTACAGCACGCCCGAAGCGGACGGGGCGGAATACGTCGCGGTGTGCATGCCCGCGTTCTCCCCGGACACGGTCCAGCGCGCAAAAGGCTGAGCTCACACCGCGCCGAGGGCCGGTGCTCCGGCCGGTAGCACAGCCGCGTGCGCGGAGCACCGCTCGCTTACTTCAGCCCTTCGAGCTTCTTTCTGAGCGCGGCGATGGTGCGCTCCGAGCGCTGCCCGGCCGGAAGCGAGTCGGCCATCGCGATCGCCTCTTCCAGCGTGCGCCTCGCCGCGGTGGTGTCGCGGAGACCCACGTAGATATCGGCGCGCATCTGGTAGAAACCGAGCTTGCGCGGCCCATAAGCCTTTGCCATCGCGCGGTCCGAGGCGGCGAGCGCATCGTCCCAGCGCTTCATCGCCTTGTACGCGATCGCGAGGCGCGCCGGCGGGTTGTAGTCGTTGGGCATCGCCTTCTCGGAGGCCTCGAGCATGGGCACCGCGCGCTCGGGCTCGCCGAGCGCGAGATAGGCGGAGAGGCGGTGCGAGTCGTAGACCGCACGCGCGTCCGGGGTCTTTGCTCGCGCGGCTTCGCGGTCCAGGAACGCGGACCACTCGCGCTTCATCGCCAGCGCTCCGGTCGAATCGTGTGCATCCTCGCGCGCATCGATCAGGCTGCCGTAGACGGACGACCGGTCGTCCGCGGCGAGCGGCGCGGTGCGATCGCTCACCACCTCGCGCGCATCGGCTTCGAGTGTCGCGACCAGCCGGGCGCGCTCCGGGTGATCGGCCGGCAGCGAGAGCGCGGCATCGAGCCCGCTCACGGCGACGTTGGCGGCGGAAGAGGTGTGGCGCAACCTGGGGTATTCGTCGCGCGCGAGGGAGGCCACCGCCGCAGTGCTGTCAAGCTGGCCGAGCGAGTAGAGCAGGGATTCGACCGCGCGCCCTCGGTGTTCCCACCCCGGCGGCGCGGCAGCGAGCGCGGCGCGATAGGCCGGGGCCGCCCTCGCGTAGTCGGCTTCGCCATAGGCGCGCTCGGCTTCGAAGAACGCCCGATCCGCCGCGGGCAACGGGCCGGCCGCGAGCGGCCCGGGGCCATGCGCGCGTGCGACCGCGGCACGGCCGTCGGCGAGGATCTTCAGCATCTGTTGGCCGGTCGCGCCGCCTACCCAGCGCAGAGCGACCTTCTCATCCACCGGATCGACGATGAAGAACGTGGGCAGCGCTTCGACCGGGAACTTCTTGCGGAGCGCCGCGTTCTTCGCCTTCTCGGTGTCCATCTCCAGCCAGGCGAACCGCCCGGCTTGCCCGGCGAGCGCCCTGTCGGTGAAGACGAAAGCTCTCATCGAGCGACAGGTGTGTCACCAGGGCGCCCAGGCCTCGATGAACAGGGGGACGCCGCGCGCGCGCGCATCGGCCAGCGCTCTCGCGTAATCGTCCTGGATGAACGGCACCACCATCGGCACTGCAGCCGCCCGAGAAGGCGCGGGGTGCGTGGCGGGGCGCGATGCCGGAGCGGCGGCAGCCAGAGCAACGACCAGCAGGCTCGAGAGGATCATCAGGCGCGAAACACTAGCAGAGGGAGCTTGGCTCCACAGGAGATTCCGCATCGAATGCGGAAATTCAGCAGTCGGTTCCTGGCTTCGAAGCGCGCAGACCCACGATTCATGCGGGTTTCGCGCGGAACGGCGAGTGGCCCGCCGCTTGCTGTTCTTCGGATCCAGCGGCGCGAGAGGCGCTGTGGGGGTGGATCGGGCACGGTTACGGCGCTGCGAGCGCCGCGACCGCCACACCTGCAGCGCCACTCGCGTCGAGAATCGAATCGCGTGCACATGAAAGGGTGGGCTTCGCTCGCTGCCACACCTTCTGGCCGCACGCACGGAGCCCCGGGCACGCTGGCCGGGGCTCCGCGTTTTCGTCAGCTCGTCTGGCGCCCGACGCAGCGCGCCGCCGGCTCGAGCAGGCTCGTGTAGTCGGCCGGGAGCTTGGCGAAGGTCTTCTCGAGGCGGTCGCGGTTCGACCCGGCGGCGCGCAGCGCTTCGCACACCTTGTCCACCCTCGGCGCGACACGCTCCGCCAGATCCGTGTCTCCGGCCAGAGCGCGCGCCGCGACTTCACGATCTCCGCCCGCCTCGACCAGCGCGCGCAGGATCTCTCCGTTCAGGTAGTAGGCCAGCGCCGAGCGCTCGCCGAGGGGAGTGGCCCTGCCACCCTTGCGCTTGCGGCGCAGCTCGCGCTCGGCCGCGATCAGATTGAAGCGCGTCGCCCGCAGCTGAGCGAGCACCCAGCCCCCAAGCCCGCCCGCCGCCGCGTGCGTCGTGTCGCGCCACGGAGGCTCGCCGCCGCGCTGGCGTCGCCACACCTGCTCCAGGTGATCGAGCGTGATGTGCCCGCCGCCGCGCACGCGCGCCGTCAGGGCCGCGCACAGGTTCGAGAGCTCGCGCAGATTGCCCGGAAACTCGTGGGTCTCGAGGGCATCCATCACGTCGCGGTCCATCGTCCATCCGCTCGCGCCCAGCTCGTGCGCCCCGCGAGCGAGAAAGTGCTCGATCAGCAGCGCAAGATCGCCCGGCCGCTCGCGCAGCGGCGGCAGATGGATGTTGAACACGTTGAGCCGGTAGTAGAGGTCCTCGCGGAAACGCTGAGCGGCGACCGCGGCGATCAGATCGCGATGCGTGGCCGCCACCACGCGCACGTCCACCTCGATACGATCCTCGTCTCCGACGCGGCGGATGTGCCCCTCCTGCAGCACGCGGAGCAGCCGGGTCTGGAGCTGGAGCGGCATGTCCCCGATCTCATCCAGGAACAGCGTGCCGCGGTGTGCGATCTCGAACGCGCCGCGCCGATCGCGGTGGGCGCCAGTGAACGCCCCGCGCACGTGCCCGAACAGCTCGCTCTCGATCAGCTCGGCCGGGATCGACCCGCAGTCGACCACTTCGAACGGGCCCGCCGCACGCCGGGAGAGCGCGTGCAGTGTGCGGGCCGCCACCTCCTTGCCGGCGCCCGACTCGCCGGTGATCAGCACCGGAAAGCGCAGATCGGCCGCGGCGACCAGATCGTGCGAAGCCTCGCGAATCGGCTCGCTCGCGCCGACCAGCGCGCGCAGCGCGGGATGGCGACGGCGCAACGCTTCGAGCCCGGCGGCGCCTTTCGCGCCGGCCGGCGGCTCGGTCCGAGAACGGGTCGCGGCTCGCGCCTCGCGTTCGCGCACCGCGAGTGCGGGAGCGGCGAGTGTGGCCAGCGCCTCGAGCTGGGCCACGTCCTCGGCCCCATATCCCTCGCCGACCACGCGAGGCCCCAGCACCAGCAGTGCGAGCAGCCCTTCGCCATCCGCGACCGCCATGCCGAGCGCCGCGTCGCGCCGGGCGAGACGCTCGCGAGTGTCGCCCAGTCCACGCAGCGCCGCCGGGCCGCTCACGGCGAAGGCGCCCTCGCGCAGCATCCATTGGCGAGCGCTCTCACCGAGCCGGATCGTCTCCCCGGGCGAGACGTCTGCGAGGCTCGAATGCCTGACGACGTAGCGCCCGTGCCCCTCGGCCGCGAACAGCGTCGCCGAGCGCGCACCGAGCACGCCCATCGCTGAGTAACACAGCCGCGCGGCGGCGGCGCGCGCATCCGGCGCTCCGATCAGGGCGCGCGCCACCTCGAGCAGCTGCGAAAGGCGCGCGATTCGGCGCTCGAGATCGGCCTGTGAATCCGGAATGAGCGGCTCTTGAGATGGAGTCACGTGCTTCTCTTAAAGGTGGCGCTCGGTGTGGCGGTGGGCGGGTGCGCGGGACCTTAGCAAGCCTCCCGACCGGGCGGAAGGGCCGCGAGCTGTGCGATCTGCCTGCCGGATCGCGGCAGAGCGCTTGTGCCGCGCGGTGGCCGTCGGCTAGCTTCGCGGACCGGCCCTGGGTCCCGGCTGAACCTCACTCGAACCGGAGCAGGACCTCCTTCATGGTCATCGCCGCGCGCTGATCGCGCTCCAATTCGAAAAGGAGGAAACACAATGTCGGTACGTCAGTCGGAAGCGGAGTGGAAGGGCAACCTGCGCGAGGGGCAGGGGAAGGTGAAGCTGGGCCGCGGCGGCTACGAGGGACCGTACTCGTTCGCGTCGCGCTTCGAAGATGGAAAGGGCACGAATCCCGAGGAGCTGATCGGCGCGGCGCACGCTGCGTGCTTCTCGATGGCGCTCTCGGCCGGGCTGACCAAGGCCGGTTTCACCCCGAAGCGCGTGCACACGGTCGCGAACGTGCACCTGGAAAAGGTGGGCGAGGGGTTCGGCATCACACGCATCGAGCTCGTGACCGACGCCGAAGTGCCGGGAATCGATGAGGCGAAATTCGCCGCGGAAGCCGAAGGCGCGAAGAAGGGATGCCCGATCTCGAAGGCGCTGGCCGCGACCCCGATCACGCTGAAGGCCACTCTCAAGCAATGAAGCCGGGCCCCGCACCCGGGCCCTCGGCACGCGTGACCGGTTTCGCGCTGGCGGCGATCACGCTGGTCGCCGCCTTTCTGCGCCTGTTCCACTTCGGAAGCTCACCGCCCGGGCTCAATCAGGACGAAGCGATCAACGCGTGGAACGCGTTCTGCATGCTGCGCACCGGGCACGACATGGTGGGTGCGCGCTGGCCGATCTTCTACGCGCACGCCATCGGCGACAACCGCACCACCCTGCTCTTCTACGCCATGCTCCCATTTCAGGCGCTGGGCGGGCTCAATGTGTGGACCACGCGACTGCCCGGGGTGTTCGCAGGGATTCTGTGCGTGCCCCTGGTCTACTTCGTCGGGGCTCGCCTGTTTGGGCGGTGGGCAGGCCTCCTCGCCGGGCTCCTGATGGCGTTCGACCCCTGGGCGCTGCTGGTCTCTCGCTGGGGAGGCTTCGATGGCAGCCTGTGCCCGCTCCTCGGGCTGCTCGCGCCCGCCGCACTGCTGTGGGCCGGCCTTCCGCCGGCCGGCGCGAACTCCCGGCCACGCGCGTGGCGCGCCGCGCTCGGAGGCGCGGCGGTCGGAATCGCATGCTACGGCTACTGGCCGATTCGCCTCTTTCTGCCGGCCGCGCTGATGCTGATGGTGCTCGCCTCGTGGTCGCGCTGGCGCGAGGTGCTGCGCGCCCCGGCCGGAGTGCGTGCGGCGGCCGCGTTCGCGGCGGGTCTCGCGCTCACCTTCGGGCCGCTCGCGCTTCGCCACCTGACCGACCCCGGAACCGCACGTCGCGCCGAGATGACGCGCCTGTGGGAAAGAGGCGCACCGCTCGGCGAAATCGTCGTGAAGATCGTGGCACGCTGGCTCGTGCACTTCGATCCCCGCTTCCTGTTCATGCGCGGCGACGTGTTCCCCATCATGTCGCCGCCAGATCAGGGCATGCTGCACTGGTACGTGCTGCCGTTGTTGATCGTCGGGCTCGTCGCTGCCGTGCGGGCTGCCCCTCACGACCTCGCGGCGCGTACCGTGCTGGCGCTGGTCGCGGCGTACCCGGCAGGCGATCTGATCGCGCGCTACGAAGGAGCGCACGCGCTGCGCAGCTCGCCCGGGATCGGCGCGCTGGTCCTGCTCGCGGCTTACGGCGCGATGCGCGCATGGGCATGGGCTTACGCGCGCGGGCCGGCGGTGGCACGCGGTGCCGGCGTGGCATTCGCGCTCGTGTTCTTCGCGATCAACCTCCGCTATCTGCCCAGGTTCTACGGTGAGTGGAACAGGCGGCCGCAGATCTGGAGCGAATACCAGGTCGATCTGATCGAGGCCTGCAAGTGGCTGAAGCCGCGGCTCGACCGCATCGATGCGGTCTTCATCACCACCCGCGAGCTGAACGAGCCGTTCGCGACCTCGCTGGTCGAGCTCGGGTGGGATCCGAGGCGCTGGTTCCGGGAGCCACGCGATATCCAACGATCCGTTGATGGCTGGGACCTGGTCGTGCGCTACGGGAAGATGCACTTCCTCTATGCCGATCTGTGCCGGCCCCGAGTCGAAGCGCTCGAGAACAACGGGCGCGACGACCGCGGAGTCTTCATCGTGCGCCCGAATGAGCTGGGGCTGGCCAGACCGGACTCGATCATCCATCGACCGGACGGAAGCGAAGCGCTGTGGATCTTCGACAAGACATTCTAGGGACGGGCCGCCGCTCAGCGCAGGGCAGCGGGAAGTGAGATCGCTCGGCGCAGGGTAGCCGGAAGTGCGACCGCTCAGCGCTCGGGGACCGGAATCGCGGAGTGCCCCACGTGGCACCCGATGCAGCGCGTCTCGTGGAGCGGACTGCCTATGTTGAAACCGCGCACGTGGGCCGGGCCGTGCGCCGAGAGCAGCACGCGCCCGGCCGAATCCACCAGCTGCTCGAACATCGGGGCGTCGGCGGGAAGTCCGGCTGCCAGCACTTCGCCGCTCTCGCCAACCCGGACCTCGCGCACCAGCACCACGGTGTCGCCGCCCACCGCGAACGGACGCGCGAGCGCCGCGTAGAATCGGAGCCTTGCGCCCGCGATCCGTGCGGGCGGATCGCCGCGCCCGCCCGCGCCATCTCCCCCGCCGAATACGTCGAGATCGTGGAAGGTGAAGGTGCGCCGCGGATGCTCGAGATCGAGTGCGCTCGCGAACGGCGCATCCGGCGGCTCGAGCCCGTTCCCTTCCGCTGCGGGGTCCCGCCCGCCATTGCGCTTCACGATCGGAGCCGGATCCAGCTCCAGCATGTCCGGCACATCGACCACCCGTGCCATGTGCTCGCCGTCGGGATTCGCGACCCAGATCCCGAAGTCGCCGCGCGCGCCCGGGTCGTACGCGAACAGCAGACGTCCGTCCGGCAGCCCGGCCGGCGCGCACGCGGAAGGCGCCGCGAGGCCTGCTGCGGCAGTGTACGGATCCTCTGGCGACTCGCCGACCGCCGCTCCGGCAAGGCGCCGCGGAGCGCCGAAACGGTCCGAGTAGATCCAGATCCCGGTCGGCCCTGGCCGGGGGGAAAGTCCGAGGTTGCGCGCGTATACGGTCGCGATCGAACCGTCGGCCAGCACCGTGGGCTGATAGCCCATGCTGCGCAGGCGCGATCTCGCGTCGCCGACCGCGAGCCGGCTCTCGCCGAAGGCCGCCGCGCGGCGCATGGGTTGCCACAGGTTGACGCTGTCCCCGGGCAGCGCAGCCGCGGCATCACGGGTCACGCCCGAGAGGTCCGTGTCCGAGGCGCGCCAGCGGTTGAACCACCAGCGCGAGAACAGCAGATCTCCGCTCGCGCCGTCGTAGAACGGAGTCTCCGCGCCGTTGCGCTCCGAAGTCACGCGACGCAGCGCGCCGTCGCTCAGGCGCAGCACGTACAGATTCGTCACCGGTAGATCGCCGTACTCGCTGCGCTGCGGATAGCGCGTGCTCGCGAAACACAGCTCGTCTGCGCCGGTCCAGCACGGTTGCAGATCGTCGAAGCGAAGGAGCATGCGTGGCAGCTCGGGCAGCCGCGCGCCCGCGCGAGCCTCGGGAGAGACCCGGCGCAGTCCGCTGCCGTCGAGATTCACCACCCAGATACGCCACGCGTCGCGGCGCGAGCGAACCGCTGCGAATGCGACCCGCCTCGCCTCCGGGGAGACCGCGGGATGGCTCACGTCGAAAAACGCTCCGTGCTTCAGCAGCTCGCGCACCGAACCGTCGCGCTCGCGGACTATCAGCCGACCGCCCACCACCAGCGTCCTTCCGTGCGGTCCGAACCCCGGGATCTCGTCGCGCCCCGCAGGCGGCGGTTTGCGCGAGACGAATACGAACGCCGGCAGCGCGCCCGTGCGCACCGCTTCGGCAGCTTCTTCCGAATCGAAAAGCGTACGTGCGGGCTGCGAAGCGCGCGCACTGCCATCAGAAGGATCAGGCACCGGCATCGCGCGTGATGCGACGAACTGGGGCAGGATCGCGCAGGCCGCGACCAGTGCAAGGCGCGCAGCCGCGGCAGCGTGGCGCACACGCCAGTAGGTTCGAAAGGCCGCTCGCATGCGTGAATGCTACACTGGCGCCCATTTTCGGCAAGGCGCCGATCCACAGTTGTCTTGGGGACCGTGCGCCACTCCACACGAACCACTGGATCTGAACCGAGGCTCGAGGATGACCGAAATCCTGATGGTGTTCACCACGTTCGCCAATGAAGAAGACGCGGCGCGCGTGGCCCGCGTCCTCATCGAGGAGCGGCTGATCGCATGCGCGAACCTGCTGGGCGGCGCCAGGTCGCTCTATCGCTGGAAGAAGGGAATCGAAGACACCCGCGAAGTCGTGGTGCTGATGAAGACGCGTAAGCAGGACTGGACCGCGCTGCTCTCGCGGCTTCACGAGCTGCATCCCTACGAGACTCCCGAGTGTGTCGCGGTGCGGGTCGCGGCCGGCGCGCCAAAGTACATGGCGTGGCTCGAGGAAGTACTGGAGCCCGAGGCGTGAGCCGGACCCTTGACGCAGGCATGGTGCTCGGCATCGAGACCTCGTGCGACGACACCTCGGTTGCGGTGCTCGAGGGAGGGCGCACCCTGCGCGCACATCTGATCGCCGCCCAGGATGTGCACCGGCTCTACGGGGGAGTGGTCCCCGAGCTCGCCTCGCGCGCGCACCTCGAGCTGCTGCCGGGGCTGGTCGCTCACGCGCTCGAAGAGGCCGACGTTCCCGCGGCGGCGCTGACCGCGATTGCGGTGACGCGCGCGCCGGGACTGGTCGGTTCGCTGGTGGTCGGGGTGGCGTTCGCCAAGGCATATGGCCTCGCGCTCGGAATTCCCGTGGTCGGCGTGAATCACATCGAAGGTCATCTGCACGCGGGCACGCTGGAACACGGACCCTGCGCCTACCCCGCGATTGCGCTGGTGGTCTCGGGCGGCCACACCGAGCTGGTCGAAGTCGCGGGTTTCGGAAGCTATCGCTGGATGGGTAGCACCCGGGATGACGCGGCCGGCGAGGCCTACGACAAGGTGGCGAAGAGACTCGGCCTCGGCTTCCCCGGAGGTCCGCTGATCGACGCACTCGCCCGCGAGGGCAATCCGAGAGCGTTCGCGCTGCCGCGACCCATGCTGGATCGGCCGGGCTGGGACTTCTCGTTCTCGGGACTCAAGACCGCGGTCGCTCAGGCGCTCGCGCCCTACGGCGAGCCGCCGTACGCGGACGCCCTTCTTGCCGACATCGCGGCCTCGTTCCAGGCGGCGGTGGTCGAGACGCTGGTGACTCGCACCATGAGCGCAGTGGATGCGACCGGCGCGCGCGCGCTGAATCTCGGCGGGGGAGTCGCGTGCAATCGGGAGCTGCGCGAGCGACTCGAGGTGGCCTGCGCCGGGCGCGGGGTCGTGCTGCGCATCCCATCGCCGCGCCTGTGCGCGGACAATGCGGCGATGGTGGCGCTGATCGGCGCGTGGATGCTGGAGCGCGGCGATGCCATGGATCCGGAGCTGGATGTGGTGGCGGGGCTGGAGGATTCAGGGTTGGAAATGAACCCGAGTTGAGATTGATTCGCCAGCAAACAGTCACTTCATCGAGCGCGATCGGCCAGAATGTCCCACCGAGGATTGAGTCGTACTGGTTCCGCGAGTGACGGAGTACAATGCTGTGAGGGCACAGAATCAGACCGCAGAAAAGGACTGGATAGTGAACCTCGAAAGCTTCATCGCAACGCAACGTGACGAGATCATCAAGCGCGCGCGGGGGAAGGTCGCCGCGAGAGCCGCGCCGCTCGCGACGACGCACGAACTCGCGAACGGTGTGCCGCTGTTCCTCACCCAGTTGGGCGTGATCCTGAAGCAGGAAGCCGCCGCGGATTCCCCTAGCCCTACTAGTCCCGATGCCACCGCCATGGGGAAGAGCGCGGGCGAGCACGGCGCTGACCTGCTCGGGCAGGGGTACACCATCGCCCAGGTCGTGCACGACTACGGCGACATCTGCCAGGCGATCACCGAGCTGGCACTGGATCTGAAACTTCCGATCGGCACCGATGATTTCCGCACTCTGAATCGGTGCCTCGACAACGCGATTGCCAGCGCGGTGACCGAGTATGCGCGCTCGCGCGACGTGGACTCATCCGGTGCGGAGACCAGGCGTCAGGGCTTCTTCGCGCACGAGCTGCGCAATTACCTCAACACCGCCATGCTCGCGTTTCAGGCGGTGAAGAGTGGCAAAGTCGGCGTCAGTGGCAGCACTTTCGAGGTGCTCGATCGCAGCCTGCGCGGGCTGCGCGAGCTGGTCGACCGCTCGGTGTCGGAGGTGCGGCTCGCTTCGGGCACGCATCAGAAAGAACGCCTGCGCGTGGCGGAGTTCATCGAGGAGATGGAGATCAACGCCTCCGCTGACGCAATGGAACGCGGTCTTCAGTTCAGTGTCGAGCGCGCAGACAACAAGCTGCTCGTGGATGTCGACCGACACCTTTTCGCCTCTGCGATCTCCAACGTGCTCCAGAACGCATTCAAGTTCACCCGGATCGGTGGCCACGTGAAGGTCAGGATCCGTTCGACGGACGATCGGGTTTCGATCGAAGTCGAAGACGAGTGCGGCGGCCTTATGCCGGGAGCAGCCGACGCGTTGTTCCGGCCGTTCGAACAGCGGGGATCCGACCGCGCGGGACTGGGGCTCGGCCTTGCGATCAGCCGCCAGGCGATCGAGGCGGATCGGGGGAAGATCACGTTCCGCGACATTCCGGGCAAGGGCTGTGTCTTCATCGTGGACATGCCGCTGGCGGTCGGAGAAGTGCCGGTCTGAGGTAGCCCGGCCACTCGAGTGACGGCCGCCTCACTTCGATGAGGCAGCTCCTCCTCTGAGGTTTCTCCGCGATCCGGCGCCCCATCCCCTCTTCGAGCATCCCCGCCTCCCCTGAACCCAAGGTCATTTTCCGCCGCTCCGCCCCCCGAACAGCCCGAACCCTCCTTTACACCCCCTCGTGACGCCACTTCAGGGCGACGGGAAGCTGGCCGATACCACGGGAGACGGCGAGCTTTCACCCTGGGGAACGCGCCGACTTCGTGCAGCGTGCACGGCCGGTCGTGGCCCGCTTCAGGTGGTGCGAGCTCTGTCGCTGCATGCGCCTGGCGTATCACGCGCTCCGGAGAATGGGCGCGGTGTTCGCGGCGTCCTGCATGGCATAGCGATTGCGACCTGGTGGAGTGGCGATGTGTGTCTGCCTGGGTCAGAGGAAGCAGTCCATCAGGGAGAGATCAGCGTGAACCAGCAGCGAATTCTGGTTGCCGAGGACGAGCTTCACCTGCGCGAGGTGTTGCGCTTTCAGCTCGAGGCCGCAGGCTTTGCGGTCATCGAGGCGCGCGACGGCCAGGAGGCCGTGGAACGCGCGGTGGAAGTGCTGCCCGATCTCGTGCTGTGCGATCTCATGATGCCGCGCCGCGACGGATTCTCGGTGTGTCGCGAGCTGCGCTCGACGTTCGCCACCCGCCACATCCCGATCATCCTGCTGACCGCCAAAAGCGAGAACGCCGACAAGGTTCTGGGTCTCGAGAACGGCGCCAACGACTACGTCACCAAGCCGTGGGAATCCAAGGAGCTGATGCTCCGCATCCGCAACGTGCTGGAATGGAGCAAGCAGCAGCGCGCGGCGAGCCCGCTGACCGGGTTGCCCGGCAATCACTCGATCAGTGACGAGCTGACGCGGCTACTCGACAGCAACATGCCTTTCGCGCTGCTCCAGATCGACGTCGACTACTTCAAGGCTTTCAACGACCACTACGGCTATGCGCGTGGCGACCAGGCGATCCAGACCGTGGCGCGCCTGCTGGTGGATGCGGCGCAGAAGCATGGCGGCGATGCGAACTTCGTCGGCCACATCGGTGGCGACGACTTCGTGGTGCTGACCGCGCCGGAGCACGCCGAGGCGCTCGGCCGCAGCGTGATCGAGGAATTCAATCGCACGCTGCCGTCGCTGTACGACCCGGCCGATTTCGAGCGCAACTACGTCGAAGTGATCAATCGCCGGCATGTCGTCGAGCGCCTGCCGCTGATGAGTCTCACCATCGCGCTGGTCAGTACCGACCGGATGCCGGTCTCTCACCTGGCGCAGCTCAACGACATCGCGCAGGAGCTCAAGGCGCACGGCAAGGGAATTCCGGGCAGCGTACTCGTCGGTGACCGCCGCAGCGAAGACGACGCCGAGTCGGATCAGAACGTCGCCTAAGGCTCTTCAAAGGGAGTCGCACATGGCAGTGGCCAGCACGCGCAACCTCACGGCCTCGGAAGTCGGTCCGGCCGAGGGACTCGCCCTGCTCGCGCAGGCGCTGCTCGCGCTGCGCAGCACCGGCGACCTGGGAACCGCGTGCGCGATCGCAGGGGTGTGCGCGATGCGCGCGCTCGATGCGAGCGACTACCGCCTGCTCCACCTCGACACCCGTACCGGTGCGCTGCGCGCGCTCGACGAGTCGGGAGTCGAGACGCCGTGCCTGCCGGATTCCGATGGCCCGGTCGAGCGCGCGCTGCGCGACAATGCACCCACCTTCGATGACGGTTCCGCGCCCGCGCCGCGCGAGAGCGGGCTGTGGCTCGATCCGCCGGCGGCGCTCGTGACCCTGCCGCTGCTCTCCGGCGGACACGCCCAGGGCGTGCTGTTGCTCGCCTTCACCGCGCCTCGACTGTTCACCGCCGCCGACCGGACCGTAGCCCAGACGCTTGCCGACGCGATGGCGCTCACCCTGGAGCGGGATGCGCTCAAGCGGACTCTGCAGGAGGAGCGCCAGCGCAGCGACACGCTCGAGCAGCGCATGAATGAAGGCGAGGAAGCCTCGTCGAGCCTGATGTCGGTGGTCGCGCACGAGATCAAGAGCCCGCTCACCGCGATCAAGGCATACACCGAGGCGATGCTCGACAACCTCACCAACCCGCACGCGCCGCGCGAACGTTTCCTCGGCATCATCAACGACGAGTGCGACCGGCTCACCCGGCTGGTCACCGACATCCTCGACCTCTCGCGGCTCGAGGCGGGTCAGCGACCGTTGCGTCTGGCGCGGCTGGGGCTGGACGGCATGGTGCGCGAGATCCTCGACGGACTCCTGACCCAGAGCCGGGCGCGTGAGGTGAAGTTCGATCTCGAGATCGAGTCCACCCTGAGCCCCGAGGCCGATCCCGACCTGCTGCGCCGCCTGCTCATCAATCTGGTGGGGAACGCGATCAAGTTCTCGCCTGCCGGCGGGAAGATTCGCATTCAGGCCAGCGAGCGCGGCGAGGAGTGGTCCGGCTTCGTGGAGGATGAGGGCCCCGGAATCCCGCCCGACGACGTCCCGCACGTGTTCGAGCGTTTCTTCCGCGCGCGCAACGTCAGCGAGAAGGAGATCGAAGGCACCGGACTGGGGCTTGCGATCGCACGTGGCATCGTCGAACTGCACGGCGGACGCATCTGGGTCCAGCCGCTCCAGCCGCACGGCACGCGTTTCTGCTTCTCAATGCCGGTGCGTCAGCTGGCCAGCCCGCGCGCGCGCCGCATCGCCCGGCAGGTCTGGATCCGCGGAGACCTGCGCGACCTGTTCGATCACACGGTCGAGATGCTGGCCGCCTCGATGGACGCCGACATCGTGTCGCTGATGCTGGTGGATCCAGATCACGGAGATCTGTTCATTGCGACCTCGCGGGGACTGGAAGGCCAGAATCTGCTCGGCCGGCGCACCTCGGTGCGCTCGGGCGTTGCTGGCTCGGTCGCCGCCTGGGGCCGGCCGCTGCTGGTCAACAACATCGAAACCGATCGGCGCTTCCGCCGGCTGAATCACCCGCAGTACAAGACCAAGTCGCTGCTGTGTTCGCCTCTGCGCGTGCAGGGTGAAGTGCTCGGTGTGTTCAACGTGAACAACAAGATCTCCGGGGAGCCGTTCGACGAAGACGACCTCTCGGTGCTCTCGGCTTTGATCGATCGCGTGGCGAGTGCGGTCGAACGGGCGGTCGCACACCCTGAGTCGCCGCGCATCGTGACCGAGGCGGTCGAGGCGGTGCAGAGCGTCACCAGGCTCAAGCGCGAGTTCCAGCTGGGCGGGCACGACCTGGTGCATCTCGCGCGCGCGGTGTCCCGCGAGCTCGGACTTCCCGAGGCCGAGGCCGATCTCATCGGCTACGTCGCGAGCATTCACGACCTGGGCATGACCCGGCTGCACGACCGTGTCGGCGGCCCGGGCGCGCTCGGATTCGAGCAGATCCAGGCGCTGGCGAGCCATCCCGAGACCAGTGTCGAGATCATCCGGCCGCTCGATTATCTCGGGCAGGTTCGCGAGCTGATCCTGACCCATCACGAGCGCTGGGACGGCACCGGTTATCCGCGCGGCCTGCGCGGCGAAGCCATTCCGCTCGGCGGGCGCGTGCTGGCTGTGGTCGACGCGTACGAGAGCATGACCCACGAACGCGCCTACCGCTCGCCGCGCTCACAGGAGCAGGCGATTACGGAGCTGCGCCGCGAGTGCGGCTCGCAGTTCGATCCGCAGGTGGTCGAGGCGCTGGTGCGCGTTCTCGAGCGCGAAGAGAAGGGCGCGCAGTCATGAAGAAGCGCAAGGCCGGGATCGCGCCGCCGTCCGATGCCGAAGTCCGGCTGCGCTCCGAGCTGGACCGCACCCGGCGTGACAACTCCCGGATGAAGCGGGAGGCCGCCGATCCGGTGCGTCCCAGGCGGAGTGATTCGGACGTCCCCGGAACCAATGGGCAAGCCCAGGCCGCGAGCGAGGGCACTGCCGCCGCGCCGGGCGAGCTCGAAGGGCTGCGCGCCCAGGTCGAGGAGCTGTCCACGACGCGCCAGCGGCTGAGCAAGCTCTACTTCAGCCAGGTCGAAGAGAATCGCAAGCGCGCCGGCAAGCTGCACCAGATCCTCGAGAACATCTGCCAGATCAACTCGCATCTCGATCTCGACGACCTGCTGCAGGGGCTGTGCGAGACGATCACGACCACGCTCGGCTTCGGCGTGGTGCTGATCCGCCTGCGCGAGCCCGGCACCTCGCGCCTGCATGCGTGCGCGTTCAGCGGAATCACGCCAGCGGCGCGCGTGCTGCTCCAATCCCAGGACGTGAAGCTCGAAGAGTTCCTGTCCTGGCTGCGCGAGGACTTCAAGGTCGGACGCTCCTACTTCATCAGTCACAGCCACTCGTTCAATCGCACCCTGCCGACCGGCTACACGCCCGACCTGGGGACGCGCGAGGAGTGGGAGTGGCACAAGGACGATGTCCTGCTGGTGCCCCTGTTCAACCGCTCGGGCGAACTGGTGGCCTACTTCTCGGTGGACGATCCGATCGACCGGCTGGTGCCCTCGAGCGAGACCATGGAATTGCTCGAGATCTTTGGCAATCACGCGGTAGTGGCGATCGAGAATGCCCGGCTCTACCGGCAGCTCGAGCAGCACACCCGCGAGCTGGAGGAAGCGGGAACGCGGATGCAGGAGCTGCATGCGCTCAAGAGCAACTTCGTTTCGACGGTTTCGCACGAGCTGCGCACCCCGCTCACGGCGATCAAAGCCTGCGTGGACACGCTGCTGGCCGCCGGGGACCGGGAAGTCCCCCGCGACCGCCAGCAGCACTTCCTGACCATCATCCGGGACGAGAACCAGCGGCTGGCCCGGTTGATCGAGTCGGTACTCGATCTGAACCGGTTCGACTCGGGGGCCGTGAAGCTGGTCCGCCAGGCGGTCGACATGGCTGAATTGCTCGGAGAGAGTGAGCGGTTGCTGGCTCCGGTGGCCATTACCGGGCAGGTGAACCTCAAGGTAGTCACGGAGCTGGCCGATACACGCGTCGACGCGGATCGCGATCAGCTGCGCCAGCTGGTGCTCCATCTGGGCAGCAACGCGATCAAATTCACTCCGGCGGGAGGCTCGGTATTGCTCCGGCTCCGAGGGGATTCGCGCGAGGTCACGCTGCAGGTGGAAGACACCGGCATCGGGATTCCCGAGCAGGCGCTGGAAAAGATCTTCGAACGCTTCTATCAGGTGGATTCGTCGCTGGTGCGACGTTACGGCGGAACCGGATTGGGACTCGCTATCTGCAAATCGATCGTGGAGTGGCACGGCGGCCGCGTGAGCGCGGAGAGTACGCCGGGCCTGGGTTCGCGTTTCACGGTGGTGCTGCCGCGCCGCAATGGACCGCCGGTCGTGGTGCGCTCGCTTCCGCATGGCGAGAGCGCAACCGAAGACCTGCTGCGCCTCGCGATCGAGATGGTGTCCGAGGTGATGAACGCGCGTGTGGTCTCGCTGCTCACTCCCGAGCCGGACGGAGCGCTGCGCATCCAGGCCGCGGTCGGGCTGGACGAGACCGTGGTCCGTGACACCCGGGTCGCTCCCGGCTTCGGTGTCGCCGGTCGCGTCGCGTCGGAGCGGCGCCCGCTGTGTGTGGCGCACGCCGGAGAGAACGGCGACCAGCCCGCATCCAGGCGCGAAACGTATTTCAGCGACACCTATCTGTCGGTTCCGCTGGAAGGCTCGCAGGGCCTGCTCGGCGTGCTCAACGTGACCGACCCGGAGGGTGGAAGGCCTTTCGAAGCGGAAGACTGTCACCTGCTCCTGCAGGTTGCCGCGCGCGTGGCCGTGGCGTGGCAGCAGGCGAGCAGATCCAGCGACGGAGCCAGTGAAGTGGCCGCGACACTGCGCCAGGTGGTTCGCCATCTCGAGCGCGCGCGACGCAGCGCGCCGGATCGCGTGAATCTGGCGCGCGCTCTCGCGCGCGAAGCGGGACTCGACGAGGCCGAAGCCGCGCTGGTGAGTTTCGCGGCGAGCATTCACGACGTGGGCATGAACAAACTCGGCGAGAGCGTGATCGAAGGCGTCGGCCGGTTGTCGGATGTGGAACGTCAGGCCGTGCTGGACCACCCCGAAGTCGGTGCGGATCTGCTCGAGCCGCTCGAGACCCTGGGCGCGGTGCAGGACGTGATCCTGGCCCACCACGAGTGGTGGGATGGGACCGGTTATCCGCGGCAGCTGAGCGGCGAGGCGATTCCGATCGGCTCGCGCGTGCTCGCGCTGGTGGATGCATGGGAAAGCATGGTCGTGGGCCGGGCACACAAGCCCGCCCGAAGCAGGGATGAAGCGCTCGGCGAATTGATACGCCTGTCGGGTCGGCAGTTCGATCCCGCACTGGTGCAGATGTTCGCAAGCGCACTGGCCGCCAGCGAGCGGCACAACGCATCCGCAGTCCGTGGAGCCATGCCCGACAAGGGCGCGGCCGGCGAGCGCGCGATGCACGACTCAGGGAGGTGAGTGAGATGGCCAAGGGAAAGATCCTGGTCGTGGATGACGAGATCTACATCGTCCACATCCTGGATTTCAGTCTGGGCATGGAGGGCTACGAGGTGTTGACCGCGCTCGACGGCGAACAGGCTCTCGAGAAGGCGCGGAGCGAACACCCCGATCTCATCGTGCTGGATATCATGATGCCGAAGCTGGATGGCTACGAAACCTGCAAGATGCTGAAATCGGACGAGGCGACCCGAACCATTCCGGTGATCCTGCTGTCGGCCAAGGGCCGCAACGTGGATCAGAAGATCGGTTTCGAAGTCGGCGCGGACGATTACATCACCAAGCCGTTCAGTCCGCGAAAGCTGGTCGAGCGCATCAACGCGCTGCTCGGTCAGTCCAGCCCGCAGCGCCTGCAGGCCTAGGCTTCCGGTCGGACGCACCCGCGTTCGTATCGGAAGCCGGCCCGCGTGAGTGTGCCCGCGGGTCGCGAGGTTTTTCTTGCCGTGGCGCGTGGCGCGCCCCACTGTGTGTGCTGAATCCTTAAGCCCACGAGTTCTCCCCGTTCGAATCGAATCCTTCATGTTCCTTCATGCCTTTCGCTGAAATCGCATTGCCGCTGCCGCTCCGGCGGACGTTCACCTATCGCATCCCCGAGGCGCTCGCCGACCGGGTGAGCCCCGGTGCGCAGGTGCAGGCCCCGTTCCGCGGGCGCGCGGTGCGCGGCGTGGTGATCTCGCTCGCGCCCCGCTCCGAGCTGGCCGAGGTGCGCGACCTGGCGGCGGTGCTGCCCGGGCCGCCGCTCACCGCGCACCTGATGTCGCTCGCGCGCTGGATCGCCGAGTACTACGTCGCGCCGCTCGGCGAGGTGCTGGCCGCGATGCTGCCGGGCGGCCTCGAGGGCTTCGCGGCGAGCCGCGCGCGACGCAACGCGCTCGAAGACGTCGTGGTCCGCCTCGCGTTCCCCGAGCGCATCACGCTGACCGCGGCCCAGCGCGAAGCGGTGAAGGAGGTCGAGCGCGCGGTCCAGGGCGCAGAATTCGCGCCGTTGCTGCTCCACGGCGTCACCGCCAGCGGCAAGACCGAGGTGTACCTGCGCGGCGCGCGCGCCGCACGCGAGGCGGGCCGGCAGACCCTGGTGCTGGTGCCCGAGATCGCACTCGGCGCGCAGGTGGTCGCCGCGTTTCGCGCGCGCTTCGGCGGCCGCGTCGGTGTGCTGCACTCCTATCTCTCGGTGGGCGAGCGGCGGCGCAACTGGGAGCTGGCCAGTCGCGGCGCGCTGGATGTGGTGGTCGGAGCGCGCTCGGCGGTGTTCGCACCGCTGCCCAAGCTCGGGCTGATCGTGGTGGACGAAGAGCACGAGCCGGCCTACAAGCAGAGCGAGCAGCTCCGCTACCACGGGCGCGACGTCGCGGTGCGCCGCGCGCAGATGCTGGGCGTCCCGGTCGTGCTCGGCTCGGCCACCCCGAGCCTCGAGTCGCTGGCCAACGCGGCGCGCGGCAAGTACCGGCTGCTGCATCTGCCGGAACGCGTGGACCGTCGCACGCTCCCGGTGATGCGTGCGGTGGATCTGACGCGCGAGGGCTCGGATCGAGGAATGCTGTCGCAGCCGCTGCGCGCGGCCCTGGCCGAGCGGCTCGACCGCGGCGAGCAGTCGCTGCTCTACCTCAATCGCCGCGGGCACTCGCACCACACCCAGTGCCGCGCGTGCGCCTTCGTGCCCCGGTGCCCGCAGTGCGACATCACGCTCACCCTGCACCTGCCGCCGCGCGAGTGGCGCTGCCACTATTGCGATCACCGCGAGAGCGCTCCGGTCGAGTGCCCGAAATGCGGAGCGGCGCTGCTGCGCTTCTCGGGCGCGGGCACGCAGCGGGTCGAGCGCGAGCTGGCAACGGTGTTTCCCAGGGCGCGCGTGCTGCGCCTCGATACCGACGTCGCCCGCGATCGGGCGCGCCCCGCGCAGGTGCTGGAGGCGTTCGCGCGCGGCGAGGCCGACGTGCTGCTCGGCACCCAGATGATCGCCAAGGGGCTCGATTTCCCGAAGGTCACGCTGGTCGGAGTGCTGGACGCCGACGTGGCGCTGCACCTTCCCGACTTCCGCGCGGCCGAGCGCACGTTCCAGCTGCTGGTGCAGGTTGCCGGTCGTGCGGGTCGCGGGCGCACCCCGGGCGAGGTGTTCGTGCAGACCTGTACTCCCGACCATCCGGCGATCGCGGCCGCGCTCATGCACGGCGCGCGCACGTTTCTGGATCGCGAGCTGGCCGAGCGCAGGGAGGCGCGCTATCCGCCCTACACGCGGCTCGCAGCCCTGCTCTTCACGGGCGCGAGCGAAGCGGACGTGGAACGGGTCGCGACCCACACCGCCGAGGCGCTGAGCGCTCCGGCCGAGACGCTCGGGGTCGAGGTGCTCGGCCCCGCCCCGCAGGCGCTGGCGAGGCTGCGCGGGCGCTATCGCTGGCATCTGCTGCTCAAGGGCGCGCACGCCGCCAGGGTGCGCGAGGCGGCCCGACTCGGACTCGAAGCCGGCGAGGAAGCGGGCAGGACAAAGGTTCGCGTCGCGGTGGACGTGGATCCGGTCGAGGTGCTGTAACCGCTCCGGACTTGTGAAGGACGTGACCTCGCGAGCGCCCACCGCCGCAACAGCGTCGCGGCCGCGACTCACCAGGCGACCGTGCTTCCGGTTGCCGCGCCGGTTCTTCGCATGAGTTTCCGGGGGCTTTCCGCTTGACGCACACGTTTTTACGGACCTAAAGTCCGCGCCTCCGCTGCCGGCCTGACGCCGGCACCACGCTGGCACCATTCCCGCATCCGAAAGCCTTCATGCCCAGACCTTCCAACGTCTCGCACAGTCCGACCGACGCGGTCGCCGGAGATGCGCTCGACCGCAACCTCGGGCCCGCCGGGGTGACGCCCGACATGGTGCGCGACCATCCGCGGGTGCGGACCTTCATCCGCCAGGCCGACGCCTCGCTCGCCGAGATCGGCTACACCGAGCACGGCGAGCGCCATGTGGGGCTGGTCTCGCACATCGCGTTCAACATCCTCAAGCGCCTCGGCTATCCGCAGCGCGACTGCGAGCTGGCCGAGATCGCCGGCCTGCTGCACGACATCGGCAACTCCGTGAATCGCGAGCAGCACGCCCAGACCGGCGCGGTGATCGCGATGCAGATCCTCAGCGACATGAGCATGAGCGACGCCGAGATCGTGCGCGTGATGGGCGCGATCGGGAACCACCACGAGAACGTCGGCGATCCGGTCAGCCCGGTCGCCGCCGCGGTCATTCTCGCCGACAAGAGCGACGTGCACCGCACTCGGGTGCGCAACCCGGACATGATCAAGTTCGACATCCACGATCGCGTGAACTACGCGGTCCAGAAGAGCTTTCTCAACGTGGACGAGGGCGCCAAGACCATCACCCTCGAGCTCACGATCGACCCCGCGATTTCGCAGGTCATGGAGTACTTCGAGATCTTCATGACGCGCATGCTGGCGTCGCGCAAGGCGGCCAAGTTCCTCGGAACGTCGTTCGGCCTGTCGGTCAACGGCAACCGCCTCACCTGACAAGGAGGAAGTCCGTGACTCTTCGCAGCATCGCGCTTGGACTGCTGGCCGGTGCGTTCGGCGTGCTCGCGCTCGGCGGCGTCGCCTACGCGCGCAATCCGCACTGCGCCGGAGGCATCCAGTACGTCGTCCAGGGCACGAAGGACAAGGACCGGGGCAACATGGAGGACTATCGGCGCGAGATGAACAAGGCCGTCCAGCAGCTCGAGCAGTGCTCCTCCGAAGATCCCAACGACTTCGAAGCGATCGGCTACCTGGGCTGGGCCTATGCGGAGCTCGACAGCGCGGGTCCGGCGGGCAAGGCGTTCGCGACCGCGATCGCGGGCCTGCGCACCAAGGGCGACTTGAAGAAGGCCGACTGGGTCAACAACAACCGCGAGTCCTACTGGGCGAATGCCTTCAACGACGGCATCGCCAAGATCGGCCAGGCGCAGCAGGTCTATCTCGAATACTGCAAGAAACCCGAGAGCGAGAGCGACGAGACGCTGAGGAAGGAAGCCGGCAAGAAGTACGAAGAGGCGCTCGTCAGCCTGACCCGCGCATCGCTGCTCAAGCCCGGGAATCCCCAGACCCTGCGCACGCTGGGGTCGGTGTACGCGTTCACGTGCGACTTCGCCACCGCCGACAAGGTGTTCCGCGCCGGGCTCGAAGTCGCGCCCAACGACAGCTCGCTGCTCGAGTCGATCAAGTCGGTGCGCGCGAACCGTGCGAACCAGCTGCTCGCCGAAAAGAAGTACAACGAGGCGATCGAGTACTACCAGGAGCTGGTGAAGCTCGATCCGAAGAATTCCGATCTGCATCTCGGTCTCGCCGACGCCTACTTCAAGCGCGCCACCGAGGCCAAGGGCGACGCCGCAAAGGCGGAATACAAGGCGGCGGCTGACGAATACGCCAAGGCCGCCGCGCTCAAGCCCAACGATGCCGACCTGCCGTTCAACGCGGCGCTGGCCTACCAGAACGCCGGCGCATGGGACCAGGCCGAAGCCCAGTGGCGCGCCACGCTCAGGCTGCGTCCGGAAGACGTCGATGCGATCTCGGCGCTCGGCGCCTCGCTATCCGAGCTGAAGAAGTTCGACGAGGCGCTGCGGGTGCTGCACGACGGCGTCCTCAAGAGTCCGAAGAACAAGACGCTCCACCGCCAGCTCGGCGCGGTCTACACCAAGATCGGCAACAACCCGAAGTCGACCGAAGAGCTGATGGTGTTCCTCGCGCTTCAGAACGGAAAGCCGGTCGACGATCCCGCGACCCGTGCCAGGGCAGCGCCGGCCGGAAGCGCGGCGGCGAAGGCCCTGGCGGCGAACGGTCCGCCCGACGCGATCATTCCGTGGGAGGTCGACCAGAACAAGGTCGAGACCTGGTTCTACTGGTCGAAGAATCAGGCCTATCACTTCCAGAATGGCAACGCCTACGGCAGGTCGGACTGGAGCACGCTCGACGCCGGCACGGCGACGGGCAAGAAGTAGGCGCACGCCGATGACGCCGCGCGGCCCGCGACACGCGGTCGCGCGGCGTCGGCATTTCCGGCGGAGGGTCGCATGAGCGATCGGGTGCGGGGCGGAACCGTCGCGGTGCTGGGCTTCGGCAACCAGGGCGAAGCGCAGGCGCTCAACCTGCGCGACGCCGGGGTGCGCGTCATCGTTGGGGCCCGCCCGGGACGCGAGGCCGAGGCCCGCGCTCGCGGACACGGCTTCGAAGTGTTCGATCTGCCTGAGGCCGCAGTGCGCGCCAGCGTGATCGCGGTCCTGATTCCCGACGAGGCAGTCGCCGAGGCCTGGCCGGCCATCGCATCCCGCGCAAGGGCCGAGGCCTCCTTCGTATTCGCGCATGGATTCAACCTGCTCTACGCCGAGCCGTCGTTCGGAAAGCGCCAGGACGTGGTGCTGGTCTCGCCGACCGCGCCCGGCCGCGTGCTGCGCGCGGTGCGTGACGCAGGGAATCGTCTGCCCGCCTACATCGCCGTCCACCGCGATCCGGGCGGGCTCGCATGGGACCTGGCGAGCCAGTACGCGGCGGCCATCGGCTGCGCTCCGCTATGGCGCACCACGGTTCGTGAAGAGACCGAGGTGGACCTGTTCGGCGAGCAGGCGGTGCTGTGCGGCGGGATGAACGCGCTGGTGCGCGCCGCATTCGAGACCCTGGTCGAGCGCGGCTATTCGCCGGCGATCGCCTACCTCGAGTGCGTGCACCAGATCAAGTACCTCGCCGACCTCCTCCACGAGCGCGGCGTGGCCGGGATGCGGCGCGGCATCAGCGGCACCGCCCTCTACGGCGATCTCACCCGCGGACCGCGCGTGATCGGACCGGCAAGCCGCTCCGCGATGCGCGAAATCCTCGACGAAGTGCAGAGCGGCGCGTTCGCGCGGGAGTGGCTGGCCGAGGTGCGCGCGGGCCGCAAGACCCTGGAGCCGGAGCTCCGTTCCCAGGACGCGCACCCGATCGAGGCGGCCCGTCGGGAGGCCCTGGAAATCGACGGGACGCGCGAGCGGAAGAGGTAAAAACGCGCAACGCCTTGTCCAAAAACTGATTGACAGATTTTTCGCGGCCCTGCTAGCCTGCGCGCGAGCGGGCCGGCCCTTCGGTCCCGGACTCCCGTCTGGGAGCCCCGACGGCGCGAGGAGGAAGTGATGACGAAGGCAGATATCGTGGATCAGATTGCCGAGCGAACCGGACTGACCAAGAAGGACGTAGCGGAAACCGTGGATTCTTTCCTCAACGCGGTAGCCAAGGCGTTGGCAAATGGACACCACATCGAGATCCGCGGCTTCGGCACGTTCCGGGTCAAGGACCGCAAGTCGCGCATCGCGCGCAATCCACGCACCGGCGAGGCCGTGCCCGTACCGCCGCGCAAGGTCCCGGTCTTCAAGGTTTCCAAGGAGCTGAAGGACATGGTGGCGCAGGGCTGACGGATTCGCGCCGATTCGAGCGGCCCGGTCACGAAATGAGGTGAGCGCTGATGAGCGCTCACCTCATTCGCTTTCGAGTCGCGGGCGCGTCTAGCGGCGGCTGCCGCGCAGCACGACCAGACGCAGCAGCTGGATCGCCGCCATGGCAGCGGCCGCGACGTAGGTGAGCGCCGCCGCGTCCAGCACCTGCTTCGCCGCGGCCACCTCTTCGGGCGCGATCGCGCCGTTGGCGGTGAGCTGGGCCAGCGCACGCTTCGAGGCGTCGAACTCGACCGGCAGGGTGATGACCTGGAACAGGACCGCGCCGGTGAAGAACAGGATCCCCAGGTCCATGAGCCAGGTGAGCGCCGGGTTGTGGAAGATGAACCCGATGAAGAACAGCGGGAACGCCGCCAGGCTGCCGAAGCTCGCGACCGGGGCGATCGCCGAGCGCAGGTTGAGCGGCACGTAGCCCTGCGCGTGCTGCAGGACGTGTCCCACTTCATGGGCCGCAACCGCGATCGATGCGATCGAATCGCCTTCGAAGATCGGCTGCGAGAGGCGCACGGTCTTCGAGCGCGGGTCGTAGTGATCGCTCAGCACTCCCGGCACTTCCTCGACCGCGACATCGGTGACTCCGTTGCGCACCATGATCGCGCGCGCCATGTCGCGGCCGGTGAGACCGTTCGCGGCGCGCACTGCGGAGTATTTGGAGTAGGTGTGCTGCACCTTCCACTGCGCCCACATCGCGAACGCGAGCGCGGGCAGCAGCAGCAGGATGGTCGGATCGTTGAACAGGAACGGCATTGCGGCTTCACTCCTTCGGGTGGTTCCGCGGGACATCCCGCGGGGCGGTTACACGCCGCTCGTTGGATGCACGACGCGCGAGCCGATTCCGGAATTGCGGGGCCCTCGCGTCGTTCCGCAGTGTTGCCGGCCCCAAGTGGGAGAGCCGGCGCGGTGCCGCGCATGAAAAGCCATGCGCGAGGAGTGGTTGTCAAGCCACTGTCAGCCGTGCCCCTGGTTTGGGAGACGTCGCCGGTTCCGCGTAGACTGCGGCGGCGCTTCGGTGCCACGCCTTCCCCACTCGAGGATGCTCCCTGATGAGTCCGGCCGTCGATCTGCGCAGCGACACCGTCACCCGTCCTACCGCGGGGATGCGTCGCTTCATGCTCGAGGCCGAGGTCGGCGACGACGTGTACGGCGACGATCCGACGGTGCACGCACTCGAGCGGCGCATCGCCGAGCTCGCGGGCAAGGAAGCGGCGCTGTTCGTGCCAAGCGGCACCATGGGCAATCAGCTCGCGGTCAATGCGCACGTCTCGAGCGGCGACGAAGTGCTGCTCGAGGCCGAGTCGCACATCTTCCTTTACGAACAGGGTGGGATCGCCGCGAACTCGGGAGCGCTCGCCCACATCGTGGCCGGGGAGCGCGGCGCGATCCCGATCGAGGCGCTCGAGGCCTCGCTGCGCGAGGAAGACGATCATGTCGCGCACGTTCGCCTGGTGTGTCTCGAGAACACGCACAATCGCGGCGGGGGCCTGGTGGTGCCGCTCGAGCGCCTGCAAGCGCTCTCCCAGGCGGCGCGCGCACGTGGCGTGCGCGTTCATCTGGACGGCGCGCGACTGTGGAACGCGAGCGTCGCGGCCGGCGTGCCGATCCGCGAATGGGCCGCGACCGCCGACAGCGTGATGATGTGCTTCTCGAAGGGCCTCGGCGCGCCGATCGGCTCGATCCTGACCGGCAGCGCGGCGCTGGTGCGGCACGCACGCCGCACACGCAAGCGGTGGGGCGGCGGCATGCGCCAGGTCGGCATCCTCGCCGCGGCCTGCCTCTACGCGCTCGACCATCACCTCGCCCGGCTGGCGGAGGATCACGCCCGGGCCCGTACCCTCGCTGCCGGATTTCGCGCGGCGAGCGGGGTGCGCGTGATCGAGCCCGACACCAACATCGTGATCGTCGAGCTGGAGCACGCGGCGCTCGACCCGGCCCGGGTCCTCGCGGGGCTGGAAGGGCGCGGCGTGCGCATGACGGCGTTCGGGGGGCGGCGGTTGCGCGCCATCACCCATCTGGACGTGGATGACGCCGGGATCGCGCGCGCGATCGAGGCGTTCTCGAGCGTGACAGGAGAGGTCAGTCTCGCGCGCCGCTGAGCGGTGGACGGGCCGTGGTCCCCATGCTACCTTGCGCCGGCTCCGGACAGCGGACACGGCGGGCCCGCGCGGGCCGAAGGACTTGAATTGACGGACGCGCGACCAGCGCCGGGTGGCACGCTCTATCTGGTGGCGACCCCCATCGGCAACCTCGAAGACGTCACCCATCGCGCGTTGCGCGTGCTGGGCGAAGTGGCGGTGGTGGCAGCCGAGCATCCCGCGCATACCCGACGGCTGCTCGACCACTACGGCATTCGTGCGAGCGTGACCCGGCTGTTCGAGCACAATGAGCGTGCGCGCGTGCCCGGCATCCTGCGCCGACTCGAGTCGGGCGAATCAGTGGCGCTGGTCACCGACGCGGGCTCGCCGGGCTTGAGCGACCCGGGCTTCCCTCTGGTGCGTGCCGCGCTCGCCGCGGGTGTGAGAGTGGAGAGCGTGCCCGGCGCGAGCGCGGTGATCGCCGCGCTGCAGGTCAGCGGGCTGCCGACCGATGCATTCACGTTCGTGGGTTTCCTGCCGGTGCGTTCCGCGGCGCGACGCCGGCGACTGGAGGAGCTGAAGGAAAGGCGCGAAACCGTGGTGGCGTTCGAATCGCCGCACCGGATCGACGCCTGCCTCGAGGATCTCGAGGCGGTGTGGGGAGGGCGCCCGATCGCACTGGCGCGCGAACTCACCAAGGCATTCGAAGAGGTCCTGCGGGGCACCGCGCGCGAAGTGCGCGCCGCGCTGGTTCCCGCGCGGAGACGCGGAGAGATGGTTCTCGTGATGGGTGGAAGAACTCGAAAAGAGGCGGAGGAAGCGCCATGAGCGAGGCCCCGGTGGCCGCGCATGCGGCCTCCGCACATGCGGCTGCCGAGCATCCGGCGTCCGAGCCCGGCGCGTCCGCGGAGTCGGCGGGCAGTGCCGAACGCATGAGCGCTCGTGGCGCGGGCGGGAATCCCGTGCCGCGCGGAGCCCTCCCTTCCGGCAGGCTCTCGCGCATCAAGGATGCGTTGCGACGGTTCGCGCATTCGGCGCTCGATCCGACGGTGCGCGTCATGCTCCGGATCGGCATTGGCGCGAATCACCTCACCCTGATCGGACTCAGCCTGAGCGCGGCCGCCGGGCTCGCGTTCTTCGACGGTCACTCACGGCTCGGCGCGCTGCTGCTCGCGCTGTCCGGAGTGTGCGACATCCTCGACGGACAGCTGGCGCGCGCCGCCGGGGGCGAGACCCGGTTCGGCGCGTTCTTCGACTCGACGCTCGACCGGCTGAGCGAGGCGCTGGTCCTGCTCGGCATTCTCGGCTTCTGCCTGCGCAACCTGGTCGCGCTGGTGTTCGACTCCATGAGCGTCGTCGAGCAGACGACCATGGGACTGGCGCCCTGGACCTGGGCCGTGGTCGGCATGACCGCGATGCTCGCCCTCACCGGCTCGTTCCTGGTGTCGTACACCCGGGCGCGCGCCGAGGGGCTCGGCCTCGAGTGCAAGGTCGGATGGTTCGAAAGGCCGGAGCGACTGCTGCTGCTGATCCTGGCCGGAGCATTGAAAGCATTCTCGGCCATGTCCGGCGCACTGCTGGTGCTGGCCCTGTTCTCGTTCATCACCGCCGCGCAGCGCGTGGCGCACGTCTACCGGATCACGCGGACCCGTTGAGGGGTCCCGGCGACCGTTCGGGAGGTTCGTCCCCATGGGCAAGGTGAGAGTCGCGATCATCGGCGTGGGCAACTGCGCTTCGTCGTTCGTGCAGGGCCTGCATTACTACCGCAGTGCGAAGGAGACCGACCGCGTACCGGGGCTGATGCATGTCAACCTCGGCGGGTATCACGTGCGCGACATCGAGATCTCCGCCGCGATCGACATCGATCGCAACAAGGTGGGCAAGGATGTCTCCGAGGCGATCGTCACCTGGCCGAACAACACCGTGGTGTTCTCGAAAGTCCCGCGGATGGGCGTGACCGTTCAGCGCGGCATGACCCACGACGGGCTGGGAAAATATCTGTCCAAGATCATCCAGAAGGCGCCCGGCTCGACCGTCGACATCGTGAAGCTGCTGCGCGACACGCGCACCGACGTGGTCGTGAACTATCTGCCGGTCGGATCGGAAGAGGCCACCAAGTGGTACGTCGAGCAGATCCTCGAAGCCGGCTGTGCGTTCGTGAACTGCATCCCGGTCTTCATCGCGCGCGAGAAGTACTGGCAGCAGAGATTCGAGAAGCGCGGCCTGCCGGTGATCGGCGATGACATCAAGTCGCAGGTGGGCGCGACCATCACCCACCGCGTTCTGGCGCGCCTGTTCGTCGAGCGCGGGGTGCGCATCGACTGCACCTACCAGCTGAACTTCGGCGGCAACACCGACTTCATGAACATGCTCGAGCGCGAGCGTCTCGAGTCGAAGAAGATCAGCAAGACCACCGCGGTCACCAGCATCCTCCCCTACGAGCTGCCGGAAGAGGACATCCACGTCGGCCCCAGCGACTACGTGCCGTGGCTCAAGGATCGCAAGTGGTGCCACATCCGGATGGAGGGCACGACCTTCGGCGACGTGCCGCTCAACCTCGAGATGAAGCTCGAAGTATGGGACTCGCCCAACTCGGCGGGGGTGGTGATCGATGCGGTACGCTGCGCGAAGCTTGGACTCGACAACGGGCTCAAGGGCGCACTGATCGCGCCCTGCTCCTACTTCAAGAAGTCGCCGCCCTACCAGTTCCCGGACGAGACCGCGCGCGAGCTGACCGAGGCGTTCATCAAGGATCCCAGGGCGGTCGAGCGCCGGCTACGCGACCACGACATGCCGACGGTCAAACGCGAGGGCAAGCCTCTGAAGAAGAGCGGCCCGTCGATGAACGGGGAAGCCAGCGGCAAGGCGGTCGCGAAGCGTGCTGCGGCGGCGCGCCCCAGGCCTCGCGCGACGCGCACCGCGAAGAGGCGGCGCAAGGCCGTGGCGCGCTGACTGGCGCCATGCCCGGGCTGTTCGTCACCTTCGAAGGCGGCGAAGGGTCGGGCAAGTCCACCCAGATCCGGCGCCTCGCGGCGCATCTCGCCACGCGAGGGCCCGAGCCGCTCGTGACCCGCGAGCCGGGCGGCACGCCGCTCGCCGAGCGGGTGCGCGCGCTGCTGCTCGATCCGGCGCTCAGTCCGAACGGGATCAGTGAGGCGCTGCTGATGGAGGCGGCGCGCGCCGATCTGGTCGAGACCGTGCTGCGGCCGGCGCTGGCGGCAGGCCGGGTCGTGCTGTGCGACCGCTACGACGATTCCACGCTCGCCTATCAGGGTGCGGGGCGCGGCCTCGATGACGCAATGTTGCGCGGATGGAACGCGGCGGCGACCGGCGGCCTTCGCCCGGACCTGACCCTGCTGTTCGATGTCGATCCGCGCATCGGGCTCGAGCGGCGCGGCAGCGCCGCCGGCGACACCAACCGGCTGGACCGCGAGCCCGCCGGATTTCACCAGCGCGTGCGCGCGCGCTACCTCGAGCTGGCCAGGAGCGAACCCCGACGCTGGATCCTGCTCGATGCCGCGCTCGATCCCGACCAGCTCGAGCTGCGCATCCGGGAAGCGGTCGAAGACCGCCTGCGCTGCCTCGGGCGCTGAGCTGCATCGAGCCGCCGTGAGCGCCGCGCCGGGCGCCTGGGGCGGTCGGCCGGAGGCCCCGCGGTGTGCTATATTTTCGGCCCTTTCCACCACTGCGCGCGCGGAAGATCGCGTGCCGAACCGTCGCTGACGGTTCCCCCTCCGGAGGGCGTTTGATCCGTCGTCGAGTCATCGTGAGCGGCCTGTTCCTGCTGCTGTTCGGCCTGGGCTGGTGGGTCGGCAGGGGCGGAGCTTCGAGCGACCTCTACTCGAACCTCGATCAGTTCGTCGAGGTGATCCACAAGGTTCAGGACAACTACGTCGACCCGGTGGATCCGGCCAAACTGATCGACGGCGCGCTGCGTGGCATGATTGCCGACCTCGATCCCTTTTCGCAGTACCTCGACCGGCGGGCCTACGCGCAGCTTCTCACCGTGACCACCGGCCACTACGGTGGTGTCGGCATCACGGTCAGCGTGCGTGACAACTGGCCGATCGTGATCTCCCCGATCGAGGGCGGTCCGGCGTGGGAGGCGGGACTGCGCGCCGGGGATGCGATCGTGAGGATCGACGCTTCCTCGGCGGCGGGCCTCAACCTGGAGGAGGTCGCGGACAAGCTGCGCGGCCCGGCAGGTACCGAGGTCAGACTCAGCGTTCGCGCGGAGGGCGACGAGGAGGGCCACGACTACAC
This sequence comes from Candidatus Eiseniibacteriota bacterium, assembly GCA_031370785.1. GTDB lineage: Bacteria > Eisenbacteria > RBG-16-71-46 > RBG-16-71-46 > RBG-16-71-46 > DATJGS01. The sequence continues at coordinate 54,433 of JANMQY010000016.1, read as the reverse complement.
GCTCACCCGGCGCGAGATCGTGACCCGGAGCGTTCCGTACGCGTTCATGGCCGGGCGCAGAACCGGCTACGTGCGGCTTTCGAACTTCTCCGAGACTTCGGGCGCCGAAGTGCGCGCCGCGATTGCCCGGCTCGCCGCGGAAGGCGCGACCAGCCTGGTGCTGGACCTGCGCTCGAATCCGGGCGGCGTGCTCGAGCAGGCGGTGGACGTCTCGGAGCAGTTGCTGCCCAGGGGCGCGCTCATCGTGTCCCGGCGCGGCCGGGGGGCGGGACAGGACAGCCGCTACTACGCGGCCGGTGCGAGAGCGAACCTCGAGTGGCCGGTCGCGGTGCTGATCGACGGTGGCAGCGCGTCCGCCTCGGAGATCGTCGCCGGCGCGCTTCAGGACCTGGATCGCGCGCTGCTGATCGGTCAGACCTCGTACGGCAAGGGTTCGGTGCAGCGCGTCTTTCCGATCGCGGGAGGCTCGGAGGCGCTCAAGCTGACCACCGCGCTCTACTACACTCCGAGCGGGCGCTCGATCCACCGCAGGACCAGAGGGACGAGCGACACCGAGGAGGGTGATACGCCCGACACCAGCGCGACCGGCGGCGATTCGCTGCCGCGCCCGCGCTTCCACACCACGGCGGGACGGCTCGTCTACGGCGGCGGCGGAATCACTCCCGACATGGAAGTGATCCCGGATTCGCTGCCCCCCCTGACGCTCCTGCTCGAGCGGCAGGGCCTGCCGTTCCGCTTCGCGAATCGCTGGGTCAACACGCATCCCGGGCTCAAGTCCGGCGCCGCGATTGGCGAGGACACCTGGAATGCTTTCCTGAGCTTTGCGCGCACCGCGAAGGTGGCGGTGAGCGATGAGGCGGCGCGCGCGGAGCGGCCACGCCTCGAGCGCGCGCTGCGTCGCGAGCTGGCGCGCCGGCTCTCGGGGGACGCGGCCGCGGCGCGGATCGCGTTCGAGACCGACCCGGTGGTTCAGCGGGCGCTGGCGGCGCTCGGGCACGCGCGGCTGCCGCGCGACGTTTTCGCGGGCATTCCGGATGCGGCGCGTCCGGCCCCGGCCGGAGCCGTGGCCCATTGAGCCACCCGGTCGCGTACCTGTGCGACTTCGACGGGACCATCGCGCCCTCCGACGTCGGAGCGCGTTTCGCGCGGCGCTTCGCGACCGATGATGGCGCGGTGTTCCGTTCGCTCGAGCCGCGCTGGCGTTCGGGCGAGCTCGGCCACCGCGAGCTGACCGAGGCCGAGTGCGCGGTACTCGAGGTGAGCGAGAACGAGGCCGCCGCGTTCGTGCGAGGCTTCGCCATCGATCCGCACTTCGCGGCGTTCGCGCGCGCGGCCGAGGCGCGCGGCGATGCGGTGATGGTGGTGAGCGAAGGGTTCGACTTCTACATCGCCGCGCTGCTCGAGGCCGCGGGCCTGGGAGCGCTGCCGCGCGCGGCGAACCGGCTGCGCTTCGAAGCCGGGCGCGTGATCCCGGAATTCCCGCACCCGACCCCCTCGTGCGCCCGGTGCGGCAACTGCAAGGCACAGCACGTGCGCGCCTTCGCCGCGCGCGGCTACCGCACTGTGATGGTCGGCGACGGCTACTCGGATCGCTGTGGCGCGCGCGCCGCAGATACGGTGCTGGCACGCGCCGGCCTGCGCGAGTGGTGCGCGCGAGAGAAACTGGCCGCGCACCCGTTCGAAGACTTTGCCGACGTCGCCGCCTGGGCAGCGCGCCCGAACGCGGCCGCCGGCTCCTAGAGGAATCATGCGCATCGGGAATGTCGCCTACGATTCTCCGTTCATGCTCGCCCCGCTGGCCGGGGTGAGCGACTCGCCGTTCCGCATGCTCGCGCGCGAACAGGGCGCCTCGATGGTCTTCACCGAGATGGTCTCGGCCGACGGGCTCATCCGCGGCAATCAGGCGACGCTCGACTACTGTGCGTTCGATCAGGCCGAGCGCCCGATCGGCATCCAGGTGTTCGGCTCCGATCCGGCGATCATGGCCGAGGCCGCGCGGGTGCTGAACGACCTGCCCGAGGATCGGCGTCCGGATCTCATCGACATCAACATGGGCTGCCCGGTGCGCAAGGTGGTGACCCGCTGCGCCGGCGCGGCGCTGCTCACCAATGTGCCGCTGATCGGCGAGATCGTCCGCAGCATGAACGACGCCAGCCGGATCCCGATCACTGCCAAGATCCGCCTCGGCTGGGACGGCAATTCGAAGAACGTGGTCGAGGTCTCGAAGGCACTCGAAGACGCGGGCGCGCAGGCCGTGGCGATTCACGCGCGCACCCGCGCCGAGAAGTTCGAGGGCGATGCCCACTGGGAAATGATCGGCGAGGCGAAGCGGGCCGTGAACATCCCGGTGATCGGCAACGGCGACGTGCGCGGCCCGGACGATGCGGTGCGGATGCTCGAGACCACCGGTTGCGACGCGGTGATGCTCGGGCGCGCCGCGTTCGGCGATCCCTGGGTGTTCAAGCGCCTGCGTGCGTTCTACGAGCGCGGCGAACAGCTGCCGCTGCCGACCGCCTCGGAGCGCCTCGAGGCCGGAGTGCGCCACCTGTACCTCATGATCGCCGCGGTGGGCGACGCATCGGCGGCGCGCGAGATGCGCAAGCACGTGGCCTGGTACGTGAAGGGCCTGCCCAATAGCGCGCGGGTGCGCGAGCAGGTGAACCGCACCCGCAGCGTCGGCGAGATGGTCGAACTGTTGCGCGCGTACCTGGTCGAGCTCGAGCTGGGCGGTCTGGAGGCGTTCGTCCCCGACGAGCGCACGCACGGCGAAATGGGGGGCGTGGTTGCGACCGGATGAGCTCATGCGGCTGCTCGCGCGCGTGAGGCGCGGCGCCGTTGCTCCGTCGGAAGCAGCGCGGCGCATCGGAGAGGCGCCGCTCGAGCGCCTCGAATTCGCGACGATCGACCATCAGCGCGGACTGCGCGCCGGTTTTCCGGAGGTGGTGTTCGGTCAGGGCAAGACCCCGCGCCAGCTGGTGACGATCCTCTCGCGGCTGCACCGTCGCCACCCGCGGGTGCTGGCGACGCGGGTCGACGAGGCGGGAATGGCGGCGGTCGCCGAGGCGTTTCCGAATGCCGAGCGCCACGAGCGCGCGCGCGCGGTCGTGCTGCGCCGGGGGCGGGCCGCATCGAATGGCGCGGGCCGCGGGCGCGTGCTCATCGTATGTGCGGGAACCGCCGATCTGCCGGTTGCGGAGGAAGCACTGGTCACCGCCCAGGTCATGGGAAGCAGGGCAGAGCTGATCGCGGACGTGGGCGTGGCCGGATTGCATCGTCTGCTCGCCCACGGCGCGCGGCTGCGCGGGGCGCGCGTGCTGGTGGTGGTGGCGGGTCTCGAAGGCGCGCTGCCGAGCGTGGTGGGCGGGCTCACCGATCGCCCGCTGATCGCGGTGCCGACCAGCGTCGGCTACGGAGCGCACTTCTCCGGACTCGCGCCGCTGCTGGCCATGCTCAATTCGTGCGCCGCCGGAGTGACGGTGGTGAACATCGACAACGGGTTCGGCGCGGGGTACGCCGCGCACCTCATCAACACCGCGGCCTCGCGCCACTGAGCGCAGCGAAGGGTCAGAATGAGCGCAGCGAAGCGCGGAATGAACGGAGCGAGGGGTTGAGGCTCGCCTACTTCGACTGTTTCTCGGGAATCAGCGGCGACATGACGCTGGGTGCGCTGGTCTCGGCGGGCTGGCCGGCGGCCGAGCTCGAAGCGCTGCCGCGCAGGCTCCATCTCGAAGGCGCGCGGGTCGAGATCGGAGCGGCGCGCCGCGGCGCGTTCACCGCGGTCAAGGTGGACGTGCACGCGGAGGGAAAACAGCCGCACCGCCATCTCCAGCACCTCGAAGCCATGATCGACGCCGGCGATCTCGCCGCGCCGGTGCGTGCCGGAGCGCGCGCCGTCTTCCGCAGGCTGGCCGAAGCCGAGGCCGAGGTGCACGGCACCACCCTCGAGAAGGTGCACTTTCACGAGGTCGGGGCGGTGGATGCTCTGATCGACGTGGTCGGCGCGGTCGAGGGACTCCACGCTCTGGGAGTCGACGAGGTGTATGCGTCGACCCTTCCGCTCGGCGGCGGCACGGTGGACTGCGAGCATGGCCGCATCCCGGTGCCGGCGCCGGCCACCGCGCTGCTCCTGCGCGGAGTTCCGGTGCGCCACGGTCCGGTCGATTTCGAACTGGTGACGCCAACCGGCGCCGCGCTGCTGAGCACGCTGGTCCGGCGCTGGGAGGCGCCCCCGCCGTATCGGCTCGAGCGCATCGGCACCGGCGCCGGCGGGCGCGATCTCGCGGAGCAGCCGAACGTGCTGCGGGTGATGATCGGCGAGGTCGAGAACGCGCGTGCGGGCCGGCGCCCGGTCGCGGTGCTCGAGACCGCGCTCGACGATGACAACCCCCAGTACGTGGCGGCGCTGATTCCGCAGCTGCTCGCGGCCGGCGCGCTGGATGCCATGGTGGTGCCGACCGTCATGAAGAAGGGGCGCCCCGGATTGTGGCTGGTCGTGATCGCGGAGCCGGCCGACGCCGAGGCGCTTGCTCAGCGCCTGATGCGCGACACCTCGACTCTGGGCGTGCGGGTCCGGATCGACGAGCGCTACGAGCTGCCGCGTCACCAGGTCGAGGTCGAGACCACGTACGGAAAGATTGCGCTCAAGGTCGCGGCTCTGCCGGACGGCAGCGAGCGCGCGGTGCCCGAGTTCGAATCGGTTCGCGCGGCGGCCGAGCGGGGTGCGCGCTCGCTGCGCGAGGTCGCCGAGGCCGCGCTTGCGGCCTGGAACCGGCGCCCGGGCGCTTGAGCGGTTCCGGCGTGCCGCTGCTCCGCGCGTGCGATCTGTGGGGCGGTCCGCCGGGGGCACCGGAAGCTGTGCTGCGCGGCCTGTCGCTTGACCTTAGGCCCGGGGAGTGGCTCGCGGTTGGCGGACCGAATGGCGGCGGCAAGTCCACGCTCGCTCTCACCCTCGCCGGTCTGTGGCCCGCGCGGCGCGGCACGCTGGAGTTGAACGGGCGCGCCTTCGGACCCGAGAGCCATCCCCGCGAGCGGGCCCAGGTCGCGGTGGTGCTGCAGGACCCCGCGAGTCAGCTGCTCCAGCGGCACGTCGCCGACGAGATCGCATTCACCGCCCGGAACCTCGCTCGCCCACCCTCCGAGGTCAAGGGCCAGGTGTCGGCTCTGGCCGAGCGGCTGGGCCTGGGCTCGGAGCTGACGCGCGAGAGCGCTTCCCTCTCAGCAGGGCGCCAGCAGCTGGTTCTGATCGCCGCGGCCCTCGCGGCCTCTCCCCGCCTGCTGATTGCCGACGAGCCGGCCGCCCACCTCGACCCCGCGGCCCGCGCCGCGGTGCTGGCGCTGGTACGGGAGGAAGTGGGGCGCGGCCTTGCAGTGGTGTGGGTGACGCAGGACCCGGTCGAGCGCAGCGCCGCCGATCGCACCCTGGATCTGGGCGAATCCGCCGGGCGGCCGCCGCGAGGGTCCGACCCGACGCCCGATCCCGGGAGCGAGGTCGCTCTGACGATCCGGGTTTCGCCCCGGCTGCCGCTCGAGGGGCCGCGCGTGCAGGTCGGTGCCATGAGCGAGATCGTGCTGGCATCCCGCGCGGTGACCGCGGTTTCGGGCCCCAACGGTTCCGGGAAGAGCGTGATTCTCGCGGCCGCGAGCGGCCTCATCCGCCCGGATCAGATCACGCTCGATCCGGAGGTCATCGCGGGTCCGCCTCCGATTCTGGCGACGCAGTACCCGGAGCACCAGATCTTCGAAGAGAGGGTAGCGGACGAGCTGGTCTACGCCGCGGTCAGCAGGGGAGTGGTCCGATCCGCCGCGCTCGCGCGCGCCGCGGCCTGCTTCGAATCGCTCGGGCTCTCGCCCGGCACATTCTTCGAGCGCCGGTGCTGGGGGCTATCGGGCGGCGAGAAGCGCATGGTCCAGGTGATCGGAGCGCTCATCGCCCCGGCCGGACTGCTCTGCCTGGATGAGCCGACCGCGGGGCTCGACCCCATGAGGCGCATGGCTCTGGGCGCTCTGATCGCCAGGCGCGCGGAGAAAGGTCCCGTGCTGGTCGCCAGTCAGGATGCCGGATGGATTTCGGCATGGGCGGCGCGCTCGATCATGCTGAATTGAAGCGGCTTGCACCGACGCCAAGTCTCAGCAAAAAAACGGATTGACAGAACCCTGTCAGGAGTCCTAGCCTTCTTCTCGTGCTGGGGTAGTGGTGCGTCCTGTATGAACCCCCAGATGCACCTCAAGTTCCGCGGTTGTTGGGCACCCGATGGCTGGCAGCGGTCGACGTGTGCTCTTCAGCTCGACAACGAGTTCGCGCATTCAATAGTGCCGTGTTCGGTCTGAACTGCCTAAAGACCGGCGCGCGGCAGCGGAAAGGGGGGATGGGCTCTTCGAGCAGCTATCGTCCGACGGATTCCACTCGTTTCACTTGAGAGTCCGGCGGCCGAACTGTTTTCCGCGACACCTCGCTCGCAATCTGTAATTTGGAAGACTTCGCATTGCCCATGCATTGCGACGATGGAGGTAGTCAGATGAGAAAGTCGTACGTCGCGCTGCTCCTGATGGCAGGGGCTGCTGCGCTCACGGCGAGTCTCGCGATCGCGCAGGACAATGGACTCGGTGACGGCGTTCAGCCGATGCTGAACAACGCACAGATGTCCACCCAGTTGCGCTCGCGTGCCGCCAAGATGGGAGTCTCGTCCACCCCGAGTCCGAACGATACGGTGTGGGTCGGCTACTCCAATCTGCCGGGCGCCACGAATTACTGGAAGGTCGGAAAAGGTCCGAATCGTCCGAACTCCAACGAGAACGGACTCTGGACCTGGGAGAACCCGGTGAACGGGGACTCCATGCAGGGCTGGTGGTCGATTCGCATGGTTCACGGCAACGCTTCTGGTGCCGTGCGCGTCGACGTCAATCGTCCCTGGTGGGCGATCGAAATGGGCAACACCGCCAACTACGTGATCAACGAAGCGCGGAGCCACGACTACACGTCGAATCTGGTCGGCAACCGCACGTTCGGCGTAGTGGGTGTGTGGCACAGCGATCCGGGTAACACCGGAGCCGGCGCCGGACTCGGCGTGGGCTGGACCCCGATCACCGGCACCAGGTCGGCGTGGATGGGTCTTCGCAATGCCGGCGATTTGACGGTGTCGGACCCCCTCACGGGCAACGCCTTCAACGTCGGCGCGCTTCAGATGACCAGCAATCAGACCAACACCTCGACCATCGGCAACGGCGCCGGGGATCGCTTCCCGGGCTACGCCTCGCAGATGGATCAGATTCTCTACCGTGACATCGACGTCTCAGGCATCGGCGCCAACAATCTGACGCTGAGCTTCAACTATGCGACTCAGATGTCGACGGGCAAGGGTGTGGCGCCCGCCACCCGGACCGGCTGGTTCGATGGCGATCCTCTCACCACGGCCGCGGGCAACTTCATCAGCGCCGAGGCGGGACCGCCGGCATTCGCGGCAAACGCCCTGGCTCCGGTCGACTCGTTCCAGGTGTACGTGGGCGAGCCGGTGGAAGGCACCTGGAAGGGCTCGGATGGTACGACCCGTGCGATCTACGACGACCTCCGTCGCTGGTTCAACGAGGTCGTGAACAAGGACAAGCGGCTGTGGCTGTTCAGCAGCACGGACAGCTCGGCCGGCTCTCCCAGCATCGTCATCAGCAACGCGGACGTGAACGCACTCAAGTCGTCGGGCAACAGGCTGCGTGTGGTGTTCCGTGTGCACACCAACCGTGGCTTCGACGATCAGGGCACGGCGTTTACTTCGAAGGGCCGTGGTGCGGCGCGGCTGGATGACGTCGCTTACAACATCGGCGCCGGCGCGGTCACCATCGGTGACTTCGAATCGGCCGCAAGCGATATCGACAACAGCTCGTCGTTCACGGCCGAGCAGCGGTGGAAGTCGACCGGCAAGCCGCCGGCGATCTACTTCCATGCGCACAATCTGGCAAGCCTGACCTTCGAGGACCTGTGCGGTGACGTGAACAGCACGTTCCGCATCTGCGACCTCAAGGGCACAGTGGTTTCGGCCGGTAACCACGACTTCTTCGAGCGTGCTGGCGATCCGATCAACAACGCGAATCACAGCCCGAACGAAGCCGGCAGCTGGGGCATGATCTCTCCCACCGTCAACCTCAAGGCGCTCTCGAAGACCAAGAATGCCTGGGATCTGACCGGTGAAGAGGCGACCGCTACCGCGGACTACTACATCTGGTACGCGATATATGCCGGTATCTTCGACATCTTCGCGTCCGGCAACGCCTGGCAGAGTGGTATGCAGAACTACCCCTCGACCCAGCCTGCCGGTGGTCCTGCTCCCGGAACCAAGGAGTGGGGCGCCATCCGTACCCCGGGATTCATCTTCTTCAACCCGGACAAGCAGTGTTTCTATGTTTTAGACGCTGCCAAGCAGTATGGCCTCATAAAGACCTCGAATCCCACTGCCATTCCGGACTCCATGCGAATCATGCTGCGCAAGATCCAGACCTGCTATCGCTTCGGTGTCACGGCCGGGTGCTCCCCGACGGACGGATGCTACTTCGATAATTCCGCCCTCGTGATCATCGACGGCAATCCGCAGGCGATCAGCGTCGACATCTGGCACTGGTTCCAGGACACGTTCCCTGCGAATGAGACCGCCGGACTTCCCGGCACCGCGAACTTCGACACGACCGCAGCACTCATCCGTACCGGTCTGAATACCACTCAGACCCCGGGTGCTTCCGGCCTGCGCTTCGACGTTCCGGGTGACTCGGTTTCCGTCATCTCTCCGGGCGATTCGCTCCGGATCGACATGGTCTTCCGCATTCGTCCCGGCGTCGGCAACTACGTCACCGTGGGCGATCCGTCGACCGGTCTGCGTCGTATTCCGACCAGCACGACCCCCGTCACCGTTGGCGACGGCTCGTTCTGGGGCGCGTATGAAGCGATCCCGGGTGAGAAGTCTTCGTCCGGCGCAATCGCTCAGCACGCGGCCGCTCCGAGCGGTTGGAGCTCCATCGTGTGGAACAGCGCTCGCTGCGACACGCAGGAGACCAACTACTTCCCGGTGCTGGGCAAGGGCTTCATTCCGCAGGACGTCGGCGGAACGGCGTGGCAGTCGACTCTGCACGAGCTCGACCCGCACTACACGTCGCTCGGCCTCAGCAAGTTCCGCTGCTTCATAGTCGATCCGGTGAATGCCTCCCTCACGGATCCTAACGTCGTCTGCAACGGCACTCCGCCGTCGTGGGTGACGTCGAATCCAGCGGCTGTCGGCTACGACGGCAATGCGTCGACGATCGAGTACACCTCGATTCTGCCGGACGGAATCTTCACGCCTGGCACGCACGTCCAGTACTTCTTCCGTCGTCAGGATCTCAAGGGTGTGGCCACGGTATTCGACATGGTTCCTGACACGAACACCGTGACGCCGCAGGAGCTCGAATCCTCGACCGACGCTCACCGTTGGCAGGAGTTCAGCGTCCTTCCGGATCGTTGGAAGAGCGCCTGCATGCTCTATGTCGACTGGAACGATCGCCGTGGTGACGAGCGGATCTGGGTCAGCGTTGCTGACTCGATCGGCGCCACCAGTGCGGCGCATCGTGGCGGTCACAACGGTTGGCGGGCACCGGGCAACGTCGACAACCACACCGGCAGCACGGGAGACGCCATCAACAACCCGGCGTACCGCGTGCATGGCAAGAATCTGTCTGCCGGAACGTTGTTCGACATGTACGGCGTGAAGGCCTCGGAGTCGCTGAATACGGGTTCCGGTTCACTCGGCTCCCGCTTCGCGGTTCGCAATCCGGCCGCGGCCAACAAGGTCCACAACAAGTACGCCTTGAATGCACCGACCACCGAGATGCTGCAGGCCTACTACAAAGTTGTCTTCGCCCTGTTCGGCGATCTCAACTCGGGCCTGCTGGGTCCTGTGACCGACAAGACGGCTGACGACGTCAAGGCGTTCGAGGACTACATGCTCGGCGCGACGACGGCGAACCCGGTCGGCGTGTGGGTCGGCGGCAATGGCTTCGCCCAGTCGAACTTCGATTGGGACTTCTATCAGGAAGACCTGAACACCCTGTTCTTCGGAATGGATCTCAACTTCCCGGGTTACCGCGCAGCTTCGCTGAACTCGGCTCAGGCTGCTGATCTGATCCCGACGAGTGCTCTGGTCGGTGCGGCGCACGCTTCGGACATCTACGGTGTCCGCAATTCGTGCACGTACACCCAGGACGTGCTGCTCCTGAATCAGCTCGGCATTCCTGAGGTGGTCACCGGCGCGGAATACCAGAACGTGGGTACGAATGGTCCGTACGTGGCCGTGAGCGTCAAGCCGATTTCGGCGGCTCGTCCGTGGGTGGCAATTGCGGAAGGCTTCGATATCGCGACTGTGACCAGCCGGTACGACATCACGAGCTATGGTCGTCTCGCGTACTACTACAACGCGCTCTCGAACGTCTTCGCCGGAATCAGTGGCTGCCCAGTTGTTGGGAATGCGCTGGTGACGTTGGACGTCCCGGGGCTGCGCGATGGTTCGCAGTTCGTGAACTTCATGAACCTGCGGAACAACCCGCTCACGACGGGTATGGCGTCCGTGCACTTCGGCCTGGCGAAGTCTGACCGGGTCGAGATCAAGGTGTACGACGTCGCCGGTCGGCAGGTGCGCAATCTGGTGGAGCGTCAGTTCCCCGCCGGTGAGCACACCATTACCTGGGACGGCGTGAACGATCACGGTGCGCAGGTTGCCCGTGGCGTCTACTTCACTCAGGTCAAGTACGTGAACAGCCGGTTCGTCGATGCGAAGAAGCTGATCGTCCTGAAGTAAAGACGGTCTGCGGTTTCAAGCGGCGGGCGGGGCGCAAGCCCCGTCCGCCGTCTTTTGTGCGGAATCCAGGCCAGGCGGTCATCGTCGAGTTCACCGTGCGGCTCTCGAGCCTTCGGGTCCGGTCGAAATCCAGCGTTTGCCCGGTTTTGCCGCTTGACGCCCTGTTCCCCGCTTGATAGCGTCCCCCCATTCCCTTCACAAGACTGGGCGTGCCGGGGGACGTGAATGCGTTTACGTGCTGGTGTATTTCTATTTGTCATCGCGATTCTCGCGGGTCTCGGATGTCGCAAGCCTCTGTCGCCCGCCGACAACAATAAAGCCCCTGAAACCTGGCTTACCGCGGCGCCCCAGGACACTCTGGTCACCAAGGACGCGCAGGGCAGGGTCGTGCCTTCACCGCCCGGGAAGATCCCGGTTCGCTTCCACCTGTACTGGGCCGGAGCGGACGAGGACGGCGAGGTCGTCGGCTACTACTTCGCGGTGACGGAAACCCTTCCGGACCCGCCTCCGGGCCTGCGCGATATTCCCAATCTCCCTGGCCCCAAGCCTGCCGACTACCACTTCACTACGCGCAGCGACACGACGTTGATCTTCAACGTCTCCGAGGGACATCCCGACCGCCAGCACGGGTTCTACGTCTACGCGGTGGACAACAAGGGCCGCGCGGACGCGACTCCGGCCCGGGTCATCTTCAACGCGCAGGACAAGTACCCTCCCGCGCTCTACATCGATGAAGCGAAGGCGATCGGCGACCTGTTCATTCGCGCGCCCGGCGGTGGGGTGACGCTGGTGCGTCGCACCTTCTTCATCACCGATACCGTCAACGCCGCGACCCTGGTCAAGGACACCATTCCATCGACCAGCATGCTCACGTTCCGCTGGCACGCCGAGCCCACGCTGCCCGGCACATACGTGACCAAGTTCAAGTACAAGCTCGACGAGCCCAATTTCATCGAAGTGGATTCGTCCACCCGCGTGGTGACCTACAATTCGGGACCGTCGGACGCCGTGGCGCCTGGAGCGAAGCGCTTCACTGTGCGCGCGGTCGATCAGGCAGGTGGTGCGCGTCAGGCCAATCGGCGTTTCCAGATGAACATGAGCCCGTACACGTGGTTCGCGGGCCCCGACCCGAACGCCTTTCCGTACACGCGCGACGCAGCGACCGGCGCCACCTACCTCGAGCTCAGCCCCGGGTCCCCGGTGCCTGCCATCACTGGAAGCCAGCTCAGCAAGGATTCGGTGACCGTGCTCCCCGCGTTGCGTCCCGAGCAACGGACGTTCTTCGAGATCTACAAGAACCGGATCTACGTGCGCAGCGAGAACGACACCGTCAACATGAACTCGTGGGTGGTGCTGAGCGGCGGCGGAATCGACGCCGACTCTCCGTACAACGTCAAGGTCTCGGACAAGGATCCGAACCTCCCCGACACGAGCGGGCTGGCTCCGGGCGCGGCGGTCGTGCTCCGCCCCGGACCTCCGAACGGTTCGCCGATCGGCTTCCGTTCCCAGGTCGTGATCGAGCTCAATCCGTCCCAGCAGCGAAGCTACCCTTCGCTCTCGGGAGTCCTTCCGGTCTTCGATCCCGCTTCCACTTTCCGGGCCCCGCGCATGAACGCGTACTGGCCGATGATCAACGCGGGCAGGGCCTACGCGATTCTGCGCGCCGAGGACGGAGACGGACGCGGGGTCGGTGGAATGGACCTGCAGGTGCTCGATCCACCCATCTTCGCGAATCAGGTGGACGGCACACCGACCGGCCAGCGAACCGACTACGAGACGGATCTCAGGAAACGAATCCTGACCTTCTACGTGGACAAGCTGCCGTACTTCCGGACGGCGCAGCCGGGCTTTACGCCCGCATTCCCGCCGAGGCCACAGACCGTGTATCCGACCCGGGACATCACGCTGAACCTTCCGGCGGGGGACGACGACCCCTACGACTTCGAAGCCGCCGGGACCAGCGTGTCGAAGCCGCCGCCGGGACGTCCCTCGGCCAGCACCGTGATCCGGATCAGCGTCAAGTTCCGCGGCCAGGACGCCAGCGGGGCGGACACCGTGTACGCGCCGGCGTTCCTGAATCCGATGGCAAGCACACAGGCCTCCAACATCACCATCCCGTCCTACATCGTCAGCACCACCGTGATCGCGGACATCGAGCTGTGCGACTGCCGCCTGTGCGAGTTGCAGGCCGGAGAGGGTCGTTGCACGAGATTTCTGGTGCCTTTCACCGTGCCGCCGCCGCCCGCTTCCGCGGTCCCGGCGAGGCCGAAGCCACTGGATCGCCCAGGACCGGGGTCATCCACTGACGTGTCGAGGAGTACCCAACCATGAAGTCCACGCGCCTCGCCCTGAGCCTCTCGCTGCTGGTCGCGGCTCTGGCCGCGCTCGCGGCGTCCGGCTGCAGCAAGAGCCTGAAGAGCGCGCTCGTGCCGAACCAGCCGCCGACGGTGCGCCTCAGCAGCGCGCCGTACGACACGACCAACCGCTACTTCTATTCCTACCGGATCAACTGGGTCGGATACGATCCAGATGGTCGCGTGGACCACTACATCTACTGGGCGGACGACGGAAAGAAGATCCCGCGGACGCTCACCACCAAGAACGAGCAGATCATCCAGTTCGCGGCAGCGCGCCCGGACACCACCGGCGGCACTTCGGAGGATCGTTCCTCCGATTTCCATACCTTCTATATCGTCGCGGTCGATGATCAGGGGGACACCTGCGAGGCCGTGACCCGTTCCTTCTACTCGTACACCGTCGCGCCCACGGTGCTCATCCTGTCGCCGAGGCCCACGCACCTCTCGGTGGCGTACGTCACGCCCGCGGTGCGAATCAACTGGACCGGGACCGATCCTGACGGCCAGAGCAGCACCAAGCCGAAAAAATACAAGTTCAAGCTGTTCGCTCCCGGCGGCGCGTATCCCATCAGTGAGGCGATACGCGACCCCAATGCGTTCCGAATCTTCTTCGCGCCCAATTTCGTGGGCTGGGATTCGAGCAGCACCGACACCACCACCGTTCAATATACGAATCTGTCCCCAAACACCGACTATCTGTTCGCAGTGGTCGCGTTCGACGAGGCGGGCGCGTACTCGCCCATCTTCTCGCTCGACACCAACATGCTCCGACTCCGGACCACGTTTGCGGGGAGCAACGGGCCGGTCATCACGATGTTCAACGAATTCTTCTTCTACAGGTATCCGAGCGGCGGCTACTGCAACGACCCGCGGTGCGAAGTGGCCCTGGAGATCCCGGCGAATCAGCCGGTGACCTTCAACTGGTTCGCCGACCCGGCCCGCGAAGGCGCGGACATCGAAAGCTATCGCTGGAAACTCGGCGGCGACGTGGGTGATGAGACCCCGCGCACGAACGAGCAGACCGACGTCAGTCACTGGTCGGCGCCATCCCTCGGGACCACCTCGGCAACGGTCGGACCGTTCGCGCGTGACACGCTGCTTCGCTTCTACATCGAGGCGACCGACAACAACGGCCTCAAGAGCCTGGGCGCGATCCGGTTCACGGTGGTCAAGCCGACCTTCGCGAAGCCGGTGCTGTTCGTCAACGACACCCGCCTGACCGTCGACCAGACGCTGACACCGCCGTATCCTCCCGGCTTTGGCCCTGGCGACTACAAGGCGCCGACCGGGCCCTGGCCGTCACGAGCCGAGCTCGACACGTTCCTGTTCGCGGTGGGCGGTGTGCCCTGGCAGAAGTACCCGACGGGAACGATCTCACCACCGGGCCTGTTCAGCGGCTACGCATACGACACCGCCACCACCGAGACCGGCAAGATCGACCAGACCTTCCCACTTTCCATCATGGGCCAGTATCGTACGGTGGTCTGGTTCGTCGATCAGGCGGGGGCGACCATCGTGTTCGGCGCGGGGAAGAAATACACATCTTTGCGCTACATGGCCTTCCCCAACCACGTCAACACGATTGCCACCTACAGCAAGTCGGGCGGCCGGCTGTGGCTCATGGGCGGGGGCATTGCGCTCGCGAGTCTCAAGGACTGGACGAACCGCAGCAACCAGACTTCGATCTGGAACGGCAATCGCAACGAACTGATCCCGGGACGCATGATGTACGACCTCGTGCACTGGCGGACTGAAGTCGCCAATACTTCGGCGACGATTACACCAACCGCCGTGAGCAAGTATTCCCGTATCGGCGTTCCCTGGACCGGCCACGGGCCGAATCGCGACATCCCTGGTCCGCCCAACTACGGGTTGCTGCCACAGTACATTCGTCCCAAGAATCCGAGCCTGGACCCGTTCCCGCCGAATCGCACGGGCCAGGGACCGGCGGCGTTCTATCAGGTCGACAAGGAGATCGAGTACATCACGGCCACGGCGCCAAACTTCATCATCGAGGATTTCGATCCGTCGATCCTTGGAGTGAACGAGCAGTCGGCCCTCGACACGCTGTACAGCGTGTCGACCTCGAACTTCTTCCTCGGCCCGGTCATGACCTACTACCATGGCCAGGCGAACGGTCCGCTGGTGTTCTCGGGGTTTCCGGTCTGGTTCTTCACGCGTTCGGACGCGGAGGCCGTATCACGGTTCGTGCTCACCGATGTCTTCGGCATTCCACGCACCGGCCCCATGCCGCGCACGAATCTGGTGCCCGCCAGTGCCTGGAAGGGAGGCGTCACGCCGGTGCTCCGCAGTGCACCACGTGGATCGTCGCGAGCGGTCGATCGCGTGCTGCGCGACCAGCGAGCGACGCCGCTTCCGACCGGACCTGTCCGAAAACCCCTGGAGTAAGACCGCATGGCGCAGGACCGTGAAATCTCGTTCCGACGTCTGCTCCTGATCCTGGCGCTGGCCCTTGCGGCCGGCGCCGGGTTCGTGTCACGCAGCGATGCGCAGGCCGGCTTCCCTCGCATTCCGGTCTGGGCACTCTCCGGCGCGTTCCGCGACAGCAGCCTCTACATTCCGCAGTTGTGCGTCGGGTTGTTCCAGGGTCTGCCGGCTGAGAGCCTCGAGGCAAAACCGCGTACGGTGTCGCTGCGGTTCCTGCGCGATCGCCGGGCCGAGGCGCGCGCGGACTTCGGGGGCTATCGTATCTACCGGGTGGTCGGCACACCCGACACCACCCGCATGCAGCTGATCCGCCGCTTCTCGCGGAATTTCGGCGACGCGCGCACCTGGAACTTTTCGGTGGTGGATCCGACCACGCTCGAGTTCATGTGTCAGGGCAGCGTTGCGCACGACAGCGTCGTGACCTTCGTGGATCCGGATTCCAACGGAAACTACGTGAAGCAGTGCCGCCTGCTCGACGCGCTCGGGCGCTGCCTTTCCCGCGGCGACTCAGTCATCCGCCTGATCGCGCCGCCCGGGCCCCATGATGGCTTCCGCACCTGGTACTCGATCACCTACGAGGGCCTGAATCTGCTGGACAACACCTACTCCGATCTCTTCGTGCCGGGCCCCTACGACACCTCGGGCAATTACGCGCGGTGCGGGACCTATGGGGACTCCACGACCTGCCCGCGCACCAACCTGAATAGCAAGAACACGAACATGATCGCCGCGCCGATCGAGCCGACCGGCGGGCCCACCTCGAATCTGGAGCGCGTCGCGGTCGTGCCCAATCCGTATCGAGCGCACGAGGTGTGGGATCGCTCGGGCGATCACGAGGTCCATTTCATCAACCTGCCCGCCCAATCCACGATCCGCGTCTACACCGTCGCCGGGGACCTCGTCACCACGCTCAAGCACGACGATCCGGTGCGCGACTTCGAACGCTGGAATCTGACCAACGCGAACGGCCAGGCGGTCGCCTCCGGCATCTACGTCTATCGCGTGGAGGCGAGTTCATTCTCGTTCCAGAGCCGCTTCGTGGTGGTGCGCTGATCCGCGTGGTCCGCGCCGTCGAGTCGCGGGCCCTCGCGCTTCCGCCCCGCATCCGGACATGCGTCTGAGACTCGACGTGGTGGTTCGCCGCGGGGAGATCGCCGAGTCGGTCCACCGCATCCAGGCGGTCGCCGTCGACCCGGACGGGCGGATGGCGCTCGAGACCGAACGGCCCGGGATGGTCACGACCTTCCGCTCGGCCGCCAAACCCTTCCAGCTCCTGCCGCTGGTCGAGCGCGGTCACGCAGAGCGCTGGAAGCTCACCGACCAGGAGCTGGCGGTGATGTGCGCCTCGCACACCGGCAGCTCCTATCATCTCGAGCTGGTCTCCGGGGTGCTCGACCGGCTCGGACTCGACGCCTCCGCGCTCGCATGCGGCTATCACGACCCGCTCGATCCCGAATCCCTGGCCGATGTGAAGGCCCATCCTGAGAAGCGCTCGGGCCTGTACAATAACTGCTCGGGAAAACACGCCGGGATGCTGTGCCTCGCGCTCTCCGAAGGCTGGCCGGTACGCGGCTACGAGCGGGCCGATCATCCCGTGCAGCAGCTCATGTGTCGCACCATCGCCGAACTGTGCGGAGTGTCGGCGGATTCGCTGCTGACTGCGGTGGACGGGTGCAGCGTGGTGGTGTTCGCGCTGCCGCTGTCGGGCATGGCGCGCGCCTATGCCCGGCTTGCCGCGGCAAGCGAATCGGGTGATGCGCGCGAGAGCGCGCTGGCGCGGATCCGCGGCGCGATGCGCGCGTATCCGCGCGCGACCGGAGGGGTGGGAAGGTTGAGCAGCGAGCTGATGGAACGCGGAGCGAAGGATCGGATCGCCAAGGGCGGAGCCGAGGGACTCGAGTGCGTCGCGCTCCCCGCACGTGACCTGGGCCTCGCGCTCAAATCCGAGGACGGGCAGGCACGCGGTCTGGGGCCGGCGCTGTTCGCCGCGCTCGATCAGCTCGGCGCGCTGGAGCCGGGCGAGGCGGAACGGCTCGCCGACCTGGCGAGGCCGATCCTGCGCAACCACGCCGGACTCGAAGTCGGCGTGATCGAAGCGGTCGCAAGAAGACTGGAGCCCGCGGTCGGCTGACCCCGATCCGGATATCATCTGTCGCCTGGGGCGAATGTTTCCTCGTCCCCAGGGTGACTTCGTGGAGAACACGTGAGACCGGGACTTCGCATCCTGCTCAGCATCCTGATGGTGGGCGCTGCCTCGCGCTCGATCGCCGCGCCGGCGCCCGACCTCTCAAAGGTGGTCGCGCCGCTCGATGAACGCGTCGCGCTCAAGCTCGACCCGCGCCTGGCCGCCGCGCTCGCGACACCCGAGGAGCCGGTTTCGGTGTGGGTTTCCTTTTCAGACAAGGGTGAAAGGAGTCCCGGCGAGCTGGCGATGATGCTCGCGCGCGCCGAGACCGAGCTGAGCCCGCGCAGCCGCGCGCGGCGCGAGCGCGCCCGCGTCTCGCCTCTGGTGGACTACCTCGACGTGCCGCTGCACGCGCCCTACGTCGATGCACTTCGCGCGCGCGGCCTCGTGCCCTACGGCCAGTCGCGGTGGTTCAATCGCGTGGCCGTTCGCGTGCCCGCCGGGCGCCTCGTCGATCTCGCCGCGCTTCCATTCGTCCAGCACCTGCGCCCGGTCGAGCTGGCGACGCGCATGCGCCCGGCCCCCGACGACGGCACTCCCGAGGTTGCGCCTTCGGCGGTGGAATGCGCCACCTGCATGAAGCGGGTGACGAGCTTCGACTACGGCTCCATGATGACAGGCGCGATGACCCAGATCGGGGTGCCGGCGGTGCATGATTCCGGCTACATCGGCACCGGCGTGCTGGTGTGCATTCTCGACGAGGGCTTCAACTTCCACAGCAAGCACGAAGCGCTGCGAAACGTGCTGCTCGGCCCCGGCCACGAACGCGACTTCGTCGGTGGTGACACGCTGGCCAGCGACACCACGAGCGGGGTCGGTTACAACCACGGAACCAACGTGATGGGCTGCATCGCCGGCAACAGGTCGGGCGTCTACATGGGCTCGGCCTTCGGCGCCACATACGCGCTTGGCCGCACCGAGAATTACTTCAGCGAGACACCGCAGGAGATGGTGAACTGGGGGATGGGCGCGGAGTGGGCGGACAGCCTGGGCGCGGATCTCATCACTTCATCGCTCGGCTACAACCAGTTCGATGGCGGCGTCGGCAGCTACACCTACGCCGACATGGACGGCCACACGACGGTGGTGTCGCGCGCCGCCGAGATCGCCGCGGCCAAGGGCATCCTGGTGCTGAACGCCGCGGGTAACGAAGGCGACAAGCTCTGGAAGAAGATCGTCGCGCCCGCCGACGTCCACGGGGACAGCCTGATCGCGGTCGGGGCGGTCAACTCCAGCGGTGTGCTGGCCAACTTCTCTTCTCGTGGCCCGAGCGCCGATGGCCGCATCAAGCCCGACCTGTGCGCGCTCGGCGTCTCCAATTCGCTGGTCTCGTCGAACGGCAACCCGCAGGCCTACGGATTCGGGAGCGGAACCTCGTTCTCGACCCCGATCCTCGCCGGGCTCACGGCCTGCCTGATCCAGGCCCGCCCGCACTTCACGCCTTCGATGATCATCCGCGCGCTGCGCGAGACCGCCTCGCAGGCGGGTTCCCCCGACACGCTCAGGGGCTACGGCATTCCCAATGGCCTGGCCGCGCTGCGCTGGGGCTTCCCGGGTGTGAGCGTGGGCACGCCGCCCGTCGCCGCGCTCGGTCTCGCCCTGCTCGGGCCCAATCCGCTCTCCTCCTGCGACGGTGGGAGCGCGATCCGCTTCGCGCTGGGCGCGGGATCTCCGCCATCCGCTTCCGCCCGGCTCGATGTGTTCGACGCCCAGGGTCGCCGCGTGCGTGGACTGTTCTCGGGCGTGATCGCGCGTGGCGAATACCGGACGGTCGAATGGAACGGCCGTGACGACGACGGCCACAGTGTCGGCGCCGGACTCTACTTCGTGGCATTCGAGGCCGCCGGGCATCGCTCGGCGGCGCGAGTGGTGTGGCTGCGCTGAAGCGAACTCGACGAAAGGCAAATCGAATGAAGACCTGCATGGGGCCGGCCGTGGCTCTGGCGCTGGCGTTGATGGCTGCGCCCGGCCGGGCCGCGGATCTGCCGGCGCCGGTGAAGGAGCTGAAGCTGGAGAACGGACTCACCGTGCTGCTCGCGCCCGATCCCGCCGCGACCACGGTCGATGTCGCGGTCTGGTACAGGGCAGGAACGCGCTGGGAGCGCGCCGGCAGAACCGGGATCACGCATCTCATCGAAGGCCTGATGTTCGCGGGCTCCTCGCGCTTCGGCTCCGGGGAGCATCGGCAGCGCATCGCGGCGGCCGGCGGCACGCTGGGCACGTTCACCACGCCGGACTATTCCTGCTTCTACGAGACCGTGCCGCCCCCGGCGCTCGATCTCGCGCTGGTGCTCGAGGCGGACCGCATGGCATCGGTCACGCTCACCGCCGCCACCGTCGAAGCCGCACGGCGCCAGGCAATCGCCGCGCGCAAGGCATCGAGCGCGGAAAATGCGCCGGTCGGCCAGGGCCTGCGTGCGCTGTATGCGCTCGCGTGGGCGGGGCATCCCTATCGCTGGCCGGCGAGCGGGCTGACCGGCGATCTGCCACGCATCACGCTCGCCGACTGCATCGCGTTCCACCGCGAGCGCTACGGTCCGGGCAACGCGCTGGTCACTGTGGTCGGCCGGTTCGATCCCGCGGTCGCCGAAGCGTCGGTGCGCCGCGCATTCTCGGGCGTCGCCCGTCGCCCATCTCTCCCGACCGCGCCGGTCGCGACCGCCGCGGCCGGCGGTCGTGCGCGGCGCAATAGCGAAGCTCAGGTGCCGCTGGTGTTCGCGGGCTGGCGCACGCCGCCCGACAGCAG
The DNA here is from genome assembly GCA_031370785.1 of Candidatus Eiseniibacteriota bacterium. Lineage (GTDB taxonomy): Bacteria > Eisenbacteria > RBG-16-71-46 > RBG-16-71-46 > RBG-16-71-46 > DATJGS01. Next base: position 33,889 of record JANMQY010000016.1, on the reverse strand, counting down.
CGCCGATGGCGCGGCGCTCGAGGTGCTGGCGCGCGCGCTCGGCAGCGGGCATCGACTCGAGCGCGAGCTGGTCCAGAAGCAGCGGCTGTGCCTGCTCACCCAGGGCGACCTCGACAGCCGGCGCGAGGGCGGATTGCTGTTCGCGATCGCGGCGGCCCGTCCGGGTGCCGACACCGCGGCGGTCGAGAGCGCGCTTCTGAACGAGGTCGAGAAGCTGGCCGGGGAACCGCTTCAGCCCGAAGAGCTCGAGGGCGCGAAGCGTCAGGCCGAGGCCGAGCTGCTCATGGGCTGGCAGACGACGCGCGGCTTTGCGCAGTCGCTCGGGGCTGCGCGCCTGCTGGATGGCGATGTCACGATCCTGGAGCGCCGCCTCGCGCAGCTGCGCGCCCTGTCCGCCGAGGACGTGAGCCGGGTCGCCGCGAGAGTGCTGACGCCCCGGAATCGCGCGCTGGTCTGGCTCATGCCGGGGGCAGCGCAGGCTCCCGGGTCCCCCGGACCGCGCGCGCCGCGTCCAGCGCCCGTGCCCACGCCGAAGGGAGGCCGCTGATGAACCGGTCACTCCAGCTCCTCCCGGCGCTCGCTGCGCTGATGCTGTGCGGCGCGGTCGCGCGATCCGCAACCGCGCCGCCTGCGGCTGCGGCACGTCGCGCCGTACCGGCGCGCACCATCGCGCCGGCCCGGGCCCCAAGTCCCGTCATTCCCCAGACGCCGAGCCCGCCGTTCCAGCAGGTGGATCCGGTGGTGCGCAAGCTCTCCAACGGACTCACCGTGGCGGTGTTCCCGAGCAAACGGCTACCGATCGTCCAGATGGAATTGCTGGTGCCCGCCGGAATCTCGGCCGAGCCGGCCGGAGCGAACGGGGTCGCCTACCTGACCGCGCAGCTGATCCGGCGCGGATCCACCTCGCGCGATGCCGCGCGGTTCGCCGCCGACGTCGAACGGCTCGGCGGCAGCATCACCTCGGGCGCCTCGCGCGACTACGCGACCGTGAACGGAGCGTTCCTCGCGCGTGACTTCACCGCCGGGTTGGAGCTGCTGAGCGACGCCGCGCTCAATCCGATCTTCCCTGACGAAGAGCTGCGCAACACGCGGGTGCAGGCAGTGCGCAGTCTCTCTCAGCTTCACTCGGATCCGTCGTCGACCGCCGATGAGCAGGCGTGGTCGCTGGCGTTCGGGGACCATCCCTATGGCCGCCCGCCCTACGGGACCGAGAGCTCGATCCTCGCGCTGACCCGCGATCAGATCCGCACGTTCTACCGCGACCGCTACCGCCCGACGGGTGCCATGCTCGCGATCGCGGGCGACGTGACGCCGGACGAGGCGTTCGCCGCGGCCGAGGACCGGTTCGGCCGCTGGGTCGGGACCGCCGCCGCGATCCCGAGTCCGGCGCTGCCGGGCGACGGGCCCTCTGCGCGCCGGCCGATCCGCATCGTCGACATGCCCGAGGCGACCGCGACCGAACTACGGCTCGCGCTGCTGCTCCCGGGCCGCGCTTCCGAGGACGATCTCCCGCTCACCCTGGGCGCGACCCTGTTCGGGGGAGGGGACGACACCGGGCTGCGCGGACCCGAGGTCCGGCGCATGCTCGGGAACAACGTGCGCGGAACCATCCTCACCCTGCGCGATGGCGGGCTGTTCACGGTCGCGACTCCGGTGCGAACCGACTCCGCTGCTGCGGCCACCGAATTCCTGCGCCGTCAGTTCCGCGAGTTCGTGAAGAATCCGCCCGGCGATGCCGAGTTCGCGCCGATCCGGCGCGTCGCGATCGACACCTACTCGCTCCCGCTCGAGACGCTCGGCGGACAGATGGGCCAGTGGCTCGCGCTCCAGTACCTCGGCCTGCCTTCGGGCAGCCAGGACGGCGCGCCCCGGCGACTGGCCACGTTGAACGCGACCGACCTCGGCGCCGCGCTGCGACGCTGGTTCGATCCCGACCGGATCAGCATTGTGGCGGTCGGCCCGGCGGAGAAGCTGCGCCGTGTCTTCGAGGCGCTCGGGCCGGTCGAGGTCGTGCAACCGTTGGCTCCGCCGCTCGCCCCGGTCTTCCGCGACACCGCCGAGGCCACACCGGAGCGCCAGGCACGCGCGCGAGAGCTGCTGCACGCGGCGCTCGAAGCGCACGGCGGCGAGCAGGCGCTGCGCGACATCCATGATTCCGAGATCCACGGAAAGATCACGATCCTCGGCACCAGCGGCGGGATGGGCGGAGATCTGACCCAGATCCGCAAGGACCCGTTGCGCATGCTCGTGGTCACCACCTTCCTCAGCCTCGAGACCAGGCAGGGGCTCGACGTCGACCGGAGCTGGACCACCGCCAGTGGCACGGCGGGGATTCAGGACGGCGACAGCCTGCAGCTCGCGGGCCTGCGCGGGGAATTCCGCTCCGATCTTCCGCACGTGCTCCTCGGCGCGATCGAGCCCGGGGTGCGCGCCACCTACCGCGGCCCCGACCGGATCGACGGCCGCGAGGTGGATGGCATCGATCTGGTGGATGGCCGCGGGGCGCGCAGTCGCATCCTTCTCGACTCGAAGACTCACATGCTGGTCGCCCTCGAGCGATACGAGTCGGTCGTTCCCGGCAGCTTCTTCACCGCGCGCCGTATCTATCGCGACTACCGGCCGGTTCAGAAACTTCAGTGGCCGTTCGAAGAGGAGCGCTCGATCGAGGGGCGGAGCGCGATGCGCGTCAACATCTCCGAAGTCAGGCTCAACCTCGGCATCGGCGAGCGGATCTTCGCGCGCCCGGCCGAGACCGGGAGCGGGCCCTGATCCGGCAGGCTCGGTCCACGCGTTCGGCAGCGGACGCCGGAGCCGCGCGCGCGGGTGTTGAGACAGGCATGCGCTCGCGTCTATGCTCGCCACTTCGCAACCAGGAGGGTTACGCGTGACCCGCTCGAACGTCGAGACGCCCGAAAGCCCCGAGACCATCCAGGCGACCGAAATGCCGGAAGCAGCCGGAGCGCCCCGATCGAATCGATTCGTTCTCTGGTTCGGCGAGGGCCGCGCGGATGGCGACGCGTCGATGCGCGACCTTCTCGGCGGAAAGGGCGCGGGCCTCGCCGAGATGACCAACGCCGGCGTGCCAGTGCCGCCGGGCTTCACCATCACCACCGAAGTGTGCCGCTGGTATTACGGCCACGACCGCACCCTGCCGCCCGGCTTCGAGGCGCAGCAGGCCGCGGCGCTCGAGCGGCTGGAGCACGTCATGGGGCGTCGCCTCGGCGATGCTTCGGATCCGCTGCTGGTCTCGGTGCGCTCGGGCGCGAAGTTCTCGATGCCGGGAATGATGGACACCATCCTCAACCTCGGCCTGAACGACGCCTCGGTCGAAGGGCTCGCGAAGCGCAGCTCCAATCCGCGCTTCGCCTGGGATTGCTACCGGAGATTCGTGCAGATGTTCGGTTCGGTGGTGATGGGGCTCGAGAAGAGCGCCTTCGAGGCTCGCATCGAGGCGCTCAAGCGCAGCCGCCGCGTCAAGCTCGACACCCAGTTGACCGCCGAGGATCTGCACGGACTGGTGCGCGAGTTCAAGGCGCTGGTGCGCGCGCACGGCGGTCGCGAGTTCCCGCAGGAGCCGCTCGATCAGCTGCGCCTCGCGCGTGACGCTGTGTTCCAGTCCTGGTACAACGCCCGTGCCGTCTACTACCGGCGTCAGAACGGCATCCCGGACGACATCGGCACCGCGGTCAACGTGCAGGCGATGGTGTTCGGCAACCTGGGCGATACTTCCGCGACCGGAGTCGGCTTCACGCGCAACCCGGCGACCGGCGAGTGTCAGTTCTACGGTGAGTTCCTGATCAACGCGCAGGGCGAGGACGTCGTCGCAGGGGTGCGCACGCCGCGTCCGATCGCCGAGCTGGAAGCGGTACTGCCCGAGGCCTATGCGCAGCTGCGCGAGATCACCGCGCGGCTCGAGCATCACTACCGTGACCTGCAGGACTTCGAGTTCACGATCGAGGAAGGGAAGCTGTTCCTGCTCCAGACCCGCACCGGCAAGCGCTCCGCGCAGGCCGCGGTCCGGGTTGCAGTCGAGATGGAGCAGGAGGGCCTGATCACCCGCGAAGAAGCGCTGCTGCGGGTCGAGCCCGCCTCGCTCGACCAGCTGCTGCACCCGCGGCTCGATCCCAGGGCTAAGCTGCGGGTGATCGCGAAGGGCATCGCCGCATCTCCGGGCGCGGCGGTGGGGATCGCGGTGTTCGACGCCGCCGTCGCCGCAGCGCGAGGCAAGAAGGAGCCGGTGATCCTGGTGCGCAAGGAGACCACGCCCGACGACATCCACGGCATGGACGCCGCGCAGGGCATTCTCACCGCGACCGGCGGCAGCACCAGCCACGCCGCGGTCGTCGCGCGCGGCATGGGCAAGCCGTGCGTGGCCGGCGCGGGCGCGGTGCGGGTGGACGAACACGCGCGGCGTTTCACTGTGGATGGAGTCACGGTCAAGGAAGGCGAGTGGATCTCGATCGACGGCTCGACCGGGGAGGTGATGCTGGGGCGCGGGCCCACCATCCCGGCCGAGGTGAGTGGCGAGTTCGGCACGTACATGAGCTGGGCGGACGCGGTCCGCCTCCTCCAGGTGCGCGCGAACGCCGACATCCCGCGCGACGCGAAGCAGGCGCGCGCGTTCGGCGCCGAGGGTATCGGGCTGTGCCGCACCGAGCACATGTTCTTCGCCGAGGATCGCCTGCCCTACGTGGTGCAGATGATCCTCGCCGCCCCCGAGGTCAAGGCGATCGAGCGCGAGCTGCAGGTGATCGAAGGCAGGCTCGAAGGCGCGAGTGGACCGGCCGCCGTGACCCTCAGGCGCGAGGCCTCCGCGGTCCGCCGCAGGCTCGCCGAACCGCTCAAGCGCTATCGCGGCGCGCTCGCGAAGCTGCTGCCGCTGCAGCGCGCCGACTTCAAGGGCCTGTTCCGGGTCATGGACGGCTTCGCGGTCACGATCCGCACCCTGGATCCGCCGCTTCACGAGTTCCTGCCCAAGCGCGAGAACCTGATGACCGAAGTCGCCCTGCTGCGCGCGGAGTGGGAGCGGGCGAAGAGAAAATCGAAGCAAGCGGCGAGGCCAGCGAAGCTCGCGAAGGTGGAGCGCATGCTCGCGCGCGTCGAGGAGCTGCACGAGTTCAATCCGATGCTCGGACATCGCGGCTGCCGTCTCGGCATCACTTATCCCGAGATCACCGAGATGCAGGCGCGCGCGATTTTCGAAGCCGCATGCGCGGTCGCGAAGAGCGGCATCCGGGTGATTCCCGAGATCATGATTCCGCTGGTCGGGCACGTCTCGGAGCTGCGCGACCAGGCCGCGATCGTGCGCCGCGTCGCCGGCGAGGTGATGGCGAAGCACGGCACGAAGGTCGAGTACCTGGTGGGCACCATGATCGAGGTGCCGCGCGCCGCGATCACCGCGGCGGAGATCGCCGCCGAAGCCGAGTTCTTCTCGTTCGGCACCAACGATCTCACCCAGCTCACGTTCGGTTTCTCGCGGGACGACGCGGGCAAGTTCCTGCCCGAGTACGTCGAGAAGAAGCTGCTGCCGGTGGATCCGTTCGTGACCATGGATCCGGCCGGTGTCGGGGCGCTGGTCGAGTGGGCGGTGCTGCACGGCAGGCGAACCAGGCCGAAGCTCAAGGTCGGGATCTGCGGCGAGCACGGTGGAGATCCGGCGAGCGTCGAGTTCTGCCATCGCACGCATCTCGACTACGTCTCGTGCTCGCCGTTCCGCGTGCCGATCGCGCGCCTCGCCGCCGCTCAGGCTGTGCTTCGCGGCAAGGCCTCGGGCAGCGACCAGCGCTGACTCCGAGAGGCCGACACGGTATTCGCGCCCCCGATGACAGCGCTCACGGTCGCGCTCGTCATCCCCGCGCTCAATGAAGAGCGCTCGCTCGCGCTGGTGCTCGCCGAGCTCCCGCGCGAGCGCCTGAGCGAGGTGGTGGTGGCCGACAACGGCTCGACCGACCTGACGGCCGATGTCGCGCGCGCCGGCGGCGCCACGGTCGTGCGCGAGGGACGGCGCGGCTATGGCGCGGCCTGCCTCGCCGGCCTCGCGCACCTGCGAGCGAATCCGCCCGGCGTGGTGGTATTTCTCGACGCCGACCACAGCGACGATCCCGCCGATCTCGAGAGCCTGCTCGCACCGCTGATGCGCGGCGAAGCCGATCTCGTGATCGGCTCGCGCGTGCTCGGTGAACGAGAACCGGGGGCCTTCACCCCGGTGCAGGCGTTCGGCAATACGCTCGCGGCGGCGCTCCTCCAGCTGTGCTTCGGAGCGAGGGTCACCGACCTCGGGCCGTTCCGCGCGATCCGCTGGGATGCGCTCGAGCTGCTGGCTATGCGCGACCGCGACTACGGCTGGACGGTGGAGATGCAGGCCCGCGCGCTGCGCCTGGGGCTCCGCGTGACCGAAGTTCCGGTGCGCTACCGCCGCAGGCGCCTCGGACGCTCGAAGGTCGCCGGCACCGTGAGCGGGGCGCTCGGGGCGGGATGGAAGATCCTGTTCACCATCGCGCGGGTGCGGCTCGGCGCCTGAAAGTCGCCGCGAGGTCTGCCAGAACTGCTCCAGCAGCGATCCCGGATAGAGCACCGCTCGGGTCCAGATGCTCAGGCGCCTTTGTGCCATAGGAAATGCTGGATCGAGTTTCACTCCGCTGCCATAGGCCTCCAACGGATCCGCCGCGAATCCCCAGATGCGGTAGCGAGCGAAACGTTGTCACACGGCCTGCCGCGCCTTATCCTCGCCGCGCGAACGAACGGGAGGCCGCGTGTTCTTCGAAGAGCACCTTCAGGATTTGAGACGCGAGCGGTTCTCGCCGCCGGCCCTGGTTCACTACGCGCGGTGCGCGGCGGCCGAACTGCGCGGGCACATGGACGCCAACCCGGGCGCGGTGCGCTCCATCTGGAGCATCGCGCTGGGCTTCTTCGCGATCGCGTTCATCGCCGCCTCGATCATGGCGATCACCTACGACCGCCACCTCGCCTACGATTTCTTTCTGGGCGTCTCGATCGCGATCCTTCCCGCTTTCGGCCTGGTCACGCTTCACGTGGGTCTGCTGCGCGACCGCGAAGGCTTCCGGCTTTCGGCGCTCAACCTGCCTATCACTCTGACCCTGCTGCGCGTGGTGCTGGTGCCCGCCCTCACCCTGTTTCTCGTCGAGCGCCACTTTCTTCTCGCGCTCGCCACGTTCGCGCTCGCCGAGTTGACCGACGTCGCCGACGGCTGGATCGCGCGGCGCACCGGGCAGGTCACCATGCTGGGCACGGTGCTCGATCCGCTGGTGGACATCGTCTTCAATCTGTCGGTGTTCGCCGCGCTCGCGGTCTCCGGCCTGCTCCCGGCCTGGGTCGCATGGGTCGCGGTCGCGCGTTATTCGCTGCTGCTGGTCGGCGGGGCGTGCATGTACCTGTTCGTGGGCCCGCTGCGCATCCAGCCGACGCTCTTCGGTCGCATGACCGGTGTGGTGATGGCGGCGCTGGTCGCGTTCCTCACCCTGCTCCACGTGCCCAACGGACCGTTGCCCGAATCCCTGACTCCGCTCACCGAGATCGCGCTGGGCGTGCTGCTGAGCGCCACCGTCGCGCAGGTCCTGATCCTGGGCTGGTACAACCTGCGGATCATGACCGGCAAGGTCGAGGCGCCGGGTCGGGTGGTCGGCGACGTGAGGTGGGGCGCTCAGTGAGCGGGGCGCTCGAAGGCGATCTGTCCCATTTTTTCCCGAGCGAGATTCTTCAGCTGCTCCAGTTGTCGCAGGCGCAGGGCAAGCTCGAGCTCATCCGGCCCGGCGAGACCGCCGAGCTGTTCTTCGAGCGGGGCCGGCCGGTGTTCGCGCGCACCAGCGGCGAGACGGTGCGCGCCGGCGAGGTGCTGGTGCATCGCGGCCAGCTGAGCCAGGACACGCTCGAGCGCGCGCTCGCGCTGCAGCGGCTGAGGCCCGGTGAGCGCCTGGGCGCGCTGCTCGTGGCCGACGGATTCGCCACTCCCGAGCAGGTGCAGCAGGCCGTCCACGAGACGCTGCGGCGCATCGTGTACGGGCTGCTGCTATGGCGCACCGGAACCTTCCGTTTCATCCCCGGCGAATCCGTTCCGCACGAGGACATCCAGCTCGATCTCGATCTCGACCGCCTGATCCTCGAAGGCCTGCGCCTGGCCGACCAGGAACGCAGCGGCAGTTAGCGCGCGGCGGGCATCGGTGCGCCAGGTCGCGGCTCGTTGTACGGATCGGGGAACACCGCGGCCGCATCCAGCGCCCGCTCGAGCCGCTGCCGATCCGGGCCCGGCGCCTTCTCGATCAGAGCGCGCAGCGCCGCCTGATGCGCGGTGCGCAGCGCCTGATCCGCCGCGGTCGGCACGTCGGGCCTGACGCCCCGGCCCTCCCAGTCGTCCTTGTTGACCGGATTGATCGCGCGTCCATCGGCGACGAACGCCGCGAAATGATCGCCGAGCCGCACGAAGTGTCCCGGATGCGCGGCGCCGGCGGTGGTTTCCCCGACCAGGATCGCGCGCTTCTGAGTCTGCAGATCGTACGCGAATTCCTCCGCGCCCGAGGCGGTGTTGCGGGCGGTGAGCAGGTAGAGCGGCTTGTTCACGTAGTGGGGCCCCGGCACGTACGACAGCGTCCAGTACTGGTCGGTGCGGTTGCGCGGCCGCGAGTACAGGTCGTTCAGGTGCACGTGCGCGTCGGGACCGAAGAAGTAGCTGCACAGCAGCTGCACCGTCGCCGGATCGCCGCCGCCGTTGCGCCGGAGGTCGATGATCATCGCGTCGGTGCTGGCGAGGAAGCTCATCGACGCGACCGCGACTTCACCGGCGCCGTGGTCGATCGAGGTGAAATTGCGCAGGTCCAGGTACCCGACGTTGCCCGCCAGTCGGCGCGCGATGTCGAATCCGCAGTTGCGCAGGCGCGAGTCGCGCCGCTGCTGCTCGTGCTCCGCCGCCGTCGGCTCGTCGGTCAGCTCGGTCGCGCCGATGACGTCGTTCCGGTAGTGGACGCGCAGGTGCCGGTCGTGGGTCAGGGCTCGCATGTGGGCGGTCAGCGAATCCGCGAACGCTTTGGCGCTGGTGAGCGCGTCGTACTGGTGGCGCTTCTGGCGTTCGCGAAGATCGCGAACCAGTTTCTGAGCGACGTCGGGGAACACATAGGTCGAGTCGAGGTCCGCGACCAGGACGTCGAGCGCCGCGTTGCGGGTCGCGGCGTCGATGGTGAGATCCGACTGATCCGGTGGCGCGCCCATCTGGGCCGCGGCGCGGCCCGGGAACAGCGGGGAAACCACCGAGAGCGCGGCGGCGAGCGCGAGAGCATGAAGGACGGTGACGCGGGGACGGGAGCTCATTTCAGGATCCTCCTCTGGGCGAGGTGCGGCTTCGCGAATGAACGGGCCTGGGAACGGGTGGATGCCGGCGCGCAAAGGCCGGCGAAAAGCAGATCGATGAGGCGCTCGGCCCGGGACTCGACGTCGCGGCGCCGGCCCAGCTCCTCGACGCTCAGGCTGTAGGGGAGGAGCGCGTTGGTCGCGGTGATCAGGGTGTGCGCCGCACCGGCCGGGTCGGCGGCGCGCAGCCGACCCTCGCGCACGCCGTCGCGGATGACCTGGGCGATGCGGGCGGCTTCGTCGCGAAAGTAGCGCTCGCGCCGGGCGAGCAGCGCCGGGCGCAGGGTGGTCAGCACCTCATCCAGGCTCTGCGAGTGCGGCTGCGCGTGATCGAAGCGGTGCATCACCCGCAGCAGCAGCATGCGGCGCAACCGCTCCGGCGCCGGCGCGCTCTCTGCGGCGATCGCCTCGAGGCGCTCGATAAGGCGCGCCACCATGCGGTCGATGGTGCCGAGCGCGACCTCGCCCTTGCTCGAGAAGTGGAGGTAGGTGGTGCCCTTGCCGATTCCGGCCTCGCTCGCCAGATCGTCCATGGTGGTCTTGCGGAAGCCGTAGCGTGCGAGCAGGCGATCGGCGGCATCGAGGATGCGTTCGCGGGTGGGGGAGTCGGCTGGGGAAACGGTGCGCAAGAGCGGCCTCCGGACGAATGACTGGATTGGTATTCTGGTCAGTTCTACGTGGTCACGCGCCGCAGGGTTGCATGACGCCGGCCCCCCGGAAGTTCCGCGCCGGGCACAATCGGCTTGCCTGCCCCCCGAGCAGTCCCTAGTCTCGCTCCACTTTCAGGCTCCGGCCGTCCGCCCCACCCTCTTCGATCTCCCGGTGACCGACCTTTCGTTCCATCTCGCACCCAACGCGCCGTGGGTCGTGCTCGCGGCGGTGACCCTGCTGCTGGCGCTGCTCGTGCGCTGGGCGTATCGCTTCGCTGTGCCCCCGATTCCCGGCGCCGCGCGCCGGCTGCTGTTCGCCTTGCGCTTGGGCGCGCTGGTCGCACTGCTCTGGCTCCTCGCCCAGCCGGCTCTGGAGCGCACGAGCGGCGGGAGATCCCGGGTCGTGATTCTGCTGGATCGCTCGCGCAGCATGGATCTGCCCGAGCGGCCGGGCGGCGAGACCCGCGCCGCGGTGGCGGAGCGCGCGGTCGAATCGCTGCGCCGCTCGCTCGGTGGGCGCGGCGAGGTCGAGGTGCGGCGCTTCGCGAGCGCGCTCGACCCGGCCCGACAGGCCGGGTCCAACCAGGCGCGCGATGAAGCGGCCGGGCGCGGCGCGACCGCGCTCGGCGAGGCGCTCGCCTCGCTCGGAGCGACCCCGGAGGGACAGAGCGCAGGCGCGGTGGTGGTGGTGAGCGATGGCGTGGTCAACTCCGGCGCCGACCCGGTCGCCGCGGTCCGCGCGCTCGGCGTGCCGGTGCACGCGGTGGTGGTGGGCGCCGCCGGGGCACCGGATCGCGCGATCGCGGGCGTCGAAGCATCTCCGGAGGCGCGCGTCGGACAGAGCACACCGGTGCGCGTGCGCGTCACCTCGAGCGAGCCGCGCGGCACACCGCTTCGGGTGCGGATCATGGACGGCGCGCGCGAGATGGCACGCGGCGTTGCGATCGCGCCGGGTGGTGGCGCCGAGGCCGAGGTCGAGCTGCGCGTCATCCCGGCGCGGGCCGGGCTTGCGGTGTGGACCGCGCGCGTCGACTCGCTGGCCGGCGAGATCACGACCGCGAACGACGCACGCCAGGTGGCGCTGCAGGTCGCCCCCGGCCGCCTCGGCGTGCTGATCTTGAGCGACGGGCTCAACTGGGATCTCACGTTCCTGCGCCGCGCGCTGGTGGGAGATTCGAGCCTGAGCGTGACGAGCCGGGTGCGCGAGCGCGACGGCTGGCGAGCGCTCGAGCGCCCCTCCGCGCGGGTCGCGGCGCCCGAAGCCGGCGAGCTGCGCGGGATCGCCGTGGTGGTGCTCGATGCGATCGCTCCCTCCGAGATCACTCCTCAATTCGATCGCGCGCTCGCCGACTTCGTGAGGGGTGGCGGCGGGTTGCTGGTGTTGGGCGGCGCTCCGCCCGGGCTGGCGCGCTACCGGACCGGCGCGCTCGGCTTGGACCTTGGCCTCGCGCTATCGCCCGCGGTCTTCGCGCGTAGTGCCGCGCCCGAGCCGACCGCCGAGGCGCGCGAGATCACCGAGTGGGACAGCGATCCGGCACGCGGGGCCCGGGCGTGGCGCGACGCCGCGCCGCTCTCGGACCTCGCGCCGATCGCACCGGGGTCCGGCGATCGGGTGGTGCTGGCCGCGGCCGGAGCCGGGCCGCCGCTCGCGCTCGCGCGGCGCATCGGACGCGGGCAGGCATTGCTGGTGAACGGCACCGGCCTGTGGCGCTGGTCGCTCACGCCGCGCGACGATCTGGCGGCGGATCGCTCTCGCATGCTGTGGCGCCGCTGGATGCGCTGGCTCGCCGAGCCGGTGCAGGGCGAGCCGCTGCGGCTGAGACCCGAGCGCTGGCTCAGCGCGGCCGGGGAGCCGGCTCGGCTCTACGCCACGCTTCAGGACGCGCAGTTCCATCCGGTCGCGGGAGCCGAGATCGAAGGCGAGATCGCAGGGGATGGTTCGCGCGCGACACGACCCGTCCATTTCGAGGCCGGCTCGGCGGGCAGCTACGTCGCGGATCTCGGCGAGCTTCCGCCCGGCCGCTGGCGGGTGAGCGCGCGCGCGATGAAGGACGGACGGGAGGTCGGCCGCGCCTCGACCGAGCTGGCGGTGGATCGATGGAGCCTCGAAGAGGCGCGGACCGATCCCGACAGCGCGGCCCTGGCCGCAATCGCGCTGGCGAGCGGGGGCAGGGTCACGGCACCGGATCGCGCGGGATCGTGGGCGCGCGGTCTGCCGTCACGCGCGCTGGCTCGCGGCCGCATCGAGACGTTACGTCTGTGGGAGTCGCCGCTCCTGTTCGCGCTGGTGGTCGGCGCGCTCGGCTTCGAGTGGGCCTGGCGCCGCCGCCGCGGTCTGCCCTGAGCGCACCACCCGCTCGAGCGTGACAACACGCGGCTCGGGCGGTCGCTTCGTCCACCTGATCGGCTCTCAGCGCTGGAACAGGGCCGGATTCCGGGCGAAGTGGAGCCCAACCTGCAGCCGATCGGAAAGCTCGAGCTTCTGCAGGATATGCCCCACGTGCTTTTTGACCGTGGGCTCGCTGATCTCGAGCGAGGTCGAGATCTCCTTGTTCGACTGGCCCTCGGCGATCAGCGCCGCCACCTCGAGCTCGCGCTTCGAAAACTGCGGACGCTTCGCGCCGGGCGAGCCGCCTTCGCGCGCGCTGGTCGTGAGCAGACCCGAGGCGGTCGTTGGGTCGTACCAGGCCTGTCCGCGTGCGACCGCACGGATTGCCCGGAACAGATCTTCGGGATCGGCGTTGCGCCGGATCGTCCCCATCGCGCCCTGATTCACGGCGAGCTGAAGGCAGTCGATGCCCGCGGGGCAGGACAGCTTCAAGGTCAGCGGCAGGTACTGCCTCGAAGGAGGATTGAGCACCAGGCAGTCGTCGGCTGCGCGATCGGCGATCGCGAAGATGCGGAGCAGCGGCAGCTCCTTGCGGATGGTCGGAATGACGGCCGCCCGGTCTTGACCCGGCAGGTTGAGGCTCAGGACAAGCACGTCGGGCTCGAGATCCCGGCACTGCTGCACACACTCCTCCACGCCGGCCGCTTCCCCCACCACGTCGAAGTCGCGCTGATCGTCGAGCAGGCCGACCAGACCGCCGCGATCGATCGCCAGCGCATCCGCGACCAGCAGTCGGGTCAAGGGCGGTTTCTCGCCCGGAATGGAACGCGTGTTCGAAGCCTGCCGCTTCGACGGGCGGGAAGATGCGATTCGTGCCACCAGGGAGAAACCTCCGGGCGCGCCGCGCGCGGGATGCGCGCAGGCACGCATGGTCTGCGACCATCATACCAGAGGACCACGCCCGGCTCTCCTACCGTCCCGTAGCGGATTCCATCGCCCGGACCGATCCTTTCAGTGTCGGGAATGGAGGAGCACCAGTGAAAATCCTGATCGCCGTGGATGACTCGCCCCATTCGGAACGGGCTGTCGAATTCGTCACGCGCATGCGCTGGCCGGCGGGCAGCCGCGTGATCGTCGTCACCGCCTGTCACCCTGCCGTTGCCGCGGTCACCGCGATCTACCCGGGAGCGATGAGCCTGCCCCTCGAGAGCTTTCAGGAGCAGCGCCGCAAGGCGCAGGCTGTCGTCGATCGTGCGCAGGGCCTCCTGCGCCGGGCCGGATTCGCGACCGAGGGTCGAATCGTGGAGGGGGATCCGCGCGAGTGCCTGATGCGGGTCGTCCAGGACCTGAGCGTCGACCTGCTTGTCATGGGTTCGCACGGTCGCGGCGCCCTGGGCCGCGCGCTAATGGGAAGTCTGTCGAGCCACGCCGTGACTCACATCCCGTGCTCCGTTCTGGTGGTCAAGCATCCGTCAGGCATCTGCTGAACGCTGCGAGCAACATCGTTACGTGTTGATATTCGAGCACTCGATGGCGCGGGGGCCGACAATTCGCTGCAACGCACGTCATCCTTTTGGACCATCCGGACGTATCTCGCGGTCGCATGTGCTACGGTGCGACCCTCACCAGCAGGACGGATCCCACCGTCCCGTAGCTCGCAAGGCCCTCCCCGCCGATCCTATCAACAGGCAAGCAGGCGACGTGATCACGCCGTCCTCAGCCGCGGAGGAGGAAATGAACATGAACATTCGCAAGGCAGGGATTGTGGCGGTCGCCGCATGTTCGTTGTGGTTCGCCGTAGCGTTCGTAGCGCAGGCAGCCACGCACGAGGATGCCGGGGTGCCGGCTGCCATCGGGCTCGGAGCCGGCAGTTCGCTGTGGCTCGAGGGCACGTCGAACATTCACGATTTCGAGAGCCGCACGTCGCAGGTCGTCGTCGCATTCACTCGCGATTCGAACGCGCAGAACGCCACCGACGCCGCCTCGCTCGAAGCGATGATCCGGGCTTCGGCAATGCGCGGGCTGGACCTTCACGTTCTGGTCACGACGCTGCATTCGGGCAAGGCCGGGCTCGACAAGAATCTCTACAAGGCGCTCAACGTCGAAGCTCATCCGCAGATCCACTTCCACCTCGCGCGCTACACCGTGACCCCACGCGCGACTGGCGGCGATACGCTCAACATTCACGCCGAGGGGACGCTGTCCGTCGCCGGCAAGGATCAGCCGGTCTCTCTCGAGGCGCGGGCGTACCGCAACGATCGCGGGGTGTGGCTCGAAGGCAGCGAGCCTCTGCTCATGAGCGCCTTCGGCATCAAGCCGCCGAAGATGATGCTCGGCACGCTCCGCGTGAACGACAAGATCACGGTTCGCTATCGGTTGCTGCTCGCCCCGACGGGGCCCGCGACCGCCGCTACTTCCGCAAAGTAGGAGGAGGAGATCATGAAAGGACTCAGATTGCCTGGCGCGCAGAAGGTGGCCCGGTTCGCAGGCACGGCAGCGCTCGTTGCGCTGCTCGCAGGCCCGGTCGCGGCTCAGGAAGGCACCGCTTCGGACGTCGCGGCTCCCGATACCACGGCAGTCCACCCCGGGCCTTTCGCCGAGGTTCTCAAGCGCGGCGGCGTGCAGCCGATTCAGGTGCAGCACGTCCGGCCGCACGATGTGCGGGGCATCAATGTGTTCGAATCGCCGAAGGAAGAGGGTGTGCCGTACACCGGCTTCAAGCTCGAGTGGGGAGCGGCGTTCACCCAGGAGTATCAGGCGCTCAGGCACAAGAACACCGCGGCTCCGCGGTTCGCGGTGCCGCCTACGGTCGATCTGAACCAGCTGATCCGGATCGGCAACGGATTCAACAACGCGCAGGCGAACCTCTATCTGGACGCCCAGCTCGCCCGCGGCATTCGTGTCGAGATGACCAGCTACCTCTCGTCACGTCACCACAACGAGACGTGGGTCAAGGACGGCTACCTGCTCATCGATGGCTCGCCTTACGACGTCGAAGTCCTCAACAACCTCATGAAGGTCCTGACGCTGCGCGTCGGGCACTTCGAGATCAACTACGGTGACGCTCACTTCCGGCGCACCGACAACGGCCAGGCGATGTTCAATCCGCTGGTCGGCAATCTGATCATGGACGCATTCACCACCGAGATCGGTGGCGAAGCGTACCTGCGTGCGCATGGCCTGATGGCGATGGTTGGAGTGACCGGCGGTGAAGTGCGTGGCCAGGTGGCCCAGCCGCAGAATCGCTCGTCGAGCTATCTCGGCAAAGTGGGCTTCGACCGAAACATCGGCGACGACACCCGTGTGCGCCTGACCGGCTCGATCTACTCCACCGCCAAGTCGATCAACAACACGCTCTACAGCGGAAGCCGCGCCGGTTCGCGCTACTTCGACGTTCTCGAGAACACGGTGTCGACCGAGGCCGCGCAGGCATGGTCGGGCGATGTGCAGCCCGGGCTGCGCAGCAAGATCACCGCGATGGTGTTCAATCCGTTCATCCAGTTCCACGGGCTCGAGCTGTTCGGCAACATCGAGCAGGCCAAGGGACGTGCCGCGACCGAGACCGCCGACCGCACCTGGAACCAGAGCGCGGGTGAAGTGCTCTACCGCTTCGCCGGCAACCAGCTCTACGCTGCCGGCCGCTACAACGTGGTCAAGGGCCGGCTGGCCGGGTTCGCGAACGACGTCACCGTCGATCGCGTGCAGGTGGGCGGCGGCTGGTTCATCACTCCGAACCTCATGGCCAAGGCGGAGTACGTGAAGCAGCAGTACAAGGACTTCCCGTCCACCGACATTCGCAACGGCGGAGAGTTCAGCGGCATGATGGTGGAGGGCGTGGTCACGTTCTGATCGACGAAGGATCCATCGTGAATGTTCGCGCCATGAGATTCTCCCGACAGATTCGGCAGCCGGTGAGCGCGGTTCCCCGCGCTCGCGGCTGCCTCATGGCGTTGCTGCTGATGCTGGTGCTGGCGGATACGCCCGCGGGAGCCTCCGATGTTGCGATGATCGTCGCCGACCACGCGGGTCACTATCTGGTTGAGGGCGAGTTCCATACCGCGGCGCCGCTGGCCACGGCGTGGTGCGTGCTCACCGACTACGAGCACATCGGCGCCTTCGTGCGCTCGGTGCGCTCGAGCCGTCTGGTGCGACAACCCGACGGCCGTCAGTTCCTGGCCCAGGACGCGGTCGGCGGCGTCTTTCCGTTCCGGCGCATCATTCGCGTGCTGCTCGAGCTGAACGAGTTCGCGGGCGATCGGATCGAGTTCCGGGACGTGCTGGGGCGGGATTTCGCCGCGTACTCGGGGACGTGGACGCTGCTCGCCGAGCCGACCGGCACTCGAGTCCACTACGCATTGGTGGCCGATCCTCGCGTTGCCCTGCCGGCCCTGATCGGCAGAGGCGTCATGAGCGCGAACGCACGTGGCCTGCTCGAGCAGGTGCGGGGCGAGATGGAACGCCGCGTCGCGCTGCCGTGCCTTCAGCCGGGCCGCCTCGCTCGCGAAGCTCCTGCGCCCTGAGGTTTCGTCCGGTCTGAAGCGCTGCCGTCGGCACGAGCGTTGCAGCGACTCGACCGTCCCGGTGCGAGGGCACGCGCTTCGCGCTTCTTGCGCATCGGCGCTGACCACGCGGTTCACGGGAACGTCCACCGGCAAACCATGCCGTTGACGCCACGCTCGCCCCTGCGAATGTGAAGCATGTTCGTCCTGCTGCTCTCCCTCGCCGTCTGCACGCCGGCGGATCGTGCGCTCGTGGGTGAAGTGTTCTACGACGCGATCGGTGACGACTCGGGACATGAATTCGTCGAGCTGTTCAACCCGACCGGGCACGCGATCGCTCTCGCCGGCCTTCGGCTCGAGGCCGGAGATGGCGCGGGTCCGGGACGCTGGACGCTGCGCTGGACCGGGCAGGCCGGCGACTCGATGCGCGCCCGCGCGCGCTTCGTCATCGGCGGCGCGCTGGTCGCGCCGGCGCCAGACGCGCTGGTCACGCTCGATCTTCAGAACGGGCCGGACGCGGTGCGCCTGGTCTGGCCCGACGGCGCGATCGAAACCGTGGGCTGGGGCGCGCTCGCCCATCCGGAATATTTCTGCGGCGCTCCCGCGGTCGACGCGGCATCGGGTGAAGCGCTGGCCCGCGTGCCGGACGACGCCGCTCTCGGGAGCAATGCGCTCGACTTCAGAGCGCAGCCGCCCTCCACGGGCGCGCCCAACCAGCCGGGACTCGAGGTCGCGCTTCGTGCCGGCTCGCTCAGGGTCGATCCCGAGCAGCCGGTCGTGCACGGGGAGGCGCGGCTCTCGGCGACCGTGGTGAATCGCGGCGCGGTCGCGCTAGAGCCCGGACGCGTGACGCTCAGCCTGTCCCTCGGGGACTCCGCCGCGTCGCGCGTGATCGAGGCCGCGCTTGCGCCCGGCGACAGCGCCCGTGTGAGTGCGGTGCTGCAGGCGCTTCCCGCGGGCAAGGCGCTCGCCATCGCGCACGCAGCGCTTGCGGGAGACGAGCGGCCCGACAACGACTCGGACTCGGCATGGGTGCGAGTGGGGAAGGGGCCGCTCGAGGTCACCGAGATCCAGTATCACCCGGCGCACGGCGAGGGGGAATGGGTCGAGGTGCGCTGCCGCGACTCGGTGCCATGTGAGCTCGCCTCGTTTCGAGTCTCGGACCGAGGCGCTGCGCTCGGGGTCCCGGATCCGGATGCGCCCGCGCTCGCCCCCGAGAGCCTCGCCGTGTTCGCCGAGGATCGGGTCGCGCTGCTCGCATTCGCCGGCGCGCTCGATCCCGGGCGCCTCATCGCGGTCAAGCCATGGGCGAGCCTCAACAACTCCAACGACACGAGCGGCGTCGCGGACGCGGTCGTGATCCGGGAGCGCGACGGAACGCGCTCGGATCGCGTGGACTATTCCGCCACCGGCATTCCCGCCGGCGTTCCTCTCGAGCGTGACGGCGATCGCTGGAGCCCTTCCTCTGATCCGGCGGGCACGCCGTTGCGCCCGCCACGCGTGCTGGCGCCCCTCGCGTCCCGATTCGAGATCACTCCGCCCCGCATTCGCGCGGGAGCGGGTGGCTCGCGCATCGCATGGGCGCTGCCGTGGCTGCGAGGGTGGGTAAGTGTCGAGGCATACGACCTCGAAGGGCGGAGGGTGGCGAAACTGCTCACCGAGGAAAACGCGAGCGGCCGCGCCGAGCGCAAGGTACGCCTCGACGCCATGCCCGCCGGACTCTACGTGGTGGTGCTGCGCGCGAAGTCGGAAGACGGATCGGCAAACGTGACCGCATCGCGCGCGGTGCGGATCGAAGGAGTGGTTCCGTGATCGCGCCCAGCGCCCGGCGCCCGTTCTCCTTCGCCGTGCTGATCGCGCTGCTCGGTGGGCGCGCGGTCGGCGCACAGGACTTCGCCGCCCCCGCGCCGCCGGGTCCCGGGGATGCGCCGGTCCTGTTTCTCGAGAGCGCTCTTCCCGCGGCGGCTGGTGCGCTCGCGCTCGATGGGCTCGTGCTGCGCTGGAACGGGCTCGACGAGCTCGTGACGCGCGCGGTCGCCATTGGGTTCGGTGCGCGGAAGACGCGCGTCGCGGCCGGGCTCTCCCAGACCGGTGAGCCCGAGGTGGGCTGGACCTGCGTCGCGCTCGCGGCCGGGGCCGCGCTCGATGGAGCGGGGCTGGGTGTTCGCGCGGCAGGGAGGCGCGATCGCGATCGCGGCGCTCTGGGCGGCGCGCTCGGTCCGGGACTCGGCGCCGAGATCGGATTCGGCGCGTGGCTCGCGCCCTCTGCGGGGGTCAAGGTGTGGACGAGCGCGCCGCAGGTGTGGCGACGCGGAACGCTGCCCCCGCTCTCCCGTCCGCTCACGTGGGGCGTGGGTCTGGAGTCCGATCCGGTACGCGGATGGATCCTCCATCGCTCGCCGTCCCGGGGTGCGCGCGACATGGGCGAGCTGTCGGGCGGTGTCGCGTTCGTCACGGGTCCGGCCATCGCGTGGATCGAGGCGCGTGAGCGCCCGCTGCGCGGCGGACTCGGGCTCGCGGCCCGGGCACGCTCTGCGACCATCGCCGCCCAGGTGGATGGACATCCGGTTCTCGGAGAGACCGTGCGGCTCAGCGTGTCATTCGGAGCCGCGCGCTCGATGCCCGATCCGGCGTCCGCCGGCACGTCGCCCGCCCCTCCCGCCGACCGCTCGCCATGAGGCACACCGCCGGGGCGCTGATGTTGTTCCTCATTCTCGCGGGTTTCCGGCCGCTCACGGCTCGGGCGCTCGAGCCGCCGCCCGAGGCACGTGAGGGTGAGGACTACGAAGCCGAGAACACGGACACACTCTCGAGCGGAGAGGTCGAAGTGGACTTTGGCGCAACGGGTCGGGGCGGCGGTCCGATGCGCCGGCGCCAGCACGTGCGCCTGAGCGGCGATGAGCTGAGCGCCGGCGTGCGCGAGGGCGCAGGCGACCCGCTCGCCGGGGCCGACGTCAGGCTGCGCGCGCTCGGCGGCACGCTCGCCGCCGGACGGCTCGCGCCACGCTGGGGCCGCGGGGTGGTGCTTGGTGGATCGGGCGATCCGTGGACGCGCACCGCGCTCGAGCGCGACGATGCGCTGTCGCGCGGCCGCACCGGCGAAGGCTGGACCTATCGCCGCGGCGAACGCAGCTCGGTCGCTGTGCTCGGCGGGCGTTTCGCCCGCCGCGACCTGGCCGGGGTGAGCGTGGCCCGCGGCCCGGTCGGGCTCGCCGCGATCGCCTCGCCGCGCCTGCGATTGAAAGGCACGGGCACCTCACGCGCGGTTGCGCAACGCGCGGCTCAGTATTCCACGTGGTGCCTGGCCGGGGACGCATCGGCCGAGCTGGCGATGGATCGGCGCGGACGGTGGCGGGCCGAGGCCGCGGGCACGCGTGAGGCAGGCGACTGGCGGCTCGCGCTCGGCGCACGGGGCGGGACCGAAGGGTTCGTCCCGCTCGCCGCTGCGAGCCGGGCCGGCCCGGCGCGAGCATTGTCCGCGGCGCTGGTTCGCGAGCGCGGACCGCTCCCGCTGAGCGGGCGCCTCGCGCTGTGGCGATTCGCGCCGGCAGTGAGCGGCGCACGCGCCACGCTTGAACTGCGGCCACGCGTGGCGCAACATGCCGAACTGGTCGTAGGATTTGAAGAGCAGCACGGCACGCGCCGACCCCCGACCGACGGAGTCTCCGCCGAGCGGGGACTGCGGCAGGGGCTGTGGGGCGAGTGGCGCGGCGAGCGCGGGCCGCTCCTCCTCGGGGTGCGCAGCGAAACCTGGGGCGCACGGTCGTGGGCCCGCTCCTCGGTGCGCGGGGTGAGCACGGTGCGCGTCGCGGTTGCGCTTCCGGCCGGCGTCTCGGCACGGCTGACGCACAGCGTGTACCGGGTGCGAAGCGGCGAGAGCCTGTATCTTCCCGAGGCGGGGATCGATCGACTCGTGCTGCGCGCCGTGACCGGGGCGGGGGAGCGCAGCCGTCTGGAAGTGAGTGCACCGGCGGCGCGCGGCACGATCCGCGCCGCCCTCGATCTTTCGCTCGTGGAAGGAAAGCTTCCGCGGGCAAACTGGACACTGGACTGGATCCGGCGCACGCGCACCCGTTGACCAGGGGCGCGCACGCGCCACGCACGGGAGGATCGCATGACGTTCGCGCAGCGCATGAGCCGGCTGGGAACCGAGACCGCATTCGAAGTCGCGCTGCGCGCGAAGGCCATCGAGGCCACCGGCAAGAAGGTGATCCATCTCGAGATCGGAGAGCCCGACTTCGAGACTCCGAAGTTCGTGCGCGAGGCCGCCGTCGCCGCTCTGGAAGAAGGCTGGACGCACTACGGCCCCTCCGCCGGCCTGCCCGAGTTCCGCACCGTGATCGCCGAGCAGTGGAAGGCCGAGCGCAACATTCCCTGCGACCTCGACAACGTGGTGGTCACTCCGGGCGCCAAGCCGATCATGTTCTTCGCCATGCTCGCCCTGCTCGAAGAGGGCGACGAGGTGCTGTATCCCAATCCCGGCTTTCCGATCTACGAGTCGGTTGCGAACTTCATCAACGCGCGCCCGATCCCGCTCGCGCTACGCGAGGAGAACGGCTTCGACCTGGACCTCAAGGAGCTCGAGTCGAAGATCACCTCGCGCACCAGGCTGCTGGTGCTGAACTCTCCACACAATCCGACCGGCGCGGTGCTCAAGCCGGAGACCGTCGAAGGCATTGCCGCGCTTGCGCGCAAGCATTCCTTCCACATCCTCTCGGACGAGATCTACGCGCGCATCCAGTACGAGGGGAAGCATCTCTCCATCGCCTCGCTGCCGGGGATGGCCGAGCGCACCATCGTGCTCGACGGATTCTCGAAGACCTACGCCATGACCGGCTGGAGACTCGGCTTCGGCATCATGAGCAAGCCGCTCGCGGTGCATATCGCGCGGCTCATGACCAACTCCAATTCCTGCACCGCCTCGTTCGTGCAGCGCGCGGGGATCGCCGCGCTGACCGGGCCGCAGGCCGAGGTGCACGCGATGGTGGATGAGTTCCGGGTGCGCCGCGACGAGATGGTAGCGGGGCTGAACGCGATTCCCGGGGTCACCTGCTTCCGGCCGCGCGGCGCCTTCTACGTGTTCCCGAACATCAAGGGCACCGGCATGAAGAGCGCGGAGCTGGCCAGGGCGATGCTCGAAGAAGCGGGCGTGGCCTGCCTGTCCGGCACCTCGTTCGGCGCGCACGGCGAGGGCTACCTGCGCTTCTCGTACGCGAACAGTCTCGGCAACCTGCGCACCGCGCTCGCGTGGATGGGCGAATACCTCAGCGTCCGCGCGCGCTGAGCCAGGGCGCAGGGTCTTGCTGCAGCTGATCGGCAGGCTGGCGTTCTTCGCGTTGCTCGCCTGCCTCGCGGGCGGCGGCCTGGTCGTGCTGGTCGAGGTGGCGCGCGGCCGCATCGAGAAGGCACGCGTCGCGCTTCTCGCGCTCGCCGGCCTGAGTGGCGTCTACCTGATCGCGCTGATCGCGGCCTCGCTCTTCAGCCGCGAGGTGGTGCTCCCGGTCGGCACCGAAAAGTCGATCTGCGGACTCGACTGCGATCTGCACTTCTCGGTGATCTCCGCGCGTCGCGTGCCGGACGCGCTCGCGATCGCGCCGGGGTGCACGCGCTGGTGGGTCGAGATCCGTGCACGCAGCGACGCCAGACGCGTCGCGATGAATCTCGCGCCGTTCCAGGTGTTCGCAGTGGACGAGCGCGGCGCGCGTGTCGTGTCCATCGATCCGATGAGCGGCGCCTTTCGTCGCAGGCCCTTCGACGGGGCGCTCGAGCCAGGGGCAACCGACACGCTGAGGCTCGCGTTCGACGTGCCCGATGAGACCGCACGTCCCCGCCTGCTGGTGACCGATGAAGACATGGTGAGCTGGCTCGTGCTCGGCGACGAAGCCAGCCTGTTCCACCGCCCGATCCTGTTCTCGCTCGAGAGCGAGGTCGTGGCAGGCGAGCGGGCCGCTCCGCTGCGCTAGTTCGCTTTCGCCGATCCGGCACACGCCCTGCAAGAGGATTCGAGGCCGCGGATCGCTGCGGCCTTGAACCGCTCCCGCGCCATGTCCCCGCTCTAGGAGCACTCCATGCGTCTGGGTCTCACGTTTTCCCTCGTCCTTCTCGTGTTCGCGGCGACGGCTTCCGCCGACGGATTGCGTCTCAACGAATTCTGCGCCGGTCCGGCGCGCGACTGGGACGGCAGCGGCGCGTTCTCGTCACGTGACGACGAATGGGTCGAAGTCGTCAACACCGGTTCCGCTTCGCTCGACCTGACCGGCTTCTACCTGACCGACGGCGACTCGATCCCGCGCTTCGCGTTCAGCGGAACGCTGGGAGCCGGCGAGCGCCGGCTGGTGTTCGGCAAGGAGTCGTACGACTGGGAGCGGGCGCTCGGCCGCCCCGCGTTCGGGCTCTCGCTCGGCAACAGCGGCGACGATGTGATCCTGTGGCAGATCAGCGGGCCCGAGTCGCTGGTGGTGGACCGCTATCACTTCAAGAGCCACGAGGCCGCGGCCGATCGCGCGGTTGGCCGATCCCCGGACGGCTCGGGCGGGTGGGCGCTGTTCGATGCGCTCAACCCCTACACCGGCACCCTCGCGCCGGGCGCGACCGGATGTTCGCCCTCGCCCGCGGCGATCAACCGGTGCGACACCACGCCGGCGAAGCGTGTGAGCTGGGGGAGGGTGAAGCTGCAATACCACTAGTCAAGAAAGCACGGAAACTCGAAGGCCAGCGCGCACCGGGTTTGACCCTGCCCGGTGCCGCCGGTACTTTTGTGTCTTCAGAACCACAGTTGAGACCACATTCCGGAGGCCGAGCGTGTCCCCTGAAGCCCTTTCCGCGAGCGATCTCGAGGCTGCGCATCGGCCCGGCCGACTTACCTGGCCCATCGAGCGGCTGAAGGACAAGGCGCTGCACGTGCGGCGCGACATCATCACCATGCTCTCCAAGTCCCAGACCGGGCACTCGGGCGGCCCGCTCTCGTGCGCCGACTTCGGCACCGCGCTGTTCTTCAACGAGCTGAACATCGATCCTAAGAATCCGAAGTGGCCGGAGCGCGATTACTGGCACTTCTCGATCGGGCACGTGACCCCGGTGATCTATTCGCTGATGGCGGAGCGCGGCTACTTCCCGCTCAGGGACCTGATGAAGTTCCGCGCGTTCGATGGTCACACCCAGGGCCACCCCTCGGCACACGACACGCCCGGGATCGAGGTCTCGGCCGGCTCGC
The DNA here is from genome assembly GCA_031370785.1 of Candidatus Eiseniibacteriota bacterium. Lineage (GTDB taxonomy): Bacteria > Eisenbacteria > RBG-16-71-46 > RBG-16-71-46 > RBG-16-71-46 > DATJGS01. Next base: position 9,841 of record JANMQY010000016.1, on the reverse strand, counting down.
TCGGGCAGGGCCTGTCGGTGTGCAACGGCGTCGCGATGGCGGCACGCATCGATCATCACCCGCGGCGGATCTACTGCGTGATGGGCGACGGCGAGCAGCAGGAGGGCCAGATCTGGGAGGCCGCCATGTTCGCGGGGCACTATAAGCTCGACAGCCTGTGCGGGATCATCGACTACAACCGCATGCAGATCGACGGCGACGTCGAGAGCATCATGAACATCAATCCGCTCGACGAGAAATGGCGAAGCTTCGGCTGGAACGTGATCCCGTGCAAGGGACACGACATGGCCGACGTGTTGCGCGCGTTCGCCGCGGCGCGCGAGCATCGCGGCCACCCGAGCGTGATCATCGCCAACACGGTGATGGGAGAAGGCGTCTCGTACATGGCCGACGACTACCGCTGGCACGGCAAGCCGCCCAAGCCCGAGCAGGCCGACGAGGCGCTGAAGGAGCTGGGCACGAACTACCTGGAGTGGTCCGCGCGGCTGCTCGCCCATTGACGAAACCATCCCGCCGATCGCGCCCCGATCCCTGGGGCGCGCTCGGGCGAAGCGGACCCTGAGGCCTCGTTCCCATGACCGCAACCATCACCCTTCCCGAAAAAGTCGAAATGAAGAAGACGCGCGAGGGCTTCGGCCGCGCGCTGGTGGATCTGGGCGAGCAGGACCCGCGTATCGTGGTGTTGGTCGGCGATCTCAGCGAGTCGACCATGGTCCACTTCTTCGCCGAGAAGTTTCCGGACCGGTTCATCCAGGTCGGAATCGCCGAGCAGAACATGTGCGGGATCGCGGCCGGACTCGCCGCCATGGGCAAGATTCCGTTCTTCGCGACCTACGGCGCGTTCGCGTCGTGCCGTGCCGCGGACCAGATCCGCGTGACCGTCGCCTACAGCAACCTCAACGTGAAGATCGCCGGGGCGCACGGTGGCATCTCGGTCGGGCCGGACGGCGCGACGCATCAGGCGATGGAAGAGATCAGCATCATCCGCTCGATCCCGAACATGACCATGCTGGTGCCGTGCGACTTCTGGGAGACGTACAAGGCGACGATCGCCGCCGCGAAGCATCAGGGACCGGTCTACCTGCGCTTCGGTCGCGAGGACGTGCCGGTCGTGACCTCGAAGGAGACGCCGTTCACGTTCGGCAAAGGCGAGGTGTTCGCGGAAGGAAAGGATCTGACCCTGATCGCGTGCGGGGTGATGGTGTACGAAGCGCTGCGCGCGCGAGAGACGCTGGCCGAGCGGGGCTATAGCGCCCGGGTCATCAACCTGCACACGCTCAAGCCGATCGACCGCGACCTGATCGTGCACGCGGCGCGCGAGACCGGCGCGATCGTGACCGCCGAGGAGCATCAGGTGAACGGCGGGCTCGGCGGTGCGGTGGCCGAGGTGGTGGTGCAGAGCGCGCCAGTCCCGATGGAGCTTGTCGCGGTGCACGACCGGTTCGGCCAGTCGGGCAAGCCGGCCGAGCTGATGGACGCATTCGGCCTGCGCGCGAAGGACATCGTCGCCGCCGCCGAGAAGGTCCTCGAGCGCAAGCGCGTGCGCTGAAAGGCGCCGGCGCTGCGGTTGACGGGGCAGGGTGTGGCCCCTATATTCCGCGCCTCGACTTCGTGCGGAAGTGGCGGAACTGGCAGACGCACTAGATTCAGGTTCTAGCGCCCGAAAGGGTGTGGGGGTTCAAATCCCCCCTTCCGCACCACGCGACTTCAGCTCGCCCGGCCGCGCCGGGACGGCGCCGCGACAGCCGGATCTCTCGCCGCCCGCATCCCGGAGTCCACCCCAATGACCCGTGATCTCGACTCCTCCGAGCGGGTGGTGGCTCAGAATCGCCGGGCCAGCCACGATTACTTCATCCTCGAGACCTTCGAGGCCGGGATCGTGCTGACCGGCACCGAGGTGAAGAGCCTGCGCGCCGGCAAGGCGAGCCTCTCGGAGGCCTACGCCACGGTGCAGAACGACGAGGCGTTCGTGATCCAGCTGCACATCCCCCCTTACGAGCAGGGCAACCGCTGGAACCTGGACCCGGTGCGCTCGCGCAAGCTCTTGCTCCACCGCCGCCAGATCGACCGCCTGCGCGAAGCAATCGCCGAGAAGGGCCAGACCATCATTCCGCTGCGTCTCTACTTCACGCGCGGGCGCGCCAAGCTCCTGATCGGCATCGGCAAAGGCAAAAAGCTCTATGACAAGCGCGCCTCGATGGCGGAGAAGGACGCGCGCCGCGAGATGGATCGCGCGAAAAGACACAAGGGGCGAGAGTCATGAGCGCCGCCGCTCTCGCGTTGGTCGCGCTCATCGCCTCGCTCTCGCTCGTCACCGGGGCTCGCGCCTCCTCGCCGCCGATGCCGCAGAGCCTCGATCAGGCCCCGGTGCACATGCTCGGCGGCGCGCCCTACATTGGCGCCAACGATCTGGCGCGGCTGCTCGATGCAGCGCGCTTCTGGCATGCGGACGTGCGCAAGCTCGAGCTGCGCGCCGGCGCGCACCGGGTGCAGCTCACCGCCGACAACCCGTTCGTGATCGTGGATGACGCCACGCTGCGCCTCGCGCTTCCAGTGCGATCCCTGCGCGGCGAGTTGCAGGCGCCGGTCGCGCTGCTCGATGCGCTGCCGCGCGATTCGACGCTGGCGCGCCTGCTCTACGATCCGCGCCACGCGGTAGTGCTGGTGGTCCCGGCCGGCGGCGTGGTCGGCACGCCGCGGGTGGTCGCGCTCGAAGGCGTGACCCGCGTGACGTTCCCGGCTGATGAGCCGGAAGATGCGCGCGTGGTCGGCCGGGCGCGCGCGCACTTCACGCTGCGCTTCGGCGGATTCTTCGCCGGGGTCATTCCCGACTCGACTCGCACCGGATTGCTGCGCGACCTGCGCCCGCTGGGGGCGGTCACCGGCTGCGCGTTCGAGCTGCGTGTTGCTCCCGAGGCATCCGCCTACCGACTGATCCGCGAAGGGGGGCGCGTGACGCTCGAGCTGGCCCGCTCCGGGGGCGAGTCGTGGGAATCGTTCGCGCCCGAAGGTCCGTCCGGCCCGCGCGCGCTGCGCGTGATCGTCCTCGATCCGGGGCATGGCGGCGCCGACGCCGGGGTTACCGCCGGGGACGTGCAGGAGAAGGATCTCGCGCTGGTGCTCGCGAAGAAGCTGCGCACCGAGATCGAACGGCGGGTGAAGGTGCGCGTCGTGCTCACCCGTGACGACGACCGCACGCTCAAGGTCGAGCAGCGCGCCGAAGCGGCCAATCGCGCGCGCGCCGACCTGGTGATCTCGCTGCACTTCGACGGCTACGCGAGCCCGCGCGCGGGCGGAGCGAGCGCCTACTGTCCGCCGGCGGTGTTCGGCGGGGGAGCGGGCGGCCAGGCCGGCGCCGGCGGGTTGCGATCGGGCGATGCGGTGCTGCCGTGGCGCGATGTCGCGGCGCGCTGGGCGGTGCCGAGCCGCGCGCTCGCCGAAGCCGTGCTCGGTTCGCTCGAGCTGCGCGGTGGAGGACCGACGCGCCTGCACGAGCTGCTGCCGAGCGAGCTGCTCGGCGTCAATGCGCCCGGCATGCTGCTCGAGTGCGCGACGCTCACCAATCCGGCCGACCGGCGGCGCGTGACGGATGAGGAAGGCATGAACGCGCTCGCCCTGGCGATCGCCGACGGAGTCGAGGCATGGCAGCGCAACGAGTGATCCCGCAGATGCGCACGATCTTTCGGCTGCTGATTGGAGCGGCTCTGTTCGCTGTGCTAGCTTGGGCGCTCTGGCATGCGCGCACGACACAGCGCGCGGCCGCGCCGGCCACGGCCCGGCCCGACACGCTGGCCACGGGTCTCAAGGCGGTGCGGCTCTACTTCGCCGCGACTTCGGGGGACAGCCTGGTCGGCGAGTCGCGCGATCTGGTGGAAGGCGGCACGCTGCACGAGCGCGTCTCCGCGCTGATCTCCGAGCTGGACCGCGGACCGCGCCGCGGGAACGCTGTGGCCGCCCTGCCCGCGGGCACCGCGGTGCTGCACGTCTACATGGACGATCGCGGACAGATGACGCTGGACCTGTCGCGCGCATTCGTGCAGGGGTTTCACGGCGGCGCGGGCGCGGAGTACCTCGCGATCTCGTCGGTGGTGCGCACCGTCGCGGCAAACGTGCCCGAGGTGAAGAAGCTGTTGCTGGTGTGCGGAGGAGAGCCGCTGCCCACGCTGGGCGGTCATCTGCCGCTCGATCGTCCGATCGATGTCTCGGACTGGCCCTAGAGAGACAGCCCGCATGAGCGCGACCCACGACTCCCGACCGATCGGCGTCTTCGATTCAGGCCTCGGCGGCCTCACCTCGGTGCGCGAGCTGTTCCGCGCGCTGCCGTCCGAGTCGATCGTGTACTTCGGCGACACCGCGCGCCTTCCGTACGGCGCCAAGTCGCGCGACACCGTGACCCGCTTCAGCCTCGAGATCGCCGCGTTCCTGGTGCGCCAGGACATCAAGTGCCTGCTGGTCGCGTGCAACACCGCGTCGTCCTACGCGCTGGATGCGCTCTCGCGGCGCCTCGAGATCCCGGTGGTCGGCGTGATCGAGCCGGCCTCGCGAGCCGCGGCGGCTGCAAGCCCGCACGGGCGCATCGGAGTGATCGGCACGCTGGCCACGGTGAAAAGTGGCGCGTACGAGACCGCGCTGGCCCGGTTCGCATCCGCCGCCGAAGTGGTCTCGCGTGCGTGCCCGATGTTCGTGCCGTTGATCGAAGAGGGCTGGATCGATCATCCGGTCATGCGCTCGGTGGCCGAGGAGTGCCTGGCTCCGCTGCGCGAGGCGCGCCTCGAAAGCCTGATCCTGGGCTGCACCCACTATCCGCTGATCGCTCCTCTGATCGGCGAGTTGATGGGGCCGGGCGTGCGACTGGTGGATTCGGGCGCCGAGGCCGCGCGCGCGACCGCGACGCTGCTCGGTGAGCGCGGCCAGCTCGCCAAAGGAGAGCCCGAGCATCACTTCTTCCTCAGCGATGAGCGTCTGGATTTCGCACGCATCGCGCGCAGCTTTCTCGGGCGCGAGCTGCCGCCCACCACCATCGTCGACCAGACCGACCTGCCGTGGTTCGAGCGGGCCCTGCCCGAGAGCCGCGGGCAACGCGCCGCATTGACTGGAGACAACGCTTGACCCGAAAGCCACAGGCCATCCGTGAGCGCGAGAGCCGACCGGCGGTGGCGAAGGAGTTCCTGCGCCACGATGGGCGCGGGCCACGCCAGATGCGCGCGTTCAAGGTCGAGCGCGGCGTGCTGCCGCACGCCGAGGGTTCGGCGATGGTGAGCATGGGCCGCACCCGGGTGCTGTGCGCTGCGACCATCGAGGATCGCGTTCCCGGCTGGTTGCGCGGCAAGAATCAGGGCTGGGTGACCGCGGAGTACGGGATGCTGCCGCGCGCGACCGGCGAGCGCACGCCGCGCACCAGCCAGACCGGCGGGCGCGCGCAGGAGATCCAGCGCCTGATCGGACGATCCCTGCGCTCGGTCACCGACCTCAAGGCGTTCGGCGAGCGCACCGTGATCCTCGATTGCGACGTGATCGAGGCCGACGGCGGCACGCGGACCGCGGCGATCAACGGCGCGCTGGTCGCGCTCCACGACGCCTTCGTGACGCTGTCCAACCGCAATCATCTCGCGAGTGCGCCGCTGCGCGACGCGGTCGCGGCGATCTCGGTCGGACTGGTCGACGGGACGCCGTGCCTCGATCTCGACTATGCCGAGGATTCGGGCGCCCAGGTGGACATGAACGTGGTGATGACCGGAAGCGGCCGCTTCGTCGAGCTGCAGGGCACCGGGGAAACCACCTCGTTCAGCGACGCCGAGCTCAAGGCGTTACTCTCGCTCGCTCGCGCCGGCGTGCGCCGGGTGGTCGCCGCCCAGCGTCGGCTGCTGGGGGCTTCGGGGCTGCTGCCGGAATCCTGAGCGCACCCAAGCCACCCAACTCGCTCCCAAGGAAGGACGATTCATCGATGCTGTTCACGCTCGCGACGTTCAATCGCGACAAGGTGCGCGAATTCAACCGGCTGTTCGAAGGCTCCGAGATCGAGTTCATGGGGATCAGCGAGTTTCCGGGCGCCTTGGTGCCATCCGAGACCGGCAGCAGTCTGATCGAGAACGCACGCCTCAAGGCGGAGGCGGCGATGCGCGTCGCCGCCATGCCCGCGATCGCCGACGACACCGGTCTCGAAGTGGACGCGCTCGGCGGCAGGCCGGGGGTGAGATCGGCGCGATACGCCGGGCCCGAGGCCCAGGACAACGACAACGTAAGGGCGGTGCTCGAGCAACTGAAAGGCGTGCCGCACGAGAAGCGTGGAGCACGCTTCCGCACCGTACTGGTGGCGTGCTTTCCGCGCGGGCGGGAGATCATCGCTGAGGGCGTGCTCGAGGGACGCATCGCCATCAAGCCGATCGGCGACCAGGGTTTTGGGTACGACTCGATCTTCGAGCTGCCCGGGCAGGCTCGCACGCTGGCCGAGCTCTCGCTCGATGAGAAGAACCTGATCTCGCACCGCTCGCGTGCGGTCGAGGCGCTGATCAAGCAGCTCTGGGCGCGGGAGCGCCCGAACACCACGCTCTAGCTGCGCTCGCTACAGCGCGCCGAGCCGGTGTACGCGGACGGTGTTGGTCGAGCCGGCTGCGCCAGGCGGCGTTCCGGCCACGATCACCACCAGGTCGCCGCGCGAGCAGCGCGAGAGTGTGAGCAGCGCGCGATCCACCTGCTCGACCATCGCGTCGGTGTGACTCACCTTCGGCACCACGAAGGTCTCGACGCCCCAGCACAGCGCGAGCTGGCTGCGCACCGCCGGCTCGGTCGTGAACGCGAGCAATGGGATCCGCTCGCGGTGGCTGGCCACGCGTCGCGCGCTCTGCCCGGTCTGGGTGAAGGCGACCAGCGCCCGCGCATTCACGTCGCCCGCGACCCTTGCTGCGGCCGAAGCGATCGCGTCCTGGGTCACCGACGGGTTCGCATCCACCTGCGTCAGCTCGGCGATGCCCTGCACTTCGGCCGCCTCGATCAGTCGCGCCATGGTCGCGGCCGATTCGATCGGATACTCGCCGACGCTGGTCTCGGCCGAGAGCATCAGCGCATCGGCACCGTCGAGCGCCGCATTCGCGACGTCCGAGGCCTCGGCGCGGGTCGGGCGCGAGTGGTGGATCATCGACTCCAGCATCTGGGTCGCGACGATCACCGGCCGCGCCCGCTCGCGCGCCAGCCGGATCGCCCGCTTCTGCACCAGCGGCACCTGCTCGAGCGGAATCTCGACCCCGAGATCGCCACGCGCGACCATCAATCCATCGAACGCCTCGACGATCGCCTCGAGGTTCGCGACCGCCTCGGGCTTCTCGAGCTTCGCGATCACCGGCAGGCGCGCACCGCTCTCGTCCATGACCTTGTGTACTTCCCGGATGTCCTCGGCCGAGCGCACGAACGACATCGCCACCAGGTCCACGCGCAGCGAAAGCGCGAAGCGCAGGTCGGAGCGATCCTTCTCGGTGAATGCGGGCGTGCTCACCGCCACCCCGGGAAGGTTCAGGCCCTTGTGGTCCGACACCTTGCCGCCCTCGATCACCCGGCAGCGCACCTCGCGGCCGTCGGTCGCGAGCACTTCCAGCTTCACCAGCCCGTCATCGATGAGCAGGGTGTCGCCGGGCTTCACGTCCTGCGCCAGCATCGGATAGTCGGTGGAGACTCTCCGCCAGTCGCCGATGGTCGGCTCGGTCGTGATCACGAACTCGGCGCCGTCATCGAGCATGACCGAGCCCTTCGCGAAGGTGCCGAGCCGGATCTTCGGGCCCTGCAGGTCGGCGAGGATGCCGACCGCGCGTCCCGAGGCGTCCGAAGCCTCGCGCACCCGGCGGTAGAGCGTGGCGTGGTCGTCGCGCGTGGAGTGGGAGAAATTGAGGCGCGCGACATCCATCCCGGCGTCCACCAGCGCGCGGATCGCCTCCGGCGATGAGGACGCAGGGCCCAGCGTGCACACGATCTTCGCGCGTCTCAAGAATGCTCCTTCATGTACCGGTCGTTGACCGACGAGGCGCTCCCAGGGCTGCGGCGCATCGTGATGCGTCGTGACGCGTCCCGCTCGAGCGCGGCAGGAATGATGGGGTGGATGACGGGGTTCGAACCCGCGACCACCGGAGCCACAGTCCGGTGCTCTACCAGCTGAGCTACATCCACCACCATTTTGGAAGCCGAGATGCGCAGCGCGTTCGAGGGCCTACGAGTGGCGCGCCTGGAGGGAATCGAACCCCCGACCGACGGATTAGAAATCCGTTGCTCTATCCTTCTGAGCTACAGGCGCGGGGATCGAGCCGGCCACCCCATTGCGCTTCGTTGCGGCCGGCGAAAAAGTCGGGGCGAGAGGATTTGAACCTCCGACACCCTGCTCCCAAAGCAGGTGCGCTACCGGGCTGCGCCACGCCCCGGTGACGATCAGGGCGCGGAGGATATCCGCGCGCTCGGGGGCGCGTCAAACGTCCTCGCGCGAACGTTGCAGAGTACCGCTTCGCGGCCCTATGCTGCCCCTTCACAGGGCCCCCGCAACGGAGACCCCATCGGACCCCAGAGCACAGCGAGGAGAGCACCATGAGTGGCGTCAACAAGGTCATCCTGCTCGGCAATCTCGGCGCGAATCCGGAAATGCGCTTCACGCAGGGCGGACAGGCGGTTGCGAATCTGCGACTGGCGACGACGGAGCGCTGGACCGACAAGAGCGGCCAGAAGCAGGAAGCCACCGAGTGGCATCGTGTAGTGGTGTGGGGGAAGCAGGCGGAGATCGTGGGCCAGTACCTGACCAAGGGCCGGCAGATCTTCGTCGAAGGCAGCATCCGCACCCGGCAGTGGCAGGACAAGGAAGGCCAGAAGCGCTACTCGACCGAGATCGTCGCGCGCAACATCCAGATGCTGGGCGGGCGCACCGAAGGTCGCCCGGACGATGCCGGCGCCGGCGCGACCGTTCCACCGGACGACTCGGTCACCGCGGATTTCGGCGGTGGCCCCGATGACGACATCCCATTTTGAGAATTGAAGCATCAGATCAATTCCGCCGATAACAGAATGGCGAGTCGAAAAGCTCGCCGCCCGTGGGGGGCGTAAAGGTCTCGACGGGGGTTTTGAATCAAAGAGTGCAGGCCGGGGACCCGTGTCCTCGTCAAAAAAACGGGAACATTCATCTGCCAACGAGCAGATGGCTCTCGCTGCTTAATTAGCAGCGACGGTCGCCCGCACCCCGCCTGTGGGGAGCGACGCGAGCGTCAAATAAACGCAGGCTGGTCCAAAGCCCTCGCTCGTGGGCCGCGGACGAGAACCAATCGAGCTGGCGCACCGCTGATCCCGCCGGTCGGAGCGGAGGGGCGCGAGACTTAAACGGCCGGACACGCCTGTAGGACTCTTTGAGGATGAACTTTCGGACGCGGGTTCGATTCCCGCCGCCTCCACCATGTCGTTCCGCGGCGCGGGTGCGCAACACGCCCCCGCGCCGTCGGCTTTTTCGGGCGTTCCCCTCGCCCGCCCTACCCGGTTCTTTCGGCTTGCAGCCCCGGGGCGAGGTGACTACCCTCGCGCGTTCCGTGAAAGGGGCCCCGAGCAGTCTTGGAGAGCGTCTGGCCGAGGTCCGGGGCCGCATCGCCGCCGCGGCCGGCCGCTCGGGACGCGACCCGGATGCGGTGACTCTGGTTGCGGTGGTCAAGACCGTGGCGCCCGAATCGGTGGCGGCCGCGATCGCGCTCGGCGCCCTGGACCTCGGGGAAAACCGGGTGCAGGAGGCCGAGCGCAAGATCGAAGCGGTGGGGCGCGTGGCGCCGGACGGTGCGCCGGTGCGCTGGCACCTGGTCGGGCACCTTCAGCGCAACAAGGCCGGACGAGC
>JANMQY010000136.1:0-11829 GCA_031370785.1 Candidatus Eiseniibacteriota bacterium | reverse complement strand
ACCGCACCAGCTGCATGCGGGTGGTCCGAACCTGGTCTCCGACGATGAGCCTCGCGACGTAGACCCCGGGCGCTACCGCCTGACCCGTTTCGTCACGGCCGTCCCAGGTCACGAAGTTTTCACCCGCCGCCCGCGACCCGCGCACGAGTTCCCGTACCCGCCGCCCGTCCACCGAGAACACATCGAGCTGTGCCGAGCCCGACCGGGTCAGGGTGAAGCGCAACACGGTGGCCGCGCGGAACGGATTGGGCATCGCTGGCGCGAGCGTCACCCGAGTGTATGCGGCGCTCGGCACGTCGGCCGGGACGGGCACGGTCTGCACTTGCGTCACGCAGGTGTCCGACACGTTTCCGGCGCGATCCACGGCCACGAGCTTGTACCACCCGCGGCTCGCGTCCGGCGGGATGTCCAGGAAGACATCCCGGGTGGAGTTCCCCGGCTCCTCGTCAATGCAGGTCTCACGCACAAGGTTGGCCGGCGAGGGCAGGAAGGTCGCCGAAGTGCCGTTGTACAGCCGCCAGCGCTGGATTCGCTCGGGAAAACCGAGCACATCGGAGAACCCTTCGTTCCACGACACTTGGATGGCCCGTTCGCCGGGCTGGTTGTCGTGACCGGGCAACGTCCTCTTGATGGCCGTGAAGTCGCACAACTGCTTCGGTCGGACGTTGTCGATGTGGTACTCGAGCCGCGTGCCGCCCACGACCACTTCGTTGCTGCACAGCATCGTCAGCGGAACGATCGCAAAGTCACCATGCACCGCATGAACGTCGCGCACGTACACGCGGATCGTCGCGCACTGGCCCGGGCCCAGGAACACGATGGAATCGCTGAGCGCGACGGTCCAATCGGCCGGAATGACCGCGTCGTTGTAGAACGGCGGGTGGCCGATGCGAATACGCATGGAGCATGAGCTCTGACGGTTCGGATTGCATACGCGTACGAGACTGGTGTCCTCGTACACCGTCGCCAGCACGCTCGTCGCCGCAAACCCCGGAGAACCGGGCGTGGGCGGCACCTCGTCGCCCGCCTTGGCGTACAACGCCTGGATGTTGATCTGGGCGACATTGTCGTCGCTCGGCGCAAACTCCGAGGACTGCCCATCGGATGCATGCGTCGCGATCACGCCAACGCAGTAGTGGTCGATGCTGGGTGGCGGCACCGGAATGTTCCAGACCACGCCCGCCGGCTCCGAGCTCGAAGCCGCGATCTGCGGGATGCTCGTGTTGGCGATCAGTGTGCCGGTGGAGGGGAACAGCAGGCCAAGCGTCGGATCGGCGTAGTAGAAACCGACATTCACGTTCGAGGCGATCGTCGTGCCGACATTGCGCACGCGCGCGTACAGCTGGTTCGCGAGCCCCGGCGCCGGCGGATCGATGATGCCGTCGCCGTTGTTGTCGATGTACACCTCGGGGCTCTCCCACCACACCGGACAGTTGGAAGGTTCGGTGCACACATCGCCACCGCAGTCGCGCATGCAGATGTTGATCAGGCCCTGATCGATCCCCACCGCGAGGGTGGCCCTCATCGTGCGGCTGGCGCATTCGACGATGTTCGTGATGGACACGGTCGTTGCGGTGCCGGCGTAGGAGACACTGCTGGGGTTCGACGCCGGCGTAAACGAGTCGCCGTCACAGAACGGGTCGGTGGCGTCGCCACGGTTCGCGTTCGTGTCGAGATTGTCGGCGTTGAGGGCGTGATTCACGCCGGTTTGGTCCGAACACTCCAGGTCCAGCCTCTTGTGGCATTCGTCGTTGTTGGGATACCCCATTCCTGGGCTCACGGTCTCGTCCACGTGCCAGACGAGAAGGCCGGGCGCGTGTAACTGATCATCAAAGCCATCCGGCGTTCGGTGCTCGACCAGGAAGTATTGAGTGCCGGGCGTGCCCGCGGTCCACATCTTGAAGGCCGTCGGGGTCAGGCTCGAAGACGAGATCGGCCAGTTGTTGAGATTCGCGGTCACCGTGGTCGGAAGGATCCACCCCAGCTGCGCCTTTGCCCACGCCGACATGTGACCGGGATGCGACGGGGTATTCCAGTTGCCGGAGCCCATCAGACACCAGTGACCGACACCGGCCGACGGACTCGTCAGACACGTCGCCCCGGCGGTACTGCCGTCGTAAAGGTCCGGCAATCCGAAGGCGTGGCCGAACTCGTGGCAGAAGACGCCGATCTCGATCATACCGCCACCGCACGACAGCGCCGGCATGATGACGTAGTCACGGATACGGATACTGCCGCCTCCGCTTCGCGCATCGTTGGTAGTGAACGTGCCCTGTGGCCAGCCGTTGAGTTGCCAGCGGTGTGACCACATGTTGGTGTTTCCACACTCGCCGCCGATTTCGGGTTGCACGATCGCGACGAAGTCCACGAAACCGTCGTCGTCGCCGGAGTTCGGGACGCCGTCGGCCCCGTCGTTGTCGTACTGACCGAAGTTGACGGCGGCATCGTTCAGGGTGAGCGTTTCAGTCACGAGCTCGCCCGTGCGGGCAATCGGCGCGCTCGCGGGGTCGAGACCATTCGAGTTGCCCTCGTAGTAGGCGTCGGTGTTCGCCGCGGTCACCCAGTCGTAGACCGTTCCATTCAGGTCGAGATTGCCGTAGGAGATCTGCTTGTAGTACTGAGTCATGGTGCCCGTTGCGAATGGCCCATCGAACAACTCGGTCTGCAGGTTCGCCCGCGTGATCGGCGCCGCGGCGGTGTTGCTGTAACGGACCAGGAACACCGGCACGTTGCGAGTGCCGGTCACGACCGTCATGCGCCGGATTGCTTCGGGATCGAGCGCGCGGCTGAGGCGCCCTTCGGCCAGCGCCTTTCGATTGGACATGAGTCGCTCGGTCTGCGCGATCCACGCGTCCTGAAACTTGTAGGCACTCGGATCGCGTTCGAGCACACGGCGAGCGGCTTCGGGAAACGCCACGCCCGGAGCAGGAGGACAGGGTTGCGCGTGGAGTGCAGCGGGCGCGACCAGCACACACGCGGCACCGAACCACGCAGCACGAGTGAAGTGAGGGAGCGCCCGGCGGAGTGGAGGGAAGCGGTTCATGAGAACCTCCGGAACAAAATGCGGCGGGCCGCATCGCGGTGCGATGGCGGTTCAGCGTGCGGCGCGCCTGTGAGCCGGTCAACGATCGGGGGCAGGGCGAGCGAAACCGGGGACGGAATTGAACCGCCTTTTCTCGGGCACCAACCTAGGCCCGGCGGTGAACCCCTGTCGAGGGGAATAGTGAATCGCTCGGCGCCCCGTATAATGCGCACCGAGTCGAAGTCGGTCGCCGCCGCATCAGGACGCGCCCAGGCAAGCCTCGGAGTCAGGCGGGGTGACCTTGGGAAGCTTCAAAGGGAGCCAACCGTGAAATCGTCGGCATCGCTGAGGAATGACGCGAAGCAGGCCGGGCTGCAGGTGCGAACCTACCTTGCGGCGTTGCCGCCCGATGCTCGCAGGGCCCTCAGGAAGATGCGTGAGGCCATTCGCGCCGCGGCCCCCGGCGTCACCGAGAGTTTCAGCTACAGAATTCCCGCGTTCAGACTCGATGGAAAACTGCTGGTGTGGTACGCCGCGTGGAAACACCACACCAGTCTCTATCCCCTGAGCGGGGCTTTCGCGCGCGCCCATGCGGCCGCGCTCGAGGGATACGAGACCTCGAAAGGGACGATTCGATTTCCGCTGACCGAGCCACCACCATCGACTCTCGTGAAGCGACTGGTTAGGGCACGTGTCGCCGAGCTACGAAAGAAGGGGAAGGCATGAGCCGCACGCCCCCATGGACGGACTGGGTGCTGACCGTTTATCTCCTGCTCGTGCTGGCGGCGCTGGTGATCGCGATCGTGCGGCTGAGTCAATCCATCGAAATGCCGGGCCTCGGCGCCATTGAGCTGGTGCTTCTCGCGCTACCCTGGAGCCTGGCGCTCGGCGTCGAGCCAATGTCGCGCCTTGGCTTTCGCGGAATGGCCGCCATCGTCATCATCGGCCTGGTGCTCAATGGGCTCATTCTCAGCTGGCTGACAGCGCGGTTGCAGCGGCTCTTGAAACGACCTACTGGTCCTTAGGCCAACCATGGGCGCAACCTGGGTCTGTCCAAAGTGCAGCCGCGGTTTCACCCGCAAGAATCCGAGGCACGCGTGCGGCACCGGTAATCGTTCCGAGGTGCTCCGCGGCAGGCCAGATTCACTCGTGGCGCTCTATTCCTCGCTCGAGTCGTTTGCCAGGACACTCGGACCGATCGAGTTCGTCACTCGGGACAGGTACGTGCTCCTTCGCAGCGGGCGCATCTTTGCTGATCTGGTGATCATGACCGATGCTCTGCGAGTCGCAGTCCATCTCGGTCGGCGAATCGAGGACCCGATCTTTTTCAAGATTGGATCTGACCGGAAGCACGTTTCTCATGTGGCAAAGCTGCGAGATGAGGAGAGTCTTTCGGCTCTGAAGCCATACCTGCGAGAGGCGTATGAGTTCTCCATCTCACAAGAGTGAGACCGCCGGACCAGGCGCTGATCATGTCGTGATTCGGGCCTACTGCGATGCCGATTGGCCGGCAGTCTGCGCCGTGCATGATCGGGCGCGACCCGATGAGCTGCGGGGCTCGTGTGATCCGCGCGCCTTCGTCCCACTGGCAGCAGATCAGGGCGACGCCGAGGGCTTTCAGCGCTCCCGCAAGTTCGTCGCGTGCATCGGCGAGCAGGTGGTCGGCTTCGTCGGAATCGACGGGACGTATCTCTCCTGGCTCTATGTGGACCCCGACTACTACGGGCAGGGGATTGGGCGGCGGCTGCTCCGCCTGGGTGTCCGGCTCATTGGCCCGGAGACATGGACGGTGGCGCTTGCAGGGAATGCGCGTGCGCGTCGGCTGTACGAGAGCGAGGGCTTTCAGGTGGTGCACACCCGGGCGGGCGCGAACGAGGGGTATCCGTGCACCTGTGTAGAGTTGGCCTTGTCCCCTTGTGCGCCTCACATCCCAGCGAGTGGCGGTAAGGGCCCTGGCACGGCAGATCATCATGACACCCGCTGACGACGCAGTGGAGCGGACGGGCCACGGTGCCGGCAGCCAGCGCTGGCTCCGCAACGCGATACTCGTCGGTGCGCTCTACCTCGCCGTTGGTGCCGCATCCATCGCGCTTGCCGGGGCGGCGGCATCCAATCAGATGCGATCCTTCTGGCGACTATCCGCCTTCGTCATCAGTGGTGCGGTGTTTGCGGCCCATATCGCCTATGAACACTTTCGGCTTCGCAACACGGCGCGGCCAACGGCATGGCATGCGTCCGTGGCTGTTGCGTTCGGTGCCTTCGCGCTCGCACTCGCGGCCAACATTCATGACCTTGGGTCAGCCTCGGGTTACCGACCCCGAATGCTCATCGCCCTGGTCGCCTGGCCCCTTCTGACCGCGGTGCCAGCGTTTGTCGTCGCCCTGGTGGTGGCCGCTGGCCTTGGCGTTAAGCGGCCGAGCGACTAAGCGAGCAGGTCCTGGGGGTTGCACCTCCAATGTCCGTTGATCTCAAAGCAATCGCGGTTGCAGTACTCACCGGCCTGAGCGGCCTGGCTGTGATCTCTTGTCTCGCTGGTGGTGCAGGTCCTGGGCGCCTATGGGCGTTCAGGCAGGGTGGATTTTGCAGATATCCGCCTGGGTTTTCTTCTAGGATTGTTCCGTGTGGTTCCAACGCTTGGCCCGCGGCGCTGATCGCGAACTTCAGTCCAAAGGATCGAGGGAGGTGCGCATGAACACCCGGGTGTCGGCACGCGACATCTCGCTGCTGCTCACCACGACCAGTATCCTTCTGGCGTTTGCCGCCATCCAGCTCGGGCATCGGTTGAACTATCTCGAGCATCTTCCGATGTTCAACGCGATGGCTGCGGGGATGCTCGCGTTGGTTGTCGCCGGACTCGTGTTCGCAGCCGTGACGTTGGTGCGGGCTCGCGGGATGGGCGGCTCGCTGTGGTTCGCGGCTTCCCTCGCGACTGTGGTTCTCGGGATGCTCTTGCTCGTAGATTTAGTTCAGTCGCCTCGCGACCTGCGTCAGCATGAACGATTGTGGGAGCACACCATGAATGCCGACAACCGCTTCGAACAAGTTCGCGCCGCAATCGAGCAGATCGGTCCGACCGACCACGTCTGCGCCACCCTGCGCGTGCGCCTCCCACTGTCCTCGAAATCCGTCGCAGGAACCGAAAACTAGACTCCTTTCGGCGCCCTCGCGATTCGCTCATCTCGCGACGAACCTCGTTGCCTCGTACGCGCGATACTGCAGCGCCTCGGCAATCCGCATCGCGCTCACCTGGGCTTCGCCCGCGAGATCCGCGATGGTCCGCGCCACGCGCAGAGACGCCGCCACGATCCATCGCATCGGCGGTAGAGAGATCGCTGCATCTGCGCGTGGAGGAACATCTCCGGTTCCTCGATCAGGATGATGGCGCCCTTCCGGCGGTGCTGCTCGAAGGCCCGGATCGGCGGTTTAACCCTTGACTGGGCCGCGGCCGGAGCAGACCATTTGCGCGAGGAGACCCCCGCCACGCCCCGCTCCATCCGCCGTTCATTCGCGCCCGCCGCGGCGCTCACGTTCGCTACGCTTCTCGCCTTCGCGCGAGCGGGCGGCGCGCAGGCGATCCTGCCGCCTGGCTTCTCGGACGTTCTGATTACGGGCGGGCTGCGCTACTCGGCGGCGATGGCGCCACTTCCCGACCTGCGCATCCTCGTCACCGAGAAGTACGACGCGCGGCTCCGGCTGGTGGCAAACGGCACGCTGGTGGTGGCGCCGGTCGCGGTGATCGACAGCGTGCGGCAGTCTTCCGAGTCAGGGCTGCTCGGGGTCGCGGTGGACCCGGGCTGGCCGGCGCGCCCCTACGTCTATCTCCATTACAACTACCTCGGCTCGCGCAGCATTCGGATCGCGCGCTACGCGGCGGTTGGCGACCTCGCCTACACCGGAACCGGCGCGTTTACGCTCGACCTCACGTCGCGGTTCCTGGTGCTCGCCGACCTGCCCGACCAGTACGACCACCACAACGGCGGCGGTATGCGCTTCGGCCCCGACGGCATGCTCTACGTGAGCCTCGGCGACGACGGCGACGGGTGCGCCGCGGTGCGGAAAGACAAGCTCCAGGGCAAGATCCTGCGGCTCGACGTCTCGCAGCTTCCCGGCGGCGCGGGCGGGCCGCCGCCGCGCGCGAACATCACGCCGGCCGACAATCCGTTCGTGGCGGACACCTCGGCCAACGCGCGACTGGTCTGGGAATACGGGCTGCGCAATCCCTACAGCTTCCAGATCGATCCGCCGACCGGCGACCTGTTCATCGCGGACCCGGGAAATGATACGTACGAGGAAGTGGATCACGCGACGGAGCCGGGAATGAACTTCGGCTGGCCGAGCTACGAGGGTCCGTTGCCCACTGGCATGAGCTGCCCGCTGCTCGACACGCTGACGGCGATCCCGCCGATGTACGCGTACGATCGCACAAAGTTCTTGCAGGGCGCGGCCGTCATCACCTCGCCGCGCTACCGGCGGCCGGCGGCGGGCGCGTTCCGCTTTCCGGCGGAGTACGAAGGCGAGGTGTTCGTGACCGACGTCGGCGAGGGGTTCCTGCGCCGGCTCCACTTCAACGGCACGAGCTGGGCGATCGCGACACCGGTGCCGGGGCAGCCTGCGCCCGAGGACTGGGCCCAGAACATGGACGGCGTGACAGACTTCTTCATCCACCCCGACGGCTCGCTCTGGTACCTCAAGTACGCCGAGCGGTTCGCCAATCTCTCGGGGCAGCTCCGCAAGATCACGTGCGACAATTCGGTCGGCGTTTTACCGCACGCGGCGGACGAGCTCTGGCTGGCGGCGCCCTACCCCTCGCCCGCCTGGTCGCAGGCGACGCTCTCGTTCTCGCTCGCGCGGGCGGGCCGCGCTCGGCTCGCGGTGCTAGACCTCGCGGGGCGCGAGATCGCGCGGCTGGTGGATGACGCGGACCTCCCGGCCTCGCGCCACACGCGGGGGTGGGACCTGCGCGACGCGCGCGGGCAGCGCGCGGCGCCCGGGCTCTACTTCGCGGTGCTCGAGGCGGGCGGCCGGCGGCTCTCGCGCGCGCTGGTGGTCGCGCGCTGACGCGCCGCGCTCAGCCGAGCGAGATGCACACCCCCGCGGCGAGCGCGAGCGCGAGCCACGCCGTCACCGACAATACTGACAACCACGACGGCGTGCGACCCACCGAGCTCGACAGCCGGCGCGTGCTCTTGTCCCAGTTCCACGCAGTGGCGCTGCAGCAGGGCTACTTGTTTCATCCCGAACGGGTGTTGACCGCTCGAGAGCGAACAGCCGAAGGGCCGAGTCGGTGCTATCACTGCCACATTGAGCTCTCGCTCGAGAAGCAGTCGCTGGGCTGCACGCGGTGCCGGTACTACGTCTGTCGATGCGTCCGCCGCCTTTGCGGGTACACGGGTAAGAACTACCTTGGCCAGTTGTTTAGCCAGTTCCCGAGTTGCCTATTCCGCGGAGCCAGCGTCTTGAGTTCGTCCGAATCGTTAGGTTCTGTACCAATGGCGTCTAACAACGGCTTGCAGCGGCCGGCGCTTCGCGCCGCCGCTGAACCCGAGCCGCTAGCTGTGGAGTCTCATGACGTTGTTCACGCCCGGGCCTTCGTACGACTGATGGGCGGCTGACCGGAGAGACTACCGTGTGGGCGCTCCCGATTGTAGTAGTGAAGGAACAGTGGCAGCGTTCGGGCGCGGATCCCCGAGGTTTGATACGGCCGCACGTAGGCCCATTTGCGCAGCAGAGTCTGGATGAAGCGCTCGTAGGCGAGACGCGAAGCATCGTCGATCGCCACGTGCACGAAGTCCCAGCCCGCACCGCGGCGCCGTCGGGTGCGATTGCCGGTGATGCGGTGCCGGCGCTTCAGCACCCGCGCCACGGTCGAGCGTGGCAGCTCGAGACTGCTCGCGATCCGCGCCGCCGTCATGCGCGTGTGCCGCAGGAACAGCACGCAGCACACCTCGTCGACGTTCAATGCGCTTTGGACTATGGCGCGGCCGCGACGAGCGATCGGCCAGGCCGGCCTCGCCCTCGACCGCATGACGCGCGATCCACTTGTACGCCGTGCGTCGACTGATCCCTGCGGCCTGCGCGGCGGCCGTCACGCGCCAGCCTTCCTGCGCGATGCGATCGATCAGAAGGGCTCGACTGGCCGGGCAGCTTCGTGCTCCACTATGCAGGTTCATCCGGGCCTCCTCTCTGCGGGGTTGGAATGGCCTTTCAGCAGAAGGACCCCGGGTGAATCAACTACCCCTGTGAACAACGTCCTGAGACTTCACACCTAGGCAAGCCGAGGCGAGTACTTATCCGCCAGACATGCACGCAATCGCCTATCTCGCCACAAACCTCCACCCCCAGATCTGATCGACGGTAGCGAGTCTCGGGGACTGCATCCGGCACCGGCGGTTTGAACTCGGCCTCAGTCAAGAGGAGCTCGGGAAACGTTTCGGCGTTGACGGGGCGCCGTCCGCCAGTGGGAGCGTGGGAAATCCATGCCGCACGAATCGCGGCGCACGACGTCTCGGGGTTCCTGAATTCGCCGCCGCGGCTACGAAGACGTTAGCAAGCATGACCTCGCGCCAATGTCGGCAGAAAGCTCCCTGAACGTGGTGCAGCTCGACATCGCCTGCCGAAGTTTGACCGGCCACGAAGCGGCCCGTAGACTCCGAGAGCAACCATGGGGTCAGAAGAGGGTGCTCGTGGCCCTGATCGGATCGGGTCAGAGCGAAGATCGCCTCAAATCCAGAGAGGCCGAGTTCGACGGCGACATGGTCAAGCCCCTGGACGTCGGCGTCCTCATGAAGCCACTGGCCGAGTTACTGTTAACGCCGTTATGGTCGCTCTGGAAGTGGCCGGACGCGGAATCCATCATTGAGTTGGGCTTCCCCCACGCGATAGAGATGGGTGTTCAGAGTTCATGAGGAATAAAATGACCCAAGCTGCCAACCACCGAACGCCTGCGAACCGTGGCCTCGCCAAAACCTCCACGGGCATCCAGGGGCTGGATGAAATCACGGGGGGTGGCCTGCCGCGCGGCAGACCCACGCTCGTCTGCGGAAGCGCCGGCTGCGGCAAGACGCTCTTGGCGATGGAATTCCTCGTCCGGGGAGCCACACAATTCGGCGAACCCGGCGTGTTCATGTCCTTCGAGGAGACCGCCGCGGAACTGACTCAGAACGTCCGCTCGCTCGGCTTCGACTTGGATGATCTCGTCGAGCAAAAAAAACTCGCTGTGGACTTCGTGCGGGTCGAGCGGAATGAGATCGAAGAGACCGGCGAATATGACCTGGAGGGGCTGTTCGTCCGCCTTAACCATGCGATCGACTCCATCGGCGCGAAACGGGTCGTGCTGGATACCATTGAAACGCTCTTTGGCGGTCTGTCCAACGTCGCCATCCTGCGCGGCGAGCTGCGCCGTCTGTTCCGCTGGCTGAAGGACAAAAAGGTGACCGCTGTCATCACCGGCGAGAGTGGCGAGGGGACGCTTACCCGACACGGCCTGGAAGAGTACGTGTCTGACTGCGTCATCCTGCTCGACCACCGAGTGACGGATCAGATGTCGACGCGGCGACTCCGGATCGTCAAGTACCGGGGCACCACCCACGAAACGAATGAATACCCATTCCTGATTGACGAAGATGGCATCAGCGTTTTGCCCGTGACGTCCCTGGGGCTGCAGCACGCGGCGAGCGTCGGGCGGATTTCAAGTGGTATTCCCCGGCTGGATGCCATGCTCGGCGGCGAGGGTTACTTCCGAAGCAGCACGGTCCTCATGTCCGGTACGGCGGGCAGCGGCAAGACCAGCATCGCCGCCCACTTCGCTGCCGCCGCTTGCCAGCGCGAGGAGCGCTGCTTGTACTTCGCGTTCGAGGAGTCGCCGGGTCAGCTGATGCGCAACATGCGCTCGATCGGCATCGACCTGGAGCCGTGGGTGAAGAAGGGCTTGCTGAAATTCCACGCCAGCCGCGCCGCGATCCATGGCCTGGAAATGCACCTGGCGACAATTCACAAGTTGGTGCGCGAGTTTCAGCCACGCGTGGTGGTCATGGACCCCATCGGTAGCCTGACAGCGGTGGGCACGCGCCTGGACGCCAATGTGATGCTGACCCGACTGATCGACTTCCTCAAGATGCAGGAAATCACCGCGATGCTCACCAGCCTCACGAGTGGGGACGAGGCCCTGGAGCAGACAAATGTGGATGTTTCCACCCTTGTGGACACCTGGTTGTTACTGCGCGACCTGGAACTGGATGGCGAGCGGAATCGGGTGATGTACGTCCTCAAATCGCGCGGCATGGCCCACTCCAACCAACTCCGCGAGTTCCTGCTGACCGACCAGGGAGTGGAATTACAGAATGTGTACCTGGGCGCGGAGGGCGTTCTCACCGGCTCGGCTCGGCAGACGCGAGAAGCCACGGATAAAGCCGGCAGCCTGCTCCGACATCAGGAGGTCGAAGCCAAGCAGCGGGGGCGAGAACGGATGCGCGAGGCCATGGAGGCCCGGATTGTCGCCTTGCGGAAGGAGTTCGAGGCGGAAGAAGAAGAGGCGAAACGAGTCATCGACCAGTTACAGTCCCGTGAGGAAACCAACAGACAGGATCGAGAGGGCATGGGAATCAGCCGCCAAGTCGACAGCACCCTGAAAGATGCCGAGCCGGCCGCCCGTCCCCGCAAGACACTCTTGAGCCGCAAATGAACACGTCGCGCAAGGCCGGTGGCCAGGAAGTGCCAACTGGATCCGACGGAGAGACGGAAACGTGGGAACTGCGGCTGTACATTGCCGGACAGACGCCGAGGTCCGTCTCCGCCATCGCCAATCTCAA
>JANMQY010000119.1:0-28008 GCA_031370785.1 Candidatus Eiseniibacteriota bacterium | reverse complement strand
AGCAGCGAAGCGACGGTGGCGATCGCATGGCGCACTTCGGGGATGCGCTCGGCGCGCACGTGAAACGTGAAGCACACCCGCATCAGCCGACCTCCCTGTGCGCGCCTTCCGGGCACGCGAGCGCGTCACGATAATGGGTTTGCACGGCGTGGTCGAACCGCCCAACCTCATATCCCGCCACTGAATCTGCCCGTGACGTGGGAATCCCAGTCCATGGGTGCGCATGGCAGGATCCAATTTCTCGGCCGGCCTTACAGGACTCGGAGGCCAAGCGATATCGGAACTCTCTAAAGATTGACCTTGAGTCTCCGATCCACCTAGCCGATTGTCAACGAGATGTAGCGCGCGACAGGTCTCGCCCGGCTTGGCTTCCTGCGGCTTCGTTCAGCCACCGAATGAAGAACTGTGACGGGTGAGTGCAGCCTGCTATCGAATCCCGTCATTGGGGTTTCCGAATCCACCGCCGTGTAAATCGCGGCGTTGGCTCATTCGGTTTCGGGCGCAGGGTCTTAAGAGGGGGGAACGCTCCATGAATTCTACCATCATGCTTCGCCTTCACGATCGCCCAGCGCGGCTCATGTCTTTCGCTTCTTCACTGGTCGCAACCACATTGTGGATCACGTCTGCCGCCGCCGTCTGCAATGAGGCCGGTCTTTTCCAGCAGGGCTTTACCAGCAATCCGAGTCCCAATCTCAATCGCGTGGCACTCGCGGATCTGAATCATGACGGCATCCTCGACCTGATCATGGCAAGCCCGAGTACGAATGCCGTCGTTGTCATGACGGGCAATGGAAGTGGAGGCGTGGGCAACGCCACTTTCGGGGTGCCGACGAGCTACTCGGTGGGAAATACTCCGGAATCCGCGATCGTCGGCAATTTCGATGGAGACAGCATCCCGGACATCGCGGCGGCGAATCTGGGGAGTAATACCGTCTCTATCCTGCACGGGAACGGCGACGCCACATTCTCGTCTTCAGGCAGTTACGCGGCGGGGCCCGCTCCCTGGACCGTGGTCTCGGCGGATCTCAGTGGCGACGGAATTCTCGATCTTGCGATCGCGAACAACAGTGGTTCACGGGTCTCAGTGCTCAAGGGGCTCGGATCGGGTGGCGTCGGGAATGGCACGTTTGCGGCGCCGGTCGCATATTCCATTGCAGGCCTGTCGCTGGGAATTGCGATCGGAGATCTCAATGGCGACGGCAAGCTGGATCTTGTGGCAACCGCTAACTTCAGCGGAATCTCCGTGCTGCTCGGCAACGGAGATGGAACGTTCCAGACCTCGGTGAGCTATGCGGCCGGAGCGCAGCCGTACACCGTTGCCATCCACGATTTCAACAGCGACGGCATCCCGGATCTCGCAGCGGCGAATCAGAGTAATGACGGAATCGCAATCCTAAGGGGCCTCGGTGGTGGTTCGTTCGGCGCGCCGACGAGCTATGCAAGCGGTCTTCCGGGCGGAGTCATGGCAATCGCGGATTTCAATGCCGACGGCATCAGCGACATCGCGTTCACAACTGGTCCTCACAATACCGTCCAGATCCTGAGAGGTCAGGGAGCCGGTGGCGTGGGTGATGGCACGTTCTCGCTTTATTCCGAGTATTCCGCCCAGGGTTTCCCGCTTGGACTCGCGATGGCCGACTTGAATGGAGATGGCGCCCGCGACCTCGCCGTCGCGAGCTACAACACAGGAGCCCTGAACATTCTGGTGGGCGGCTGCTTCGGGCTGCCGCCGCCGATCGGACCTCCATTCCTGGTCTCGGTGCGCGATGTACCGAACGATCAGGGTGGCCACGTGTTCCTGCGCTGGAGGCGTAGCGCATACGATGCTACGGGGCAGTCCGTCGAGGTCACGGGATACCGGGTGTGGCGCCGAATTCCACCTGGCGCCATCGCCGCCCGCGCCAAGAGAGTCGGGCTCGACCCCGCGACCCAGTTCAGCACCTCGTCGGTGCGGGCTGGAGTCCGGTCCACGAGTATCGATTATTGGGAGGCGATCGCGACGTTGCCCGCTGAAAGGCTCAACGGTTACGGCTACACCGCCGCAACCACTCAGGACTCCATCGCCGGCAGCAATCCTTATACGGCATTCTTCGTCACCGCTCTGACCTACTATCCGGGCACGTTCTACCAGTCGAACGTGGACAGCGGCTATTCGGTGGACAATCTCTCTCCTCCGACTCCGATACCGTTCACCGCGACCTACGGTGGAAGTTCGAACGTCCTTCACTGGGCGAAGAATCCTGCTCCCGACCTGCTCGAGTATCGCGTCTATCGCGGCTCGACCGAGGGATTCGTTCCAGGGCCCGGCAATCTTGTGGCGGCTACTGCCGACACGGGTTTGACGGATGCTTCCGGCGTGGTGTTCTACAAGCTGGCGGCGGCGGACATTCATGGGAATCTGAGCCGATTTGCGCAGATCTCACCACAGGTCCCTACCGCGGCGCTCGCTTCGCTGGTCTCGATCCAGGCGGAATCCGACCACATTGACCTGACCTGGTATTCCGGCGGGAATCCTGGGATGGCCGCGTCCCTCTATCGGCGCACGCAGCAGAGCGGGTGGGCCATCCTCAGCCAGATCAGCGCGGACGGCACAGGCTATCTTCGTTATCGTGACGAGGGGGTCGCGACCGGTACCCAGTACGGCTACCGCCTCGGGATCATGGAGTCTGGCACTCAGATCTTCGTGGGCGAGGCATGGGCGACTGCCGAGCGACTCGAATTCGCGCTCGGTGGAGCACGCCCGAACCCTGCTCGAAGCGGTCAGCTCAACATACAGTTCGTATTGCCATCTTCGGAGAATGCCCGTCTCGAGCTGTTCGACCTGACCGGCCGTCGAGTGGCGGCCCGGGAGGTTGGATCTCTTGGCCCGGGTCGGCATGACGTGAACCTTGCGGAAGGAGCGCACCTTCGGGCTGGACTCTACCTGGTGCGATTCACGCAGGGCAGCCGCGTGAAGACGGCGCGCGCGATCGTGCTCAACTAGAAGATGGAACGACCCTAGGGTCGAGACGTTTCGCTTGAGGTGGCCATCTCCTCACGGGTCTGCTCGACGGGCCGAAAAGTTCGGGCGCTTAGGCGTCGAACACCAAAGGGCTCGCAGCTATTCCACCCGCACGCACACGGGCGGGCTACCATCGGTGCCCGACGAGGTCGGAATAGAGACCATCCAACATTTCTGGGGTGATATCAGGGCTTTCGGGACGATAGAGCATGGGGTAGGCGATCGGGCGCACCGCCGCGAGCACGGGTCGAGAGCCTCGGAGATGCCGTGACTCGACGCGCAGGCCGAAGGTCTTCAACGTACGCGAAAACGCCGCGCTCACCCTGCCCACATGGTTCCCGAGCAGGCTCCAATCGCTGGCATAGAGGACATGCGCGAGTCTCACCTTACCTTTCCACGGGCTCCGCGACGCAATGATGTGGCAATGCCGGTTGCCGCATCGAAGCAGGGCCTGCCCGGCCAGGGTCGACTTCATGTGTCGAGCGATCTCGCGTCCGACGGGGTCCAGCTGCGACTCGATCGCCTCGAAGTCCGTGATCACCGAGCTCTCGAAGGGGTGCCCGAATTCTGCGGCTCGGGGGACCGGAGGCATCAGGACGTAGGCTCGCTCGAGTTCGCGAAAACCGAGTCGTGTGAATACTTGGTAGGCCGTCGCGTTTGGACTCGGGTTCACGAGAGTATGTGATCGCATCCCGAGGATGGGTAGTAGGAGCTGCATGCTCCCGGTGCGATGCGACTCTTTCACGATCCAGCTTGAAAGGTGACAGATCTGGCGTGGCACGCCGTTCAGGATGCGCCGGCTGAAGATCGTACCAATGAACCCAACCACCGAGCCCTCGTCCCGGAGCATGAATCCCCGATGCGGCTCCTCGACAGGCCAGGGCAGGTCGAACAGCATTCGGCGGTAGTCCTCTCGGGACATGAGGGGATTGCCGAACCCCTGAAGGACCGGGTACACCTCGTCGAAATCAGCGAGCGTGGCGGGGTAGACCTCCATGCGATTCACGATGATCGAACGCCGCGCGCGGGCAGCCGGCGCGCGAGCACTTCATCGTAGACCGTGTCCAGCGCGCTCACGACTGCGGGACGGCTGTATCGGGACATGAATTCCTCGCGTAGGCGCTGCGGATCGTATGCGCGCGTACGATTGAACATGGATTCGAGCGCTCTCGACAGCGCCTCGGGGTCTCTCGATTCGACGAGAAGCCCGTTGCCCTCGTTCACGATTGCCTCGGCTCCGCCGCAGCGCGTGGCGATCACGGGGCGCCCGCTCGCCAGCGCCTCGACCAGCACGATACCGAACGACTCGTGGTGACTCGCAAGGACGTAGCAGTCACAGGCCTGAAATTCCGCCCGCGCCTGCTCGCGAGGAATCTCTCCCAGCCAGGCGACGCAGGCGTCGAGCCCTTGCTGGTGCGCCGCCTTCCTGAACTCTTCTGCCTGTGGACCGCCGCCGCCGATGCGAAAGCGAACACGTTCCCGCTTGCCTGGCTCGAGGCGATCCCACAACTTCGAAATGGCCTCCAGCAAGTCGAAGATGCCTTTGGCAGTCGTCATGGCGGAAAGGGTGAAGAATGTGAATCGCTCATTCACGTGATTCCTGGCGACCCGGTACCTTCGCTCGTCGACGAGATTCGGAACATACCGTGGTCGCGTGAGGCCAAAGGACTCGATCTCCCTAGCGAGTGCCGGGCTGACCGCGATCGTCGCGTCGGCGTTCGCGAGCGGCTTGCGCAACAGCGGATTCAGTGATCCATCACCGGTCCTGTAGTACGGCAGAGGAAACGGCCCCATGTGCTCGGTGATGACGTAGGGAATCGAATGCTCACGGCTGAGCTGCATGGCAATCCATCCCGCGGGGTAGCTGACGTGGGCGTGAAGCAGATCCGGTCTGCCCCAGCGAGCGCTCGCGCGCTCGAGGTTGATTCGATTCGCCCGGAGGATGGCGTCGCGATTGCCACCGAACTGGCGAGGGTGCCAGGAGCGCGTGGGCTTCCTCTGCTCGACGACATTCGGGGCGAGCGAGATCTCGGTCGGTCGCGATCCCAGAGGCCGAAGCACGCAGCCCGGGGACCTCAGAAGGTGCCCGAGGCTCAGCTCGCCACGCCCCTGATCCCAGAGACTCAGCGTGACTCCGAGGTCCGGATGCAGTTCGCCGATGGCTTCCGCCTGCTCGCGGATGTAGAGACCTTCGAACGGAAAGCACGGCCGGTGCGGATACCATCCGGGAATGATGAAGAGATGCTTCACGATCGCGCAGAATAAGACCCGGCGCGAGTCGTGTCACGCCATGAGCCGGGACGCTGCCGGCGGGTGACACCCGCTGCCGCTTCCGCTATTGTGCCCGCCAGCTTCCGAGGGTCCTGGATCTGCAGCGCAGTTCCTCATCGCCCAGCTCTCCCCATCCCTCCTGGAATCCCATGAACGAGCCGCCAGCCGACGAGCAGTCACGATTCGAGGTGCGGCGACTCGAGCCGACCGAAGTCGAAGCCCGGTGGGACACTTTTCTCGCGCGATCCGATCAGGCCAACCCATTCTCGAGCCGGGTCTGGCTTCACGCCGCACCCGGAATGGTCGGGGCCTCGGTCGACCACTGGGTGCTCCTCAAGGGTCAGGAATGGATCGCATGCGTCGCGGTCCCGTTTCGACGGCCATTCGGCCGCACCCTGTATCGGGGACTGCCGCTCGCCGCCTACAGCAGCGTTCTCTATCGCGCGGGCGCCGGAGGAACGCCTTCCTCGCTGGAGAGTGAAAGGCTCGAGGCCACTCGCGCGCTCGCGAAGGCCCTGGCGCGCCACTATCGCCTCGTCTCGCTCATGTTGATGCCGTCAATCGACGACGTGCGTGCGTGGCAGTGGGAGGGGTGGCGCGCGGTTCCGCGTTACACCTGCACGCTCGATCTGACCTCGCCCGGGCGGCCCGCCGATTCGGTGAGACGCCACGTGCGCAAATGCGCCGAGGCCGGGGTGACCTTCGATCGGGAGTGGGACCTCGAGAAATTCTGGAGCATCTTCGACGAAACCCGCGAGCGTCAGGGCTTCGGCTCCAGTCTGAGCAGGACGTCCTTCTTCGCGCTGGCGCAGGCGCTCGGCGACGCAGGGGTGGCGTGGATGGCGACCGCGCGCAGCGCCAGCGGCGAACCGGTGTCGTCACAGATCGTGCTCTCGGTCCCGGGCACGCCGGGCGCCTTCATGTGGGTGGCCGGCACCCGCGGGGCGCACCTCGCGAGCGGCGTCAGCGCCTGGCTGATGCTCGAGATCGCGGCCGAGGCCGCTCGTCGCGGACATCGTTACTGGGATCTGTGCGGCGCGGACTACCCGAGCATCGCGCGCTTCAAGCGCGAGCTGGGCGCCAGCCTCGGGCACTACTTCCAGGTCGACGCGCCGCGCAGCGTGCTCGAGAACTGGGCGGTGCGGCTGAAGCGTCGCCATGCGTGAGGCGCTGCGCAAGCTCTCGGGCGAATCGCTGGTCTATGGGCTCGGTCAGGCGGGGGGCCGCGCGGTCCAGCTCCTTCTGGTTCCGATCCTCACCCGCGCGCTCACGCCCTCGGCGTACGGCGTCTCCGAACTGGTTTTCGCCTACCTGCAGACCGCCGTGATCGTGCTGGTGTTCGGGATGGACGGCGCGCTGGCTCGCTTCTTCTACGACGAGCCGGATCGGAAGGCGCGCGTCCGCATGATTTCGACCTCTCTGGTTTTCAGGATCGGGACGAGCGGTGCAGTGGCGGCACTGCTCGCGTTGCTCGCGCCCGGGTTCGCGCACACCCTGGTGGGCTCCGAGGTCTACCGGAAGTACATCCTGCTCGGCGCGCTCACACTGCCCTTCACGCTGCTGGTGCTGTTCGCGAACGACGAGCTGCGCGTTACCTTCCAGCCGTGGAAATTCGTCTCGCTCAACGTCGCGCAGACCGTGATCACGTGCGGCGTCTCGATCTACCTGGTGCTGGTGCGGCATCTCGGCGTCGCCGGAGTGCTCTACGGCCGGCTCGCGGCCGATGTCGTGTGCGCGCTGTTCGGGCTCGTGCTCATGCGGCACTACCTGCGCCCGACGTTCAGCCGCGACGCGCTCCGGCGCATGCTGCACTTCGGCCTGCCCCTGGTCCCCACCGGATTCGCTTATGGCGTGATTCTCAGCGTCGACCGGTTCGTGCTGCAGCGCACCCGTTCGCTCGACGAGGTCGCGGTCTACGCGGTCGCGATGAAGTTCTTCGCGGTCGTGACCATGGTGGTCTCCGCGTTCCAGCTGGCCTACGGCCCGTTCGCTTTCGCGCGCGCCCGGAATCCCGAAGCGCCGCGCCTGTTCGCGCGGGTCTTCGGCCTCTACGTCGCCGCGGCGTCGCTGATCGGGCTCGTGGTCTCTCTCTTCGCGCCCGAGGTGATCTCGGTGCTGGTGCCGGCGCAGTATCGAGCGGCGGCGCTGCCGGCGGCGTGGCTCGCCTTTGCGGCCGTCGCGCAGGGCGCCTATTCTGTCGCGTCGGTCGGAGTGGTGCTGGCTCTGCGCACCCGGCTGCTCCTGTTTAGCTCAATGGCGGCGGCCGCGATCGCGACGGTCGCGCAGCTCGCATTCACGCCGGTCTGGGGTGTCCCGGGTGCAGCGGCGGCGACGTTCATGGGTTACTCTACTTCGGCAGTGTTGACCTACCGGATCGCGCAGAAAGTCTATCCGCTGCCATTCCACGGCGGGCGCCTGCTGCTGGCGATGGGCTCTGCGCTCATCATCGCTCTGGGGGTGCAGCGGTTCGCGCCCGCGGGGGGAGCTGGAGTGGCGGTCAAGCTGGCGGCGCTCGTGTTGTTCGCGGGCGCGTGCCTGCGGCTGAGAATATGGCGGGAGCGCGAGAGCGGGCAGACACCCGGGACCCCGGCAGGAGTCCCGGCGGAACGTGGCGTCGGCGAGTCATGAAAGAGGGGGAGTAGCCAGCATGTGCGGAATTGCCGGGGTCTACGACCGCGAAGGGCGCGCCGACCTCGCGCGCCTTCATCAGATGTCGCGCCTGCTGCGTCACCGCGGCCCGGATGACGAGGGCGTGGTGCTGCTGGACGCGCGCGGAGTCGGGGCGCACACGCTGGGCGGCCCGGACACTCCGCACGACGTCTATGCCAGCGAGCTGCCCTACGCGCCGGGGCGCAGCCGCGCCGGACACGGCGAGCCCGCGTACGGCATCGGCCTGCTGCACCGCCGCCTCTCGATCGTCGATCTCAGCCCGGCCGGGCACGAGCCGATGTGCGATGCGTCGCGCCGGCTCTGGATCACCTACAACGGCGAGATCTACAACTACGTCGAGCTGCGCGCCGAGCTCCAGGGGATGGGCGAGAAGTTCCTGAGCGGGAGCGACACCGAGGTGATCCTGGTGGCGTACCGGCGCTGGGGCCGCGACGCGTTCCAGCGCTTCAACGGAATGTTCGCATTCGCGCTGTGGGATAGCGAGGCGCGGGAGCTCTTGTGCGTGCGCGACCGGTTCGGAGTCAAGCCGCTCTACTACCAGTTCGACGGACGCAGATTCGCCTTTGCGTCGGAGCCCAAGGCCCTGGCGCTGACCCAGGCGCGCCGCATCACGCCCCGCCTGGAAGCGATCCGCGATCTCGTCGCACTCGACTGGGTGGATCACGAGGCGCACACGTTCTTCGAGGGAATCTGGCAGCTTCCTGCCGCGCACTACCTGGTGGTGAGCGATCGCGGGCTCGCGGTGCATCGCTGGTGGGCGCTCGATCCGGCGCGGCATGCTCCCGGGAACGCCGAGGAGTGGACGCGTGAGTTCGAGCGCCTGTTCACCGACTCGGTGCGCCTGCGCCTGCGCGCGGACGTTCCGGTCGGCTCGTGCCTCTCGGGCGGCATCGACTCGACCGCGGTGGTGACCACCGCCGCCAGGCTCGGCGCCTCGCCGCTGCACGCGTTCAGCGTTTCCTACGACGAGGGCTCGGCATACGACGAGCGACCCTACATGCGCGCGGCGGTCGAGGCCTCGGGCGCGACCGCGCACCTGGTCATGCCCGATGGACGCGACTTCTGGGACGTGTTCGACCGGATCGCGGTTCAGCAGGACGAGCCGACGGCCGGCTCGGGTCTGTACTCGCAATGGAAGGTGATGGAGCTTGCGCATCAGGCCGGGCTCAAGGTCCTGCTCGATGGACAGGGCGGAGACGAGACGCTGGCCGGCTACGACCGCTACCTGCCAGTGCGACTGCGCGATCTTCTCGCGTCCGGGGACGTGGCCGGCTTCGCGCGCCTGTTCGGTCCGACCGCGAGCCGGCTCGGAGTCACGCACACGCTGGCGCTGGTCCTCGAACCGTGGCTGCCGGCCGGCGTCATCGCGCCCCTGCGCCGCGCCTTCGGACAGGGCAAGGATCGCGTGCTGTCCGAGCGCCTGCGTGCGCTCGGCGCATCGGCGCCGCCCAGGCCGCCGGAGGGATTCCCGACCGCGCTCACCCGGCAGCTGGCATTCGACACGCTTCAGCGCCTGCTGCCGTCGCTGCTCCGCTACGAGGATCGCAACAGCATGGCGTTCTCGATCGAGACCCGGCTTCCGTTCCTCGACTATCGGCTGGTCGAGTTCATGTTCTCGCTTCCCGACGACCAGCGCATCGAGGGCACGACCACCAAGGCGATCCTGCGCCGCGCGCTCGCCGACCGCATTCCACGTCAGGTGCTGGAGCGCCGCGACAAGATGGGTTTCGAGACTCCGACCGATCTGTGGCTGCGCGGGCGCGAGGCGGCCGAGGCGCGCCGCCGCCTGACCACGCCGGGGCCTCTGCACGAGTGGGTGGACGCCCGACGAATCCGTCTCGGGCTCGAGGAGTTCCTCGCGGGGCGCGACATCGGCCTGCAGGTGTGGCGCTGGCTCTCGCTCGAGTCCTGGGCGCGGCACTACATCGCGGCCGACCCGCGCGTCACCGAGCGCGCGCCGGAGCCGGTGCTCCATGCCGGCCGGCACCGCTCGTACGTCGAGGTCACTCAGGCGCTCGAGCGCGAGACGGCCGTCCCGTAGTGGATCTCGTCGTCCTCGCGGAGGTGCGGTGGGGCTATTTCCGGACGCGAAAGCAGTTCCTGCTCTCGCGGTTTCCTTCGCACTGGCGCGTGTTCTACGCACAGCCGCCCGGATCCGGAGCGGACGATCCGTGGACTCCTCGCCGTGAAGGCAACGTCACCTACTTCACGGTTCCATTCCTCAAGCCCGCGACCAGCAGCGCGGCGTACAACACGATGGCCTCGACCGCCGCAGGTCGCGCGGTGATCGAATGGGCCGCGGGTACCTGGCTGCGCTCGCGCCTGCGTTCACTGGGCGTGGAAGCGAAACCGGTGCTGATGACCTCCAACATCTACGCGGCGCGCGCGCTTTCGCGGCTTCCTCGGAAGTTGCTATTCTATGATTTCAACGACCACCCCTTTCAGTTCGCCTCGGTTCCGGCGTGGGCCCGGAGCTACTGGCGGGCGACACTCGATCAGGTGGATGCCCTGTTCGTCGTTTCCGAGTACTACCGGCGCACGCTTCGCGCCGAGACGGACAAGCCCCTGGTTCTGCTCGGGAACGGGGTGGAGGTGGCGCATTTCGAGAAGCCGCAGCCCATCCCGGAGGATCTGGCCCGGCTGCCCCGCCCGCGCATCGGCTACGTGGGCCTGCTCTCGCACTTCCTGGACTTCGAGGCGCTCGAAGCCGTCCGTCGCGCGCGAGGCAGTGGCACCCTGGTGCTGATCGGGCCCGGGAGCCCCGCCACCGCGGCCCGGGTCGAGGAGCTGGCCTCGCGCGAGGGGGTCGCGGTCCTGGGAGCTCGTTCCTACGCCCGCCTTCCGGCATACATGCAGGGGCTGGATGTTGGATTGATCCCTTTTCGGGCGAATGATCCGTACGTGCAGGGTATCAATCCCAACAAGGTGTACCAGTACCTCGCGGCGGGTCTACCGGTGGTGAGCACTCCGCTGCTCGATCTGACGCCGCGCCCGCCCCATCTGATGTTTGCGGGCGACCCGGCCGCGACGGTCGAGGCGGTGCGCACCGCGCTGGAGACACCCGCCGACCGCGAGACACGCCGGGCATTGGCGCGTCGGTATGACTGGGACTCGCTCGCCGCTCGCATGGTGGGCGAGATCGAATCACGGCTCGCCGCCGCTTCGTGACGTTCGCCTACTTCCCGTTCGAGAGCTCATGGCCGATCGCAAGGCAGTGAAACGTGCCGTGCCGAAGTCCGCGACCACGTCCGCGCGGAAGCCGTTCGCGCTGACCCGCACGTGGGCGGCGGCGCTGCTCGCGCTGTTGGTGATCGTGTTCTTCCACCAGGTCTCGCTCGGCGGCAAGACCTTCGTCTCGCCCGACGCGGTGGGGCCGGCGGGTTTCGTGCGTATGGGCGAGCAGTCGCTCCATCACGATCACGTCTATCCGCTGTGGAACCCGTACGTGTTCCTCGGCATGCCGTCATTCGGGAGCGGCGCGTACAACCCGCTGATGTATCCGCCCGACTGGCCGCTCGCGCTGGTCGCGAAAGTGATCCCGCTGCCCGACCTCACCTGGATGCTGATCTACTTCGTGCTCGGCGCCTGGTTCCTCTACCTGCTCGCCCGCGAATGGGGCGCGCGTCCCGAGGGCGCGCTGCTCGGAGCGGCGGCGCTGGTGTTCGCGCCGAATCTGATCGCGGTCGGATCGCACGGGCACGGCAGCCAGCTCGTGAACTCCGCGTACGTGCCGCTCATGCTGTGGCTCGCGACGCGCTGGATGCGCAAAGGCGACCTGCGCGACCTCGGGTGGCTCGCGCTCGCCGGCGGATTCCAGATGCTGCGCGGTCACGTGCAGATCTGCTTCTACACCTGGCTCGCGGTCGGACTCTATGCGGTCATCGATTGGCTGGCCGCCCTGCGCCGGCCCGGCGAGATCGTGCCGCGCACCGCGCGCGCGCTGGGCGTGCCGCTGGCCGCCGCGCTCGCGTTCGGGCTCGCCGGTGTCTACAACCTTCCGCTTCGCGACTACGCGCAGTGGTCGATCCGGGGTGGAGGCGCGGGCGGAGGGGTGGGCATGAGCTACGCGACCCAGTGGTCGCTTGCGCCGTACGAGCTGCCCTCGATCGTGGTGCCGGGCTGGGCGGGCTTCGGGGGCCAGACCTACTGGGGCGGCATGCCGTTCACCGACTACCCGAATGCCTACATCGGCATGGTCGCGGTCGTGCTGGCGGTGCCCGCGTTCCTCGCGAACGGGGCGGCGCGCGTGTTCGCGCTCACCCTCGCCCTGCTGTCGCTGGTGATCGCGTTCGGAAGCAACTCGCCGGTATACGGCTTCCTGTATTCGCACCTGCCGCTGTTCAACAAGTTCCGCATCCCGGTCATGATCATCCTGCTGTTCCAGGTGGCGGCGGCGCTGGCGACCGCATGGGGATGGAGCGCGGTGCTGGATCGCGCGGCGCAGAAGCCGGCGAAGGCGAACGCTCCATTGGTGCTCGAGCGCATCCTGCTCGGCACGAGTGCGGTGCTGCTGCTGGCGCTGGTGCTGGGCGTCCTCGGCCAGAACGGGTGGCGCAACGGATACGTGCAGGGCGCGATAGCACGCCACCCCGGGATCACTCCCGAGCTGGCCGCGTTCGCGTACACCGCGTACGTTAAGGACCTCGCCCGCGCGTGCGTGCTCGGACTGCTCGCCATCGGAACGGGGTGGCTGGCCATGCGCGGCAAGCTGGCTGCAGCGCCGGCCACCCTGGTCGTGCTCGTGCTGATGCTGTTCGAGCTGTGGCCGGTGAGCGCGCGCGTGATGCAGCCGGTGATCGGTGAGGTGAGCCAGCACAGTCTCGAATACGGGCGCGACGACGTCGTGAACTTCCTCGAGAAGGCCGGGCCCCCGGGCACGTTCCGCGTCTTGCCGGTTCAGGAATTCCAGAGCAATCGCTACGCGGGATTCGGGATCGCATCCCTCGGCGGCTATCACGCGGCAAAGCCGAAACTGTTTCAGGATCTGGTCGAGGCCAACCTGCTCGACAACCTCGCCTGGATGCGGCTGCTCAACGTCCGGTACCTGATCCTCCCGCAGCCGATCCCGGATGCTCCGCCGTACCTCAGGCCGGTGTATCAGGGAAGCGCGACGGTGTACGAGAATCTGCTCGCGCTGCCGCGCGCGACGGTGGTGGGCGCGTACCGGGTGGCGCAGCCCGCCGGGGCGATTCTCGACACGATCAAGAGCGGCAAGTACGACAGCGCGACCGTCACATGGCTCGAACAGGACCCGCACCTGACGCTCGGGCCAGTCGATGGCGCACGCGCCAATATCGTTTCCTACGAGCTCAACCAGGTGGTGGTGGACGTCGACACGCCGGGGCCCGGGCTGCTGCGCCTCGCCGATCTCTACTATCCCGACTGGGTGGCGACTGTGGATGGGCGCGAAATGCCGGTGCTCAAGGCCGACTACCTGCTGCGCGCGGTTGCGGTGCCGGCCGGACACCACCGTGTCGAGTTCCGCTTCCGGTCGCGTGCGGTGCGACAGGGACTGATGCTCTCGTTCGCCTCGCTCGCGATCGTGCTCGGACTGCTCCTCGCAGGATGGCTCGCCGGACGGCGCGCGACGGCGACCGCGGCGAGGGAGGCGGCGTAGTGGAAAAGCTGGTCATCATCCCGACCTACAACGAGCGCGAGAACATCGAGCCGATTCTCGACCGCGTTCTCGCCCAGCCGCATGGGCTGGAAGTCCTGGTGGTGGACGATGGTTCACCCGACGGGACCGGCGAGCTGGTCGAGGCGCGCAGAGGGAAGGACCCGCGCGTCCACGTGCTGCGCCGTCCGGGCAAGATGGGACTGGGCTCGGCATATCGCGACGGCTTCCGCTACGCGCTCGATCATGGCGCCGAGTACATCTTCGAGATGGACGCCGATTTTTCCCACGACCCGGACTCGATCGGCGAATTCCTGAAGAACGCGCAGGAGGTGGACGTGGTTCTCGGCTCGCGCTACCTGCACGGGGTCACGGTCGTGAACTGGCCGCTCAGCCGGCTGATGCTGTCGTACTGCGACAACCGGTTCTCGCGGATCGTCACCGGCCTGCCGGTGAACGACGCGACCGGGGGCTTCAAGTGTTTTCGACGCCGCGCCCTCGAGGGCGTGCGGCTCGACCGCGTGCAGTCGGACGGTTATGCTTTTCAGATCGAAATGTCGTTCAAGTGCTGGAAGCGTGGTTTCACCATCCGCGAGATCCCGATCCTGTTCGTGGACCGGCGCGCGGGCGTCTCCAAGATGAACCGTCGCATCGTGTGGGAGGCGGCGTGGATGGTGTGGAAGCTGCGCCTGATGGACCTGCTCGGCCGCGTGGAGTGATCCGATGTTGACCCGATTCCGCCTGCTTCCCGCCATGCTCCTCGTGCTTCTGGCTCCGGCTCACGCGCATGCCGCCGGCGCGTGGAGCACGTACATCCGCGCGTTCGGATACAACCAGCTCCTCGCCGGCGCCGACACGGTCTGGTGTGCCACCGAAGAAGCCGGCCTGCTCCGCTACGTGCGCTCGTCGGGCGCATTCCTTCAGACCACGCGCGAGCCGGGCGGGCTGGCCAGCAATCAGATCAGCTCGATCGCGTTCGATCGCCGCGGCCGTCTGTGGCTCGGAACCCGCGACGCGGGCGTGAGCCGCCTCGATCCCGACGGGACCTGGGGGCTGCTGAACGCGTTCGACGGGCTGCCCGGACTCGACGTCAATACTCTGACCGCGCAGGGCGACACGCTGTGGATCGGCACCACCACCGGGCTCGCGCTGTGGAACGGACGCGAGATCTCGGGCGCTCTGCCCGACGGAACCGGCTACTCGCCGTTCGCGAACAACGACATCGTCGGCATCGTGGTCCGTGGCGATTCGCTGTGGGTCGCGACGCGGGGCGGCGTCTACTACAGCAGCATCGCGGGCGGCCTCGCGGTCTGGACCGAGGCCGACACGAACCTTCCGCTCGACAAGGTGACCGCACTGGCGACCGATGGGGTCGACGTGTTCGCGGTCGCGAACAACGCGCCGTGGCGGGTGGGAGCGTCGGGAACATGGAACGTGGTCGGTGGGATCAGCAATGTCTATCTGATCTCGGGTGCGTTCGGGACCGTGCACGCCTCGAGCGACCTCGGCCTCTACGCGTGGAACGGGACCGGCTGGAGTCCGGTCAACACCGCGCTCACGTCAAACGGCGGGGCGTCCACCTTCGCCGTGACGCGCGATGCGTCGGGCAAGGTTTTCGCGGCCAATCGCGACGGCATGTTCGAGCAGACGCCGAGCGGCCCCTGGACCCTTCACCTCCCCGAAGCGCCGCCCGGGAACAACATGCAGAGCGTCGCGGTGCAGGGCGCGCGCGTGTATGCGGGGACCTTCGCCGAGGGAGTCGGCAGGCTCGAGACCGCGGGCGGGACGTGGACCAACTGGTACCCGGTGCCGTGCGCCAGCAACTGCGACCAGACCTTTCTCGACCCCTCGTTCGCTTTCGGCCTGCTGGTGGATCGCCAGGGCAAGAAGTGGATCGGAATCTGGGGCACCGCGCTCGAAAAGTTCGACGACAGCGGCGCGCCGCCGCAGTTTACGCATCTGTGGGTGGGTGCCGGCTCGCCGATCGACAACCACACGTGGGTGTGGTCGACCGCGGCCGACTCGGTCGGCAATCGGTGGTTCGGAATGGACACTCCCAACCTGGGCTGCAACTGCCCGCAGGATCCGATCGGCATCGACGTCTATGGACCCGCCGACACGCTGATCGCGAACTACCAGACCACCAACACCCCGGACATGCTCGGAAACCAGGTTCGCGCACTGTCGGTGGATCGCCGAGGGGACCTGTGGGTCGGATACGGGCTCAAGGGCGTCCAGCGCTTCACGCCCTCACCACCGGGCCCGCTTACGAGCCATCTCAACCTCGAGCCCAGCGGCGCGAACTGGAACGTATTCGGGGTCGTCGCGCACAACGACTCCATCTGGGTGTTCAGCGACGGGGATCTGCGCCTGTATACGAACTTCGGCAGCGCCGGAGGGAGCAAACAGTCCTACGCGATCCCGGCCGCGCCCGCCTCGCGCGGCGCGCTGCATCCGCTGGCGGTTGCCGCCGACGGGACGGCATGGGTCGGCAGCGTGAACGGTGCGCGCGCCTATCATCCAGGCGGCCTCACCGAGGACTTCACCGCTTCGAACTCGCCGCTCGCCAACGATGAAATCCGCAGCATCGCGATCGACCATGCGACCGGGGCCATCTGGTTCGCAACCGCTGGCGGTCTGAATCGTTACGATCCCGGCTACCAGGCTCCGGCGCCGCCCACGCTCGCGAAGCTCGCGATCAAGGTCTATCCCAATCCGGCGTTGCTCGCGAGCGGCATCGGAATCTCGCTGCGTGTCTCGGGCAACGGCAGCGCGTACCGCGGCCAGGTCTACGACCTGAACGGCCGGATGCTGCGCCGGCTCTCCGCCGGCAGCAACGGACAGATCCTGTGGGACGGTCGTGACTCCGACGGTTCGCTGGTGCGCCCGGGCCTGTACTTCGTCCGGGTGGAGGCAGGCGGTCGCTCGGCAGTGGCTCGGGTGACGTTGCTGCGCTGAACCGCCCGTGAGCCAGCCGAACGCGCGCGTGCTCGCGGATGCACCAGGCGAATGGGACGCGCTGGTCGCGACCTGCCCTGGCGCGTCGCCCTCCCACGATCCGCGCCTGTGGCATGCGATGGCGGACGTGCTGCCGGGATTCGAAGCGCGCTTCGTGGCGATCGAGCGCGACGGAGCTCTGATCGGGGGCGCCCCGCTGCTGATCGAGCGGCGCGGGTTCGGCCGCTGGCTCCACGCGCTGCCGCATCTGCTTCCCGGTGCGCCGCTGGCGCATGCCGATGCGCGGGTCGAAGTCGATTTCGCGGTGGCTGCAGCGCTCGAACGGCTGGCGCGCGAGCTCGGCGTCGCCGGCGGTGAGTGGGTGTGCGACCGGGCCGGCGAGCCGGTCGCGACCGAAGCGCTGGAATGCCTCGGCGGCGAGACACGCTGGTTCGAATGCGCGCGGATCGATCTGACCGCTGGCCTCGAAGTGGCATGGCGCGCCGCCGAGCGCAAGACCCGCAACGAGATCACTCAGGCGCGCGCGCGCGGGCTGATCTTCGAGGAGAGTCCCTCTCGACTGGATGAAGCGATTGCCCTGAACTCGCGCCAGGCGCGTCACTGGTCCGGGCATCGCGGGCTGCCCGCCGCGCTGTCGCGGCGTCTGCTCGACGAGGGGCCGGCGCGTCTGTTCACGGTGCGCGACGATCGCGGCGTGCTGTGCGCAACGCTCGTTCTCGACGGCGCGCACGAGACCTTCGTCTGGTGGAGTGGCGCGCACGAGGACGCACGGCCGCGCCGGGCGTATCCGTTCCTGCTGTGGTCGATCGCGGAGTGGGCGGCCAGTCGTGGCCGCGCACGCCTGAACCTCGGGGCATCGACCGGGCTCGATCCGGTGGCCACGTTCAAACGCTCGCTCGGCGCGAGATCCACCCGCTATCCGGTGCGCTGGCTCGATGCGCGCCACGCGGGACCGGCATCGCGTGCGCTGGCCACGATGCAGGCGTGGCTGCGCGCCGGGCGCGCGCGCGGTGCGCCCGCGTGAGAATCGCGATGCTCGCCAACGCCGGCGTACTTCACTCGAAGCGCTGGCTGGAGCACTTTCGCGCGCGCGGTCACGAGGTGCGGCTGTGGTCGCTCGAGCGTCCGCTCGCCGGACTCGAGGCCGAAGCGCTGCCCGCCTCGCCCGTGCCGGGGTTCGCGCGCTATCCGCTCGCACTGCCGGCGTTCCGGCGTGCACTGGCCGTGTATCGCCCGGACCTGATCGACGCGCACTACGTGCCCAACTACGGGCTGCTCGGCGCGCTCGCCGACTTCCACCCGCTCTCGGTCACGGCGTGGGGCTCGGACCTGCTCATCACCGGGCCGCGCAATCCGCTGCAGCGCGCGCGTGCGGGCTTCGTGCTGCGGCGGGCCGACGCCGTATTCGCCGACAGCGCGAACCTGGCGCATGCCGCGCGCACGCTCGGGGCGCCGGCCACGCGCGTGCACGAGATTCCCTGGGGCGTGGATCCGGCCCGGTTCCGCCCCGGCCGGCGCGAGAAGGGACTGCTGCTCAGCACGCGCATGCACGAGCCGGTGTACGACCTGCCCACGCTGATCGAGGGCGTTGCGCCGGTGCTGGCGCGCATGCCGCACACCCGGCTCGTCATCGCCGGGGACGGTTCGTGCCGGGTGGCGCTCGAGCGGCTTGCTGCCGCGCGCCTCCCGGCGGGACGCTGGCGCTTCGTTGGCCGGCTCGACCCCGAGGCGCTCGCCGAGTGGCTCGGACGCGCCGACCTCTCGCTCTCGGCTTCGCGTTCGGATTCGACCTCGCTGTCGCTGCTCGAAGCGATGGCCGCCGGCGCGATCCCGGTGGTCAGCGACATCGAGGGCAATCGCGAGTGGGTGGAAGAGGACGATGGCGCGCGGCTGTTCGGAGTGGGCGATTCCGCAGGCGTCACGCGCGCCCTGCAGCGCGCGCTCGGGGATCCGGCGTGGGCCGAGGCCGCGCGGGCGCGCAACGCCCGGGTGATTGCCGAGCGCGGCACGTGGGCGGTCAACATGGGCCGCATCGAGCGAGTGTTCGAAAGTCTGGTCGCCGCCGGTCGCGGATCGCGCGGCGCGAAGAATGCGACCGGCGAATGAGTGCGCGGCGCGTGCTGATCCTGTGTTACTTCTACCCTCCACTGGCGGGCGGAGGCGTGCATCGAGTGCTGGGTTTCACGCGTCATCTGCCCGCGCACGGCTGGAAGTGCACGGTGATCGCGGCGGGCAGGGAGGACTACTGGGTGGTCGATGAGAGTCTCAACGCGCGCATTCCCGCCTCGGCCGAAGTGATCCGGGTGCGAGGAGGCGGTGCGCTCGCGACCTGGCTGCGAGTGAAGCGCGGCGATCGCGGGCGGCGCACCGGCTCGACCTACGCGGGCCTGCGCCGGCTCAGTGACTGGTGGCTGTTCCCGGACGCCTATGCCGGATGGGCGGCGCGTGCGCGCGCCGCGGCTTCGGCGCGCATCGCGGCCGGCGGCATCGATGCGGTGCTCACCACCTCGCCGCCCGACAGCGTGCACCTCGCCGGGTTCGCGCTCAAGCGGCGCTTCGGACTTCCGTGGGTCGCGGACTTCCGCGATCCGTGGGTCGGCCTCCATTTCCGAAACCCTCCGACCGGCTGGCATCGTGCGCGCCACGCGCGCGCCGAGCGCGCGGTGCTCGAGGGCGCCGATCGGGTGCTGACCGCTTCGCGCACGCACCTCGACACGCTGGGCGCGCGTTCGGGCGCACATCTGCTGCCACGACGTGCGATTCACCTGCCCAACGGATTCGAGCCCGATGCGCCCGGCGCGGACGAAGTCGCGGCGGACCCGGCAGCCTTCACGCTCGTCTTTACCGGCACGCTCTCGCAGATGAGCGACACCGAGGTGTTTCTCGAAGCGCTGCACGAGCTGCTGGCGCGCCGCCCGGAAGCACGGCGGCGGGTGCGCGCGCGGATGGTCGGGCCCTATCAGGCGGAGTATGCCGATCGTGCGACTGCGCTCGGCCTGACCGGGATCGTGACGTTCCTGGGGGCGCGCCCCCACGCCGAGTCGCGAGCGCTGCAGCGCGGCGCGGACGTCCTGCTGCTGTGGAAGCCGCGCGGCTATCCGACCATGGTGCCGGGAAAGCTCTACGAGTACCTGGACGCCGGTCGTCCGATTCTCGGCGTGCTCGAGGAAGGGGACGAGGCGGGAGAGATGGTGCGACGCGCGGGCGGCGAGCTGGTCGCGCCCGGAGATCGCACGGCGCTCGCCGCCGCGATCGAGCGCCGCTACCTGGCGTGGAAGGAGGGGGCGCGTCCCGCGCCCTCGCGTCCGGAGTGGGTGGCCACGCATGCGCGCCCCGCACTCGCCGCGCGCCTCGCGTCGGTGCTCGACGATCTCACCACGGGCCGAACGTGATCCTCAACCAGAACGGGCCGCTGACCCGGGTCGAGAAGATCGCGCTGGTGGTCGCGCTGATGCTGGCTGCGGCACTCATGTGGCCGGTGCGCGGTTACCTCACCGACGACACATTCATCCACCTGCAGTACGCGCGCAACCTCGCGGCAGGGCAGGGGCTGGTGTTCAATGTCGGCGAGCGCATCTACGGCTGCACCAGTCCGCTTTGGGTGACGCTGATCGCGGACGGGATCGCGTTCGGCCTGGACGGCCTGTTCGTCGCGCGAGTGCTCGGCCTGGTCGCGACGCTGGCCTCAGTCGTGCTCTTCCTGCAGCTG
Organism: Candidatus Eiseniibacteriota bacterium; assembly: GCA_031370785.1. Lineage (GTDB taxonomy): Bacteria > Eisenbacteria > RBG-16-71-46 > RBG-16-71-46 > RBG-16-71-46 > DATJGS01. The sequence goes on along the minus strand of JANMQY010000119.1, from coordinate 7,785 downwards.
ATGCGCAGGAGCGTGCACCTGCCGGAGCTGCGCGCCGCGGCGACGGTGGCGTGGGCCGCCCACGCCTGGATGCTGCGCTGGTCGCTCTCGGGAATGGAGACGCCGCTCGCGGTCGCGCTGACCCTCGCGGGGTTCGTCGCGTTCACCGAAGGCCGCCAGTGGGGCTCGCGTCCGGTGCGTACCGGCGCGCTTTGGGCGCTGGCCGCGCTCACCCGGCCCGAGGCGGTGTTCCTTCTGATTCTGTGGGGCGTGTTTCTCATCATCGACACCGAGAGTCGCGAGGGACTTCGCCGACTGGTGTTCGGGATCCTCCCACCGACCGCGATCTACGGCGCCTGGCTGCTGTTCGCACGCGTATACTTCGGAACGTTCTGGCCTCAGACCCTGGCGGCGAAGACCGCGGGCGGCACCGGGCTCGACTATCGACTCGACGAGCTGTGGCGTCAGATCAAGATCATCGGCGCGACCGACGGCGTGCTCGCCGCCCTGCTGCTGGCCGCGCTGATCTTCGGCGGGCGAAAGCTGTGGCCGGGCCGCATGATCGCGCAGCGGCTGGTGCCCGGCGCATGGCTGATCGGAGTGCCGGCGCTGTACGTTGCGCGCGGTGTGCCGGTGCTGTCGCGCTACCTGCTGCCGCTGCTCCCGGTACTCGCGTGGCTGTCGTGGGGCGCGGCGGAACGCTGGTTGCTCGGAGCGCGCGACCTGAGCGATCCGGCGGTCGAGATCGCGCCCGCGAAATCGCGACGCGCGGCGGTGCTCGGCGCGCTGGTCGCGGCACTGGTCATCGCGCAGAACCTCGCGGTCTATCGCGGCGCGGTCCTGCCGCAGGTGCGCAGCTTCACCGCCGGTTTCGAGCGCAGCCTGATTCCATGGGGGAGGTGGTTCCACGACCACACCGCGCCGGATGCGATCATCGCGGCGCCCGACATCGGCGCAATCGGCTACTTCAGTGGGCGACGCGTGCTGGATCTCGCAGGGCTGGTCAGCCCGCAGGTCGTGCCGCTGCTCAAACGTGAATCGCCCGAGGACATGGTGGCGAACCTCGACTTCGCGTCGTTCGCGCGTCCGGAGTTCCTGGTCGATCGCGCACCGACCGCGTACGCGCTGTTGAAGCGCAGCCCGCACGCGGCGCGACTCACACCGCTGGGTAGTGCCACGGTGCCCAACCTCGGAATCGCCCGCCCGGGCCAAGTGGTCTACAGCTTCTATCGCATCGACTGGAAAGGCTTCGACACGCCGCGCCTCGCGCGCTGATCCCTCCGTGCCACCGTGCACGTGCGTGCAGTACGCACGCCACGAATAATTCTCTCCTGCACTACGATTTCGTTTGGAGCGCGCCTCGCGCGAGGGGTATGGTCCGGCCCGCGGTGGGGAGAAGTGGGGAATTGTGGTGACAAATGGCGATCGATGGGGAGATGGGGTAATCGCGCGATGGCGTCCTTCTACGGCACCGAGACCTACGCAGTCGATCACAAGGGACGACTCAGCGTGCCCGCCTCGATGCGTCGCGATGCGTCGCGCAAAGCGCTGGTCGCATTTCATCTGGTCGCCGGCTTCGAGGGTTGTCTCGCACTGTATTCCACGGACGACTGGAAGCGCGTCGAGGACCGGCTGCGTCGCATTCCGATGGGCGACCGACGGGGTCGCGCGTTCGCGCGCGCGTTCCTGATGGACGCTTGCAAGGTGACGGTGGATGCGCAGGGACGCATCACGATTCCACCGGCACTGATGCACCGTGCAGAGATCGGCAAGGAAGCCGTCCTGCACGGACAGGTGGACCGCATTGAGATCTGGAATCCCGAGCGCCTCAAGTCGGTGGTGCGTGAGGCCTCGGGCCAGCTCGAGACCCTGGCGGACGAAGTGCTGGGACGGGAGTGAGCATGACGGTCGGAGTCGATCGCCTGTCGATGTCGCTGCACCTCGAGCTGAGCCACGGCATGCCCGGCGCCTCGGCGCGTCTCGAGCTGCACGAGCGTCCGACCGGACGCATCGCGCTGCTCTCGCTGCGCGGCTGGATCGATGCGGTCGCGGTACGCCGCCTCGAGCGCTCGATCGAAGACCTCGCCGCGCGCGGTGTGAGCCAGTTGCTGCTCGACTGCTCCCAGGTCCGTCACATCGACTACCGGCTGGTGCCGCTGCTGGTGCAGTCGCTCTCGCGCTTCGAGGCTCACTCGGGAGGCTGCGTGGTGTGCGGGCTCTCGCAGTACCTGCGCGACCTGTTCCGGCTCGCGGGTTGCGAGGCGCGCCTGCGCTGCTGGCCCTCCGCCGAGGAGCTGCTCGGGGGCACGCTGCCCTCGGAGCCGGGCCGTGAGCGCGCGTCATGAACCGGTCCTGCTGCGTGAGGTCATGGGATTCCTGCGCAACGGCGCGGGACTGTATCTCGACGCGACGCTCGGCGACGGCGGACACGCCGAGGCGCTGCTCGAAGCCGAGCCCGGCGCACGGCTGCTCGGCACCGACCGCGATTCGAGCTCGGTCGCGTTCGCGCGCCGGCGGCTCGAGCGCTTCGGAGGGCGCGTGAACTTCGCGCACGCCACGTTTCGCGAGATCCCGGACGCGCATCGCGCGCTGGGCGGAGAGCTCCTGGCGGGTGCCCTGTTCGACCTGGGCCTGTCCTCGGCGCAGATCGACGATCCGGGGCGCGGCATGAGCTTCATGAGCGACGGTCCGCTCGACCTGCGCATGGACATGACCCGTGGCGAGAGCGCCGCCGCGCGACTCGCACGCACCGACGAGGAAACGCTCACCCGCGTGCTGCGCGAGCACGGAGATCTCGCCGGGGCCACGCGCCTGGCGCGCGCCATCATCGCTGAAGCCCGTCGCGGGGCGCTCCTCACGACCCGCGCGCTGGCCGCGACGGTGGATCGCGCGCTGGGCGGGCGGTCCCATCCGCGGCGCTACGCGCAGGTATTCCAGGCGCTGCGTATCTGGATCAACGGCGAAGCCGAGGATCTCGAGGCCGCGCTCCAGTGGCTGCCGGAGGCAATGCGTCCCGGCGGTGTCGTCGTGACCCTCGCCTATCACTCGGGCGAGGATCGCCGCATCAAGCAGTCGCTGCGAGGAGCGCCCGAGCGCATCTCGCGACGCCTGCCACCCGTCGAGCCGCGCCTTCCCGAGGGGCCGTGGCAGATCATCACCCGCAAGGTCGTGACCCCAGGGCACGACGAGGAAGCCCGCAATCCGCGTGCACGCAGCGCGCGGCTCCGCGCCTTCCGGAGGAAATCGGCATGAGCGCTGGACCCCGTCGCAACCGTCCGTCATGGCGTGTGTCCGAAGGGCGCGCGATCCGACCCGAATTGTGGCTGGTGGCGGGCATCGCGGTCTCGATGCTGCTGGTCGAGGTGTGGCAGAGCTCGCGCGTCGCCGAGCTGTGCCTTGACCTGGACCAGAACCGCACCGCGCTGGTGCACGCGAAGGCGCGCCTCGAGTTCGTGCACGCGAAGCTGGACCGGCGCGGCACGCGCTCCGAGCTCGCGCCTCTGGCCGCACAGCTGGGGCTGGCTCCGGCCGACGCCCGGCAGGTGGTGAATCTTCCCGCCGAGTATCTCGCGGACGGCGGGGCCGATGGCCGCGGCGGAGAATCCGCTCCGCTGCTGGCGCTGGCGGAAAGGGTTTCGCGCGTACTGGTGCCTGACGCTACGGCACGCGACCGCGCGCACTGATCGAACGATAGCCAGGACGGGGTCGTCCGGAAAAGACCGGCCGCACCACCGCACCGCGCAAGTGAAAGGCCCGGCGGTTTGCGTGAACCGCCGTTCCATGGAGGGAAGGAGTTGGCCCACACGGAAACGCGCAGGAGTCGGGTGCTGGTGGCTGCGGCCGGTCTATTGCTTGCGCTGGTCGCCCTGTGGCTGCGCATCGGCTGGCTGTCGCTGGTGCAGCATGCCTACTACGACGAGCGCGCAGAGCGCAATCAGGAGCAGCGCGTGCTGGTCAAGCCGGTGCGCGGCGATCTGCTGGATCGTCACGGTCGCCAGCTCGCCCGCGACCTGTTGACCTACTCGGTGGCTGCGGCGCCACGCGAGATGAAGGATCCGCACGGAACCGCGCGCGATCTGGCGAAGCTGCTCAGGATCGATCCCAGGCGGCTCGATCGCGAGTTCACCGCGCGGCCGCGCTACCTCGTAGTGGCGCGCAATGTGTCGCCCGAGGCCTCGCAGAAGGTCGCGGACTGGAGCCGGCGCGGCCTGTATCTGTCGCCCGAGACCCATCGCGAGTACCTGCTCGGCAAGGCCGCGGGCGAGCTGCTCGGTCGCACCGATCCCGACAATCGAGGCGTCGAAGGGCTGGAGCTGGCGCTCGACGAGACGCTCGGCGGGCGGCCGGGATGGACCACGCTGTTTCGCGACGGCCGCGGTCACACCCACGCGCTGCCGCGCGGGCTGCGCCGCCGTCCCAGTGACGGCGACGACGTCGTGTTGACCATCGACGCCGACCTGCAGAGCATTCTCGAGACCCACCTGGCACGCGCGGTGGACACGCTGCGCGCGGTGCGCGGATTCGCGGTGTTCGTGGATCCGCAGAGCGGTGAGGTGCTCGCGGCGGCCAGCGTGCCGCACCTGGCGCCGGGCAAGGCGCGCAACGGGCCGTTCACCGACCAGTACGAGCCGGGCTCGACGTTCAAGGTGGTGGCGGCGGGCGCGGCGCTCGAAGAGAACGTCGCACGCCCCGACCAGTACTTCGACGCCGGAGGCGGCGTGTGCCAGGTCGCGCCGGGCGCGATCTTCCACGACACGCACAAGCGTGCCGGGTTCACGTTCTTCGATGCGGTGCGCCTCTCGAGCAATATCGTGATCGGCAAGCTCGCGATCAAGGTGGGCTCGGAACGCCTGTACCGTTACGCCACCTCGCTCGGGTTCGGCACCATCAGCGGCGTCGACTTCCCGGGGGAATCCGCAGGCCGCCTGCGCAGCCCGGATCACTGGTCGGCGAGATCGTGCCCGACCATCGGCATCGGCCACGAGGTCTCGGTCACGCCTCTTCAGCTGGCGATGGCCTACGCCGCGATCGCCAACGGCGGCGTGCTCATGCAGCCCATGCTGGTGCGCGAGGTCCGCAACGCGAAGGGCGAAGTCGTGCGCCGCTACTCGGCACACGCCGCGCACCGCGTGTTCAGCGCGGCGACCACCACCACGCTCACCCGGATGCTGGTCGCGGTGGTGGATAGCGGCACCGCGCGCCAGGCAGGCATCGCCGACTTCGTGATCGCCGGCAAGACCGGGACCTCTCAGAAATACGACGCCTCGGTCGGAACCTACGGCCGCGGCATGTACCTGTCCTCATTCGTGGGCTTTGCCCCGGCCTTCGCGCCCAGCCTGGTTGGAGTGGTGGTGATTGACGAACCGCGCGGCAAGCACTATTACGGTGGTGAGGTGGCCGCCCCGGTATTTCGAGAGGTGATTCAGGACCTTCGCCGCCTGCCCCATGGACCCTTTGAAATGAATGCCGCGACCGTGGCCATGCGACCGCCCGCCTCCGCGCCGGTCACCGTGCCGGATCTGCGCCTGCTGACTCCGCGTGACGTCGAGCGGCGGCTGGTCGACTACGGCCTGCGCGCGCGCTACGAGGGCGAGGGCTCGCGCGCGCTGTTCCAGGATCCCCCAGCCGGCAGTGCGGTCGAGCGCGGAGAGCGCGTCACGGTGTGGCTGTCGGCGTCGCCCGACTCGATGGGGCGGCGCATGCCGGATCTGGCCGGGCTCGCGGTGCGCGAGGCGCTTCGCCGTCTGACCCTGCACGAGGTGAAGATCAGGATCACGGGGAACGGCGTGGTGGTGCGCCAGTCGCCGGAGGCGGGCACGGCGCTCGCTTCGGGCGCGACCTGCCAGCTGTGGTGCGCGCCGGGCTACGGTCGGGAACCGGGTTCGCAGGCCACGGTCGCCGCGGCCGCGGCGGCGCGGGATGGACGGAGGCCGTGACCCTGCGCGAACTGATCGTGGAGCGCGAAGTCGCCTCGGTTCAGGGCGACATGAATGTCGAAGTCTCCGGGCTGTCGCTGGACTCGCGCCAGGTCAAGCCCGGCGACCTGTTCTTCGGGCTGAGCGGGATGAAGCAGGACGGGCAGGCGTTCGTTCGCCAGGCGCTGTCCGCTGGTGCGGTCGCGGCGGTGGTCGGCGAGAACCTGGAGCTTCCGGGGGCGACGGTGGTGAGAGTGAACGAGCCGCGCAGGGCGCTCGCTCAGGCATCGGTGCGCTTCTTCCATCACCCCTCGCTCGAGCTGCGTCTGGTGGGCGTGACCGGCACCAACGGCAAGACCACCACCACGCTGGTGATCGAATCGATCTTTCGCGCGGCCGGCTGGACCAGCGGCGTGATCGGAACCACCGGAGTGCGGATCGCCGGCGAAGCGCGCCCGAGCGCGTTCACCACTCCCGAAGCGCCGGAGCTGCAGGGGCTGCTGCGCCAGATGGTGGATCGCGGCGTGGCCGCTGCGGCGCTCGAGGTGAGCAGTCACGCACTGGTGCAACGGCGCAGCCATGGGCTCGAATGCGACGTCGTGGTGTTCACCAACCTGAGTCACGACCACCTCGACTATCACGGTACGCTCGAGGCGTACCTCGATGCGAAGCTCATGCTGTTCGACGGGCGCAATCGCCTGGAGCCGGTCAAGGCGACCACGGCGGTGCTCAACGCCGACGACCCCGCGTTCGCGAAGGTGCGCGCGGCCGCACGGCGTGGCGGGCTCGCGCTGCGCACCTTCGGCGAGAAGGAGGGAGCGGATGTGCGCATCCTCTCCATCACTCCGGGGCGTGACGGGCTCACCGTGGGGCTGGCCGAGACCGGCGGCAGCGTTTCAGTGCGGGTGCCGCTGCTCGGGCGCCACAATGCCTGGAACGCAGCCGCGGCCTTCACCTCAGCGCGCGCGCTCGGGATCGGCGCCGACGTCGCGGCACGCGGCATCGCCGCCACTCCCGCGGTTCCCGGCCGGCTCGAGCGCGTGCCCGCGCTCCGGCCGTTCGACGTGGTGGTGGACTACGCGCACACCCCTGACGCGCTGGAACGGGCCCTGGCCGCGGCGCACGAGCATGCGCGCGGGCGCGTGCTGCTGGTATTCGGCTGCGGTGGGGATCGCGATCGCGCCAAGCGTCCGCTCATGGGACGGATTGCCGCGGAGCACAGCGACCTGGCGTGGGTCACCAGCGACAACCCTCGCGGCGAGGACCCGCTGGCGATCGCACGCGAGGTCATGGCCGGCGCTTCGGGCGCGCGCACCCTGCGCCTCGAGCCGGACCGCAGAGCCGCGATCCGCGCGGCGCTCGCCGCGGCGAAGCCGGATGATCTCGTGCTGATCGCTGGCAAGGGTCACGAGACCACGCAGACCATCGGCGCTTCGGTGCTGCCGTTCGATGACCGCGCGGTGGCGCGCGAGATCCTGAAAGGGGGCGGCTCGTGATGACGTTCGCCGCCTCGCCGACCCTCAGCCTGACCCAGCTCGCCCAGATGACCGGCGGTGACCTCGCGGTGCGCGAGGTGCCGCACGGAGCGCGCGAGCGCGAGGCATTCCTGAAATCGGGGTTCGACGGGGTGAGCATCGACACGCGAACCCTGAAGAAGGGCGAGCTGTTCGTTCCGCTGCCGGGCTCGAATCTCGACGGACATCGTTTCCTCGAGGAGGCATTCGGGCGCGGTGCGGCAGCGGCGCTGTGCGCGCGCGAGCGCTGGAGCGAATGGCGTGGCAAGGAGCCAGGCCCCCTGGTGGTGGTGGACGACGTGACCGTCGGCCTGCAGCGCCTGGCGCATCGCTTTCGCCAGAACTGGAGCGGGCTGATGGTCGGCGTGACCGGCAGC
>JANMQY010000069.1:0-35221 GCA_031370785.1 Candidatus Eiseniibacteriota bacterium | reverse complement strand
GCCGGTCACGTACATCGAGAAGTAGCCGCGCTCGAACTCCTGGTAGAGATTCGCGATCTGCGTGCCCGAGAGAGGTGGCGCGAGCGATTCGCGGAACAGCCCGATGTAGAAATCGAACGCCCGGCGGAATTCGGGCGCGGCAAACGCGCCGCGCGTACCTTCGTCGGCCAGCAAGGGCGAACCGGCCTGCAGCCCGAGCAGCACCGGCACGGTCCATTCGTTGGTCGGCAGGAAGATCGCGTACTTCTGATCGCCCGCCTGGCGCTTGATCGCGCGCATGCACGTGCGCCATGCCTCCCACGTGCCCGGTATCGAATCGTATCCAGCGCGGGCGAGCAGGTCGCGGCGGTAGAACAGCACCCGCGTGTCGACGTACCACGGGATCCCCCAGGTCGTGCCGTCGAGCACGTTGGTGTCCCAGATTCCGGGGAAGAACGACTCGCGGGTCAGAGTCGCGGACGATGCGACCCGCGCATCGAGCGGATCGAGCGCATGTAGCGCGGTGAACTCGGAGATCCAGGTGTTCCCGAGCTGCGCCACGTCCGGGGTCGAGCGCCCGACGTAGGCGGTGAGCAGCTTCTCGTGCGCCGCCGACCACGGGATCTGCTGCACTTCGACGCGGATGCCGGTCTCGCGCTCGAAGTCCCTGACCAGATCGCGCACGACCTCGCCCTCGCGCCCCATCGCCCAGAAGCGAAGCGGAGCGCGTGCGTCGTCACGGCAGCCGGCAGTGGCGCAGGCAACGGCCAGGACGAGCGCCGTGCGGAGCATGCGAGTCATCGCGCCCCCGTCCCCGCGGAGTCGAGCCATCCGCCCGCGAATCCTGCGCGGCGCAGCCCGCGCACCACATGCGGATTCTGGCGCATGACCCGCCACACCAGGCCGCTGCGCGCGTTCTCGATCATCGCCAGTATCGGACCCTGATCGATCCCGAGCTGATCGGTGTCGAACCATCCGACGCCGCCTGCGATCCGGCCGTGGTGCACGTCGACCATGCGGTCGAGCGTCGGATTCAGCGCATCGACGAAGCCGTAGCGGTTGAAGGCCATTTCCCCGTAGTTCGCGCGCATCGCGCGCAGCACCGCGACGCACTCCCTGGGCGCGAACGGAACCGACCCGCCAGCCGCGGTGGGTGCGATCGTGCCATCGTCGACGATCTCGGTGAACGAGGCGCCGCGCGCGGCGTAGGTGCGGAACTCGCGCGTCCGCCCCGCGATCTCGAGCTTCGCGTCCAGCGGCCCGTCGCATGCGGTCAGCCCCCATAACTCCGCTCCATAGCCACGGAACGAGCCGGGATTCGCGATGGCGTAGGCGCGCTGCGCGAGCGTCGCGCGCCGCGAATTCTCGAAGTAATCGAGCCCGCGCCCGCGCATCCATGCGTCGGACACTCCGCGGAAGTCGACCCACACGTGGGTGTACTGGTGCCCGAACAGCGGCGCAAATCCAAGATGCGGATAGCCGTAGAAGGTGCCCCAGCGATAGCGCGAGGTGTAGGCGCTCCACACCGCGGGGTCGACCGGGTGTGTCGGCGAGCCGAGCGCCAGGATGTGGAGCAGCATGGCCTCGTTGTAGCCGCGCCAGTCATAGGGCAGGTGTCCGTTCTCGGGACTCCAGCCCAGCGACAGGGTGGGCGGACGCACCACCGTCCACGCCCAGTCCACGCGGGCGTAGAGCGATTCGGCAAGCGCGCGGATGCGGAACTCGTCCGGGTCGACGTGGTCGAACCACGAGCCGCAGAACAACGCGCCGGCGATGAGCAGCGCAGTGTCCATGGTGGAAAGCTCTACGCGCTCGAATCGCGTTCCGGTCCGGGGATCGAGAAAGTGATAGAAGAACCCGCGGTAGCCGGCCGAGCCCGAGGAGGCGCTGTCCTGACGTGCGCGCCACAGGAACTCGAGCGTCCTTCGCGTCCGCGTCGCAGCCTGGGAGCGCGTGATCCAGCCACGCTCGGCGCCGATCGGATACGCCGTGAGCGCGAAGCCGATCGCACCGACGCTGACGAACGAGGGGGTCGGCGCGCGATCAGGCGTGAGCCCGGTCAGCGAATCGCTCAGATCCCAGAACCAGAGGAAGGTGCGCTGCTCGAGCGTGTCGAGAAACGCGATCTCGTGCGGCGCGAGCGTGCCGGCCAAAGCGTCCGGCGTCCGACTCGCAAGCCCCTGCGGTGCGCGAAGCGCCGCGCTGTGGCACGTCGTGCCGGCGAAGGCGATCGCGAGCACGAGCAGGCCCCGGAGGGCGCGGCGAAGCGGCTCGCCATGGCGCGATGCGTCCAGGCAACCCCCCTTCCCTGCGGTCGAGGGCGGCACGGTCGGTCTAGTGGCGGGAACCGCGCGCCGGGTGAATGCGATTCCAGCGGCCGCCGCTCTCTCCCGCACCCGGAGGGCGTGACCCGCACGAGCCGCGGACCACGAGCGTGGTCGGCAGGATCTCCTGTCGCGGGCCATCAGAAGTGCCATGAGTCGCGCCGTCCGTCGCGCCCGGGCTGTGACGCTCGAGCAGCAGATCCACCGCTCGCTCGCCGAGCCGCAGCATGTCGACGTGTACGGTCGTGAGCGGCGGAGTCAGATAGCGCGCCAGCGGGATGTCATCAAACCCCACCACCGCCATATCCTCGGGCACGCTGAGCCCGGCATCTGCAAGCGCCCCGATCACACCCACCGCCATGTAGTCGTTTGCGGCGAACACAGCGGTAGGTCGGGGCGTGCGCTCCAGGATCTTCACCGCCGCATCGTATCCCGAGCGCTCGCCGAAATCTCCGACGGAAACCAGGTCCTCGGCCGCCTCGGCGTCCGACTCGCGGATCGCGGCCTGGTAGCCCTCGAGCCGCTGCCGCGAGTCGATGTTGTCGGTGGGTCCGGTGATCAGCGCGATGTGGCGGTGGCCGACGCGGATCAGATGCCGCACCATGGCGCGCGCGCCGTCCCGGTTGGCGATCGCGATCGAGTCGCAGCCGGCGCTACCGCCCTCCGGATTGAGAAGCACCGTCGGCAGGTCTCCTAGCAACGGTCCGATCGCCTCTGCCTGATCCAGCGCCGGCGCCATCACGATCAGGCCATCCACGCGCCCGCGCATGGAACGCAGCGCCGCGGTCAGCTCTTCGGCGGTCGAGCTGGAACGCGAGACCAGGATGTGGAATCCGCGCTCGCGCGCCTTCAGGTCCAGCCCATGAATGACCTCGGAGAAGAACTCGCCGTGCAGGTCGGGCATGAGTACGCCGAGCGTGTGCGTGCGGTTGGTGATGAGGCTGCGCGCGATGCCGTTCGGCCAGTAGCCGAGACGCGAGGCCGACGCGAGCACGCGCTGCCGCGTGGTCCCGCTCACCAGCGTGCTGTCGTTGAACACGCGCGAGACCGTCGCGATGCTCACCTTGCTCACGCGGGCCACGTCGCGGATGGTCGCGGGAACCGGCCCCGCGCTCCTGCGGCGACTGCGTCTCTCGGGCATCACGGGAGGCGGATTCCCTTGAGCGTGCGGTGCTTGCCGTTCCATTCGAGTCGATACAGGTGCAGGCCCGCGCCGAGCGTTCCGTTCACGAGCGGAATCGCGTGATCCCCCGCCGACATCACGCCGTCCACCAGACGAAGCTCCTCGCGCCCGGCCAGATCGTAGACCGAGAGTCGAACCGGCCCGGCCGAAGGCAGGCGGAAGCGCAGCGACGTCGAGTGCGTCCACGGGTTCGGGAAGGACGAGAACGAGAGGTCCACCGGTGCCACGGGAGGTGAAACCGCGAGGACCGCGCTGAATCCCGCCTGAGCCAGTCCGGCCTGGATGTCCGGGTTCTGCTTGATCCGGTTCCACACCGATCCGGTGCGGTAGTTCTCGATCATCAGGATGATTGGACCCTGATCGATGCCGAGGACGTCCGTGTCATACCACGAGTAGGTCAGGTTGAACCCGTCGCGAAATCCGTAGGGCCCGAACAGCGGAGCCCGATAGTTGTTCCAGAAGTTGTCGATGGTGGGCAACACGATCTCGGGCGCGAACGGCAGGCTGCTGATGGCCGCGGTCGGCGCGATCGTGCCGTCGTCGTTCTGCGCGGGAGGCGCGCCCCGCGCGTTGTAGCCGAACGGACCATCCCCGGCGGTCAGGCCCCACAGCGTCGAGCTGTAGCCGGTCCATGCCCCGGGGTTGGCGATGCAATAGGCCTGCTGCGCGAGCGTGGCGCTGCGCGAGTTGATGAAGTACGTGCTCCCCTTGGTCCGCATGTAGCTGTCCTGTATCGAGCGGAAATCGATCCAGCAGTGCGAGTACTGGTGCCCGAACAACGGCGGGAAGATGAGGTAGGTGTAACCATACTGCGTGCCCCAGCTGTAGCCGCTGGTCCACTTGCTCCAGTCGGTGCCGGGCACCGGGTGAGTCGGCGAGCCCATCGCGATGATGTACATGATCATGGCCTCGTTGTATCCGACCCACTTCCCGAATCCCCCGAAGGCCGTGCCCGGTTTGTACCCCATGTAAATGCCCGGACTGAAATTCCGCGTGAAGGTCCAGTCCGCGCGCCGCGTGATCGAGTCGGCCAGTGCGCGAATCTGGATTTCACCTGCGTCACCGCCGTCGAAGTACTGCTTCGCGTCGAGGATTCCCGCGAACAGGAGCGCGGTGTCGATGGTCGACAGCTCCGAATCCCAGGTGCGGGTCGCGGTGTTCATGTCGAGGAAGTGGTAGAAGAGCCCCTTGTAGCCGATCATCCCGGACGCGGCGTTCCCCTGCGGTCCGTTCCAGAAGGTCTGAAGCGTGGTCAGCACCCGGTCGCGCGCCGTCGCCCGGCTCACCCAGCCGTGATCCGTGCCGATGCAGATCGCCGAGAGTCCGAAGCCCACCGCGGCGATGCTGGCAGGAGAAGTCCCGGTGCTGCGGTCCTTGACCAGCCCGTTCGAGGCATTGGCCTCGGCCCAGAAGTAATCGAAGGCGGTGTGCTGGAGCGTGTCGAGGACCGCGTCCGTGGTCTGGGCGCGGGCCGGAGCGGGCCCGAGGGATAGCGCGGCGAGGAGCATGAGCAAGGGTGCATGGCGGGTCATCAGGTCTCCAGAATCAGAAGCGCAGCCCGAGCGAGAAGCGGTGGGAACTTCCCAGACGCCCCTGATCGGCCCACGCGTAGTCCACACGGTAGTGGAAGGAAGGACGCTCTCCGAGTATGCCGGCGCCCAGAGTCGGCCCCAGCTCGGAGTCCTGCAGAAAAAGATTCTGATAGCCGGCGCGGAGCGCGAGCGTCTTGCGCAGCTCGAGCTCGGTGCCCGCGCTGATGCTCTCGGTGTTGTCGCCCGGATGGAACGCATCCAGCACGACGTCGAGCCGCGCATCATTCGCGACCTGGAACGCCTGGCCGATGCCGGCGCGGAACATCACCGGGACCGAGAACGCGTCGGTGAACATCGACCCGGGTAGCGTGCCGTTGTCGCCATGAATCGAGGGATCCTGGTCGAACAGGATGCGCAGGTCGCGCCCATCGAAGCGCGACTGCGTCCCGAAGTTGGCGAGGCTCGCTCCGATGCGAAGCCCGTTCACCGAGGTCCGGTACAGCGTGCCGAGGTTGAAGGTGACGGTGCCCGCGGTGCTGTGCCAGATGCGCTCCTGCACCCAGCTGATCTGCCCGCCGGCCGAGAAGCGGTCGGTCACTTCCAGCGCGTATCCGAGTCCGAGCGCGGCATCGCTGACGGTGAACGTCTCACCGGTGCCGAGCGGGCTCTGGACGGTGCGCACGTCCATCTGGCCGGAGCCGAGCATGGTCAGGGTCAGGAATGCGTTTCCCCATTTGCCCATGGGCGCGCCGAGCGCCGCGTAGTCGTAGGTGATGTCGGCGAACCAGGCCGCGTGATTGAACGTGAACGTCCAGCGATCGAGCCGTCCGACCGCGGCCGGGTTGTAATAGGCAGTCTCCAGCCCGCCGTCGATCGAGACGCCGGCGTTGCCCATGCCGGCGACCCGCGCGCTCGGTTCGATCTGGAGGAAGCTCCCGAACGAAGTGCCACTCTTGCTCTGAGCAGCCGAGTCGGCCGGAACGCATAAGGTCGCGAGCGCCAGCGTCAGACCCACACTCGCCACACGGATACTCTGTCGAACGGCGTTCATTTGATCACCGCGAACTTTCCGACCGTGCTCGAATACCCCGGCGCCTCGACTGCGTACACATAGAGTCCGGGCGCCACGTCGAGGTTATCCTTGCTCCTCAGATTCCACGCCACGAACCCCGCGCTCGATCCGTCCTGGCGCAGCGTCTGCACCAGATCTCCGCGCACGGTGTAGATGCGAATCGTCGCGCCCAGCGGGATCGAGCGGAATTCGATGCGTCTCTCGCCGCGCCCGGAAGTGGCGAATCGCCCGGGCTCGAAGCTCGCCGCCCCCACGTACGGATTGGGCACGACGTAGGGCTTCTGAGCGGCCGCGGCGTTCCTGCCGGCGGCGGCATTGACGCGCGAGCTGTCGGTCCGGAACACGAACACATCGGACGCATTGAGCGGACGGCGGATCTTGAGGTCGTAGACATCGCCCAGGCCCGGCGCCCGAATCGGGCCGCGCACCCCCTGGCCCAGCGTGTCGAGCTGGACGCGCCAGGTCACGTCGGTCGTCGTCCACGGGGGCCCGGGACCGGTCAAGATGTCGATCCACTCGTCGGCGCGATTCAGAGTGGTGCTGGCGTCGAGATCACGGAATCGGAAGTCGAGCTGCCGGTCGCCCTGCGGCGTCAGCGCGTAGACCCGGAACTTCGCCGGCCGGGGGACCGTGAACCCGACCCCGAGCGCGATTCCGGTATCCTGCACCACGTCGTCGAAGTCGATACGCATGTCGTTGGGAAATCCGTCGCGTCGCTGGTTGATCGGGCGGCCTGTGGTCTGGTAGGCCGCCTTGAGCAGGGTGTTGGTCACATATCCCTGCCGGAACGCACTCGCCGAATCCACCGTCACGTACGGTCCGGTCGAGATCACCGGCAGCAGCCCCGAGGCCGCGGGCCCGGTGCCCTCGCCGTCCAGATCGGCGCCGGTCGTGAACAGGACCCGCCCGGTGGTGCTGTCGGTAAACGAGTATGCGGTGGCCCGGATGCTCTCCGGCGCTGGCGCGGTGAACTCGATCTTGAACAGGTGACCGTCGGGGACCTCGTCGGTGTTCACCACCCGCACTTCCACCTGTCCGGTGCCGTCGCCCGCAACGTGGGCGATCGGTCCCACGCTCGCCTTTTCGAAGCCTGGCACCCGTGGATTGGGACGCACCGCGACCGCGTTGGGCGGGTAGATGATTCCCCCGCGCGGGGTGCGCGAGATCGAGATCGGGTCCTCGCTCGGATAGATCGCCGGCAGCTTGAAGCCGTTGAGCGCCGCAGTCGAGTCGATCGCGGGATCGAACCCGTAGTCGTACGCGCACACCGCGTAGTAGTACTGCTGCCCATTCACCGCCGTGGTGTCGACCCAGGTGTGCGTGAGGCCGGTGTCATCGCCGAGCCAGTATGCGAGGCCCTCGATCGCGATGTTCGAATAGCCGCGCCGTCCGTCCGCCAGGTCGATCTGCGCCATTGGCTTTCCGTTGAGCTGATTCAGCGGGTTTCCGCGCCCCGACACCATCACCTTGGGATCGAGGAAGTCCGGATCGGTCGATCGATAGATACGATAACCCTCGAAGTCGTAAGCATTGGTTACCGGGTCGAACGAGCGCTCGGCGACGTCATCCCAGCTCAGGCGCACGTAGTGGTCACCGGCCTCGGCGCTCACGGTGGGGATCACCGGGGGCGTCGCGAACTGGTAGTTCGCGTTGTAGATCAGCTGGACCGTCTTCACGTTGTCGCGCAGCTCGGTCAGATCGGCGCCGTAGGCGAGAGCGAGACTGAAGCGCTCGCGCTTTCCGGCCTTGAGCTTGAAAGGCCCGGAGGCAAAGAGGAACCCGATGTTGTAGTTCTCCTGCAGGGGCGGGTCGAAGCGTGCTGCCGGGTTCGAATTGGTGAACTGTTCCCACAGCGTCTCGGGCCAGTGCTTCGGGTTGTCGTAGAACACGATGTCGTCGGCGGTCGGATCCGGATTGCCCTGCCCGGCGCGGATGCGGTTCATCTTGAAGCCGGTCAGGCCGATCTGATCGGACTCATCGATGTCGGTCCGGTCGAAGTTGGGCTCGCCTTCGGTGGGTATGCCGTCTCCCTCGCCGGTGTCGCCCGTGTCCTTGACGCCGTCGGTGCCCACGTCGTTGAGGTCGGCGCGCCAGTCCAGGTCCTCATCCCCGGTCCACCACACGCCCGCGCGGTAGGCCGGCCGGTCCGCGAGCGGTCCATAGTGGCCGATGAATGCCGCGGTGTCGTAGTTGGCCGCGAGATACGCGAGGATCGCGGCCTGCCCGAAGATCTGGATGCCGGGACCCCCGTCGCGCCGCTCGTCCTTGATTCCGTCGCGATCGTTGTCGACACCGTCGCTCGAATTGCCCGGGGTCTCGAGATAGGCGTACCCAAGGTAGCCGGTCTTTCCGCACGGGCCCGAGAGATCGCGGCCGTGGCCGTTCTTGTCCCAGGTGTAGACCAGATTCAGGCCCTGGGTCCGGTCGAAGTTGGCATTGTCGTCATCGGACTCGAAGATCCCGTCGCACGAGATCGAGGAGCCGCCGACGCCCGAGTCCATGTACATGCCGAAGATGATGTCGTCGTCGTAGTCGGTGGTGCCTTCGTTGGTGATGTCGTAGTGCCAGAAGATCACGTTTCCGGCCTGTGGATTGGACCATTGGAAGCCACGCACCTCGACACGGAGCGCCAGGCCACGCCGGGTGGCATCGCGACTGTCGGGAAGGAACGAAGGCCACGCGTCGAACGCATCGTCGTCCATGACCGAGTAGCTTTCCTGGTCCGCCGCCGGGCGCTTGCCGAAGTAGCCGTTCCACGATCCGCGCCAGCCCGAATCGTCGGGATCGTTCACCCGATCCGGCCAGAAGTCCGGCCAGGTGCGCGGATCGCTGCTTACCGCCGGGGATCTGCCCTGGTTGATCGTGGGATCGGCCTGAAAGAAGCCGGGACGCGGCTCGAAGCGCATCTGACGATTGGTGTACGGACTGATCCCCTGTCGCTCGCGGAAGCCGGTCTCCATGATGAAGAACACGCTCGAGTCGGGCTGCACGCGCCTTGCGAGCACGAAAGGCGTGGTTCCGTCCGAATAGTTCATGCCCGAGCCTTTCGGCACTTCGACCGAGTGGAAGACGCTGAGGTCCACGTTGCCCGGGTCGGACGGATAGTCGCCGACCATTCCGAAATTCCAGAACACGGTGCGGATGTTCGCGGCGTCATGGAGTCCGCTGCGCTCGGAGCCGATCTGGCTGCGCTGAGCCTTCGGGACCACCGGCAGGGGCTGCGCCGCACCGCGCGAGGCCGCCAGCGCGAGAAGCGCCACGCTTAGCGACGCGAAAGCAGAAAGGCGGAGCATGCGGCCGCTCATTTCGCGTCTCCCATGGTCACGCCGATCTCGATCCGGCGCGGCGGGTAGAAGCGGGTCGGGTCGCCGAGCGCGGTTCGGTCCGAGATACTGCTGGACTGATACGGATTTCCAGAGCTCCCGAACACGCTGCCGTTGAAGAACCGTGTGTCGAACACGTTGAACACGCGTGCGAAACCTCGCATCGCGAGACTCGAGAAGCGCAGCGGAGACTCGCCGCGCAGATCGAGCACCCACGAGAGCGGCTTGCGTCCCGAGTTGTCCTCGAGGCCGTAACCGAGCGAGTTGCTCGGCGTGTAGGGCTGGCCGCTCGCGACTCGCAGCACACTGCTCACCGAATACCCGTCGGGTTTCGCGAGCGACGTGGTGAGGTTGAGCGTATGGCGTTGATCCCAGTTGAACGGGATCTGCCGCGGCCTCGCGTCGAGCCCCTGAGACGCGCGCGTCGCGGTCTCGCGCGGATCGCTGGCATCGCCCTGCGCGAGCTGCCAGGTGTAGTCCAATGCGAGGCTGATCGGCCCGAGCTTGCGCTGGTCTACCGCCACGGTCACACCGATAACGCTTCCAAAATCCGTATTCGCGAGCCGAGCGTACTCGGCATCGTTGTAGGTCGAGATGAACTCGGTCCCGAGCAGGTCGCGGACGTCCTTGTAGAAGGCGTTTACGTCCAGTCCCAGATTCTCGGTGATCGCCTGCTTGTATCCGAACTGGTACTGCACGGTGCGCTCCGGACGAATGTCCGGATTGCCCATGACCCTGTAGCTGACCCGCGCCTGCAGATCTTTCAACGTCGAGTAGTCGGCGTTGTCGAAGATGTCGCGCAGCGCCGGCATCTGGTAGAAGTGACCGTACGCGAAGTACAGCGACGATTCCTTCGTGACCGGATACGAAACTCCGATCCGAGGCGAGATGGTGGACTTGACCGTGGTCGGGACCGGCACGGATGCGGGAGCCCCGGCGATCGAATTCGCCGGATTCGCAAGATCGCTCGGCAACGTCGAGCGCGCGTCGAAGAAGTCGAAGCGGAAGCCCGCGCGCACGTGCAGGTCCTCCCACTCGATCTCGTCCTGCACGAAGGCCGCGCCCATCACCGGTTGGTACTCGCTGACCGCCGGCAGATCAGGCCGGGACTGGAAACGCACCAGCTGCTGCGCATTGTCGACCGTCGTATAGATGAGGTATCCGGGATGGCCGAAGCGAATCACCGACCACTGGGTTTCGGCGCCGACCTTCAGATGATTCTTGCGATTCAGGTCATTGGCGTAGGAACTCTTGAGCACCAGCGCGTTGGTGGTCTGCGTGAAGCGACCCAGATCGACACCTGCGTAGTTGGCGCCGTCGGCGTAATTCGGGGAGCCGACCGCACCCCCCGCGACGTCGTAGCGCGGATCGTAGAGGTCCGTGTACTTCATGTCCCGATAGTTGAAGTAGTTTTCGCGGGCGATGAAGTTGAGGTAGCTCGATTTACCCAGGGTCCAGGTCCCATCCACGCCGTGTGCCACCGAGATCGTGCGCTGTTCGGTCATTCCGTCGGGATTCACGTGCCAGACCCACTGCCCGCGCTGTCCGTTGATGTAGTTCGGGACCGCCTGGTAGTTGAGCTCGACGTTTTTCAGCGAACGATTGGATAGCTTGAGCACCCCGGACCACTCACCCGAGAAGCCGAGCGGCTCGCGCTCCTTGTCGCCATCGGGCCGCAGGTACTTGGTTCCGGTGAGGGACAGATCGCGCGTCGGCTGGAATACGCGCATGCTGCGCGCCCAGTCTTTGTTCACGCCGCGCCGCAGGTTCACCAGGTAGGTGGTCGCGGGCATCCGCGTGGGGCCACTCGCGCTGATCTGGAAATTCAGCACGTCGCCGGGGTAGGCGCGCGGAACGTCGATGCGCCCGTGCGCGCGCGGCGCCATCCAGCCGCCGACCATGCTCTCGGCGTCCCACTCGAACTGGTCGGTGCCGCGCCGCAGCACCGCGTTGACCACACCGCTCATCGCCTGTCCGTATTCGGCGTCGAAGGTCCCGGTGATCACCTGCACTTCCTGCAGGATCGATCGGTCGAGGTGAAGGATGGACTTGTTGTCGAAGCTGTTGTTCACCGACACTCCGTCGACCTGGTACTGCACCTCGCCGCCCCGGCCGCCACGGAAGTGCAGGTCCCCGCCCTGGCTCACCACGCCGGCCTGCAGCTCCACCAGCTGGCTCAGCTCCTGCACCGGCAGCTTCTGGATCTCGGCGCGGCTCACGGTGGCGAGGTTGCTGGTCAGGTTCACGTTCACCACCGGCCGCTTCGCGTTGACCACGACCTCCTTCATCTCGACCGGCGCTTCCACGAGGGACACGTCCAGCCGCGTGGTGTTGTCCGAGGTCACATCGACGCCCTGGATCATCTTGGGACCGTAGCCCAGCAGGCTGACGCGCACGTTGTAGGTCCCGGCGGGCAGATTCATGATGGTGTAGCCGCCGTCGGAATCGGTGATCGCGCCGAGGCGGGCCGCGGGAATCGCCACGTTGACCGCGACGAGCGGCTGGTTCTTCGCATCCACCACCCGGCCGCTCAGGCGGCCGGTGGTGCCGGCGCTCGCGGATGCAGCGAGCAAGGGAATCGCGCAGGCGACTCCGGCGAGCGACCGTCTCCATCCACGCACGCGTGTGCTCGCCCTCACGCCCGCCCTCTGGCTGTCTCGCCGGCCTTGCAACCGCGAGCCGGGCGGATTCGTCTCCCGCCCGGCCTCGAGGTGCGACCGCAAGCAGCCTAGTTCAGGAACGCTGCCGAACGGCTCACTTCACGAACATCATCTTGCCCGTCAGGACTGAGCCGGGCGAACCGCCGGTGGGATCGGCCACCTTGAGACGGTACAGGTAGAGACCGGTCACGAGGCCCGGCGCACCGAAGGCCCTTTGATGATCGCCGGCCGTCATGATCCCCAGGTCCTGTTGCGACACCATTCGACCCTGGACATCGTACACCTCGAGCCCGACCCGGCTCGGCCGGGTGAGCGAGAAGCGCAGGGTCGTGAACCGGCCGAACGGATTCGGATAGTTGCCGCGCAGCGCGACCGTGCCCGGTTTCGCCAGGTCGCCGACCGCAGTCACCCCCGTGCCCACATCCATGTACGCCCAGCTGGAGCTCGCCTCGCCCTCGTACTCGCGGAACCACCAGGTGCGGGTCCCATAGCTGTCGGTGATGGGCTGGAAGGAGTCGCCATCGAGAAGATCGATCCCGAGGAACACCAGTCCGTCGCCCCGCCCGTGTGGATATCCCAGCTTGGTCAGATCGAGGGCCAGTTCGGCGGTGTAGCCGTTGTCGGCGGTGTCGCCGATCGTGTCCACGACCGTGCCCGGATTGAGATGGATCGCGACCTTCGCCCCGAACAGGGTGTCACGCAGGTACGGCAGGTAGTCGCGCGCGAGCGCCTGCCCTGTCGGTCCGACCTGGAACGTCAGCCGCCGGGGATTCAGGACATGATCGCGATTGACCGAGCCACGGTCATTGATCGAGACGAGGAAGCCGTCCCAGCGATCGAACAGGCTGTGGTACTGGACGACCTGATCCCGCACGTCGAATCCCAGGTAGAGCGTGTCCTCCTTGAAGAAGTACTTCACGGTGCAATTGCCCGGATCGAGCACCGCCGCGACGGCGCCGTTGACCGTCGGCTGGAACTGGCCGGCGCGCCACTGGGCCACGCCCGGGTAGGAGGCGCGCAGCACGTCATCGCCGTAGCGGATGTCGAAGGAAGGCGCGGCGGCCCAGACCGGCTCGGTCAGCGAGCCGTCGACCGCCGGCGGCAGGTACCCCGCGGCATTCGGAATGATCAGCTCGGGCGGAACCTCGGGAGCGGGACCGGAGCTGATGGTCACGTCGGGCCGCGCGCGGATGCGCACCTCGTGGTACCAGTGATCGTTGCCCCACGGGCTCTGCCACCAGGTGCGATTCACGCTGAACTTGGTCGGGTTGAGCGTCGGCCAGATCCAGTCACAGTCGTAGATCGAGCCGTTCCACTCGACGGTATCGCCGCTCGGCTGGGTCACGTCGTAGCCCATCGGCGTCAGGTTGAAGCGCATCTCGACCACGTAGCTGGTATCGTCGACCGCATCGGTGTTGGTGGTGCCGTGCACGACCGTGACCGCGTCCCAGTTGTCGATCTGCTCCTGCGAGCGCGGGCTGCCGTGAGGCAGGTTCGCCCACGCGCCGATGAAGATCGGCATCTTGCCGGGATCCGTCGCGTTGGGGTCCTGATCGTTCCACCACGAGTAGAGATACTCGGCGGGCGGTGCCGGATGAGCCCCGAGCGAGTGATCCTTGATCGCCATCAGGAGCCCGTCGAAGCGGTTGAACTGGGTCGAACCGCCGATGGACTTGTCGTTGATGACCGCGCCCATGTACAGCTGATTGCCGACCACCAGGAACTTGAGCACGGCGTTGGTCCTGTCGGTCGCGAGGAGCCCGCCTTCTTCCTGCCAGCCGCTGCCGGGGATTCCGCTGTCCACCCTGTACTGGATCACGTGGGATTCGGCAGAGGCCCAGGCGGCCTCGTCGAGCTTGCCGTCGAGGGTGATCGGGGCGCCCAGGGTCGAGCGTGCCCAGATCAGGTCCTGGCGTGGCGGATACGCAAAGGCGTTGAGCGCCGTGGACGCGAGCGCGCCTACGATCAGGGTGGCGGTGAATCCTGCTCTCATGGCTGGGCCTCCTGGAGTTCGAGGGCACATCGCCGGTCTCGGCGACGGGCACGGCAAGGATGGACATTCGAGAGGCTGGACGTGCAGGGAGGGGCGTACGGATCGCACCGCGATCTGCTTCGCCAATCACGAGCCTTCGCGCTCGATTTGTTGTGATGTAAACGATTACAAACGACGCGCGTACTGTCAAGATTTAAACCGCGCGCGGGCGTTGGAGAGAGCCGCGCCGGAGAGAAAGGTGAGGGTCCCTAGCCGTCGCATCGCAGGATCGGGGCGCGAGGCGCGCGCCTGACCGACATGCCGCGAAAGTGTCCCTCATTCCGCCGCCCTGTCAGGCGCGCAGCGAGTGTTGATGGATGTGTTCCCGGGCCGCGAACCGGAGGGGCGCGGCGGCCTAGGGAATGGCGCCCTCGGTCGCCAAGTCGAAGAAGCGCAAGGCGGTAAAGGGGGCAACCAGCATGGCCCGATCGCCCATGCGCGGGACATCGAGGCCCGGCTGGCGCGACACCACCGGCCCTCCCGCGGTCTTCCAGTAGACCAGGGTCTCGTTGCCGAGCGGCTCGCACACATCCACTACAGCGGGCAGACTGAACATGTCGCCCGCGGCGCTCGCGATCGAGAGGTCCTCGGGTCGCACGCCGACGATCACATTTCCGCCCCGTTGCGATGCGAGCCGGGCAGCGATCGGGTCGCTCAGGCGCACTCGATGGCCATCGAAGAGGAGCGCAGGCTCGCCATCCGCCGAGACCGACCCGGTCACCAGGTTAATCGGTGGGCTGCCGATGAAGCCGGCGACGAAGGTGTTGACTGGCTCGCGGTACAGGGTGAATGGATCCGCCACCTGCTGGAGTACGCCGCTTTTCAACACCGCGATCCGGTCGCCGAGCGTCATCGCCTCCACCTGATCGTGGGTCACGTAGACCATGGTCGCACGCACGCGCTGGTGCAGACGCTTGATCTCGCCGCGCATCTGCACGCGCAGCCGCGCGTCGAGGTTGGAGAGCGGCTCGTCGAACAGGAACACCAGCGGCTCGCGCACCATGGCGCGGCCGAGCGCGACGCGCTGGCGCTCTCCGCCCGACAGCGCGCGTGGCCGCCGGTCGAGGTAGCGCTCGAGGCCGAGCGTGGCCGCGGTCTCGCGCACCCGCCGCGTGACTTCGGCCTCGGGCACCTTGCGCCGGCGGAGGCCGAACGCCAGGTTCTCGAATACGGTGAGATGCGGATAGAGCGCGTAGTTCTGGAACACCATCGCGATGTCCCGGTCGCGCGGCGGAACTTCGTTCACCACGCGCTCTCCGATGCGGATGGTGCCCGACGTCACCTCTTCGAGCCCGGCGATCATCCGCAGCGCGGTGGACTTGCCGCAGCCCGAAGGTCCGACCATCACGAGGAATTCGCCATCTGCGACGCGCAGGCTCAGGCGATCCACCGCCGGAGCGCCCGGGCCGAACGACTTGGTCACCTGATCGAGTTCGAGTTGCGGCATGACCGGGATCCTATCGAGTTTGCGCCCGCGCAGGCGCTCAGGGTGTCTCGGATTCCTGGGTGGATGCGGCTCCGAGCCGTCGACCGATCATGCCTACCGCCAGGTAGAGCGCAAGCATGACCACGACCGCGGCGACGAACCACAGCAGCTTCGTCTTGAGCACGTGCACCAGCGCCGCCGGATCGTTCATCAGATCGGGCTGCCCGGACAACACCTGCACGCCGAACCACGCCAGCACCGCGCACCATACGAACGAGCCGAGCAGGGTCATGATCGAGAACGTCGAGAATCGCATGCGCGCCGCGCCGGCCGGCAGCGACACCAGATGGCGCACCACCGGCAGCATGCGCGCGAAGAAGATTCCGCCGGCCGAATAGTTCTGGATCCAGCGCTCGGCGAGCAGCCACTTGTGCTCGGGCACGAAAACGTAGCGCCCATATTTCAGAATGAGCGGCCGTCCCACCGCACGCGCCACCCAATAGGAGAGCGCCGAGCCGAACCACGAGCCGAGCGCCCCGGCGACGACCACGCCCCAGAAGTGCAGATGCCCCTGCGACGCCCAGTATGCCGCAGGCGGGATGACGACCTCGCTCGGGAGCGGGAACACCGTCGACTCGAGCGCCATGAGCAGGAACACCCCGAGGTAGCCCCACTCGAGCGAGAGCCGGAACCAGGTGGCGAGCAGGGAGTGAAACATGTCAGCGCGGACCGGCCGCCGGGGAGATCTCGCGCTGCGATGCCGGTACGGTTTCTTCCCACGCGAAATCGTCGCCTTCGGCCACCGGCCGGGCAAGCGCCACCTCCGGATCGTGCTCGAGGCACACCCACGCCCGCTCCGCAGTCGCCCGCGAGAGCAGGGCGCGTTTCTCCTCCATGGTTTCGATCGCGGCGACGTCGTAGCCCATGACGAACGGAATCCGCACGTGGGCCGCGGTCGGGATCAGATCGGCGACGTAGTACAGCGCGCCCTCGGGGCCACTCACCCGCACCAGCTGCTGCCCGCGGGTGTGTCCCTCGGCCGTGAACACTTCGAAGCCCGGCCACAGCGTCTGCGCGCCGTCCACCAGATCGAGCACTCCGGCTTCGGCCAGCGGCTCGAAGTTCTCAGACATGTAGGACACGCGCTCCCGTGGATTGGGGTGACGCGCATTCTCGAGGTTACGGCGCTGAACGTGGTATCGGGCCTTCGGCAATCGCGGGCGCAGCGAGCCGCCCGTGATCCGGGTGGCGCCGGCCGCGTGATCGAAGTGCAGATGAGTGAGCACGACGTCGGTCACGTCGTCGACTCCGAGGTCGAGCGCCGACAGAGCGCGCTCGAGCGTGTGCTCGCCCAGCTCCACCCGGTAGATCTCCATGAGCTTGGGCGAGAGCTTGTCGCCGACCCCGACGTCCACCAGCACCCGGCGTTGCTCGCGCACGAGCAGCAGGCATCGCATCGCGAGCCGGATGCGGTTCTGCGGGTCGGAAGCGTGCAGGCGGCTCCACAGCGCCTTCGGCACCGAGCCGAACATCGAGCCGCCATCGAGCCATAGAAATCCGGTCTCGAGCGTGTGGATGCGCCAGCCGCCGAGGGTCAGAAATGGCATGGCGGCAGAATGGCCGAATCCTCTGCAACGGTCAAATCCCGGCACAAAAGTCAGGACGCGCTCCGCGGAACTCGCCGGAGCGCGCCTGCGCTGCGTTCACTACTGGAGGGGGGAGCGCAGCGTCTAGTGGAGGTACTTGGACTTCAGAGCGCCGAACGTCATCGGAATGACGGGCGTCGCGCCGAACGCCGTGACCTCGAAGACCACATCATTGAAATCGTTGTCGGTGCCGCTGCAGCACGCGGCCGGATTCGCGCCGCTGTCCAGATCCTCGAAGGCGACCAGCCAGGTATTGGGACCGTCGTACTTCGAGACGTCGAACACCAGCGCCTGCACATCGCCGTTGGTGGGCGTATGCGATGCGCCCGTCCCATCGGGACCGATGTCATTGTAGAAGCGGTTGCTGAAGAACTTCTCGGGCTCGGGCGCATTCTCGACACCGAGCGGACCGTTGGGGTTGAGGTAGAACCCGAACTTCGTGCGGGGCAGCGGAAAGGTGATCGCGACGGTCTTGCCGTCGGTCGCTGCTCCGTCGAACACGACCCCATCATGAATGTTGTCGTTGAGGATCACAGGCGGCGCGGTGGCCGATGACGCGCCCGTGTCGAGATACCAGCCGATCGTGTTGCGATCCGAGTTGCCCGCAACCTCGCGGATGAGATACGTGCTGAAGTGACTGTCGACCCAGAACCACGGGTCGTGATCGGTGGGTTTCGCACCGATGTAGTCGGTCTGCACGTTGATATTCCCGGCGCCATACCTTGCGTCGATGATCGCCTGAAGTGACGAACTCGGCGCATCCCAGGAAGTACCGAATGTGACCGCGACCGCCGCTGCGGCCGGTGCTGCAAGCCCAGCGAGCCCAACCAGACACAGTCCTGCCACGACATGCGTACGCCAAGACATGGGGAAACTCCTCCTACGTGCAGAGCACGACACGATCCTGCCTGGGGGGGGAGCGGCCGACGCTCGGCCGCCGACCACGCGCACTAGGGAGGGGAAAAAGGGTCCGCGTGGCGTTTTTACTGCGCACGAATTCTATCTGCTGAAGCGTGGTCGATACAAGGAGAAATAGGACAAATACTGACTCTTGCCGACCGATTCGAAGCGCGTTGTCATCGGTGTGGGACCGAGTGACTCGCTACCCGCATGTAAACGATTCCGGGATCGGTTTCCGAAACCTGGCTGCATCATTCGTGCAATATGCACCATCGGCCCCGGGATATTCCCGGATTGTAAACTAGATGTGCAGTGCACGGCGGCCCACCGCCAGAGCCGCTTCCTTGACCGCCTCGGACAGCGTGGGATGGGCGTGGACCGAGCGCGCCACATCCTCGGCGCTGGCTCCGAATTCCATTGCCAGGGACAGCTCGGCGATCAGGTCGCTGGCCCGCGGACCCAGCACATGGGCGCCCAGAATGCGGTCGGTCTTCGCATCGGCGACGATCTTGACCTGCCCTTCGCGCTCGTTCATGGCGCGCGCCCGGCCATTGGCGAGGAATGGAAATACCCCGACCGCGACCTCCCGCCCCTGGGCCTTCGCGTCCTGTTCCGACAGGCCGACACTCGCCAGCTCGGGCCATGTATAGATGATGCTCGGCACGCAGTCGTAGGCGACGTGCCCGGCCTGACCGGCCATGCATTCGACCGCGGCGATGCCCTCCTCCTCGGCCTTGTGCGCAAGCATCGGCCCGCGAATCACATCGCCGATCGCGAAGATGCCGCTCACCCGGGTCGCATACTGGTCGTCCACCACCACCCGGCCGCGCTCGTCCAGCTCGACTCCCGCCTCGCGGGCGCCCAGGCCCTCGGTGAAGGCGCGCCGTCCGACCGCGACCAGCAGGACGTCGCAGGTTCCCTCGCGCGTCCCCTCGCTCCCCGCGATGCCGACCACCACATGCCCACCCTCCACCCGAGCGGACTTTGCAGAAGCTTTAAATATGAAGCGGATGCCCTGCTTCTCGAGCGAGCGCTGCAGGAGCTTCGCGCTCTGGAGATCCATGCCGGGAGCGGCGCGGTCGAGGAATTCGACCACGGTCACTTCGCTCCCGAGGCGTCGCCATACCGAGCCAAGCTCGAGCCCGATCGCCCCGGCTCCGATCACGATCAGCCGGCCGGGCACCTCGGCCAGGTTGAGCGCGTCGGTCGAGTGGACGATGCGCCGGCCGTCGTAAGCGATGCCGGGAAGCGCCGAAGGCTTGCTGCCGGTGGCGATCAGGATGCGTCTGGTGCGCAGCGTCTCACGCCCGCTCTTCCCGGTGACTTCGACTTCCCCGGCACTCGCAATGCGGCCCGTGCCCTGAAAGCGGGTGACACCGTTCTTCTTGAACAGGCCCTCGACCCCCCGCGTCAGGTCGCACACCACCGCGTCCTTGCGCTTCATCATGGTGGGAAGGTCGAGCGAGACCGAGACCTTCACGCCGTGTTCGCCGAGATGATCCCGGGCGTTCGCGAAATGTTCGCTCGAATCGAGCAGTGCCTTGCTCGGAATGCAGCCCACGTTCAGGCAGGTGCCGCCCAGCGTCTCGTATTTCTCGATGCATGCGGTGCGGAACCCGAGTTGCGCGGCGCGGATCGCCGCGACATAGCCGCCTGGCCCGGAGCCGATGATCGTCAGATCGAATGGAGCGTCAGTCATGGGGTTCCCGAGAGGTTGGCGCCGAATACGGATGTCGCGGCGGCCGGCGAAGGCGGGCGGCGATGGTGCATGCGGCTCAGACCACCGGAGCAGGCACTGCCCGCCGGATCAGCCGGTGCCTGAGCCAGTAGAACCCGACGCCCACCGTCCCGCGCAGCGAGATCGCGAGCAGGAGATCGGACGCCGCCCAGCTGAACCAGTCCTCGCCGAACATCGCGCCGTCGATGCCGTTCGAGAGAGGCCAGGCGCGCGCCCATTCGAGCAGGCCCCACCCGGGAGGAGAGTGCCGGCCGTCGATCCCCACCGTGAGCAACTGCACCGCGTCGAAGGCCAGCCATGACGCAAGCGCGAGCCCCGGGCGGCGGACGGCCGCGCTCGGACCGAACAGCCGGACCGCGAGCCACGCGAAGCAGACGATGCGAAGCATCAGCCAGATGGAGACCCGCGAGAGCGCCTGTGGAATGGAAACGCTGCCCAGCCCCACCACGTAGTCACGCACCGTTACGTTGCGGCCATGATCGATCCAGTGCGTCTTCTCCTCGATCTGCTGACCGAACACGCCGAGTAGATGGAGCGCAACCAGCGCGGCCAGAAGCGCCCAGATCAGCCCGAGCGCGAGCTCGCGCCAGTGCCAGCTCCGCCGGCCGGGCGGGACCCGCGCCTCCCCGATGATTCCGGCCGCGCTCATATCGCCAGCAGCATGCGCTCGGGATCCTCGAGGCGCTCCTTGACGTGCACCAGGAACGTGACCGCCTGCTCGCCGTCGACGATCCGGTGATCGTAAGAGAGCGCGACGTACATCATCGGACGGATCACGACCTGATCGTCCAGCGCGATCGGACGCTTCTCGATCTTGTGCATGCCGAGAATCCCGCTCTGCGGCGGATTGAGGATCGGCGTCGAGAGCAGGCTGCCGTACACGCCGCCGTTGGAAATCGTGAAGGTGCCGCCCATCAGCTCATCGAGCGACACGGTACCGTCGCGCGCGCGGCCGGCAAGGCGCGCGATCTCGCGCTCGAGGCCGGCAAAGTCGAGTGCATCCGCGTGGCGCACCACCGGCACCACGAGCCCGCGCGGCGTGCCGACCGCGACCCCGAGGTTCACGTGCCGGCGGTAGACGATGTCGGTGCCGCGGATCTCGGCGTTCAGCTCCGGGATTTCCTCGAGCGCCGCGATCACGGCGCGACCGAACAGGCTCATGAACCCGAGCTTCACACCGTGGCGCTTCTCGAAGGCGTCCTTGTGCCGCGCGCGCAGCTCGAGCGTCGCACTCATGTCGATCTCGTTGAACGTGGTCAGGATCGCGGCGGTGCGCTGCGCCTGCACCAGTCGCTCGGCGATGCGCTGGCGGATGCGCGACATCGGAACGATGCGCTCTTCCTCCTCGCCGGCAGCGGCGGCCGGTCGCGGCCCGCGGTCCGACTCGGCCGGCTTCGCGCCCGAAGACCCGGCGGTCGCGGACGCGGCGCTCGCCGATGTGTCAGTCGCCGACGCCGCTGTCGCGGCTTCCTCGGGCGTGCTCTCGATGTGGCGGATCACGTCCTCCTTGAGGAGCCGCCCGCCGCGACCGCTCGGAGTGATCCCGGCGGGATCGAGCCTGTGCTCGACCACGAGCTTGCGCACCGCCGGGCTGAGCGGCGCGTCCGGCGCCTCGGGCGCGCTGGCGGGAGCCTTTGCCGGTGCGCTCGCCGTCGCCGTGGCCGCCGGCATCTTCCCCGGTGCCGGCGCGGATGTCGCGGCCGGTGCCGCTGCCGAAGCGACCGGGGCGCGCGTGGCGGTCACTGCCGTGCCCGCGCCGGACGATGCGGCCGGCGACGACGCGGAGGCGGCCTTCGCGGATGCGCCCGGCTGAGCGCCGCCCGCCGCAGCGGCGCCGGGTTCGATGCGCGCGATCACCTGGCCGACGGTCACCGTCTCTCCCGCCTCGACCGCGTGGTGCAGCACGCCCGCGGCATCGGCGGCGATCTCGACCGCCGCCTTGTCGGTCTCGAGCGTCGCGATCGGCTCGTCCATTTTGACGGTCACGCCCTCGGGACGCAGCCATTCCGCCAGCACCGCTTCCGAGATCGATTCGGCGAGGCGCGGCACCTTGATCTCGCCGCTCATCGCGAACCCCCGCGCGGAACGTTCTCGGACGGGCCGGCAACGCGCGCCGGCGCGGCCGAAGCGCGGAACGCCTTCTCGATCAGCTCGCGCTCCTGCTCGACGTGCATCTTGTAGTAGCCGGTCGCCGGCGTCGGAGCGGCCTTGCGCGCGACCATGGTCAGCGTGGCGCCTTCGGGCAGCACCGCCTGGATGCGGTCGCGGAGCTGGCGCCACGCGCCCATGTTGGCCGGCTCCTCCTGCACCCAGCGCACGTCGCGCGCCTGGGGGTAGCGGGCGAGGACCGCGGCCAGCTCCTTGTTTGGAAACGGATAGAGCTGTTCGAAGCGCACGAGGGCGACCCCTGCCGCGCCTTTGTGCGCGGCGCGTGCCTCGAGCAGGGTGAAGTAGAACTTGCCCGAGACCAGCAGCACGCGATCCACGGTCTGCGGCTCGACCGCCGACGCATCGTCGATCACGGTCTGGAAGCGGCCGTCGGTGAACTCGGAGCGGGCGGAGATCACGAGCCGGTGGCGGAGCAGGCTCTTCGGGCTCATCACGACCAGCGGCTTGCGGAACTTGCGGCGCACCTGGCGGCGCAGCGCATGGAACAGCTGGGCGGGCGTGGTCGGGTTGATCACCTGCATGTTGCCGTTGGCGCACAGCTCGAGAAAGCGCTCCATCCGCGCGCTCGAGT
This sequence comes from Candidatus Eiseniibacteriota bacterium, assembly GCA_031370785.1. Lineage (GTDB taxonomy): Bacteria > Eisenbacteria > RBG-16-71-46 > RBG-16-71-46 > RBG-16-71-46 > DATJGS01. The sequence goes on along the minus strand of JANMQY010000069.1, from coordinate 12,666 downwards.
GCTCCGGTCCCTGCCCTTCGTAGCCGTGCGGAAGCAGCAGGGTCAAGCCCGACATGCGCCGCCACTTGGACTCGGCGCTCGCGAGGAACTGGTCGATGTAGACCTGGGCCACGTTCGCAAAATCGCCGAACTGCGCCTCCCAGATCGCCAGCGGGCGCGGGTCCGCCGTGCTGTAGCCGTACTCGAAGCCCAGCACCGCCGCCTCGCTGAGCATGGTGTCGATGATCTGAAACGTGCCCTGATCGGGCGCGAGATGCTGGAGCGGCACGTGGCGCGCACCGTTCGCGGTGTCGTGCAGCACGGCGTGGCGATGGCTGAACGTGCCGCGTCCCGTGTCCTGCCCGCTCAGGCGCACGCCGCGCCCTTCGAGCAATAGCGAACCGATCGCGAGCGCTTCGCCGCAGCCCCAGTCGATTCGGTCGTTGTCGACCATCTGGACGCGCGTCTCGTAGAGCTTCGCGACCTTGGAATGCGGGTGAAAGCCCTCCGGAATGCGTGCGCTCGCGCGCACGATGCGCTCGAGCGCCTCGCGCGTCACGCGCGTGTCGGCGTCCCAGTCCTCGCCGGCCCACTCGAGTCCGTTCCATGCGCCGCCGAGCGGCTCATCGGGATTCTTCGGCGGCTCCTGCCTGGCCCGCGCGTGCGCCGCGGTCAGCTTCTCCTGGATCGACGCTTCGAGCGTCGCGAGGCGGACCTCGTCGAGCACACCCTCCGATTCCAGGCGCGCGGCGTAGCGGCGCGAGGCGGGCTCGTGCGCCGCGATCTTCGCGTACATCACCGGCTGGGTGAAGGTCGGGTCGTCGAGCTCGTTGTGCCCATACTTGCGGTAGCACACCAGATCCACGAACGCATCACGCTTGAACGTCATGCGGTACTCGAGCGCGAGCGCAACCGCGTGCACGCACGCCTCGGGATCGTCGCCATTCGCGTGGAAGACCGGCGCTTCGATCACCCGCGCGATATCCGTGCAATAGCGCGAGACCCGTGCGTCCGAAGGCGAGGTGGTGAAGCCGATCTGGTTGTTCACGATGACGTGAACCGTGCCGCCGGTCTGATACGCCGGGAGCTGGGCCAGCGCCAGGGTCTCGGGCACGATGCCCTCGCCCGAGAAAGCCGCATCGCCGTGAATCAGGAGCGGAATTCCGCGGTCGCGCTCGAGGTCGCGCATCAGGTCCTGTCGCGCGCGCATCGAGCCGAGCACCACCGGATTCACGAACTCGAGGTGACTGGGGTTGAAGTTGAGGTCGAGGTGCACCGGCTGGCCGTCCTTCGCCTCGTAGGTGGACGAATAGCCCAGGTGGTATTTCACGTCGCCGTGCCCCTGAACGTCCTCGGGCGCGAAATTCGATTCGAACTCGCTGAAGATCATCTCGAGCGGCTTGTTCATCACGTTCGCGAGCACGTTGATGCGCCCGCGGTGCGGCATGCCGATCACGATCTGCTGCACTCCGAGCGCGGCAGCTCGCGCGAGCAGGGTGTCGAGCATCGGAATGAGCGAGGCGGCGCCCTCGAGCGAAAAGCGCTTCTGCCCGACGTACTTGACGTGCAGGAAATGCTCGAAGGCATCGGCGGTCAACAGCTGCTCGAGGATGCGCACGCGCTGCGCCGCGCTCAGCGTCGGGCGGTTGTGCCCGGCCTCGATGCGCTCGGCGAGCCATTCGCGCCGCTGCGGATCGGGAATGTCCATGTACTCGACCCCAAGCGTGCCGCAATAGGTCTCACGCAGCGCCGCGATCAGCTCGCGCAGCGTACCGCGCTGCGCTCCGCCGACGCCGGTGACGCCCCGGAATGGCTGCGCGTCCAGCGGGCGGTCGAGATCCGACGCGGTCAGTCCGTACTTCGCGGGATCGAGCAACGGATGGTCCTGCGGGCTGTCGCCGAGCGGATCGAGCGAGGCGGCCAGATGACCGAACTCGCGGTAGGCGTGCACCAGGGCGAAGATCCCGCCGCTCGGCTGCGCGCTGTGCGGGGCCCGCGCCGGATTCTCCGCCAGGTCGAACCCGGCGAAGAACAGCGCCCAGTCCTCGGGCACCGACGTCGGGTCCTGCCGGTAGCGCTGATACTGCTGCTCGATGTACGCGGCGTTGGCGCGCTGAATGAAGTCCAGCCGTTGGGGCATCCCGTGTCCTTAGAGTGGGCGCCCGCGGCCCGGCCCGCGAGGGTCACGCTGGCGGATCGCATGGGCTCGCGCAGGTTAGCACGAATTCCTGGGCGGTGCAGTCGGGCGGGCCGGCCCCGGCGGGTGGCGGGCGCTACGATCCTAAGTCACTGGCGCGCTACACCGGCGTGCAGCACGCGCGGCACTTCGAAGCTGCCTGCGGAATGATCTCGAGGCACGCCGGGCATGCCTTGGTCGGCGGGGCCGGGGCCGAAGGCGCAGGCTTGAGCAGCATCTTCGTGAGCAGGAAGACGCACAGCCCGATGATCACGAAATCCACCAGCGCTCCGATGAACGCTCCGTAGGTGATCGCGTTGAGCGGCGAGCCATCGGGCTTGGTCGTGAGCACGATCTTGAGGTCGCGCCACGCGCCGCCCGGAATGGCGACGCCGACGATCGGCATCAGGATGTCGCTCACCAGCGAGGCGACGACCTTGCCGACCGCGGCGCCGATGATGACGCCGACGGCCAGGGCGAGCGCATTCGTCTGCAGCAGGAACGACTTGAATTCCTTGAGCATCGCGGCCTCCCGATTGATGTCCGAGATTCACCCCCGCGAAACGCGCGGGCACGCTTGGCGCGCACGTTAGCCGATCGCCCCCCGATCCGCACCACCGCCGGTCCAGGCCCGCGCCGTTGTGCGCGACCACGCCGCTGTGCGCGACCCCCCGCCGGCAGGCTATACTCTTCGCCCGATTGCAGCGCCGAACCCATCCTGCACCGCACCCTTGCGCCTCGAAAGGCCCCCCGAATGCGCTTCCGCAACGCCGCCGTCGCCGCCCTGCTGGTCGCCCCTTCCCTCCTCGCCACGCTCGCGGCCCCGGCCTCTTCCGCCCAGAAGCGGGCGCTGTTCGACAACCTGCACGCCCAGACCGCGGGCAACGCCGACTGGATCATCGACAACAATCAGCCGGTCCCCTCTCCGGCCCAGAGCGCCATCACCTGGGCGACCAGCGAGACCTACTGGCAGGGCGCGATCTCGGCGTGGGGCGTCGCGCTGGTCAAGCGCGGCTTCACCGTGACCACTCTGTCCACGCCCAACCCGCTGACCTACGGCAATACCGGCAATCCCTACGACCTCGCCAACTTCGACATCTTCATCGTGGACGAGCCCAACACCCGATTCACCTCGGCCGAGTCGACCGCGATCTTCAACTACGTGCGTGACGGCGGCGGACTGATCGCGATCGCCGACCACATGATCTCGGATCGCAACAACGACGGAGTCGATTCCCCGCGCATCTGGAACCGGCTCGACAACCTGCGCGCGTGGGGTGTGGTGTTCGACACGACCTCGACCCTCGCGAACAGCAACTTCACGCAGAACTCGGGCAACGTCGAAACCTCGCCGAGCGACTCCATCATCCACGGCCCGGCCGGCCTCGCCGACAGCATCTCGTTCCACAACGGCACCTCGATGCTGCTCCTGCCGGCCATCAATCCGACGGTGCGCGGCGACATCTGGAAGAACGGGCTCGCTCACGGCAACCCTGGCGTGATGGTTGCGCACTCATTGTATGGAAACGGGCGGATCGTCTTCTGCGGCGACAGCTCTCCCCCCGACGATGGCACCGCCTCCGGAAGCGACAACGTCTTCAACGGATGGGCCGAGGCCACTGGACGCGACAGCCTGGTCTTCCTCAACGCCACGCTGTGGGCGACGCGGCGCGACGCGGTCGATGCGATTCCGCCCGTGGTGCACGTGATCTCGCCCAATGGCGGCGAGGTGTGGGGCGCCGACCAGCCTTCGGTGATCCGCTGGACGGCATCGGATGACGTCGCGCTCGACTCGGTCAACGTGGATCTCTCGCTGAACGGCGGTGCCGGGCCGTGGTACACGATCCAGCACGGCGTGACCGGCCGCGACTCTCTGGAGCTGGCATGGCCTACGTCCTCGGGCGTTTCGGACAGCGCTCTGGTACGGGTCACTGCCTTCGATCACGCGCTCAACAGCGCCGTGGACTCGAGCGACGATCTGTTCCGCATCGTCTCATCGACCGCGGTCGGCCCCGCGACGAACCCAGGGCTCACCCTCGCGATTCCCTCGCCCAATCCCAGCTCGGGTGGCGTGGTCCTGCGCTTCGCGCTTCCGCGGGCCGGCCCGGTGCGGCTCGAGGTGCTCGACCTCGCCGGGCGCCGGGTGTGGAGCGCGCCCGCGACGCTCGACGCCGGGCGTCACGAGATGCGCTGGGAGCCGCGCGGCGCACGCGCCGGGCTCTATCTCGTGCGTCTGGTCACCCCGTGGGGCACGCGCACCACGCGACTGGTACACACCCCGTAGTCCGCCCCGATCGCATGGCGTTGACCGCTCCGCTTGCGGTCTCTAGCATGCCGGCATGAGAAGAGCGCTCGGAGTTTCCCTGGCGATCGTGCTCCTGCCGGCCGCCTGGTGCAGTCTCTCGCACGCGGCAGACGATCCGCATGCGGGCCATCACATGACGGCCGCCGACTCATCCCAGGTCCCGCTCTACACCAACATGGGTCGCTGGCACCGCGCGATCCACACCAGGTCCGCGCGGGCCCAGCGCTACTTCGATCAGGGCCTGACCCTCATCTACTCCTTCAATCACGAAGAGGCCGAGCGTGCCTTTCGCGAAGGCGCCCGGCTCGATCCGGCGAGCGCCGCATGTTGGTGGGGCGTGGCACTGAGCCTGGGGCCGCACATCAACGTGCCAGCCCTGGCGCCACGCACGCACGCGGCGTACGAAGCGATTCAGAAGGCCAAGGTGCTGGCCGCGGGCGCGACCCCGGTCGAGCGCGCGCTGATCGACGCGCTGAGCAGGCGTTACGTCGATCCCCAGCCCGCCGACCCCAAAGACGAGCTGGCCGCCGAGACCGCGTATGCCGAGGCGATGCGCGACCTCCATCGGCAGCATCCGGACGATCCCGACATCGCGACCCTGTACGCCGAGGCTCTGCTCGACCTGAGACCATGGGATTACTGGACCCCCGACGGCAAGCCGCAGCCCGGCACCGATGAGATCGTCTGGCTGCTCGAGGGCGTGATCGCGAAGCATCCCGAACACCCGGGGGCGAACCACTACTACATCCACGCGATCGAAGCCTCGCCGCATCCCGAGCGCGCGCTGGCCTCGGCCAAACGTCTCCAGACGCTGGTCCCGGGCGTGGGCCACATGGTGCACATGCCGTCGCACACCTATCAGCGGCTCGGGCGCTACGAGGCAGCCGCGCAGTCGAACCGGGACGCGATCAAAAGTGACGACTGGTTCAGGAGCGTCGCGAACCCGCAGGGTTTCTTCTCCATGTATGCGGCGCACAACCGGCAGTTCCTCGCGAACTCGGCGATGATGCTCGGGCGGAGTGCCGAGGCGATTGCCGCGGCCCGCACCAGCACCGAGCAGATCCCGGTCGAGATGTCACGCCAGATGCCCGGCAGCGACTTCTTCTTCACCACGCCCTACCTTGTGCTCACGCAGTTCGAGCGCTGGGACGAGATGCTGAAGGAACCTGCCCCGCCCGCCGACCTCGCCTATCTGAACGCGATCTGGCACTACGCGCGTGGGCTCGCATTCACAGCCAGGGGCGACCGCGCGCACGCCGCGGCCGAGCGCGACAGCGTGGCGGCCATCACCGCCTCGGTGCCGCCCGAAGCGTTCGAGGACTTGAACTCCAGCAGGCTCCTGCTCGGGATCGCGCTCTCTGTGCTCGATGGACACATCGCCGAGAAGCGCGGCGACGTCGAGGGCGCGGTGACCTCGCTGACCCGTGCGGTCGCGGGGGATGATTCGACGCGCTACGCAGAGCCGCCCGACTGGTTCTGCCCGGTGCGCCCGATGCTCGGCGCGCTGCTGCTGCGCGCGAAACGGCCGGCCGAGGCCGAGGCCGTGTACCGCGCCGATCTGGTGCGCCATCCGGACAGTGGATGGTCGCTGCATGGGCTGGCCGAGAGCCTGCGCGCGCAGCAGAAGAGCGCCGAGGCGTCGACCATGTCGCGTCGCTTCAGTGATGCCTGGAAAGGCGCCGACGTTTCTCTGGCCATGGGCAGCCCGGCGGCACGCTGAGCCGGAACCCGATGACGGACGCCGCGCCGGCCGCTCACGCAGGTTCCGTGGAGGGGGCGTGAGCGCGGCGGCATCGGGCACTCGCCTGCTTCGCCTGTGGCGGCGGCTCGCCCCGCTTCCCGGCGGTGCGTGGCTGTTCAGCCGGATGCTGGGCTGGACCGTGCCCTACTCGGAAACGCTCGGCGCGCGGGTGGTGTCCCTCGAGCCCGGGCACGCCCGGCTCTTGATGCGCGAGCGCCGCGGCCTGCGCAATCACCTGCACTCGATCCACGCGCTCGCGCTCGCCAACCTCGGCGAGCTGACCAGCGGGCTCGCGACCACCGTGGCGCTCCCGGCCGGCGTGCGCGGGATCGTGACCGCGCTCACCGTCGATTATCTGAAGAAGGCGCGTGGTGTGATCCGCGCCGAATGCACCTGCGCGCCGCCCGAGGTGATCGCCGCGACCGATTTTGAAGTGCACACCCTGCTCACCGATCGGGCCGGCGACACGGTCGCACGGATCACGGTGCGTTGGCGCCTCGCGCCGGAGCGCGGATGATCGCGACTCCCGAGACGCCACTGACCCGGCAGCTCGGCATCGAGGTGCCATTGATCTGCGGCGCGATGTATCCCTGCAGCAACCCCGAGCTGGTCGCAGCCGCGAGCGCGGCCGGCGGCATCGGCGTCGTCCAGCCGGTCTCGATGACCTTCGTCCACGGTCACGACTTTCGCGAAGGACTGCGCCTGATCCGACGCCTCACCGATCGGCCGATCGGGATGAACGCGCTGATCGAGCGCTCCTCGAGCCACTACCTCGATCGGATGCGACGCTGGATCGACATCTCGCTCGAAGAAGGCGTGCGCTTCTTCGTGACCTCGCTCGGCGATCCGCGCTGGGTGGTCGAGCGCGTGAAACCGTACAGCGCGGTCGTATATCACGACGTCACCGAGGCGAAGTGGGCCGCGAAGGGCCGCGATGGCGGCGTGGACGGATTGATCGCGGTGAACAATCGCGCCGGCGGACATGCCGGGACGCGCGGCGCCGCCGCGCTGCTCGAGGAGCTGGCCCCGTTCGGGCTGCCCGCGGTGTGCGCGGGCGGCATCAGCACCGCGGGCGACTTCGCGCGTGGGCTGAGCATGGGCTACGCCGGCGTTCAGATGGGCACGCGCTTCATCGCCACCCCTCAGTGCCGGGCGAGCGACGCCTACAAGGCCGCGATCGTGCGTGCCGGCGAGGACGACATCGTGCTGAGCGAGCGGCTGACGGGCGTCCCGGTCTCGCTGATCCGCACCCCATACATCGAGCGCATGGGCCTCACCGCCGGTCCGATCGCGCGGCTGCTGCTGCGCAATCGACGCACCAAGCACTTGATGCGCGGGCTCTACACCATGCGCGCACTGTGGCAGCTCAAGCGCGCGGCGCTCGACCCCACAGGCGCCGAGGAGTACTGGCAGGCGGGAAAGAGCGTGGCCGGCATCGATGCGATCGAAGACGCCGGCGAAATCGTGCGCCGCTGCGCCGAGGTGTGGCGCAGCGGCGCAACGCTGACTATGCCGTCATGATGACCAGGTGCTTGACCTTGCGGAACTCCCTCGGATCGAGGATATGGATCTCCACCTGGTTGCCCGCCATTACCAACCGATAGCTCGAGGTCGGCTGCGGGCTCAGGATCTTGACCTTGTCCAGCTTGCTTGCCGGAGCCAGCACGACCGTCTGCTCGTCGGTATCGATCGAAGTGAACTTGCTCTCGTCGAAGCGACCCGAGAGCTGCACGGTCTTGCCAAGGCCGAGCACGCCGCCCTTGGTCACGATCACCCCTGAATTGGCGAGATCCTTCTTGCTGCCCACGATGTAGTAGATCGTCCCCAGCTCGCGCCGCTTCTCTTCGATGTTCTGGTTCTTGGCGATCAGCGAGTCCTGATCCTGCTGCACGGTGATCTCCAGACCTGCGACCCTCGTCTGCAGGACGTCGACCTCGCTCGTCAGCTGGGCGACCTGGCCCTCCTTCTCGGACACCGTCTGCTTGAGATTCGTGATCATCCGATTGAGGCCCGCGACCCTGGTGCCACTCCTTCTCAGGTCGCTTTCGAGGCGGTTGATCTTCTCTCGTGTGCGCTGAATGCTCGCGTTCACGAGGGCAATGCGCTCGAGTGCTTCGCGCCGGTTTGGCTCCGTCAGCCGTTGCTCGGCACGATCGTTCTGCGAGCGCAGCCGCACCGCCTCTTCTCCCACGCTGATCGCACTGAGACTGTCCTGAATCTCAGCGATGGCGTTGAAGGCCTCCGCGTAGTGCGAGCGCGCGGTCTTTTCCGCGGCTTTGGTCTCCGCGTAACTGGCGGAAGTATTGCGGTACTTCACGAAAAGCACGCCGGTGGCACCGAGCAGAAGAACGATTGCCGCAACCAGGCCGACTTGAACGGGTCTTCGCATGGTTCCTCCCGTGGGATGTTGCCGGCGACGGTCCGGAATTCAAAAAGCTCACGCCGGCTGCTGGATGAATCGGCGCCTTGCGATCGGCGCCAATGGCTCGCGAGCGCTGATACACCGCGAGCGCCACGTTCCGATGCGAGAAGGAGGTGATTTGTGGTTTGCGGGGCGGGATCTTGGCATCGCTCTGACAGGAAGCCCGAGGCGCGGCAGTCTGCCGGGATCTGGGCCGCGCTCAACTTCGAGACCGAGCGGGCCGATAACCTGTTCGCCCTGTTTTCGACCCACACCCACGTGGGCCGGGCCCCAAGCCGGGGAGGCGAACATGAGCAAGAAAATGATCTGGTTCGGAATGGTGGTCGGTTCCACGCTCGGCGGCCTCGTGCCGATGCTGTGGCACGCCGGCATGTTCTCGATGTGGTCGATCCTGTTGAGCACGATCGGCGGCGTCGCCGGCATCTGGGCGGCGTACAAGATCAGCCACTAAAGCGCGACGCGCGCAGTGCTCGCTGCACTGCGCGCGTCGGCATTTCAGCGATGTCGGGTCGCCAGCGGCGACCTGCGATGCTCGGTCCCGCGCCCTACCTGACGACCGTCACCTGGCGGGTCAGCCGCGTGCCGTCGGCGCTGAGGCTCAGGTAGTACATGCCCGGCGCAGCGGAGGAGCCCGAGACCGTCCGACCATCCCATCCCGCGCCATGAACGCCCGGCTCGAGATCACGGTCCAGAATCCTCGCGATCAACTGACCCGAGAGATCGAACAGCTGCGCGCGAACGCGACCCCCACGCGCGAGTGAGAACTGGAAACGCACTCCCGCTCCAGTCGGATTGGGCGCGGGATCTGCGACGAACGCGAGCCGTGCGCCGCCGTGCGTCGGAGCCGGCACCGACAAAGGAGCGGACACTACGACCACGCCTTTCATAACGAATCCTTCGTGCGGCCGACAGAAGAACGGGTAGGTCCCCGCATCCGCGAACGTGAAGGAGAACTGCGCGCCCGCAGTGGTCATGGGCTGGTCCCACAGCGTGCCGACAGCCGGATCCGCCGCTCCATCCCCATTGGTCGTCGTGTGCACACCCGCCGTCAGAACCCACAGGATGGTCTGGCCGGTCTGAATCTTCGCGGTGTCCACCTGAGTCGCCAGGTTTCCATCGGTGTCGAACTGGAAGTTGCCCACCGTGAAAGTGTCGGCCGCAGTCGCATTCGCGCTCTGACCCTTCGCGGGATGCGCCGCGTACCACTCGCGAACCCAGCGCGCCATCGATTCGTCCGTCATCGGACCGCTCGCGGACCCTTTCATCATGTGCATCGAGTGCGGATCTGAAGGTGCACGCTCCGCAGAAAGCGCGAGCACGGCGCACACGACTACACCGAGCAGGACCAGTGCGAGCGGACGTGAGCCGTTGCGAATTCGGGTCGACCGCGGGAGGTCAGGGCGCGAAGTCATGATCGTTCTCCTGTTCGAAAGCACCGGAATACCACGGCAGGGGGAAATGCGAACGAAGCTTCGCACGCGCGCGCGGGCAGAGCGAATGAAATCGCGCGATGAAGCGGAGAACTTTATGCAGCCGACGCGCGGTTTAGCAACGCTGAAACTTTGAGAGGACCAAACATGCTGCGTTTGTGTTCGCGGACGCGGCGTTCGACGGCTCAGCACATCGATGCGTGAGGGTCGCGCGCGGAACGCTCACGGATAGTGCCGGCCAGCCCAGGCGAGAAGCGAGGCTCCTCGCGTGAGAATGCGGACGCGTGTGACACGGCGAAGGCGTACGCGGAGCCTGTCGATCTGCACGGGCGGCATCCCGGCTTCCGGACCGCTAAGATCGGCGAGCGGCGTGTCGGGTGACGCTGCCATACAAAGTCGGGGGATACTGTGCACCAGCATGAAGCAGGCGAAGCCTCGAGGTTGCTGAGTCTGTGACACCGCGCGCTACCGCACCAGCTCGTGGCGCGGCCTTCGCATCCGCGGGGAGCCCGATGGTCTCCTGGGGCATCGGCGCCGCGGTCTTCGCGCTGCTCCTCCCCACGCTCGCGCGCTCGCCCCAGTCCGGTGACGGCGCCGAGCTGGTGGCGATCGCGCTTCGCGGAGGCGTGCCCCACCCACCGGGCTTCCCGCTGCAGGCCTGGCTGGACCGCGTGCTGGCGCACCTGCCCGGACTCGAGCCCGCCCTCGCGATCGCTGCGCTGGGACTGCTCGCGCACGCTGTCACCGCGGCACTCCTGGCGGAGACGTTGCGGCGCCTGGGCGTGCGCGCGGCCGGGCGCGTGCTGGCCTCCTTCGCATACGCCTGCTTCCCACCGTTGTGGGCGCTGGCCGTCCAGCCCGAGGTGTTCGCCCTGGCGCACCTGCTGGTCGCCGCGGCGCTGCTTGCGGCGGTGCGGCTCGGCGCGGTGCAGCGCCCGTCCGCGCGCGCCACCGCCGGACTCGGCCTGATCGGATCGCTCGGCCTCGCGCAGCACCCGGTGTTCCTCGCCGCGCTGCCCGCGATCGCCGCGGGCGCGTGGACATGCCTTCGGTCTCCGGCCAGCCGATTCGTGCGCGCCGCGCTGCTGGCCACATCGCTCGTGCTTCCGGGCGTGGCGTTGTACCTCAGTCTGCCCGCGCTGCGCAGCGGCTCACCGTGGCCCGACTGGGGTGCGCTGCGCAGCGCAGGTGATGTCGTGCACCACGCGTTGCGTGCGGACTACGGGACCTACGCGCTCTCGGCCGAGACCGGCGCGGCGGCAAGCTGGGCGTTGCCGATCTGGCTTGGAGACCTGGCTCGGGTCTGGAATGTGGGACTACTGCTCGTGGCGCTCGGCGCGTTCACACTGATGCGCCGTCGTGAACTGCGTCCTGCGCTCTTCCCGGTTCTGGGAACGCTCGCTGCGGGTGCCGCCATCCTCGTCGCCGGCCGGCTCCCGGAGCAGTCGTACAGCCGCGAAGTGCTCGAGCACCTGCAGGGACCGGCGACGTTTGCGGCCGCCGTGCTGCTGGGAATCGGGTGCGAGTCACTGTGCGACCAGCTTCGCGGCCCGCGCGCGCGCCGCGCCCTCGATGCGCTGGTGGTGTTGGCCGCGGCCGCATGGCTGCTCGCCGGCTGGGCCGAGGCCGATGCATCGCACGATCGCACGCTCGACCTCTATGCGCGTGGGATCGCGCTAGAGCTTCCGCGCGATGCAGCCTTCGTGACCATGAGCGACATCGAGGTATTCCTCGGCGCCCATGGCCCGGAGGGCACGCGCTACCCGATCTCCGCGGCGGCATTCCCGCTCGAGTGGTACCGGCGTGAGGTGATCCCCCGTCTCGACCCCATGCTGGCGGGGGGAGGGTCGCGCGGTGGATGGGGTGACATGATGCGCTCGTGCCTCGCCCGGGGCAGGCCGGCGGCCAGCTCGAGCGATGCGTTGATCGCGACCCCGCTGGCGGTGCCCGAGTTGCGCGGCCTGATCTTTCTCGCGCGACCCGGCGCGACCACGGACCTGACGCGCGAGTCGGTTGCGGCGGCGCTGCGCCTGGTGCCGCTCGCGGAGCGGCTTCCGGACCTGCCATCGCGCGGTCACGCGTTCACGCGCTTCTACTCGCGGCGCTTCGGGCGCGCCTACGCCGGCGCTGCCGAAGCATTGCGTCGCGAAGGTCAAGCCGCGACTGCGGCGAGAGCCGAGGCAGTCGCTCAGGCGATCCTGGGGAGCGCCGGGCGGGCGGATCGAAATCGGCTGCTGGCCGAATTTGCGAGCGCCTGCCGGGACTCTGGCATCGAGTGAGGCGCAGGGCGCCGCCGACAATCAGGAGTCTTCGCCAGACAACATGCCGGGAGCAGGACTCGAACCTGCACGGGCTTTCGCCCAACGGATTTTAAGTCCGTTGCGTCTGCCATTCCGCCATCCCGGCGACGTCTATCACACCCCTGCGCCTCGCTCCCGCGCGACAGGCGCCGTCTCCATCGTTCACCGCGCTTTTGCCGCTCCAGCCTCGCGCACATACTCCGCGCGCTTCTCCGCGAGGCGCGGCAGGTCGTACGTCCAACCAATGGCGCGCGTCGCTTCGATCGAGCGGTCCAGCGTCTCCAGCGCGTGATCCCAGTCGCGGATGCCGGCG